>JAKOVD010000063.1 GCA_029782215.1 Chloroflexota bacterium
ATGGCGGCTGACGGCGTCTTCTCGCCCGACTTCATCAAGGCCGCTGGCGAAGGCGTCGTGGGCATGTACCTCAGCAGCCCTGACGTCAGCGCCTTTGCCGGTGGATACCAGAACTTCCTGGAAGAGCATAAGGCCAAGTACGGCGAAGCCCCCATCAGCATCTTCCACGCCCATGCGTATGACGCCGCCAACATCCTGATGGCCGCCATTCAGAAGGTGGCCGTGAAGGACGCCGATGGCACCCTCCACATCCCGCAGCAGGCGCTGCGCGATGCCGTGGCCGCCACCAAGGACTTCAAGGGCCTCACCGGCAACCTGACCTGCGATGCCAACGGCGACTGCGCTGATCCCAAGATCGCGGTCTACGAGGTCATCGGCACCGATGTCACGCAGTGGCCCGATGGCGTCGTCAAGAAGATCTGGCCCGCGGCCGCTGCTGGCAGCAGCGGCGCCGCCGTCGCCTCTGAGGTGCCGACCGAGCCCAAGAAAGTCGATGCTGCTCCTCAGGATGCCTTGGGCGTCGTCGCCATCAAGCCGAATGACCCCGTCGTCCTGGCGTACGGGTTGGTAACTACTGGCGCCAACGCCTCGTTGGGCACCGACTCCAAGCGCGGCGTCGAGATCGCCATCGACGACGCCAAGGGCGAACTTTTCGGTCACAAGCTCCAGTTGGTCGGTGAGGACACCGGCTGCAGCCCCGAAGGCGGGCAGGCCGCCGCCAGCAAGCTGGCCTCCAACACCGCCATCGTCGGCATCATCGGCACCTCCTGCTCCAGCGAGGCGCGCGTGCTGGCCCCCGTCGTCAGCAAGGCCGGGATGGTCATTATCTCCCCGTCCAACACCGCCCCCGACCTCACCCTCCCTGACAAGCGCGCTCCCGGCTACTTCCGCACCGCCCACAACGACAAGGTGCAGGGCCGCGCTGCAGCTGAGTTCGCCATCAAGCAGGGCATCAAGAAGGCCGCCACCATCCATGACGGCAGCCTCTACGCCGAACAGTTGGCCAACGTCTTCGCCGAGAACTTCAAGGCGCTTGGCGGTGAGATCGTGGCCCAGGAAGCGGTCAACGTCGGCGACACCGACATGAGCCCGGTCCTCACCCGCATCGCCTCCCTCTCCCCTGAGTTGATCTACTACCCCATCTTC
>JAKOVD010000065.1 GCA_029782215.1 Chloroflexota bacterium
ATGGCGGCTGACGGCGTCTTCTCGCCCGACTTCATCAAGGCCGCTGGCGAAGGCGTCGTGGGCATGTACCTCAGCAGCCCTGACGTCAGCGCCTTTGCCGGTGGATACCAGAACTTCCTGGAAGAGCATAAGGCCAAGTACGGCGAAGCCCCCATCAGCATCTTCCACGCCCATGCGTATGACGCCGCCAACATCCTGATGAACGCAATCAAGAAGGTGGCTGTTGTCGGTCTTGACGGCACCATGTACATTCCGCGCCAGGCTCTGCGCGATGCTGTGGCCGCCACCAAGGACTTCAAGGGCCTCACCGGCAACCTCACCTGTGATCCCAACGGCGACTGCGCCGATCCCAAGATCGCGGTCTACGAGGTCATCGGCACCGATACCACACAGTGGCCCGATGGCGTCGTCAAAAAGATCTGGCCCTAAGCCCCTCACGTAGCTCCCACGCCAAACAGGGCGGGCGGTTCTAACCCGCCCGCCCTGTTTGTTTTGTTGGGTGGTACGGCTTGTTGTCTCACCGGCGCCCTCTTTGCGGCACGAAAGAGACGCCAGCGATGTCGAAAAGGAGAAGGCGAGTCCCTATGAAGAACGTTCTCGGGCGGCAACGCGATTGGTCTCAAGTCATCGTCAGAGCGATCGGTTTTGTTCTCTTGGCCCTTATCATCTACGGGTCGATCGCTACTTTGCGGGAGGGGCGCTATACACTACAGCAGTGGATCGACTTTGTTATCTTCGGCTTGGCGCAGGGCGGGGTCTACGCCTTGATCGCGCTGGGCTATACGATGGTTTATGGTGTGCTGCGCCTGATCAACTTCGCCCACAGCGAGGTTTTTATGTTTGGCGCGCTGGCGACGTATTTCCTGGCCACAGCGCTCGACAAGACAGGCTTTCTCGACAGCCAGCCCCTTATCACCCTGCTGGTGATGTTCGTCTTTGCCGGTGCCGTCTCAATGACCATTGCCGTGCTCCTGGAGCGGATTGCCTACCGACCGCTGCGGCATGCGCCCCGGCTCGTGCCTCTGATCACGGCCATCGGGGCTTCGCTGTTCCTGCAGTACACAGCCCGCGGCCTCTTTGGCGCCAGTGTCAAGGTCTATCCCGATTTCGCCATTTTCAAGGGTGACATCTTCGGCATTCGCAAAATCCTGATCGTCGTCTTTTTTGCCGCCATGATCATGATGGGCCTGCTCTACGCCTTCATCCAGTTCACCAAGACGGGCCGGGCCATCCGGGCCGTCTCCGAGGACCAGGAAGCTGCGGCCCTGATGGGCGTCGACGTCGACCGCACCATTGCCACCACCTTCGCCGTAGGCGGAGCGATGGCTGGCTTTGCAGGCGTGCTCTACGGCCTGGTGTACAAACAGGTCTATTTCTTCATCGGCTTTGTCCCCGGCATCAAAGCCTTCACGGCGGCGGTCCTGGGTGGCATCGGCAACATTCCCGGCGCTCTGGTCGGTGGTCTGGTCCTTGGCGTCACCGAATCGGTGGGGCCAAGCCTCTTCCTGGATGGCCTGGGCATCCCCGCCGCCCACCAGTTGAAGGACGTCATCGCCTTTGCTATGCTTGTGCTCATCCTCATCTTCCGTCCCACCGGCATCATGGGTGAGCGACTGGCCACCAAGCGGGCATAGCTGCCAGCTCCCAACTGGGATTCAGGAGGTCCTATGACCGATCAACTTCGAAGCACCATCCGCATTGGCTTACTTGGCGGGCTGGCAGTCATCTATGTCGCCCTGGTGGGCATGTTGGAAACCTTCGCTGGGCGCTACATCATCAGCGATGTCCTGTCGATGAGCTTCATCCTCGTGGCAGCGCTGGTCATGGTATCCGCACACGCCGCCGCCCGCAGGGCGTCAAATAAGGGCGAAACGCTCTTGGATGGCACAGTCGTGGGTCTGATCGTCGGGCTGATGCTGGTGGCCCTGGTGGTCATTGTCAATGCCTTCCCCGGCCTGCGCAACATCTTTGTCTTTGCCTCGCCCAAGCTGGTCAACATCCTGACCTTCGGCAAAGGCGTCCCCGCCGGTCTGCCCTACCCGTTGATCGCCTGCGTCGTCCTGGGTTTCCTGGCCGGTGCCCTGGCGACCCTGTCCGCCCGGCTCCAACGCATCATCATCGTCAGCGTTTCGGTCACGCTGCTGGTAGGCCTAATGAAAGATGTCATCCGGCCTGTTCTCCCTGCAAGCGTGAATGATCTGCTTTACACGAGCACCGGCCTCACCTGGTTAGGCACCATCGTCGTATTGGCCATCACTGCGATCATCATGATCGTCGTCACGGGGCGCCAGGAGCGAAAACAGCCGGCAGATGCTGCCAAGGTCCAGGCACAGGAAGCGGTTCGCAACACCCAGCGCAAGATCTGGATGGGGCTGCTGGTTGTTTTTCTAGCCACTTTTCCTCTGTGGTCGAAGGTCTTCCTCGCCAACGTCGCCGATTTCGTCGGTCTCTACGTGATCATGGGCTTGGGGCTAAACCTGGTGGTAGGCTTCGCTGGTATGCTCGACCTTGGCTATGTCGGGTTCTACGCCATCGGCGCCTATACCATGGCCATTCTCACCTCGCCCGATCTCGGGCTCTTCCATCTGACCTTCTGGGAGGCGCTGCCCTTCGCCATGCTCGCCGCGCTGTTCGCTGGCATCCTCCTCGGTCTGCCCGTGCTGCGCATGCGCGGCGACTACCTGGCCATCGCGACGTTGGGGTTCGGCGAGATCATCCGCATCCTTCTGTTATCGGACTGGCTCAAGCCCTACACCGGCGGCGCCCAGGGTATCACGCAGATCGCAAGTCCCACGCTCTTTGGCTTCACCTTCAACACGCCCGAGACAATGTACTTCCTCATCCTGATAGGATGTCTCTTCGCCTGGTTTGTGGCCTCACGGCTCAAAAACTCGCGGCTGGGACGATCCTGGATGGCCATCCGTGAGGATGAGGATGTGGCGCAGGCCATGGGCATCAACCGCGTAGGCGCCAAGCTGATGGCGTTCGCCATGGGCGCCTTCCTGGGCGGCCTGGCCGGAGCCCTCTTCGCCTCAATGGTGGGCTCGGTGGTGCCCAAGAGCTTCGAGCTCCTGATCTCCATCAACGTGCTCGCCGTCATCATCGTCGGCGGCATGGGCAGCCTGCCCGGCGTGGTCGTCGGCGCCCTGGTGCTGGTGGGCCTGCCGGAACTGCTGCGGGAGTTTAGCGAGTACCGCCTGCTGGTCTACGGCCTGGTCCTCATGGTCATGATGCTGTACCGGCCCGAAGGTCTCTGGCCCGAATCGACGCGCCGCCGTGAACTGAAAGAGGACGAACCGCCTTCGCTCGAAGAGACGAGCGAGGGACCCACCCTGGCCGCTGTGGAGGGATGAGATGACTGTACTCGTTGCCAAGAAGGTAACCAAGCGTTTTGGCGGCCTGGTGGCTGTGAGGGACCTGGATATCACGATCGAAGAAGGATCCATCCACAGCGTCATCGGCCCAAACGGCGCCGGCAAGACCACCTTCTTTAACTGCATCACTGGCTTTTACACACCCGAAGAAGGGGATGTCCGCTTCCTGGGTGAACCGATTCGAGGCCTGCGACCCGACCAGATTGCCAAGATGGGCATCGGTCGCACCTACCAGAACATCCGACTCTTCGCGAACATCACGGCCATCGAAAACGTGATCGTGGGCATGCATTCCCACCTCCACTCCGGCATCTTTGACGCCCTGCTGCACACGCGGCGCTATCGCAACGAGGAGAAGGAGTCAGAGGTGGAAGCAGCGCGGCTGTTGGCGTTTGTGGGCATGAAAGGCAAAGAGAACCTGATCGCCCGCAACCTGTCCTACGGCGATCAGCGCCGTCTGGAGATCGCCCGTGCCCTGGCGATTCGCCCCAAGCTCCTTTTGTTGGATGAGCCCACCGCCGGCATGAATCCGAAGGAGACCGAAGACACCACCAACCTCATCCGCAAGTTACGTGATGAGCTGGGGCTGACCATCCTCTTGATCGAGCACCACATGAGGGTTGTCATGAACATCTCTGACCTGATCACAGTGCTTGACTTCGGTGAAAAGATCGCCGAAGGCGATGCCCATGCCATCCAGAACAACCCGATCGTGATCGAGGCCTACCTGGGCCGGGGTGCGGCGGCAAGCGGAGGGCACGTCCCGATTACGGCGGTGAAGGAGGCATAGACCCATGGCCCTGCTTGAGATTGATAACCTGCACGTCTATTACGGTCACATCCACGCTCTGAAGGGCATCAGTCTGACCGTGGATAAGGGCGAGATCGTCACCCTGATCGGCGGCAACGGCGCCGGCAAGACCACCACCTTGCGGACCATAAGCGGCACGCTGAGAGCGCCTGCTGGCAGCGCCGTCCGGTTGAACGGGCAGGAGCTGCACCGTCTGCGCGCCAACCAGGTCGTCGAGCAAGGAGTCATCCATGTTCCGGAAGGCCGCCGTGTCTTTTCCCGCATGAGCGTCCTGGAAAACCTGGAAATGGGCAGTTTCGCCCGCAAAGACAAGTCCGGAATGGGTCGCGACCTGGACTACATCTTCAACCTGTTTCCGCGCCTGAAGGAACGCCGTTCCCAGCTCGCCGGCACCCTCAGTGGCGGCGAACAGCAAATGCTGGCCATGGGTCGCGGCCTGATGGCTGACCCCAAGATCCTGCTAATGGATGAGCCATCGATGGGTCTGGCCCCCGTGCTCGTCGAAGCTATCTTCGACACCATCGTCGAGCTCAACCGTGACCGCGGCATCGCCGTCCTCCTGGTCGAGCAGAATGCGCTCATGGCCCTGCAGGTCGCCAATCGCGGCTACGTGTTGGAGACCGGTCGCATTGTGCTCGCCGGACCAGCCAGCGAACTGCAAGCCAATCCCCAGGTCAAAGAGGCCTACCTGGGCGGCGCCTGAGTCCCTCGGGGTCGAAGTATAAGACACCCCCGCGCCGAGCGCGGGGGTGTTGTTTTCTCTCATCGCTCATCCTCATTCCCACTACCTTTTGTTCGTCATGACAACACCCCAACAAGCCTATCAGGATCTGTGTGCCATCTCCAGGGAGATCACCCTCGTCAACAGCATTGGCGGTCTGTTGAGCTGGGATCGCGAGACCTATATGCCTGCTCAGGGCGCGGCCATCCGCGCCGAGCAGAATGCCTATCTGAGCGGCCAGGGCCATCGCCTGCTGACCGATCCACGGGTGGGCGAGCTGCTGAGCACAGCCGAGGCGGGAGACTGGGGCGCCGATCCCTACGGCGACGAGCGCGCCAACCTGCGCGAATGGCGCCACAGCTACGATCGATCCACCAAGATACCGACATCGCTCGTCGAGGAGATGAGCCGGGCAGCGGTGCTGGGCCAGACTGCCTGGACGGAGGCGCGACGCAAGTCCGATTTCCAGATCTTCAAGCCGCATCTCGCCAAGATCATCAACCTGTCCCGCCAGACAACAGACTATATTGGGTATACCGAAACGCCCTACGATGCGCTGCTGGATGAGTATGAACCGGGTGAGACAACGGCAAACGTCAAGCGTGTCTTCGAAGCGCTGCGGGACGAGCTGCTGCCCCTGGTCCAGGCGATCGTCGCCTCACCCCGTCAGCCGCGGACCGACATTCTGAACCGCGACTTCCCCATCGACAGGCAGAAGCTCTTTGGCGAGGCGGCCGCCGCCGCCCTGGGCTATAACCTGCTAGGTGGGCGACTCGACACCGTCGTCCATCCCTTTTGCATCGGCATCGGCCCAGGCGACGTCCGCATCACGACACGGTACACTCAGAACTTCTTCAACGAGGGCTTCTTCGGCATTCTGCACGAGGCGGGACACGGCCTGTATGAACAAGGGCTGCCTGCCGCCGCCTTTGGCACGCCCTTGGGCGAGGCCGTAGGCATGGGCATTCATGAGTCGCAATCCCGACTCTGGGAGAACTTCCTCGGCCGCGGCCTGCCATTCTGGCGGCACTTCTTCCCCCGGGCCCAACAAACCTATCCGGCGTCGCTCGGCGACGTTTCCCTGGACGATTTCTACTTTGCCGCCAACACCGTCAAGCCCTCTTTTATCAGGGTGGAAGCGGATGAAGTCACCTATAACCTGCACATCATGTTGAGGTTCGAGATCGAACAGGCCATCATCAGCGGCGATCTGGCCGTGGACGACATCCCAGCCGCCTGGAACGAGCTCTTCACGAAATACCTGGGGCTCAAGGTGCCGGATGACAGCCTGGGCTGCCTGCAGGATGTGCACTGGTCCTTTGGCGGATTCGGCTATTTCCCAACCTACGCTTTGGGAACGCTCTATGCCGCCCAGTTCTACGAGGCGGCGCTGCAGGCCCTGCCCAACCTTGAAGAGCAGTTTGCCGCGGGCGATTACTCAGCCCTGCTTAACTGGCTGCGAACGAATATCTACCAGCATGGCAAACGCTACCGCAGCCGCGAAATCGTGGAACGCGTCACAGGCCAACCCACGAGCCATCGTCCCCTGACAGACTACCTGCGGCGCAAGTTCGGCCCCCTGTACCAGGTGAACGTTTGAACGTTGGAACGTCGCAAGGCAGCGAGTCTCTCGTCAGCACACGAACGTGTCAACGTGCTAAAGTGTTAACGTACTGACGTGGTAACGCTCTGGATTGCGCCCGCCGCCTCTGGCAAGACCGAGTTCATCGTCCGGTGCGCGCAAGAACGCACGCAACAACTGCAGGAGACGCCCCGCATCGTCGTTCCGACGGCCCTGCAGGCGCACGCCTGCAGCCGCCGCCTGGCCAGGCGTGGGGCCTTGGGGGTCAGTGTCCTGACCATGAATGAGGTGGCACAGGCGCTGCTTGATGAGGCGGGCGCGGCGATCACGCCCGTACCCGATCCCGTCCAGGTCCGCCTGCTGCGGTCCGTGATCGACGAAGCGCCTCTTGACTACTATCAGGCCCTGCGGACCACGCCCGGCTTCCTCGACGCCGTGCGGTCGCTGTGCCAGGAGCTCGAGGCGGCCGGCATCGACGCAGCCGCCTTTGTGCAGGCGCTGCAGGCCATGCAGGCGCCGCCGCGGCTCACCGAAATGGCGCAGATCTACACCGGCTACGAAGCGCGCATGGCTGCGAAAGGATGGACTGATGACAAGGGCGTAGTGAATTGGGCGCTGCGGGCGTTGGCAGCGTCTCCCGGCGTGGCAAGACAGTGGTCGTGTGTGTGGGTGGATGGGTTCGACCAGTTCGCCCCGGCGCAGGTCGAGCTGCTGAGGCTGTTGGCCACCAGGGTCGACGACCTGGGCATCACGCTCACGGGCGACCTGGAAGGCGTGCGCAGCCCGATCGTGCTGCGCCGCTTTGCCGAAACCCGGCGGCGCCTGGAAAAGGCTTTCGGCATCGAAGGCCAGCCGCTTCCCACCCTACCTGAACCGGCGCCTGCGGCGCTGGCGCACCTGGAGCGCCACTGCTTCGACGCCAGGGCGTCTGCTCTTGAGGCCGGGGAAAGCGTGGTCCTGGTGGCAGCCACCGAAGAGGAGGCGGAGGTGCGGGCAGCGCTGCGCTGGCTCAAAGCGCGGCTCCTTGTCGACGGCATGAAACCCTCGGAAGTGGCGCTGCTCACCCGCGACCTTTCCCCATATCGCCATCTGATTGCCTCGGTCGCCGCTGAGTACGAAATGCCGGTGCGCATTTGGGGGGGGCTGCCCCTGGCTGAGAACCCGGCCATCAGCGATCTGCTCGGTCTGCTCAAATTGGTGGTCCCGCACCCGCGCGACGCCGAGGCCCTGGCTTTCCATCCCCTCCTCGACGCCTGGCGGTCGCCCTATTTCGCCTGGCCGGCGGACGCGGGCGGGGATTCCGGTTCGCCTGGTATCCATCCCGCCGACGCCGACGCCCTGGACCTGGCCGGACGGATGGGACGCGTGGTGAAGGGATGGCCGCAATGGCAGGAGACCCTCACTCTCCTGGCGGAGGCGCCGGCGGCGGCTGGGGTGGAAGCTGAGGGCGACAGGCCGCAGCCCCAACCCATCACACCGGCGGCAGCCGCCGGCCTGCTCAGCAAGCTGGAGTGGTTCGTCGAACGCCTCACTCCGCCCCAGGGTTTGCTGCCGGTGCGCCGCTTTGTGCGCTGGGTCGAAGAGATCATCGGCCAGGATTCTGACGTCCCACGCAGCGCGGAAGACGCCGACCCGCCAAAGCCGGGCTCACTCGACATGGTGGCGCGCATCCGGGAGGCCCAGGCCGACCCGGCGCTGGTGCGCCGTGACATCGCCGCGCTCCAGGCGCTGAAGGACGTGCTGCGCGGCCTGGTATGGGCGGAGGAAGCGCTGGCGCTGCCGCCGGAGGACTTCCAGGGTTTCCTCGCCGACCTGATGGGCGCCGTGGAGGCAGCCACCTACGCGCCGGCCCCGCCCGAAGGCGCCGAGACAGTGCTCGCAGCCGATGTCACTCAGGCCCGCGGGCTGCCGCTGCGGGCCGTGGCGGTGCTAGGTCTGGCCGAAGGCGTCTTCCCGGCCACCAGGCGCGAGGACGCGTTCCTGCAGGATGCTGATCGGCAGAAGCTGCGCCAGGCCTACGGTCTGCCCCTCAATGACTCACTGGAGAGCGCCGAAGCCTCCTTCTTCTACGAGACCGTCACACGCAGCCGCGAGCGGCTTCTTTTTACCCGCCCCCGCCTGGCCACAGGAGGTGCGGCGTGGCCCGAATCGCCCTACTGGCAGGAAATCCAGCGTCTGCTGATCTTCCCTGCCAGGACGCCGGACGAACAGGGCCAGGAGGCCTCACAGCCTGGGGCATCCTGGCCAGAAGTGATGGCGGCGTTGGCCCGCAGCAGCGATGAGCGCCTGCGGCAGTGGTTGGAGGATCGCGCCCCGCAGCGCCTGCAGGAGTTCGAGCGGAGCACACGGGTCTTTGGCGGCCGCTACCGCCGGTCCAGCACCCCGCACAATGGCGACCTGACCCATATCGCCCCCGTCCTCGCCCGGCGCTTTGGACGGCAGCACCTGTGGTCTGCCAGCCGCCTGGAAACCTACCTGAACTGTCCCTTCAGGTTCTTCGTGTCGGCGGTGCTGGGCGTGCAGCCCCGGCCCGAACCGGCGCTGGGGATGGACAGTAGCCAGCGCGGCCTGCTCTTGCACGAGATGGTCAGGGACGCGTATCACGACACAACAAACCCCGACAATCCCTCCGAAGTACTGGCGAAACTGGATGAGATTGCAGGGCCGCTTTTCGATGGCGCACCCAAGCGCCTCGGCTTCCGTCCCACAGCATGGTGGGAACAGACCTGCGCCACCCTGCTGGACACCGTCAAGCGAACGATCATCGCTCTGGCTGGCGAGGATCCCCAATGGAGGCCCCGAGACTATGAAGCTTCCTTCGGGTACGGCGCTTCTCCCGCGCTGGACATCCCTGTCGACGGAGCAGATGGGTTCCGGCTGCGCGGCATGATCGACCGGGTCGACACCAACGGCCAAAACGAAGCCCGCGTCATCGACTACAAGTCCGGAAGCGCTTCCCGCTACGGCGAGCGCTCACTGGAGCGAGGCGAGACGATCCAGGTTCCCCTCTACGCGTTGGCGGTGGAACAGTGCATCGGGCGCGGACGGGTTATCGACGGATTCTACTGGTCGCTGCCCGACGCCAAGGCGGGAACGCTTCGGCTTCGGCCTGACGCTGAGGCGGCCGCTTCTGTGGCTGTCGGCCATGCCTGGTACGCGGTGAACGGGGTGCGCAGCGGTCAGTTCGCGCCTGAGCCCCCCGACAACGGCTGCCCGGACTTCTGCCCGGCCCTGGCCTTCTGCTGGCGCTATCGCGCCCAATAGCATCGTGCCGCATCCCGATTCGCCCTCACCCGGCATTCTCGACTTGCAGCCGCCCAGCCCTGAACAGGCAAAGGCCATCCACGCCGCGGGCGGCGACGTCCTGGTCACTGCCGGCGCCGGCACGGGCAAGACACGCACCCTGGTGGGGCGCTACCTCTCCCTGTTGGAGCGTCCATCGCCGCTGCGTTCGCTGGTGGCCATCACCTTTACGCGCAAAGCTGCCCGCGAGATGCGCAACCGCATCCGGCAGACCGTGCTCGACTACCTGAGTGCGCTGCCGCCCGACGATCCGGAGCGGCCGCATTGGGAAGAGATCATCGCCGGGCTGGATGGCGCCCGCATCGGCACCATCCACAGCTTCTGCGGCGACCTGCTGCGCAGCCACCCGGCCGAAGCCAACCTGGACCCGCGCTTTGCCGTTCTGGATGAAGGGCAAACGGCGCTGCGGCGCGCCGAAGCTGTGGATGCCGCCCTGACCTGGGCGGCAGAGCGTCCGGAACTGTCTCCCCTGCTGGGAGACCTGGGAGAGCCGCGCCTGCGAGATCTGGTAAGCAGCCTGCTGGCCGAGGATCCTGATCGGCAAGCCTCACTCGATGCCATGGACGATGACCCCGAGCGGCTGCTGGCAGCATGGGAGAGTCTGCTGGCAGGGCGCCAACTGGCAGCCCTGGAGGCGCTGCTTGCGCGGGCCGACTGGCAGGCCGCCTGCCGCGATCTGGAGAACACAACGCCCCTGCAGCCCCATGACAAGCTGGTGGAGCAGGCGGAGAGTGCCAGGATGGCCATTGCCGGCACCAGGCACGGTTCCACTTTCGACCGGGTCAGGTCTCTGCAGCGACTTCGTGAGATCAACCTCACCGGCGGCTCGCAGTCCGCCTGGCAGGGTGGCAAAGAGGAGAAGGCGGCGGTCGTGGCATGTCTGAAGTGGCTGCGCGCGGAACTCACAGCCCAGCTTCCTCTGAACCTGGCGATCAACGGCCAGGATGAGGCAGTGGCCCGCACACTGGTCAGGCTGCGGCCGGTGGCGGCCACGGCCCGCCACTGGTACGCGAACGCCAAGGCTCAACTTCGCGCCCTGGACTTCAACGACCTCGAGGTGATGGCCATTGCCCTGCTGGAGGCCCACCCCGACGTCCGGCAGCAGTGGCAGGGGCGCCTGTCGGCCATCCTGGTGGATGAATTCCAGGACACCAACGGCCGGCAGCGCCAGCTGCTGGACCTGCTGAACGGCGGCGGGCGCCTGTTCCTGGTCGGCGATGCCAAGCAGTCCATCTATGGCTTCCGCGGCGCCGATGTGACGGTCTTTCGCCAAACCCGGCGTGAGCTCGAGCACAACGGCGGACACGTGTTCGAGCTGGTCGAGAGCTACCGCGGGCACAAGCCCCTGGTCGAAGCCCTGAACACGCTGCTCCGTCCGGTCCTGGGCGAACAGGAAGACCCTGCCCGGCCCTGGCTGGAGCCTTTTGCCCGGCTGGAGGCGCACCGTCCCCAGCCCAGGCCCACCTTTTTGCCGCCGCACGTCGAGCTCCACCTCGCCGTGGGCATCAAGAGCGAAAACGGCCTGAACCGCGCCGCCAGCGCCCTGGCCGCGCGCCTGGTCCACCTCATCGAGGAGGGCGTGTGCCGGCCGGGAGATGTCGCCATCCTCTGCCGGGCGGCGTCAGCGTTTCCTGCCTACGAGAACGCCCTGGAACATGCCGGCATTCCCTTCCTGACCGTTGCCGGCAAAGGCTTCTACGATCGGCCGGAGGTGCGCGACCTGCTGAACATCCTGCAGGCCCTGGCGGACCCCACCGATGACCTGGCGCTCACCGGGGCGCTGCGATCTCCCGTCCTGGGCCTCAGCGACGCCGCCCTCTACCAACTGGCTGTCTGGCGCGACGAGTCGGCGCACCACCAGAAGGCGCCGGCGGTTACTCTGTGGGAAACCCTGAAGACACAGGGTCGGCAATTGCCCGGTGATGAAGGTCGCCTGGCGGAGCGGGCCTGCAGCCTCATCGCCGGGATGCACCAGGCTGTGGGTCGCGCCAGCGCCGCCGATGTGCTCAAGCACTTCCTGGACGCCACTGACTACCAGGCGGCGCTCTTGGCGGCCGGGCAGACACGGGCGGAGCGGAACGTGACCAAGCTGTTGGCCGACGCCCGCCGCAGCGGCCTGGTGAAGGTGAGCGAGCTGCTCACCTACGTTGGCCAGGCCCGCGACGTCGACGTGCGCGAGGGCGAAGCCCGCACCGTGGCCGAGGACTCGGTGCAGATTATGTCCATTCACCAGGCCAAGGGACTGGAATTCCCCGTCGTGGTCCTGGGAGACCTGGCCTATCGGGGCGGCCGGTCCGACAGCTACTACTGGCTCGATGGGACAACCCTCACCCTGTCGATGAAGAGCGACGACGGCAAGGACAAGCCCAGCCTCTACGCCCTGGCCGCCGGCGAAGCCGCGGACAAAGAGGCGGCCGAGGAGGGCCGGCTGCTCTACGTCGCCGCTACCCGGGCGCAGGAGCGCCTGATCCTGAACGGCAACGCCGCCTGGAAGAACGGCAGGCCGGTGTGGGACGGGTGGTGGAAGCGGCTGGCGCCTGCTCTGAACCTGGAAGATGCCGCATGGCCCGAAGTCGCTGACGAGGGCGGCGCCTGCCACACCCTGGCGCTGGCGCTCGCACAAGAGCCCGTCGCCTGCAGCGTCTACGAGCCAAAATGGCAGTCCGGCGCTCGACTGGCCGCAGCGCAGACGAGTCCGGCCATCGCCCTGCCCACCTTGCTCGGGCCGGTAGCGGACGACCCTGCGAAGGGCGAGCAGCACGACGACGAGGACAGCCCTCTTCCCGAACGCGTCTGGCGGGTCGTGCCGCCAGACGCCAACGCCAGCGCGCCCCAATGGGTGGTGGGCAAGCTCGTACATGCGGCCATCGCCCAGTGGCGATTCGAGGATCTCGATGATTGGCT
Organism: Chloroflexota bacterium; assembly: GCA_029782215.1. Lineage (GTDB taxonomy): Bacteria > Chloroflexota > Anaerolineae > J102 > J102 > SSF26. The sequence continues at coordinate 12,696 of JAKOVD010000065.1, forward strand.
TCAGGCCAAGGCGCGGGGATTGGGGGTGACCGACGCCAGGGAGCTGCGGCAGGCGGTCAGCCGGGCCAAAACCGTGCTTCGCCGCTTCCAGCAGCACGACCTTTGGGCGAAGATGGACGCCGCCGAGCTGCGGCGTCATGAAATCCCCTTCGCCTGGCAGGACGGCGGCCGCATCGAACAAGGCGTGATCGACGTCATTTACCGGTATGAAGGACGCTGGCGCCTTGTCGACTTCAAGATCGACCGCCTGTCCACTCTGGACAAACTCAAGGTCAAGACCCATACTCGTTATACCCACCAGGTACGGAATTACCTGCGGGCAGCGTCGGTCTTGCTGGAGACGGCGCCCGAGGCCTGCCTGTGCTTTCTCGATGTGGGCGGCGCCATCGTCCTCAAAGCCGTGACTCTTACGAGCGAAACGTCCTAACGCACCCACCGCACCTTGCTTGAATTGTCATTCTGAGCGACCAAAGGGAGCGAAGAATCTCTCTCTCACTTTGTCACTGCGAGCGCAGCGAAGCAGTCTCCAACTTTCAATTTGGAGATTGCGTCGCAAGTGGCGCAAGCGCCACTTGCTTACGGGGCTATCGCCCTTCGCAATGACATAGGGAGTTTCTTCCACCGACCCTCAGAATGACATGGACATGGGCGGTTGTGGCACTGGGATCGCCGCCCCCGGACCGCTGCCATGACTCCATCCACCCCCATTGCCACCCTACCTCCGGCCGCGCTGGCGCGCGAGCGGAGAAACAGGCGGGTGCGGCGCCTGCTGTTGGTCCTCATCCTGGTGTTGGCGGCGGCCCTGCGGCTCTACCTCCTGGCCGGACAGAGCTTTTGGGCAGACGAGGGCAACTCGGTGGTCCTGGCCGCACGCTCGGCGAAAGAGATCGTGGCTGCGGCCGCCGGGGATATTCATCCGCCCCTCTATTACCTGCTGCTGAAAGTCTGGAGCGCCGTCTTCGGCCTGGACGAGCGCGGCGCCCGCAGCCTGTCGGTCCTGGCCGGGGTGCTGCTCGTGGCGGTCGTCTACCGCCTGGGAAGCCGCCTGCGCAGCGTACGCATGGGGCTGTTGGCGGCGGCCCTGGCAGCCGTCAATCCCTTCCTGGTCTACTACAGCCAGGAAGCGCGCATGTACATGCTGCTGGCGCTGTGCGCTGCCGCCAGCGCCCTGGCCCTGACAGGGTGGACGCAGGCGGTCGAGCGCGCGGCGGCCACCGCCGGCGCTGCCAGCAGGGGGCTGCTCTGGCCTGCCGCCCTCTACCTGGTCGCGGCCGTGGCCGGCCTCTACACGCACTACGCCTTTCCGATTCAACTGGCGGCGCTGAACCTGATCTTCCTGTGGTGGGCGTGGCGAAGGCGACGCCAGGAAGGAGTCTGGCGTCTGCTGGCGCCCTGGCTGGCCGTCAACTTCGCCGCGGCGCTGCTCTACCTGCCGTGGGCGCCCACGGCCTGGCGCCAGCTCACGCAGTGGCCCTCGCCGCCGGCGCCCCTGGGTCCGATCGGGGCCCTGCGGGAGGCGTTCGGGCTGTTCACCTGCGGCCCCACCGGCTGCCCTGCGGGAGCGTGGGGCGTCGCCGCCAGCGCCGGAGCCTCACTCCTGCTGCTCCTCATCGCCCTGGTCCCGTGGCGCTCCCTGCGCGTGGCGTGGCTGGCGCGAACGCTGCCCCTGGTCTGGCTGGTGACGCCCCTGGCGGTCATGGTGCTCTTCCGCGTTTTCAGCCCCGTCTTCTTCAAGTTCCTGCTGATCGCCGTGCCAGCCTACCTCCTGCTGCTGGCGCTCGGCATCGATCTGGCGGCGGACGGACTGGAACGCAGGCTGGATGGGAAACGCCGCGCCGCGAGGGTGTGGGCGGCCGCCTGCACGCTGGCGCTGCTGCTCATCGTCGCCCTCCCGGCCCTCCCGGCCCTAAACCGCTACTATCATGATCCCGCCTTTGCCCGTGACGACTATCGCGGCATCGCCGCCTACCTCAAGGCGCTCGCCGGAACCGAAGATGCCGTGCTGCTGGACGCCCCCGGCCAGATCGACGCCTTCGGCCAGTACGACCACGGTCCCGCCGCCGTCTATCCGCTGCCTGCCAGCCGTCCCCTCGACCCGCAGACGACGACCGCCGCGCTCGACCGCATCCTGGCGGAGCACCGGCGTCTCTACGCCGTCTACTGGGCCACGGTGCAATCTGACCCCGATGGTCTGATCGAGCGCTACCTGGCGCAGCATGCCTTCAAGGCCTGGGATAGCTGGATCGGCGACCTGCGCTTTGCGGCCTACAGCGCCGAGCCGCCGCCGCCCGCCGCTCCCTTTGCGAATTCGCCGGCCTTCGGCGAGACGATTCGCCTCGACGCGGCCGGGCTCAGCGCCGCGCCTCTGCAGCCCGGCGACATCGCCCGCACGGTGCTGGAATGGTCGGCGACGGCGCCGCCGGACCGGGCCTACAAGACCACGCTCCAGCTCCTGGACCCCGCCAACCAGGTCGTTGCCCAGGTGGACAGCGAACCGGTCGGCGGCACAAGGCCCACCACCTCATGGGCGCCGGGCGAAACCATCACCGACCCTTCCGGCCTGCCCATCCCGCTCGGCACCCCTCCCGGCGCCTACCCGCTCATCCTTGCCCTGTATGACGCCGCCACCGGTACACGGCTGCCAGTTGTGACGCCTGAAGGCGCCAGCGACCACCTGCGGTTGGGCGAGGTGACGGTCGTGCCGCCCGCCGCCGCGCCCCCCGCCAACATCCTGCCTGTACGCTACCGGACCGAGACCACGCGCGGCCCCTTCACCCTGCTGGGGCACGACCGCTTCAAGCAGGGATACGGTTATGCGCCGGAAACGCCTCTGGCCCCCGGCGACCCGCTCCACCTCACCACTTTTTGGCGCGCCGAAAGCGCCCCCGGCGGCGATTACAGCTTTGACCTCCTGCTGGACGGCCAACCCCTGGGCCGCTTCCCGCTGGCGGGCCCTGCCTATCCCACCAGCCGCTGGCTGCCCGGCCTGCCCTGGCGGGGCGAGGCCACGGCGGCGCTCCCCGCCGACCTGGCCGGCGGCCGCCCCCACGTCCTAGCGCTGCAGTTGGTCGACCCCGCCGGCCGTGCCGTCGACGACCCCATTATCCTCTCACCACGACTCATGTACTGACGTTCAACGTTGAACGTTGAACGTTAAAGGCCGCCTTTCTATGCAAATCCATCATCTCGTCGTCGGCGCCCTGCAGGTCAACTGCTTTCTGCTCGTGGACGAAGCCAGCCATGAGGCCTATCTGATCGACCCCGGCGACAACGCCGGGCTGATCCTGAAGCTGGTCGAGCGCAGCGGAGCGCACGTCACCCGCATCATCAACACGCACGCCCACTTCGACCACGTCCTGGCGGTGCCGGAGGTGCGCGCCGCCACCGGCGCCGGCTTCCACCTCCACCGGGACGAGCTGCCCGTCCTGGGCTGGGCGGGCGAGGCGGCCGCAGCTTGGCTGGGACGCACCTGGGGCCCGCCGCCGCCCGTGGACGTCTACCTGGCGCCGGGCGACGACCTGCGCCTGGGGACGACGGCGCTGGAGATCCGGCACGTCCCCGGCCACTCCCCCGGCTCGCTGATCTACATCAACCATGCCGGGCGCCGCGCCTGGGTGGGCGACACCGTGTTTGCAGGCGGCATCGGCCGCACCGATTTCCCCGGCTGCAGCTTCCCCCAACTGATCGAAGCGATCCACACCCAGATCCTGACCTTGCCCGACGACTACGCCCTATACCCCGGCCACGGCCCCTTCACGACCGTCGGCCGCGAGCGAAAGACGAACACCTACCTGTCGGATGCGGTGCGGGCCGACGCGGCGGAGGAAAACTCGTGACCGACAGCATCGCGCTTGCAGACGCTGAAATCCTGGGTCGCTTGGCCAACCTCATAGGCGAGCGGAATGAGATCGACAAGAAGATCGCCCACCTCATCGATCGCCCCGCACTCGCTGGTCATCCGGGTGAGTTTATCGCTGCCAAGGTCTTTGGGATCAAGCTCGAATATTCGGCTGCCAAGAAGAGCTTTGACGGCTATTTCATGCTTCCCCCACTTGCAGGACGGTCGGTGAACGTCAAGTTCTACAGCAAACAGGATGGAAATCTTGATATTAGCCCTGATGCACTCCCCGATTTCTACCTCGTGCTTACCGGACCAAGAATCCCTGCGACGTCGTCACGGGGTGATCATCGACCTATGGTGATCCACAGTGTCCACCTATTCGAGGCACGTCCACTCAACGCTGAACTTCGCCAACGAGGTTTGAAGATAGGTACGGCCACAAGTGTCAGGCAACTATACTGGCAAGCTGCGACGATCTATCCTGAACAGCGAAGCCAACTGCTCATCCTAACGGAACAGCAGAGGCAACTGCTTGCCCTCTTTCAGTAGTTGGCACACCATAGGCGTCAGCTTTGTCCACCAAAGTCACTCGCTGCTTTGATGCAGACTTCGATGATATCGTCCGCTTCGTGACCCGCCTGAACACACAGCCCGATCACCACATCGGCTTCTTCGGCGCCAGCGAGGCTGATATTCGCCAGACGCTGGCGGAGCTCGAACCATCGGTGCACGAGAGCTCTGTGGTTGCCGAGGAGGACGGCAATCTGGTGGGGCTGATGGGCGTTGAGTACGACGTGGAGATCGGGCGGGCGTGGCTGTACGGGCCGCTGATCGACCACTCCGACTGGCAGGTGTTGGCGGATCGCCTGTACGCGGCAGTGCAGCCGCTGCTGCCCGACGTTGTCCGCGAGCACGACCTCTTCTGCGACACCCGCAATCAGAACGTCCGCGCTTTCGCCGACCGGCGCAGCTTCGCCCTGCGCAGCGAAAACGCCATCCTCAACCTGGACCGGGCGCAGTTCGCCGTCGTGCCCCAGTTGGAGGCGGAACCCTTCACGGCGCCGTACTTTGCCCGGCTTGAAGCTCTGCACGATCATCTGTTTCCCCGCACTTACTACACGGCCCGGCAGTTGGTGGACAAGCAGGACGCCGACACATTTCTGTTCATTGCCAGCGACGGCGGAGAACTAATGGGCTACGTCTTCGGCAAGGTCCAGCGCCAGGCAGAACAGGGCTACGTCGACTTCCTGGGCGTGGCCGATTCCCAACGCCGGCGCGGGGTGGGCAGGCGTCTGCTGTCGGCGGCGGTGCGGAGAATTGCAGAAGCCCCGGAGGTCCAGACGGTCAACCTGACGATGAACACCCACAACACGGCCGCGATGAGCCTCTACGCCAACCTGGGATTCACCGTGGAAAGGACGATGATGGGATTTCGCAGGCAGGTGTGATCGTCCACAGCAGCCATTGCCGAACCCGCCCACCCTCATGACACCGCAAGGAGGTCCGTCTCATGTCCATTTCGACACAGATCGCCGATGTCAACGGCACGCACCTCGCCTACGAGACCGCAGGGTCGGGCGAAGCCCTCGTCCTCATCCATGGCTTTGGCTCCGATGCCAGGGTTTGGGACCAGCAAATGGAGGCGTTGGCTCGGCATCACCATGTCGTGCGCTATGACATCCGCGGCCACGGCCGGTCGGCGCTTCCCCTCGATGGTTCATACTCCCACGCTGACGACCTCAAGGCCCTGCTCGACCACCTCGGCATCCACCGCGCCGCCTTGATCGGGCAGTCGATGGGGGGCGGCATCGCCATCGACTGCGCCCTGGCCTACCCGGACGCGGTCCAGGCCCTGGTGCTCGTCGACTCGACGCTCGCCGGCTACACCTGGTCCCAAGAATGGGACGACTCATGGGCGCCGGTCTTCGGCGACGCCGCCGCCAACGGCATGGACCATGCGCTGCCCCTGCTGTTGGCGCACCCGCTGTTTGCGGCCAGCCTGCAAACGCCCGGCGTGAAAGAGCGTCTGGCGGCGATCTTCGCCGACTACTCCGGCTGGCACATCACCCACGATGACCCCCTCGTCGAATCGGCGCCGCCCGCGATCGAACGCCTGGCCGAGATCACCGCACCCACCCTGGTCATGCTCGGCGCCGCCGACCTTGCCGACTTTCACCGCATTGCCACGCTCCTGCGTGAAGGCATCACCGGCGCCAGGTTCATGGCGCTGCCGGGCGTGGGGCACCTGGCGCCCATGGAGACGCCGGCATCCTTCAACCAGATCGTCCTTGATTTCCTGGCCGGCCTGTAGACGGATGACGGTGGGCACCGGCCGCTACGTGCTGACTGGCGCCCACCGGATCGATCTGGAAGGGCGCTGCTGGAAGGGCTACGAGAGCTTCCCCTGCACCCGCGCCTATCACCTCGACGTGAGCGGCGACCATCTGACCCTCAGCGCCGAAGACGGGAGCGGAGGCCAGGTTGCCTACAGACGCATCGGCGTGGTGGGCAGGGAGCTGCCGCCCACACTGGCGCCGCCGGCGATGACTGGCACCGCACCCTTCTACGGCTGTGATAGAATCGGCGCGATCTCCGGAGGGTCGTAATCCTTGGACACACTGCACATTCCGCAAGCCGTGTATGATGCCATCGTCGCCCATGCCCGCGAGGGCAAGCCGGAGGAGATCTGCGGCCTGCTCCGGGGACGGGAAGGCCGGGCAACGGCGATCCGCCGCGCCGCCAACGTCGCCGCCACCCCGGTCATGGACTACGAGGTCGACCCGCAGGCGCTGCTGGCCCAATTCGCCTGGGAGGACGAGGGAGACAGCCTGGTCGCCATCTACCACAGCCACCCCGTCGACCCCGCCTATCCTTCCGCCTCCGACGCGGGCAGCGCCTATTATCCTGACAGCGTCTACCTGATCTGCTCGCTGCTGGATGACGAGCACCCTGTGGTCAACGGCTACTGGCTGCGCGAGGCGGCGGGCGCCTTTGACTGCGCAGCGGCGCGGGCTGCGCTTCCTTTCTACGAAACTCGTCCCGGACGCTGGGGCTGCCACATCCCGCCGGGAGCGCCGCTGCCGGCGGCGCTGGACGGACTCGTACGTCCCCAGAACCTGGCGCTCTATGTGATCTGTGAGGAGGAACCCGGCGGCGGGACCTATGCCCGCGCCATGATGGTAGAGCCCGTGGCACTTGTGATCACGCCCTGAGGCAAGGTGGATACGGGCGCGTTGCCGGCTCGCCCAGCGAAGCGGGCCGTCCTGACAGGAGCAATGTTATAGGCCATACAGCATATGCCGCTGTTTGCCGCTAGACTCACTATTTAGCGCATTCTTTTTCCCTCCCACCCCATAGCACGCAAGGAGACACACATGCTTTTCCACGTCAAACAGGTCCACACCCCTGAGAATTGTCCTTACGGTCACGGCGGTTCCGGTTCGCTGTTCGATGCCACGGCGCCCGGCACTAAGTTGGTCGGGTTCTACGGCTCCCTGATGGAGCACACCCTCTACCTGATCGTCGATGCCGATAGCATCGATGCTCTGAACAAATTCCTGTTCCCGGGCATGAAGTCCACCATCTGCACGATCACCCCCGTCAGCGATCACGGTCTGCCCTTCTAGCGGATCTGGCGGGAGGGCAATCGCACTCTTCGCAGACAAAGGTAAACGCGCTTCCTGACAAGGACCGCACAAGCCTCTAGACTGCCCAGCATGAGCGGCTTCGCAAACTCCATCGCAACCTTCACGTGCTCCTGTCTTGTGCGGGCCTAGCCGGTCACTTCAGACGGCTGGTCCGCTGATTTGGCAAGAGCGGTGAGTGACGTTGCGCTTCATCCCCCTCAGTTCGATACATTGACCAGGCTTTTGGGCGCGTCTGTGCAGCACCTGGTAAGCCCTCGAAGACTCACCGCATCTATGGTGAGTCTTTTGTTTTTCATCCACTGATATCTTCGACCTGACACATACACCGGCCGAATCGCATAAGGAAGCTACGCACCATGACCACACCCTATGCTCACCCAGAAGCCCTGGTTTCTACCGAATGGGTGGCCCAGCACCTCGATGACCCCCACATCCGCCTGGTCGAGAGCAACGAAGACGTTCTGTTGTACAACACCGGCCACATCCAAAACGCCGTCAAGATCGACTGGGTCTCCGACCTGAATGACCCCACCATCCGCGACTATATCGGCCCCAAGCAGTTCGAAGCCCTGGCAGGCAGGCTCGGCATCGACAACGACACCTTTGTCGTCTTCTACGGCGACAAGAACAACTGGTGGGCCACCTACGCCTTCTGGGTGTTCCAGTTGTTCGGCCACACCAAGGCGGCTGTGATGAACGGCGGCCGCAAGAAGTGGGTGGAAGAGGGCCGCCCGCTGACCAGGGAAGTCCCCAGCTTCCCCTTTGCCGCCTACCATGCCCCCCAGCGCCAGGACTATAAGATCCGCGCCCTGTTCGCCCAAACGCTGGCGCACCAGGCCGCCGGTCTGCCGCTGATCGACGTCCGCTCCCCCAAGGAGTTCAGCGGCGAGCTGCTGCACATGCCGGAATACCCCCAGGAAGGCACCCTGCGCGGGGGCCACATCAAAGGCGCCCGCAGCATGCCCTGGGCCCGGGCGGCTAACGAGGACGGTACGTTCAAGTCCGTCGAAGAGCTGAAGGACCTCTACGAGGGCGAAGCCGGGCTGTCTGCCGACCAGAACATCATCGCCTATTGCCGTATCGGCGAACGCAGCAGCCACACCTGGTTCGTTCTGACCTACCTGCTCGGTTACCCCAACGTGCGCAACTACGACGGCTCCTGGACGGAATGGGGCAACGTGGTCGGGGCGCCGATTGAGAAGTGACGTTCGAACGTTGAAACGTTGACTCCCCTGAAAAAAGGTAGCTTCAACTCGCGTTAGTTCGCGAACTGAGTACAATCAGGAGAAGGGTTGATGTCGGCCCTGCGGACGACGTTTGAGTGACAGGAAAGAAGTTGTGAAGCATGTATCGGTCAAATAAGCGACAGCTACAACCAGCGTTAATCAGCAGCGTAAACGAGATGCCGGAGAAACGACGG
>JAKOVD010000067.1 GCA_029782215.1 Chloroflexota bacterium
TGGGCAGGGCGGCAACGGCAAATGTCCAGGTATAGGAGCCTCCTGCGCCAATGCGGCTGCAGTAGGTTGCGCCGGTGCCTTCAGGCCATATCTCACCGCTCTCTGCGGTGAAGGAAAGCTTGATATTCTTCACCTGCTGCGTGCTGCTGTTGTTGCGCACCGTTACGGCCAGGGTTGCGCTTTCGCCCGCCGCCAGGTAGCCCCGCTCCAGCTTGTAGGCAGCGACCATGAGCCTGGGCTGGGAGGAGAGTTCCGGTTCTGGATCCGGCGGAGCGCCGTGAGGATTGATGCCGTCGCTGATGCTCACGTAGACCGTGAAATCCTGCGCAAAGGGCTCGCCGCCGTCAGTAACCCCGCTTGCCGTGAAGGTGACCGGGTAGCAGCCGTTGACGCGGTCTTTAGCCAGCTCCAGTGAAAATTGCACCGGGTAGCATTCCACCGTTTCCTTTCCAAAAGTGAAGCTCTTCTTGGCGAACTGCTTCCGGTAGTTCCTGTAGACAAAGGGGGAGAGCGCCGGATCACCCAGGTTGATGGATACCTCAAGCGGGCCGCTGCCGCTGTCGGAAAGGAGAGGAAGGACCACCAGCGCTTTGCCGCCGGATACGGCCGGCAGGTAGCCCTCGGCGTAGCTTCTTTCCATCCCCTCGTAAAGATGCTCGCTGTCTATGGAGAGCGGTGTCCCCGCGGCGGAAGCCCGCTCGGCGAACCCGGGAATAACGTTCAGGGCGAGACAGAGAAGCAGCAGCCCCGCAAGGCGGTATAATTTTTTCATGGTAATCATCTCGTATTCACCTCACAGTTCGCGAATGTTTTCCACGATGCTATCCTTGAAGATGGCGCCCACCTTGGAGCGGACGTTCAGGAGGCAGATCCCGAAGAGCAGCGCCACGAAGAGGAGCGGCTCCCAGAGCGGCAGGGTGGCTGCACCGGCGGCAATATGTTCCTGTGTTAACATCCATCCGCACAAGGCCAGCTCCATAGCCAGGCCGATGACCGTGCCCCAGCTGAAGGTGGCGAGAAGATGCCACAGGTAGGAGCGGGTGATGACCTGTTCGGAGGCGCCCACCGCCCGGAGCGTGCCGATCTCGCGCCTGCCGGCCCGGATGCGCGCCGAAAGGGCGTTGTTGATCATGCTGGCGCAGATGGCAAAGAAGAGCAGCAGGATGGCCCCTGCGGCTATAAGCAGGCCGTAGGCTATCTGGCGGCTTTCCCGGGTCATGGCCACGTATGACCTTAGCTCCACGCCGGCCGTGCGGGCGGCGATCCAGCCCAGGTTCGTTTCCAGGTATTCCTCCATGGCCGGGTCGGGGCTTTCATAGAGGGCGATGGCCAGGATCGTGTAGGGCGTATCGAAGCCCAGTGAGTTCAGGCCGGCAACGGTGGTGATAATATCACCTGCTTGACAGAAGAAAGAGCCCGGAAAGTAATCACTTAAATACTTATCGCCCGCTTCCGGCTCCAGGAGCGCTCCGACAGTCACCGCCCGGTCGATGCGGACTGCGTCATCCGGCAGTTTGCGGCTGCCATCCTCGTTATACTCCTGCGCTTCGGGGCTGTTGCAGTAGAGCAGGCTCACGGTGATGGCGTCGCCCGCCCGGAACATGTCGTTTTGATGGACGGCGCTGTAGGCGGTGTTGGAGTCAAGGGTGTAATCATAATATGAACGCGTGCTGCCGTCGTCCAGCTTCTCTTCTACAAAGCCGTACTCCGCAGGCGCGACGACCAAGATCTCCTCGCCGGAATTCAACTTGTCGATATTGATCCGGCCCGCGGAGACAAAGGGGTGCAGCTTTTCTATCACTGCTGCGTCGATGCCGCAGCAATCCACGGTGAGATAATCCTGCCTGTAGCCGTACTTGTCCTTGCTGGCCAGGTAGTCCTGAAACTGCTGCAGTTGCCACTGCCTCTCATGGGGATGATCATCCTGCTGCGGCTCCGGGGAAAGGTAGTCAAAGCGCCAAAAATTGCTGTTGATGATGTAGGGCGTAATTTTATCAGTTAGTATTTTTACCTGGAGGAGCTTTTCACCGACAACCGTTTTAACCCCTGCCAGGGCGGCGGCCTCCGCCCGGTCCTGCTCGGTGATGCCGGGCCGGTGCAGCTCATACTCCATCAGCCAATCGCCGGTCCTACTTTGTTTTCCCAGGACGTAATCCCAGCGGTAATCCCACCCGGCCTCGCTGAGAATGGGCCTGGCTCCGAAAGCCGCAAACGAGAGCAGAACGATGCTTGCGGCCAGCATGGCGGTGATGCCCGCCTGCCTGCCCCGGTAGAGGGTCATGTTGCGGCGGGCCAGGTGGCGGGGGACGTCAAAGAGCGGCCTGCTTTGCACCCGGCTGCGCTTCAGCCTGCGGGTAAGCTCCACGTTGCGGATGGCCTGCATGGGCGGTATGCGTCCCGCTTTGCGCAGCGGAATGGCGGCGGCAAGCCTGACGCAGATCACGCCGGCTGCGGCTATGGCCAGGATAATAAGCAGATTGGGGCGAAAGATGAAACTTTTGCCGAGCAGGACGGTGATCCCCCGCACGGTGAGAGCGGCCAGGACCAGGCCGGTGGGAATGGAGCAAAGGGCGATGAGGGTTACTTCGCGGCCGAAGATGGTGCGGATCTGTTTTTGCGTAGCTCCGACGGCGCGGAGAAGGCCGATCTGCCGCCTTCGCGCCTCCAGGTCGGCCGAGAAGGCGTTGACAATGCCGAGGCAGGCGGCGCAGACCAGTACCAGGGCGATGATGGCGAGGAAGGTAGACGTAATCATGATGTCTTCATCGGCGCCTTCGCCGGCGTCAAACAAGCGGTAGCGCGTCTGCTCCAAATTGGGCCAGTCGTGTTCGGTGACCAGCTTGTTCTCCAGGCAGAATTCTCGCAGCCGTTCAAAAGCGGCTGCGGCGTTCCCGGCATAGCGGCCGTAGCAGTTGATCACGGCCCGGCCTCCGGGCTCGATCTGTTCATTCGTGGAGAGCACGCCGGCGGGATAGTCGCGGTAGGCGGGGGTGGCGGAGTTCCACCTATCCAGGTAAATCTGCTTGTCGGCTAGGATCCCCACCAGGGTATAGCTCTTTTGGATTGGTTTTTCCATGAAACCGCTGCCGTCGGGGACGAGCAGCGTTAGCGTGATCTTGTCGCCCACCCCGGCGCTCGAGCGCAGCCGCGCCAGGGCGCTGCGCTCCAGGGCGATCTCGCCCGCCTTTTCTGGCAGCCGGCCTTCCAGCGGCTCCTGGCGGGCCAGGGCCAGCGCGGCTTCATCGAAACGGGCGATGGAGAAGCCGTTCTCCTGCTCCTGTCCGTCGGGAAGGACGCAGCCCAAAATACCGGCCGTCCCGTATTCCGAAAAGATGCCCCTTGAGATAAGCTCTTCGAGAGGCGCCTCCCCGCAATCGAAGACGATGGCATCCTGCTCCCCCTGGCGGTTGTAGTGCCGCTCCCGCAGGGATACGAACATGGTGTCGGCAAACAGCAGCGCCGTGGCCACGAAGTAGATGGCCAGGACGATGCCGGGGATGAGCAGCAGGTAGCGCCCGCGCCGGCGGCGCAGGTTGCCCAGGGCAATGGAGGTTAAGGAGAACTTAGCTTCCATCGCCGGCCGCCCTCTTCCTGCTGTCGTGGGTGATGGCGCCGTCTTCCAGGGTGATGACCCGCTCGGCCTGCTCGGCGATGTTGAGGTCGTGGGTAACCAGCACCAGGGTTACGCCCAGCTCCCGGCTGGCATATTTAAGCAGGGCCAGCACCTCTTTGCCCGATTTGCCGTCGAGGTTGCCCGTGGGCTCGTCGGCGAAGAGAATGGCCGGCTTGTTGGCCAGGGCCCGGGCGATGGCCACGCGCTGTTGCTGGCCGCCCGAAAGCGCGCTGGGCAGATGATCCAGCCGCTTGCCGAGACCCAGCATCTCTACGAGCAGGGAGATGTGTTTTCTGTCCGGCTTCCGCTTGTCCAGCAGAACGGGGAGCAGGATGTTCTCGTAGGCGGTCAGCTCCTGCACCAGGTTGTAAGCCTGGAAGACGAAGCCGAAGCGGCGCCGGCGCAGGATGGAAAGCTGGTTGTCATTGTAGGCGTAGAGATCTTCGCCCCGGTAGAAGACTTTTCCCGAGCTGGGATATTCCAGTCCGCCCAGGATGTGCAGCAGCGTGGACTTTCCCGAGCCGCTCGGCCCCCGCACGGCGCAGATTTCGCCCTGGGCGAAGCCGGTGCTGACATCGCGCAGGGCCTGCACGGCGCCCTCGCC
>JAKOVD010000079.1 GCA_029782215.1 Chloroflexota bacterium
TCCTCAAGCGTTTGCACGTCCACAAGCTCGTCAAGAAGGTCAGCCAACGCTACAAGTACTACTTGACCGACTTTGGCCGCCAGGTAGCTACGTTGGTGCTCGAACTCCGGGAGTTCCATGTCATCCCAAAGCTGGCGCATCCACCCTCAGCAGGCTGAAATTGCTGCTTTCTGTGCAAGAATTTCACTGATAAGGTACTAATCATCGCCTTGATGGTTCCCTGCTTGCCGTCAAAAGCCTCCAACGCCTGGGCGATGACGCTGCCGGCGCGCGGGTCGTTGTTTACCATGGCGTAGCCGGGTACATCCGACGCTACCAGCGCATCACCGCGCTGCACCGGCCCCAACACCTTGACCTTCTCAGCGCCAAGCACAATGGGTTTGCCCGCCTTATCGGCCACAGCCTGCACCAGCCGGTCGTTGGCGCTTTTGCACAGCTCCAGTTGATCGGCGCCCCAACATAGAACGTCGCCTTCACTGAAACGATCGATCTGGCCTGCATCCTGTTCCGCTTCCGTCTGCAGATTCGACTCGATCAAGGCTCCACACGATACCGGACCCTTGAGCCTGACTCCACCGGCAAAGTCACCATCGTAGTTGATCGTCAACGTGTCGTTTTGGTCGTTCACCATGGCGCGCCCGCCCCCACGCCCCCCGTATTCGTCCATGATGAAATCGGTTCCTGCAAGGTGAAACATGCCCTTGGTTGTTAGATTGCCCGTGAACTCGCCATTCATGGGACCCTGTTCGGCTCCAAAGACGAACTTGCGACCATCGCCCCCGCCGTCCAGGCTAATGTAGCCTTCGGCAACTCCCGAATTGTGAAAACCGATATTGGCTTTCTTCTGTGTTGATGCGGTGTACTCAGAAAGATTGATGGTGTAGTTGCCGTACGGACTGGTATTATCTCTGGTGAACAGACTTTGACCGACTACTTTCATACCAGCAAGAAACTCGCCGCTTCCGTTCACTGAAAGAGGTACGGCTACGCTTCCAGGTCCAATAGCTCCTATATACACTCCTCCACCCGTCGAGAAAGACTTGATCCACACGTTGTTGCTTCCGCCAGAGGCCAGATCAAAACTGCCCGTGCTATTCGCGACAATCGAACGTACGTTCGTTAGGCTTTGCCCGTGCAAGTCGAGGAGGGAATTGATATTGATTTTCGCCGGGGTGATGCTCCCATCCGGCACTGTCTGCGCCGTCTGCGCCTGCAAGGCATAGGCTACACTGGTCAGGATTTCGCGGGGGCTGAGCGTCTGCCCATTCACTGTCAATTCCAGATAGGCGTCCCCACTCACACAGGATGCAGGGATAGCTGTGATCTGGCCCAGAAGCACTTGAAATTGGCCGGTCTGCACGTTGACGGCGTTGGCGCCGCTGCGGGCTTCCGTCCAACAAGCCGTACCGCCTGTGGCCACAGAGTACAACTTGAAGGTCATTGGCAGCGCACTGTTGGTGATGGGATTACCGTTGGCATCGAGCAACTGGCCCTGGTAGGTGAAAAGGGTGCTGCTGGGCGCGTTCGTTGCCGCCGGCAGCATGTTTCCGGCGACACCCGCAGAAGGTCCCGTTCCTTCCTGCGCACTCGGCTTGGCCTCGACGCTCTGCGCCAGCGCCACCAGACAGATGAGAATCCCAAGAACAGTGGTTACAAACGGAGCGCAACGCTTCATGACACTGCTCCACGTCTTCGCCGCATCGATAGTCTCCATTACTGGCCTCCTGCGCATCACAGCCGGCTCCGTGCACGGCAGTTCAGTGGTGGCATGATTGCCACCGTGGCGAAACCTTCTACGCTTCCTCCCATTCTGACCCCCATTCCCTCCCATTTCAACGGTCCTTTTCCCGCTATTCTCTAGGTAATTCTCCTTACACAAGTCCCTCCCGTCGTGCCGACGGCAGCCAATGCCCGCTGCGGCGGCACTACCGCCCGGTTCAAGCCGCCGAAACCGGCGGGGAGAGAGTCAGTTCCCCTTCACCACCGGCGCCCACCCCCTCACCACCGTCCCCCCGCCCACCTCCGCCCGCAGCTCCAGCCCCCCGCCCACGCTCTCCATATACAGGTGCATGTCCTGCAGGCTGCTGTAGCCCTTGGCGCCCCCGTGCCAGGCCTGCACCGCATCGAAGCCCTGCCCATCGTCCGCCACGGTCAATACCGCCTGGTCGCCCTCCCGCGCCAGCCGCACCACCACCCGGCTGCCGCCGGAATGCTTGAGCGCATTCCGCACCGCCTCCCGGCAGGTGCGGTACAGCGCCACCTTGGCCTCGGTCGCGAGCAGCGGCTCGACCTCCGCCGCCAGGTCGACTTCCAGCGCCAACCCCGTCTCGCCGCCAACCTGGGCCAGCCACCGTCCCAGCGACGGCGCCAACCCGTCCTTGACCAGCAGCTCCGGCGCCCGCAGATGGTTCAGCGGCGCCCGCAGTTGGTCAGCCTCGGCGCTGATGCGGTCCTGCCACCGCTCGATCTCCCCTGGCGGCGCCGTCCGCGGCTCCTTCAAGTCGTCCAGACCGTAGGTCAGCACCAGCAAAAACTGCAGGATCGTGTCGTGCAGCTCACGGGCGATCTTGCGCCGCTCGTTCTCCTCCGCCTGCCATACCAGCCGCGCCGTCGCCTGCAGGCGCTCCCATTGGCGGGTGTTCAGGATCGCCAGCGCCATCTGCCGGGCCAGGATGCCGGCAAGCTGGCGGTCTTCGTCGGCATAAACCTCGCCCGTCCACCGTGGCCCCAATCCCACCACCCCCACCGCCTGGCTGCGCTCCACCAGCGGCGCCCACAGGGCGACGCGCCTGCCTTCACTCCCCGGCAGCAGCGCCGCCAGGCCGCTGCCCTCCCCGGCGGCATGGCTCGGTTCCGGCCGCGCCGCCAGGGCCGCGGCCAGACCCGTCGGCAGCGGCTCCGTGTGCAGCCGCTGCCCCTCCCGGTAGGCCTCCACCACCTGCTGCTCCTCTTCCAGCAGCCACACATCGGCCCATTCGGCGTCGAGATTGCTGCAGAACAGCCCCTGCGCTGTCGCCACCAACGCCTCGCTCCCCTGCAGCCCGCCCACGGCCTGGCTGAACCGCGCCACCGTCTGGTAGTCCAGCATCTCCCGCCGCAGCAGGCGGTTGAGGAAGGCCGTCGGGCCGCGCCGCAGCTCCAGGGTCACGCCGACCAGCAGCGCCGCCGCCAGGATGGGGAGGAACCCTACCGCCTGGCCGGCCGCCAGGTAGACAACGTTGGCGACGACGATGCACAGGATCGTCACCAGCAGCGCCGTGAGAATCCGCTCGCGGGCCACAAAGGTCTGGTAGCGCAGGATCGCATAAGCCATCGCGGCGACGAAAACCAACGCCACATAGGGCACGCTGTTGATGAAGCTGGGGCCCGACGCCGCCGTCAGGAAGTACATGATGTAGGAGATGACGAAGCTCAGGGTGGCGGCAATGCCCAACAGCACCACCCCCGCCTGCCGCCGCAGCCGCCGGGAAGGGCTGCGCCAAAACGTCCACACCAGCCCGACCACGCTCCAGACCATGGCGAAAAGGGCGCTGTACAGGATCCATTCCAGGAAGTAAGGATCGTAGGGAGCGCTGATGGGACTGTCGTGCAGGAGATAGATGGCCACCCCCAGGCCGATGAAACCGGCGGCCAGAAGGTAGAAGGGCGCCAGCAGCCGCCGCCCCCAACGCTGCATCCTTCCCTGCTCCATCATCAGATTGGTCAGGTGAAAGAGGGAAGCGCCGAGCAGGGGCAGGGTGGGCACCATCAGGAAGAGCGTCACCCACCAGGTATCCTCAAACCAGGAGCCGAGGATGGTAGCGTAGTTGTGCTCCATCATCAGCGCCGCCGCCACGGTGGCGAACAAGGCAAAGACAAGGTTGATTTCCTTCGTCGCCTGGGCGCGAAATACGGCATAGCCGATGATCAGAAGACCCATGCCTGACAGGAAAGAGGGCAGGAAGGCCTCCAGAAGGTAGTTGGGCGTCACGAGGAGCAGGGGAATGCCGCCAGCTTCCACCAGCTTCTCCTCGCGTTCGACCAGGAAATCCAACGTGGCGTCGCCCTTTTGCCATTCCTCCTGGAGCACCTGGAAATAGTCCCGATGTCCCTTGGGGCAGTCCAGGTTCTGGAAGCGCTGCCCCACCCCGAAAAGCTGCGCCTGGGGCCGGGGCCGGAAGCCGTCCACACAGAGAATGCGGTCGTTGATCTGCAGGCCCGCCAGCACGCCCGGCCAGTTCGCCGGCGTGACATTGCTGACCGTGTACAGCCTGATCTCCTTACGCCACGACAGGGCGACCCCGGCGAACGGCTGGTTGAGCGCCACCGCCAGGCGCAAGCCGCCGCCGATGCCTGCCGCCAGCACGAACAGCATCGCCCACGGCAGAATCCGGCGCAGCAGCCGCAGCGGGAAGCCCAGTTCGGATGCAGGTGTGATCCCTACGTCCGGCCCGGCGGCGTTCACGGTCGGCTTGGCGTCGGTGGGTTTCATGTCAAGGGGAAATCACGGGGTGCAGGCAGTCGACCAGGTAGATCTTGGCCAGCAGCATCAACTGGTTCAGTCCCGGCTGCGCCGCCCGCAGCCCCAACTTGTCATAAATGGCGTCCAGGTGGTTGCTGACCGTCTTGGTGCTCAGTCCCAGCTCGGTGGCCGCCTGCTTGTGCGTCCGGCAGGCGCCGACCGCAGCATAAACCCGGCGTTCAGGCTCGGAGAGGCTGGGCAGCCGCGCCAGCCCCTCTTCCACGATGGCGCGTTCCTCGGCGGTAAGCGCGGCCAGGGCCTGCTCCCAGGCGTTGTGGCGCGTTCTGGGGATGACCGGATCGATCTTCAGCGCTGCCAGACCGCCCGATACCACGCGGATGGCATCCAGCAGTTCCTGTGGCTTGGAGCCTTTGAGCAGATAGACGATGCGGTCGTGTCCGTCCAAATAGATCTGCACCACTTCCGGCCCGCGGTCGGTGAAAGCGGAAAGAAAGACAATGCCCAGATCGGGAAGCTGTGCCCTTAGTTGGCGGGCCAGCACGACGCCAACGTGCAGATCAAAGGCGGGACGCTGGCCGGGCCGCTCCGGCAGGACAATGTCGAGAACCGCCACATCCGGCGGGTTGGCTGCGGCCGCGGCCAGCGCTGCCTCCAGGCTGTCTGCCTCGCAGACGACCATGTCATGCCGGGCAAGGTAGTCACGCACGGCGCTGCGAACCGACCAGTCATCCTCAACGAGGAGAATCTGCAAGGGCTGGGGCATATTCACTTAACTCCCTATTCTGGCTACAACCGGCGCCAATGCAACGGGTATCTTGCGGTGAAATCGTAGGTAATTTTCCTTGCCTGCCGCACGGCCGCGGCTAGGCGACAACCGGTACAGGCCTTGCACCCCGCTATCGACGACAGTGAGCACCATATCGGCGGCCTCGCAGTATCCGTCTTGCTCACACAAGACGCGACGTAAGCGCGGGAAGAAACCCGTGGCGATGGCGAGGACGGTGCTGCGGCTTTTCCGGTGGGCGAGAGGAGGAGCACGCAGGGAACTGCAGGTCATCACAGACCTTCACCTATATTAGCGCATGTTCCCTCAACCCGCCATGATCCAAATCATAAGGGGTGCGGCGCATGCTTTCGCGCTGCACATCGCAAAGGTCGACACAAATAGGAGGGAACACAAATGAAGGCAGATTGCCTCCTGGGGCGTCTGTGCGTCAGCCTGCGTCGTCTTCGCGGTGGCTGGGTCTATTCGTGTTCCTTCCAAGCGTCGCTCTCATCACCTTTTTCGCCCCCGCCGCCTGCAGCGCCGCCCTCACGACCTCTACCTTGTCTGGCGTAACCAGCGCGATCATGTTGCCACCCCTGCCGCCGCCGCTCAGCTTGGCCCCCAGGCAGCCCGCCTGCCGGGCGGCCGCCACCAGGTGGTCCAACTCCGGCGACGAGACACCCATCTCCGCCAGCAGGGACTGGTTCTCATTCAACAAAGCGCCCAACGCCGGCGCATCGCCGCTTTCGATGCAGGCGCGGGCCTGGGTGACCAGGGCGCCGACGCCGTCAAACAGCGCCTCATAGCGCCCGGGGTCTGCCTCCCAACCGCGGCGCACGTCGCCCACCGCCAGCCGCGTGGGGCTGGCCACGCCCGTGTCGGCCACCAGCAGGTGCAGCGGCGCGCCCGCAGCAAAGGGCTGGGGCGGCGCTCCGCGCACAAACCAGACGGGCTGGCCGTACACCACCACTGTGTTGTCGATGCCGCTGGGGGTGCCGTGGTGCAGCTTCTCGACTTCATAGACCAGGGCTGAAAGACGCTCCGCCGGCAGCTCCACCCCAAAAGCCGCCAGCAGACCCCGCGCCGTCGCCGTCGCAACCGCCGCCCCGCTGCCCAGCCCCGAGGCGATGGGAATCTCCGAGGAGACGTCGATGCGCCATGGCGGCGGCGGTTGCCCCAGCTCGGCGCAGACCAGGCGCACGATGGTCGCCAGGGGTTCGTCGTCCGGCGCCGCTGCCACCCGCAGGCGGCGTTGGATGTCCACCGCCGCCACCACGCACTCGCGGTCCGGGTAGACCGCAGCCCGCGCCTGCACCTGGAAGAGAGGGGCGGCGATCGCCGGCCGCCCGTACACCACGGCGTGCTCGCCGCAAAGGATGAATTTGCCGGGGGCGGTCCCCACGGCCAGGGGCGCTGCTGCGGTCATGGCCCAAGTATAGCACCGGCGCTCGCGCGCCCCTGCACGCGCAAAACAGGGTCTTGACAGCAATGAAAGTTCTGTTACAATATGTGCAGCGCTGTATACAGCGCTGCACATGGTCAAAACCGGCTCAGTGGAGTGCATTGGCGCATGTCCCCACGCAAACGATCCGTCACCATGACCGATGTCGCCGCCTACGCCGGCGTATCGATGAAGACGGTCTCCAACGTCATCAACGGTTGGCCCTACGTCACCGACGAAACCCGGCAGAAGGTTCTGGACGCTATCAGCGCCGTCGGCTACCGGCCCAACCGCATGGCGCGCAGCCTGGTGACCGGTGAAACACGCACGATCGGCGTCGTCGTTCCCGATGTTTCGAACCTCTTCTTCGGGGCCGTCATCCGCGGGTGTGAGGACCGGCTCTACGAGCACGGTTACAGCATCTTCCTGTGCAATACCAGCGAAGATGTCGAAAGAGAGCGCTACTATCTTGACCAGTTGCTCAGCCGGGGCGTGGATGGGTTGATTCTGTGGGGCACCCGCATCTGCTGCAGCGAGCTGGAGGAAATCGTCGGCCACACCCTCCCCCTGATCACGGTCGAGCTTGGGGAGGAACCTACGGGATCCAACCATACGTGCATCAATGTCGACGACCAGGGTGGCGCCTTCGCCGCCACCACGCATCTCCTTGCCGAGGGCTACAGACGCATCGCCCACCTGGCGGGTCCGATGGATCGCGTGACCAGCGAGCGCCGCCTGCTCGGCTATACCCAGGCGCTCGCCGCTGCAGGCGTGACCCCGCCCGGCGATTGGATCATCAGCGATCGTCCCTCCGTCCAGGGTGGCTTCCACGCCGCCCAGCGGCTGATCGAGGAAGCGCAGCCCGACGCCATCTTCTGCTACAACGACCTCATGGCGTTGGGTGTGCTGCTGGCCGCCAGGCACCTGGGGCTGCAGGTACCTGAAGACCTGGCTGTGGCTGGATTCGATGACATCGAAACGGCCTCCATGGTCGAGCCGCCTCTGACCACCGTCCGCATCCCGCAGTACAAGCTCGGTCGCCTGACGGGCGAGGTGCTGCTCGCCCGCCTGCAGGGCGACGAGCCGGTTGAGAAGTCCATCCTCGTGCCAGTGGACCTGCAGATCCGGGGGTCCAGCAGCAGGCGGCTGCTGACCGAAGAACAACGCCAGACCACGCTGGAGAGACTGGTGGCTTCGTTCTCCGCCGAGGCGCGGCAGTCGCTCCTTTCTGATCATCCCGTCGCGGACACGCCCGCACAGGAGGAGTGAATGGCGGAACCAGCACCTGTCCTGCAGATGCAGGGAATCAGCAAGCGCTTCCCCGGTGTGCAGGCCCTCGACAACGTCAGCTACGACCTCAGGCCGGGCGAAGTGCACGCCCTGGTCGGGGAGAACGGGGCCGGTAAGAGTACGCTGATGAAAATCCTCAGCGGCGTGTACCAGCCGGATGAGGGTCAGGTGCTGCTCAATGGGCAAGCGGTCGGCATCAGAAACCCGCGCCATGCCCAGGAACTGGGCATCAGCATTGTGCACCAGGAGTTGAGCCTGTTCCCGAACCTGACCGTGGCCGAGAACATCATGGGCGGGCACATGCCAGTGCGCGGATGGCTGCGGCTGGAAGACCGCAAAAAGGCGCAGGATATCGCCAGCAGCTACCTGGCAAAATTCGATCTTCCCCTTGATCCCCGCGCGCTGCTGAGCAGCCTCAGCATGGGACAACAGCAGGTGGTCGAAATCGCCAAGGCGCTGGCGCAGCAGGCGCGCATCCTCATCCTGGACGAGCCTACCTCTTCCCTGACGGAGCACGAGACCGTCCTGCTGCTCAGGCTAATCCGGCAGCTCCGAGCCGAAAACCTGTCGGTCATCTACATTTCGCACCGGATGGAGGAGATCTGCCAGATCTCAGACCGGGTGACCGTCCTGCGCGACGGCAGATGGGTGGGAACACTCAGCGGTGACGAGATCGACCTCGACACCATTATTCGTATGATGGTCGGCCGCAACCTGGACACCCAGCATTTCGGCGGGCAGAGTACCGGCGTCCAGGACGAGCTGCTCCTGAGTGTGGAGGACCTTTCCAGCACCGGCCGCTTCGCCGGCATCAGCTTCGACCTGCACAAGGGCGAGATCCTGGGCATGGCAGGGTTGATCGGCGCCGGACGCACCGACGTGGCGCTGGCGATCTTCGGCGCTATCCCGATCCACAGCGGCGTCGTTCGCATCGGCGGCGCCGAACGCCACATTCGCTCACCACACGACGCCCTGGATCTGGGCATCGCCTACCTCTCGGAGAATCGCCAGAGCGACAGCCTGTTCCCTGGGCTGGGTGTGCGCGAGAACATCTCGGTGACACATCTCGAAGCCTTCGCCAGGGCAGGCGTGGTCAACCAGCGCCTCGAGGCGGCTGAAGCCAGCCGCTACGTCGACCAGCTCAGCATCATGGCGCACGATGTAGAGCAGAGGATCGCCAACCTGAGCGGCGGCAACCAGCAGAAGGTCATTCTCGCCCGCTGGCTCGCGGTCAATCCCCGCATCCTCCTGGTCGACGAACCCACCAAGGGCATCGACATTGGCTCCAAGCAGGAAATCTACATGCTGCTGCACCGGCTGGCGAGTGAAGGCGTCGGCATCCTGCTGATCTCCTCGGAGATGGCGGAGGTGCTTGCCCTCAGCGATCGCATTCTCGTCATGCACGAAGGCCGTCTGGCGGGCATCCTGTCCCGCGCCGAGGCAACCGAAGAAAACGTGATGATATTGGCGGCCGGCCAGGAACTAGCCGCCGGCCCGTTCCTGGCCGCCGCGCCCTACTGAACCCACTCACGGCAAAAGGAGAGCTGAGTCCATGTATTACAAAGAAGACTGGCCGCAAGCCAAGCAGCGTCTGGAGCTTTTCTGGAACGAACGCGAGATCATCGACCGCTGCTGCGCGGCGGTTTTCGCGCCCCGCAAGACCTCAAAGGCGCCCCCCTTTCCCGACCTCCAGTGGGGACCCTGGACAGGCGGCATGGAAGACCTCGACGACGACAAGGACGCCGAAGCCATCCGGCACTGGTGGACCGACCCCGAAGCCAACTACAAGCGCATGGAGTTCTGGTTCGAGAATACCTACTTTGGTGGCGAGGCCATCCCGTGCACCTATGTGAACTGGGGCGCTATGGCGATGGCCGCCTTCTACGGCGGCACTGCTCTCTTCAAGAAGACAAGCGTCTGGTATCCGGCCGTCATCTCGGATTGGTCCACCTGGGAATGGAAATTCGATCAGGCCACCAACGAATACTGGCAGCAGACGCTCGCCATTGTCGACTACCTGCTGGCACAGAACCACGGCCGCTATTTTGTAGGCACGCCCGAGTTCGGCACTGCCGGCGATCTGCTCTCGCTGATGCGCGGTATGGACAAGCTCTGCATCGACCTGGTCCAGCAGCCCGAAGCCGTCAAACATGCCATTGACCTTATGGCCGACACCTGGATCGACCTGCACGAACAGGTCTACCGCAAGACTTACGAGGTCAACGACCGGGGCGGCGTGTTGGCGTGGATGAGCCTGTGGTCGCCGGGCCGTCACAGTCAGGTGGCCTGTGATTTCTCCACGGTGATCTCTCCCCGAATGTTCCGGGAGTTCTTCGTGCCGGAGATCAAGAAGGAGGCCGCTTGGTGTGAATACGCCACGTATCACATCGACGGTCCTGATGCCATCCGCAACCACCTGGACGCCATTCTGGCGATCGACGAGATCGACAACATCGAGTGGACGCCTGGCTCGGGCAGCCCGCCGACCTATTACCCGGCCTACATGCCTCTCTACAAGAAGATCCAGCAGGCAGGCAAGCGGCTCTATCTGCTGGCGGAACCGGAAGAGATCGAACCACTGCTCTCTGAACTGTCGCCGAAGGGTCTCTTCCTGTGCACCCACGCCGACTCGGAGGACGAGGCGAACGCCTTGCTCAAGAAGATCGAGAAGTGGTCGGCGCAACGACAAGCATAGTCCTTCACACCGCACACTCAGCATCCTGCATCCGGCAAGGAGGTGCCATCCAACGAACCACATTTCTGTCCACCAGCCCCCTTCGTTTCTTACCACCACCCCATCAGGAGGAAAAGGACCCATGAAAGTGAAGTTTGCCGCCTTCGTCATCATCGTGGCGCTGGCCATCGCCGTGACCGCCTGCGCTGCCCCCCAACCCGCAGCCCAGCCCGCCGCCCCCCAGGCAACCCAGGCGCCCGCCGCCCAGGCCAAGCCCGACCAGCGCTATGTCATGGTCGTGCTCATCTCCGGCCACCCCTTCTGGAATGACATCAAGAAGGGCGCCCAGGATGCCGCCGACCAGCTCGGGGCCAAGTTCGAATTCACCGGCCCCGTTGAATTCGACGCCGCCGCCCAGGCCAACCAGGTTGAACAACTGATCGTGACCAAGCCCGCCGGCATCATCGTCGGCAGCTACGATCCGTCGATGACCGAGACCATCAACAAGGCCGTAGCCGCCGGCATTCCTGTCGCCACCTTCGACAGCGACGCGCCGGAGAGCAAACGCCAGGTGTTTGTCGGTCCTGACCACTACCAGATCGGCTGGGAATACGGTCGCAAGATGGCCGAGCTGATGGGCAACAAGGGCGACGTCGGTGTGCTCACCGTTCTGTCGCAGACCAACCTGATGCGGCGCGTCCAGGGCATCAAGGACTACTTTGCGCAGAACGCCCCGGATATGAAGGTCGTCGCCATGGAAGACAACGGCGGCGATGACCAGGTGACCGCCGACAAGACCAAGAGCATGATCCAGGCGCACCCCGAAATGGGCGGCATCATCGTGGTCAATGCCACGGGCTCCGGCGTTGCCACCGCCATCAAGGAACTGAACAAGGTCGGCAAGATCAAGGTCATCACCTCGGATGTCTCCGACCCCATCCTCAAGGGCATCCAGGACGGCGCCATTGATGCGACCTCCTATGTCAACATCTACCTTGAAGGCTACTACGCTCTGAAGCTGCTCCACGATTACGCCAACGGCAAGACGGCCGGCGTCCCGGGCGCCAAGGTCGGCGTCAACCAGCTTCCGACGACGGTGAACCCTGGTCTGTTCTTTGTTACCAAGGACAACGCTTCTGCCTTCCTCAGCGGCAAGTAGCCGGCGCTAGCTGCCAGGAAAGCACCACCCGGCAAGGTGGGGATGGGCCAGGTTGCCCATCCTCACCTTGCAGCCCGCCCCACCTAAAGGAGAGGACCATGAGTACGACACCCCCCACACGCGCAACCAACGTCACCGCGCCGGCGAAGAACTGGAAGACGACCGCCTTGGATCTGGCCGGCAACCGGGAGCTCTTCCTCGTCGTGTTCATTGTCCTATTCAGCATTGCCACCTCTATCGCCACCCCCTTCTTCCTGAACATCGACAACTTCAAGCAGATCCTGATTGCCATTGCCCTGGATGGAACGGTAGCGGTGGGCATGACCATTGTGCTTGTCGGCGGCGGCATTGACCTATCCGTCGGCTCGATCATCGGTTTCTCCTCCGCCATCATCGGACTCTGCTTTGCCCGCGGTCTCAGCATTCCTGCCACCCTCCTGTTTGCGCTCGCCGGGGGCGTCCTGGTCGGCATGCTGAACGGCTCGATGATCGCCTATGTCAGGATCAATCCCATCATCACCACGTTGGCCATGATGGGCATTGCCCGCAGCGCCACCTACATTCTGTCCGGTGGCTATGCCCTCTCGACCATTCCTGATCGCTTCACGGCCTTCGCCGCCGGCAACGTGCTGGGGATACCCAACACGGCCGTGGTGGCGCTCATCTGTGTGATCGTCTTTCATTTCCTGCTGCTGCGCAGCGTAGTCCTGCGCAAGTACTTCTACCTGGGCGGGAACGAAGCCGCGGCCTTCAAAGCCGGTCTGCGGGTCAACCGCTTCAAGTTCTTCTCCTATGTCATCTCGGCCGTGTTTGCCGCCCTTGCCGCCATCCTGCTGGTCTCCCGCTTGGGGAGCACCTTCCCGCATTCGGGCTTGGGCACCGAACTCCGGGTGATCTCGGCCTGCATCATCGGCGGCTGCAGTATTAGCGGCGGCAAAGGGACCGTATTGGGTTCATTTCTTGGCGTCTTGCTGCTGGGGCTGATCGGCAACATCCTGGTCCTGCTCAACGTATCCGTGTACTGGCAGGGCATCGCCACCGGTCTCATCCTTCTGCTGGCCGTCGCCTCTGACGCCATCATCAATCGCAGCCGGTAAACAGGTGGGCAGCGAAGGATCAGGCCCCCGGAGCGAGGCATGCGTCCTTCGCGCCCGCTCTGAGGCGATCTCACTGCATGGCCGGGATGGCCGCGTACCGCCATCCTGGTAGACACCAAAAGGGGAATCGTCCTCCTCAGGACGCATGGCGCAGGCGCCAGTGGGCGAGAATGAGGGTCGTGTTCATCCCCGGCCCGCCGGGTGCGTCGCCAGAACCATCAGGTGGGAGGGAACTCATGGCGCCTGGGCCGCCAGTTTCCCTGTTTCCCGGTATAATCGTGTTGGATGCCCTGCTGCTTGTCCTGGAGAATCTGTGATGACCCTGACTCCCAAAGAACGAGTCCGCCGCAGCCTGTCCTATGAGCCGGTTGACCGTCTGCCCACCCAGATCGGCTACACCGCCGCCGAGGGCAAACGGCTGGCCAGCCACTTCGGCGTTGCGCTGGCCGACCTGCCTGCGCGTCTCGACAACCACCTGGTGCGCGTGGACCTCACCGTGCCGCCCCGTTTCGGTGAGGAAGGCGCCGTGAAGTACGACTGGTGGGGCGTAGGCTTCGACACCCACGAGGAGGGCTATTTCATCCGGGTCAGTCCCCTGGCTGAAACCAAGGACCTCGATGCCTTTGCCTGGCCGGACCCGACGGCGCCCGGCCTGCTCGCTGACGCCGTCCGCGCCATTGCCGCTGACGACGGACAGCACTTCGTCGTGCCCAACTTTGGCTTTGCCCTCTTCGAACGCGCCTGGTCGCTGCGCAGTTTCGTCCTCTTCTTTCAGGACATGGTCACGGACCCTGCCTTCGTTGACGATCTTCTCGACCGCATCACCGAGATCCAGTTGGCGCTCATCCATCGCTACATTGCCGCAGGCGTCGACGGGGGTTACTTCGGCGATGACTACGGCGCCCAGGATAACATGCTCTTCTCTCCCAAGATGTGGCGCCGCTACATCAAGCCGCGGCTGGCCCGGCTCTTCGCTCCCTTCCGCGCCGCCGGACTGCCCGTCCTCATGCACTCCGATGGCAAGATCGAGGCCATCCTTCCTGACCTGGTGGAAATCGGTCTGACGGCCTACAACCCCGTGCAGCCAGAGGTGTCGGACCATGCCTGGCTGCGGCGCACTTTCGGCACACGGCTCGCCTACTACGGCGGCGTCTCCACGCAGACCGTGCTGCCCTTTGGCACGCCAGACGAGGTCAAGGCCGCCGTGGCCGCCTGCGCCCGCACGCTGGCGCCCGACGGCACCGGCCTGCTGATCGCCCCATCACACCGCATGATGTCGGACATTCCTAATGCCAACGTCGAGGCGCTGCTGGAGGCTTTAGCCGCGCTGGAGGCGCAACCATGAACCCGGAACAGCGTAAAGAGATGGTAATGGACGCCTTCGTTGCCGCCTTTGGCGGCCCCCCAAGTGTCTGGAGCCGGGCGCCCGGTCGCGTCGATCTGATGGGCAGCCACACCGACTACAACCAGGGCTACGTCCTCACCATGACCATCGACCGCGACACCTGGATCGCGGCCCGGCCCCGCACCGACCGCCAGGTCGTCATCCGCTCGCTCAACGCCGATGGTGGGGGCGTCTTTTCCCTCGACGCCATCGCCCATGACGCCCATGCTTCCTGGACCGACTACGTGCGCGGGGTGGCCACGGTCCTGGGCGATGCTGGCTTTGCCTTGACCGGCTTCGAGGGCCTGGTGCACAGCACCGTGCCCTTCGGCAGCGGCCTCAGCTCCTCGGCCGCCCTGGAGATGGCCACCGCCACCCTGTTTAGTCTGCTGGGCGGCTGGGAAATCGACCCGGTCGAGATGGCGCTGCTGGGCCAGCGGGCTGAGAACCAGTTCGTCGGCGTCAACTGCGGCATTCTCGACCAGTACAGCTCTGCCCTCGGCAAGGAGGGCACGGCGCTGCTTCTTGACTGCCGCCACCTCAGCAGCCGCACTGCCGCCATTGCCCCCGGCCTCCAGCCTGTCATCTGCGACACGCACTACAAGCGGGCGCTGACCGGTTCCGAGTACGGCGAGCGCCGCGCCCAATGCGAAGAGGGCGCCCGTCTGCTGGGCGTCACCGCCCTGCGCGACGTCAGCCTCGAGCAGTTTGCCGCCCGCGAGGCCGCGCTGCCGCCGGTGGTTGCCAGGCGCTGCCGCTTCATCATCGAGGAAAACCAGCGCGTGCTCGACCTGGCCGCGGCCCTGCCTGGGGGCGACCCCGCCCGCTTGTCCGGCCTCATGGCTGCCTCTTTTGCGGGCGCCCGCGACCTCTATGAAATCGCCGTGCCCGAGATGGAGGCCATGATGGAGGCGATGCTCACAGGCCCCGGCGTGATCGGCGCCCGGCAGGCTGGCGCCGGCTTCGGCGGGTGCATGGTGGCGCTGGTTGCCGCCGATCAGGTCGACGCTTTTGCCGGCCACGTCCAGAATCACTATCTTGCTGCCACGGGCTTGCAGCCCCGCGTCTACCCGGTTCAGGCCGCCCAGGGCGCGGGCCCGCTCTGACCCGCGTGGCTCTGGCCCGAGGGTCCCCCAGCCCGGCAGACTCCACCCCTTTTTGTGAGGCCATTCCATGAATCGCACCAGTCTCGTCGTTGCGCTGTGGGGGCTTGTCATCTTGCTGCTCGGCATCTTGGCGCTGCTCTTCAATTTCGGCGTGTTCGTTGCCTATGAACCGCTCATCGTTCTGGTCCTGGCCGGGGTGTTGGCCGGAGTGGGCGTGGTCTCCCTCCTTGTCGCCCTCTCGGGCAAAGAGCGCTGGATGCTCTTCATCCCCGGCTTTGCGCTCCTGGCCCTGGGCAGCGTCGTTTACCTCTCGACCCTGCCCAACGTTGCGCCCCGCTACCTGGGCGCCCTGTTCCTCGGCGGCGTGGCGGCCGGCTTCTTCGTTGCTTTCCTGACAAACCGCCAGGAGCGCTGGTGGGCGCTGCTGCAGGGCAGTATCATCGTCGTCATTGCCCTGGTTGCTCTGGGCTTCGGCGTTCTGTCCGATATCCTCCTGGGCGCGTTGCTCTTCGGCGGTCTCGGCCTCAGCTTCTTCCTGGTCTGGCTGTTTGGCGGCAACCGCCGGCGCCTTTCCTGGGCGGCGCTGATGTCCGCCGTGCTCTTTGCGACCGCCTTTTCGCTGGCAGGCGCCGTGGCCGGTGCCAACAGCGTCGTCGTCAAGCTCTGGCCTGTGCTCTTCGTGATTGCCGGCGCCCTTGCCCTGGGCTGGGTGCTGACGGGCAGAGGCGCGCCGCCTCTGGTGCCCCAGCCATCGATGCTGGTGCCGGTCGAGACGGTCGAAGTCCAGCCCCTGACCACTTCTGATACGGCGCACATCACCAGGCCCAGCAGCAGCCCGTCGCACACCGAGCCGGCACCGCAGGCCATTCCCATGCCGCCCCCGCCGGCCAGCCCCCCGTCGGAGGTCCTGCCTCCCGACCTGCAGACCTTCGATCCCAACAATCCTGGCGCCACCCTCGACGCCCTTCTGGACGCCAGCCAGAAAAAACCTACTTAGGGTTGCAGGTTGAAGGTCACAGGTTAGCCGAACTTTCAACTTCCAACCTTCAACCGTCTTCGTATGCTCTCGAACCCTACGCCGTCGCCGCCCGAAGAGGCCGCCAGACGTCTGCGGCAGCTTCCCCGCTATCTGGGCTTCGGCAAACGCCGGATCCAGATCGATGTCGAGGAGCAGTTCAGCGAAGCCTGGGTGCTTTTTGCCCTGTTGTTGACGGGTGTGGGCCTGATCTTCCACCTGGCGGCGTTGCTCACCATCGCCCTGGGCTTGCTGATCATCGCCCTCTGCAGTTGGCTTTGGAATCGTTTGGCTTTTTTCGGGTTGGAGTACCGGCGCGAATTCTCGGTACGCCGGGCGTTCGTGGGAGAGACAGTGCAACTGAGACTCTCCGTCGCCAACCACAAGCTTATGCCCGTCGCCTGGCTGCGCATCGCCGATGTGTTTCCTGTGGAACTACCGATGAGCGCCAGCGTCGTCAGGAGACATGACACCAACCAGGGCGAGCTCAGCAGCTTCTGGCATCTGCGCTGGCGCGAGCGGGCCGAGCGCAGCATCAATATCGAGGCCAACCAGCGGGGGTACTATCTCTTTGGCCCGGCGCAGCTCGAGACAGGCGACCTCTTCGGGCTCTTCCATTCCGTGCATCGCCTGGACGACGAGCAGGTGTTGATCGTCTATCCGCAGGTGCTGCCTTTGGCCAGCCTCGGCCTGCCCCTCAAGGAGCCCTTCGGCGAGCTGCGGACGCCCCGGTTCGTCTTCGAGGACCCGACGCGCACCGTCGGCGTCCGCGACTACCATCCCGAAGATGACATCCGCCAGGTCCACTGGAAGGCTTCCGCCCGCCGCCAGCAACTGCAAACTCGTGTGCTGGAGCCGGCCAGCTCGCACAATCTGCTGGTGGTCGTCAATGTGGCGACGATGTCACGCCATTGGCAGGGAATCCTGCCCGATCGCCTGGAGCGGGTGATCAGCGTCGCCGCTTCTCTCTGCTATTATGGCGTCGAGCAGCGCTGGTCCACCGGGCTGCTGGCCAACGGCGCCCTGCCCCGTTCTGACCAATCTCTCCGGCTCCTTCCCGGGCGCGCCCCCAGCCAGCTTCTCGTCATCCTCGAAGCCCTCGCCGCCGTCACGCCCTTCGTCACCGCGCCCATCGAGGAATTGATCGCCGTGGAAGCTCCCCGCTTGCCCTGGGGCAGCACGGTCGTCGTGGTCAGCGCCATCGTGACCGAGGCCTTGGCTGCCACCTTACTCCATCTGCAGCACGTGGGACGTCGCGTCGCCCTGCTCAGCCTGGACCCCGATCCGTTGCCTTCCGCCCTGGACGGCATTCTGGTCTATCGCCTGCCCCAGGCGTCCTCCCCTGTGCTGGACCTGGGTGCTCCCATCGGAGGGGGCCATGTCCTCTCACAGCCAGTCCAGCGCCAGTGGGAGGCGATTCGTGAGGCAGGGGTGAACCTCCGCCAGCCCAAGGCTTCGCAATCCCATCGTTCCTGACCGCTCCCGTCGCTTGCGCTTCGGGTCCAGAAATCCGATGACCGGCCGTTTCCACCTGCTTCTGGGCAAAACCGGTGCCGCCTGGCTCGCACCGGTGCTTCTGTTCGCCCTGGCCGGCATGGAGATGTCGTGGTTCACCCCCCTCATCCTCAGCCTGCACCGCCACGGCTGGGAGACGGCGCCGGGCTGGTACCTGGTGGGATTGATCGCCGTCATGCTGGTGATGATGGCCATTGCCCGCATTCTGGCTGCCCGGCGGGTCGCCTCCCCTGCCTTCGAGCTGCTCGTCCTGGCGGCAATTCTCCTCACCAGCCTGGCCATCCTCCGCCTGTACGTCTTCCGCAGCGAGCCGTGGCTGAGCTTTGCCTGGCTCGGCCCCGCCTTTTTCACCTCCGACCCGCGACGCATCGACACCCTCCTGGTGCTGGTCACGGTCGCCTATCTTTGGTGGCGTGGGGTGAGCTTCATGCAGCGCGAGGTGAGCTTTTTCGCCATCGGCCTGGACTTCCGCAAGGGTGTGCTCGGTTTGGCCGTTGGCGCCTGTCTCTATGAGGCGCTCACACCCCACTCCCCCGGCATCTTCATCTACGCCTTCTTCTTCTGCAGCCTGGTGGCGGTCGCCCTTGGCCGCATCGCCGACAAGGCAGCCACTGCCAGCAATCCCGGCGCTCCCCCCGGCGTCGGCTGGATGGGCATTGTCGCCGCCGGCAGCCTGGTCGTGGTCATGCTGGTCGCCCTGCTGGCTCCGCTGTGGAACATCAAGACCTTCGGGCGTTTGGGACGGCTTGTGGCGCCTGCCGCCGCTGCCCTGGGCGGTCTGGTGGGAGCTTTGTTCTTGTTCGTGCTCCGCCTTCTGGAGCCGGTGACGGCGGCGTTGGTCTCTTTACTGCGCCTCACCGTCGGCCCCCTGCTGGCCAGGCTTCGCCAGCACCCTCCTGCCTTTCTCGAAACCCTCCAGGCCTACCTCTCGCAGCCGCCCCCCGCCCCGCAGACGGCGCCTGTTTGGATCGAACCCATGTTTCGTGTGGTGCTGCCCTGCACCATAGGGGTGATCGTCCTGCTCGCCCTGGTGCTCTGGCTGCAGAGGCGCCGCACCTTGTTTGGTCGCAGGCAGGAGAAAGAGCTTCGTACACCGGTCGCAGGGCACGAGCGCGCCGGTCTTGACCGGCTGCTTGACCGCATGCGCGGCTTGACAGATCTCATCGGGCGCTTTGGCATCGGCCGCCGCTTCTATGCCGCCCTCTCTGTGCGTCATATCTATGCCAACGTCCAACACCTGGCGGCCGACCGGGGTTTCCCCCGGCAGAAGTCGGACACGCCCAACGACTACCTGCCCACACTGGCGGCGGCCTTCCCTGGTCATGAAGCGGATGTCGCTCACATCACCAGCGTCTATAATGCTTACGAGTATGGCGACGTTCCCACCGACGCTGCCGAGCTTCGACGCCTCCACGACGCCTGGGAAGCGATCCGGCGTGATGCCGCCAACACGGCTGCCGGCGCTGCCGGACCCATCTGAGATGGCCCCCTGCCCGAATGTCTGATCTCCAGGAACGCCTCGAAAGGCTGCGCCAGGCCGGTCGCTTGAAGCGACCGGCCCCATCTCCCGGCCCCCCGGAACCCACCGTGGCGTCGCTGGAGCCACCCCGCGCGCCCCGAACGACTCCGCCGCCTTACGCCCCCGGGCGCAACCTCGCCGACCTCCTCGAACTACCGGGGATGGAGCTGGTGCAGGAGCGGCGGGGCGCCTATCTGCTGCGCACCATGCGTTTTGAGCTGGGACACCAACAAGGCCATGCCGCCCTTGGCGATCTGCTCAACCTGCCCCCAGGCGCCACCGCCATCGCCGGCAAGGATGCCGGGCTGGAGGGGTTCGACTTCAGGCAGGCCGTCTTCCTGGACACGGAGACCTCCGGCCTGGCCGGGGGCGCCGGCACCATCGTCTTCCTGACCGGCGTCGGCCAGTTCGAGGGCGATCACTATGTCGTACGCCAGTACTTCGCCCGCACTCCCGCCGAAGAACCTGCCTACCTCATGTCACTGGCCGACCACCTGGCTGCGGCGGCAGGCTACGTCAGCTTCAACGGCAAGGCCTTCGACCTGCCCCTGCTGCGCAGCCGGTTCATCATGGCCGGTCTGCGGCCCCCCGACCTGGTGCGGCCCCACCTGGACCTGCTGCATCCCGCCCGGCGGCTCTGGCGCAGCCGTCTCGGCGCCTGCAACTTCACGCATCTGGAGACTGAGGTGCTTGGCTACCAGCGCAGCGGTGAGGATGTCCCCTCCTGGCTGATCCCCAGCCTGTGGTTCCGCTTCGCGGGCGGGGAGAACAACGTGAACGACATGGCCCACGTCCTCTACCACAACCTCGAGGACATCGTCAGCATGGCGCCCCTGGCGCATGCAGTTTGCGGCGCCTTCGGCGGCGTGCTCGACCCTCATCCCCAGGACCTGCTCGCGATCGCCCAGGCGTATGCCAACCAGGGTCGCTGGGCCGATGCCGAAGCCGCGTATCGCCGCAGCCTGGCAGCTCCTCTGCCTGCTTCGCAGCGCAGCGGGGCGTTGGCGGGGTTGGCCAACGCCCTCAAACACCAGGAGCGCCAGGAGGAAGCGGCCCTCTGCTGGAGAGAACTGGCGGAGATGGAGCGGCCGCAAGAGGTCGAGGCCCACGTGGAGCTGGCCAAGTACCATGAGTGGCAGACCGGCGACCTGCAGGCGGCCCTGGAATGGACCACCGGCGCTCTCAGCCGGGTGCTCGCCTGGCCCCCCGGCTATCAGCGCACGCGGGCGCTGAGCGAGCTGCGCCACCGCCAGGAACGCCTTCAGCGCAAAGCCGAATCCCGAGCGTGAGCCAGGGGCCGCGCGGGAGACCCCGGCGATCACCTGCGGCCATCCTCAGCCTGGGAACCGGCGTCATGGGTCCGGCGTCATAGGGGGCAACACACGCCAATCAGGAGACATGATCATGCACAGACCCCTTTCCTCCCTCGTCGTCGCAGTCACCGCTGCCGCCTTCCTTCTGGCCGCGGCGGCGTGCAGCGCCCCGCCAGCCCCGGTAGCGGCGGCCAGCAGCGCCCCCGCTGCCAGCGCCTCCACCACGCGCCTGGCCCAGGTTGCCGGGAGCAGCGACTCGCTGCCGGCCACAATTTCTGTCAACGGCGTCGGCGCCGTCAGCGCCGCGCCCGATGTCGCCTACGTCCAGCTCGGCGTCGAAACCATCAACGCCGACCCCGCCGCCGCGGTCAAGGAAAGCACTGACAAGATGGCCGCAGTCATGGCCGCCCTCGCAGCCCAAGGCATCCCCGCCGAGGCGATCCAGACCGTCAGCTACGACATGACGCTGGAACAGGTCCCCAACCAGGACGGCCAGCCCAGCGGCGAGATCCGCTACCATGTCGGCAACATCGTGCGCATCAAAGTGACTGACCTGAGCAAGACCGCCGCTGTGTTGTCAACGGCGCTCGAAGCCGGCGCCAACACCGTCAGTGGCGTCGAATTCGGCGTCCTGGACCCCGTGGCGCTGCAGGTGCAGGCTCGCGACAAGGCCATCGCCGATGCCCAGGCCAAAGCAACGCAGTTGGCCAACGGCTTCGGCGCCAAGTTGGGCCCCATTCACAACGTCAATGAGTTCAGCGGTCCCATGCCCACGGCTGCCCGTTTCGACACCAGCGCAGCCGTTGCCAATGCCGCCGTGCCCGTCTCGCCTGGCCAGCTCACCGTCACGATCGAGGTGCAGGCCACTTACGACATTGCCCGTTAGCGTCAGGCTCGCCCCGATCTTCCCCTCTGTCAAGAAGCAGCCGGCGGAGCGCCTCCACCGGCTGCTTTTCTGTTTGGCAGCGGGCTTCAGCTTGTCGCCATCAGGTCCACGATGCGCTCGGCGACGGCCAGGGCTACCGGCTGATCGGCGTTGTTGTGCCGGATTTGCTCCACCACCCGGCGCAGCACGTCCGCGTTGACAGTGGCCAGCGCCTGCGTGCGCTCTTCCCAGCGGGTGCGCAGTTCCGGGTTCTCGTGCGTGGCGGCCAGCACCGCGATCTGCGCCGGCGAAGCGGTGCTCAGGTTCCATTCGGACATGTTGATCCCCAGCTCGCGCCCGGCATTGGCCCAGTAGTACGAGAGCATCGGATTCATCAAACCCCGCATGCGGCCCCACAGGGGATCATCTTCCTGCACCAGTGCAAAGAACGCCAGGTAGTAGGGCCGGGCAGCGCCGTAATTGCGCTCCACTTGTGACAGCTCACCAGCGCGCACCGAGGCGTAGGAGGCCATAAACCAGCGCAGATCTTCCAGGGTGGCGCCCGGCTCGTTGCCTTCCACGGCATCCCACTGCAGCCGGCAGGCGTAGAGATAGCTGCGCGACGAAGCTGAAAAATCCTGCGATCGCTGGATCATCGCCCGCTTTGCCAGCATCTGCGCCGTGTCGGGACCACTGGGCAGGTTGTCGGGCAGCTGCACCTGTTCGATATCACGCACCAGGCGCTGCAGGGCCGGCTCGTCCAGGAAGGGAATCGCCGTCCGCCCGGCCAAACGGTACCGGTCCTCATCGCGCACGATCAGGTGGCGGTGTTCCAGGTCGTCAAGGAGCGCCTGGATGTAGTCAACCTGGTCCCGATCGTTGACCAGCACCGCCGCCATATCGCTCAGATTGATTTCAATCCCGGCATGGATAGCGGCATAGATGAAGCCGGATTCCGCCCGCTGCACAAAGTCAGCCTCGCTCTCGATGCCAGGGGCCAACGACACCGGCACCCGGACCGACGCCAGTTGGTCTCCATAGTCAAAGGCCCGCTGCCGAAAGCCCATCTGCCAGATGTGCCGCAGCATCGTCTTGCTGCGGCTGAGGCCCAGGGCGTCGTAGCGCTCACGCAGTTCTTCCAGGAGGGTGTCGGTCGTATACACGGCCGGCTTTTCACGCAGGGCGCGGTAAATGTCGCGCAGGACATCCCGGCGCGTGGCAAAATCCGAAGAAGTCATCTTCAGCCGGCTGAAGATCTGCCGGTACTGCTGTTCCAGCGACTGCTCGCTCAGACCTGTCTCATCCTCCACCGGCGTCATCACCGAGTGTCTGGCCATGTCCAGGTCGCTTTGGGCCACGAAACCCTTGGGCGCCACGTAGAGCTGCAGGTCGCGGACGTACAGGTCGATGAATTCCGTGTTCGCCTCCAGCCAGGTCTTGAACTGCGAGTAGCCGAAGTTGGCCTCATTGAAGGTGGAATCCATCGACAACATCGTCTGCTTCAGCTTTGCAGCCAAGACAGGCACCTCCCCGCGCTGGCCGTGGGCCTGCAGCGCTTTGGCAAGCAGGGTGCGCGCCGCTTCCAGGTCGCTGCTGCTGCGCTCGGTGACATCCGACGTGTCGCCCAGGAGGGTTTCCAGGTAGATGAACTCATCGCACGATTTCACCAGCAATTGGTGCGTGATGTTGCGGGGACCAATGCCCAGGGTGTACTTTCCGTACTCTCGCAGCTTGCTGACAAGGGCGCCAAAGTCACTGTCGCCGGAGATGATGACGATCGTATGCACATGCTGCCGGGTCATGGCCACTTCCAGGGCATCCACAGCCATGCGGATGTCGGCGCGATTCTTGCCCGCGCGTACGCTGTACATCTGAATCAGGTCGATGGCGTTTTCCATCAGCTCGTCGCGATAGTGCGTGTACCGTCCCCAGTCGGCATAGGCGCGTTTCGTCACCACGGGACCGCGGCTCTGCAGGTACTCCATCACCGGCGTGATCTCAAAATCGAGAAACACGTCCTCCGCCCAACGCGCAACATTCTCGAAATCAATGAAGACAGCAAGCTGCTCAGGCATTTGAGCCTCCCTTGTCAAAGTAAGGCATGGTAGCCAACGCTGCGACCATCTAATCCCAGCGGGCTGGCGGCTAGCTTCGTCATCCACTAACAAGCGGCTCGACGATAGGTCGAAGACAAAGCCTTTGGTTGATCGTGAGGGTGTGCTTCCGGACGGCTGCTGCTGCG
This sequence comes from Chloroflexota bacterium, assembly GCA_029782215.1. Classification (GTDB taxonomy): domain Bacteria; phylum Chloroflexota; class Anaerolineae; order J102; family J102; genus SSF26. Next base: position 23,849 of record JAKOVD010000079.1, read on the forward strand.
TCCTGAAGGAAAACACCCTGACTGTATGAGAAACCGGTTTGGGTGTCAAGTAACGCTGTGATACAGTGCTTTCGCCCGGAGGGAACCAGACGTCGGCTCACACTGACTCCTTTGCCGCTTCTATGATGACCAGGAATCCGTTGTTGGAGCCCCCGCTTAGCACCCCCGATGAGAATCGGATCGTGCTTGCCCGCCTGCAGCGCGAGTGGCTGATCGCGGCCGAGTTGTACGGGGTGGCGCTGGTGCTTGGGTTCCTCCTGCTCCGCACGCAGTGGGCGACGGCAACCGTACTGCGCTGGGGCTTGCTGGCTCTGCTCGTCCAGGCCGAAGTGCTGCGCGTGCTCCGCCGCAGCTTTCCCCTGCATCACCGTCATGGCGACGACCGCCTGCTGCCAAGCCTGGGGATGGGCACGGCCTTGACGCTTGTGCGCGGGGGAGCAGTGGGGCTGCTGGCCGGTTTCCTTCTGACGCCATGGCCCGCCGGGCTGCTGGCCTGGCTCCCGGCTGCCCTCTTCACTCTGGCCGCCATCACCGATGTCCTGGATGGCTATGTCGCCCGTGTCACCCGGTATGATACGCCCTTGGGCGAGGCCCTGGACATGGAGATCGATGGCCTGGGGATGCTCATTGTGGTGGGCGTCGCCATCCATTTCGGGCAGTTGCCGATCTGGTTTGTCATCATCGGCCTGGCTCGCTATGCCTTCGTCCTGGGCATCACCGCCCGCCAGTGGCTGGGCAAACCCGTCCATGACCTGACGCCAAGCCGGACGCGCCGCCTGCTCGCCAGCCAGGTCATGGCCTTTATGAGCGTGGCCTTGTGGCCGATCGCGCCTCGCCCGCTCCTTGTAGTCGCCGGCGTCGTTCTCGGCATCCCCTTCCTGGCCGGCTTTCTGCGCGATTGGTTGGTGGTGAGCGGCGCCGTCGACCCGCGCTCACCCCGCTACCAGGCCTTGCTGCAGCGCGCCGGTACCCTGCTGATGCGCCAGGCGCCCGTCGCCGTGCGGCTGGTGGCGGCTGCCTCGGCCTGGGTGCTGGCGGGCCATCTGCTGTTCCGCTTCGCTGACAGCGCCGCCGCCTTTGCTGCCGCCGGCTTCCCCTTGTCCGCGGTGGTCACGGCGCTCTTCATTGCCCTCTCCGCGGGCAGCGGCGTTGCCTTGGCGCTGGGCATCGCCGGACGGATCTTCGCCGTCCTGTTGATCGCCGTCGCCCTGTTCACGTTCAACGCCCAGGGTCCCTGGCCGGAAACGGCGTCCGCCGTCGCCGCCAGCGTCTATTTGCTTATCTTCGGCACCGGCTCGCACTCGCTCTGGCGTCTTGACGATCGCGTGTTCTACCAGCGCGCTGGTGAGGGGCAGCCTCCCGCCGCACCCTCCCCGCCGGACGATCCTGCCGCGTGAGCCCGGTCCGCCGCGCGCTGCGACCGCGCACCTTGCCGTGGCTGCTGGCGCTGCTGCTGTTGTTCCTCGTCCTGCGCAACATCCCCCTGACCGACATCCTGGCCGTACTGCGCCGGCTGCGCTCTTGGGAAATCGCCGTTCTGATCGGCGCCAACGCCCTGATTGTGCTGCTGCTGAGCGGGCGTTGGTGGGTTTTGCTCGGCAGCCTGGCGTTCCGGCTGCCGTACCTCCGGCTATCCAGCTATCGCCTGGCTGCCTTCTCGATCACCTATGTGACTCCCGGTCCCCAGATGGGTGGAGAACCTCTCCAGGTTCACCTTGTCCGCCAGCATCATGGCATTCCAGGTGCCACGGCCACCGCCTCGGTTGCCCTGGATAAATCACTGGAGTTGCTGGCTAACTTTGCCTTCCTAACATTGGGGGCGATCGTTATCGCTCGTTTCCAGATCGATTTCCAACTTGACCCTGCCGTCTTGTTGGCCCTCGCCCTCGGCCTGCTCGCCCTGCCCTTGACCTATCTCATCGCCTCCGCACTGGACAAACGTCTTTTCACGGCCCTGCTGGGCCGTTGGCCCCAGGCTGACCGCTCGCTGCGGTTCCAACGGGTCTTTCGACTCGTGCAGCAGGCTGAAGCACAAATCGCAACCTTCTACCGCCAGAAGCCACGGGCGCTGCTGCTGGCCCTCCTGGTCGCGTTCATCACCTGGGCTGCTATGGTGGCGGAGTACTGGCTGGCGGCTCATTTCCTCGGCCTGCCTTATACACCCTGGCAGGCCATTGCCGCCCTAACCGCAGCACGACTTGCCTTCCTGCTACCGCTTCCGGCCGGTCTCGGCGTCCTGGAGGCCAGCCAGGCCTTTGCCGCCTCAGCCCTGGGCTTTGACCCGGCAGCGGGCGCCGCGCTAGCCCTTCTCATCCGTGCCCGGGATGTCACCCTGGCCCTCTTGGGCGCCTGGCTGGCTGCCAGGTATCTGGCCAGCGGATCCCCGGCCTCGGGTAAGCCTTAGCCCACCCGTCCGGCGACGTCCAGTTGGTGGGTGATGTACACCAGCTCACCGCGCTCGATCTGCTGACGCCGTGCAGTCGCCCACGCTGCCAGGCGCGCCGGATCGAGGATGGCATCGTCCGCCAACGCCTTCTCGACTGTGTCGATGATGAAGTGCAGAAAATAGGCCTCATCGGCGGGATAACGACCCTGCTGCGGCAGCACGACCCAATCCGAGCCACCCGCCGCCAACACGATCGCGCCCGCGGTCTGCAGATGCCCGAACAGGCGGCGCCCGGAACGGTGATCGCCCGATGGCTTCCCGCCAACAAGCCTCCTGTCCATGGTTTCGTGATAGCGCACCTCCACCAAGGCGTCGAAGTCAGCGTCTAGCTCTGCCTGGAAGGTGGTGACGCCATCGAACGTAATGGTGAAATAGAACAGCCCTGACGGTCGCAGCAGATCCAATAGCACCGGCAGAACGCGGGGAATGTCTACCAGGTCAAGGAAGGCATGGGCGATCAGAAGGTCCCAGGCTCGACGGCCGCGCCAATGTTCGGCAAAGGTGAGGGCGTCGCAGGCTTCAAACGCCAGCTCCAGCCACTGCTCTGCCCGCTGCAAACGCATCCCTCCGGACTGGCCGGCGTTCACACCCCAACCATGGTGCCCCGCCCACCCCCCCATCCGCTCCTTCGCCGTGGCCATCAGCTCTGGGGCGGCGTCAACCAGGGTGTAGCGCCCTGCCGCCAGCAACCGCCAGTCCAGACAGCGCTCAACCATTGTACCGATCCCGGCGCCCAACTCCAGCACGTCCAGCGCGCCGGTGGGGGGCAACGCGGCAGCCAGCGTCTCCCATACACCCCGATTCAGGGCCCGGTCATCGACCGTGCGCTTGGCGGCCAGGTAGCGAATGAAGTCAGTCACCGACACTCCCTCCTCCTTGCTTCAGTGGCTGCACAAACGCAGCCGGACAACCCTACGGTTATCCGCATGGTTGTCCGGCATGCGCTCGGTGGCTAGGCGCTCGCCTTCAAGTGGAGATAGGTGACCACGATCAGCGCCACCTCATCGAGCTTGGTGATCCATCCCATTGGGCCGCCAATGCCCCGATTGGAGACAAAGTAGGCCACGATGGTGATGGCAGCGAACGCGATCAGGGCATAGTGCACCAGCGAACGCTGCTTGGGCAGCAGGTCAAAGGCGACTGCCACCGTCAGCACGATGTAGCCGATCCCGTTCAGCACAAACAGCATGCCTGGCGGTGTAGCATCGGGGACTCCCAAGGAGCTGATGCCCAGCCACAGGTGGACGAGTGCGGTGATAGCGCCAAGGATCAGAATGAGAATGCGAAGTGTGCTGCGATTCATCGGTTTCCCTCCAGTGTGTGAGCGCCGAAAAAGACGCGGGCACCATTATAGAGGGATGCTCCGGGCAATCAAGTGGCATGCCGAGCACGCTGTCCGATCAAGCCGGCACGGCCGCCTGTCTGGCCAGGACCCCTTGTTCCAGGAACGTCCTGATCTTGGCGCCGGTTTGTTCCCACGTGGGCTGCTGATCATAGGTGCGCCGGGCGGCCAGCCCGAGCGCGGCCAGCAGTGCCCGGTCGCTTTGCAGCCTGAGAAGGCGATCAGCCAGTGTCTGGACATCGCCGGGCGTCACCAGAAAGCCGTTCTCGCCATCCCGCACGAATTCACCTGCACCGCCCGCCGTCGTGGCCATTGCGGGCAGGCCAAAGGCCATTCCCTCCAGGTACACAATGCCAAAGCCCTCGAAGCTTGATGGCACCGCCAGAACATGGCTGCGCGCCAGGAATCCCGCTACCCGGGCATCGGTCTGAAGCCCCCGGAACGTCACCGCCGGCCCCAGAGCAGGCTTGCGCGCCAGCGCCTGCATCCGTCTTGCGTACCCCGGATCGACGCCCGGATTCCCGATGACGTCCAGCATGACAGAGCCTTCCGGTAATCGCTCTAGAGCGGCCAGAAGGGTGTGCAGGCCCTTCCGCGGGATGAGATTACCCAGGAAGAGCACCCTCAACGGGCCGGGCTCTTTCGCCCTGGCGACGATCTCGCCCTCCGGTGGGACCGCCTGCCAGCGGTTGCCCGCAGGCGGTGCCACCACCACAGGCCTGCCGGGCCCGATCAGTCTCTCCACCGCCGCCCGGGACGCCTCGCTGTTGCAGACGAAGCCATTGACCGTGGCCAGGTAGCGGCGCTCGACGCGGGCGTATAGCCAGTTCTGCCAGGAGGGCCAGGCCTCGCTGCTGCGCAGATGATGGACGATGCCGACGAAAGGTTGGGAGACTTTGGCGCGCAGGCGCCGGTTGAGCCAGAACAGCGAAGGGTGATTCAGCTCATCCTGCAACAGCACATCCACCCTGGCAGCAGCCAGCCGCTGCTGCCAGGCGCGGTCAAAATTGTCGGACAGATGGCGCCCATAGCTGCGCCACGGCAGCGACAAGACCTCGACCGTGTCGCCGGCACGCTCCAGGGCAGCAACCAACTGCCGGTCGTACAGATAACCGCCCGAGAGGGTGTCCAGGCTGCCGTAGACAACCAGGCCCACGCGCATCAGGAGGTTCTCGCATCCTACCGTCGGGCTGGCGGTGGTGTGCTAACGATCGAGGTCGTATGCAGCCCAGGCTACCGCGTTCTCCCACAGCTTGACGCTGATGGCCGTCACGCTGGGGGCGTAAAGGGCTTCATTGAGTTCCTCACACAGCAGCCTGCAGAAACGCTCCACGCTCGGGTTCTTGCCCTTGAATGGCGGCAGGTCGTTGATGGTCTTGTCCTTATAGCGGGCGATCAGGCTGTCGATCTGGGCCTCCAGGTCGAGGAGGTCAATCAGGTAGCCGTGTTGATCCAGCTCCTCGCCTTCAAGCATGACCTCCATCCTGTACTGGTGAGAGTGGAGTTCGTTCTCGGCGCCCCAGTCGCCGCCAATCAGATAGTGTTGGGCGATGAACTGGCGCTGACTTGAAATGGTGAACATGGTGGGTCCGTACAAGCGTGAAAAAGAGAGGGATGATAGCTGGCTTGGGCCAAAACGAGCCCTAATAGTAATCCAAAACGACCTGAATCGCCTTCTCCGGCTGCTCATCCAAAAGCCGGTAGGCCTCTGCCGCCTTCTGAAAGGGCAGTCGGTGTGTGACCAACTGCGAAGGCTTCAGATCCATCGCTAGACGCCAGGCCACAGCCAGCCGCCGGGCCTTGGTCCACCGGCCGCTCAATGCGGGGTCGATCGTACTGACCTGGCTGCTGAGCAATCTAATGCGGCTGCGGTGGAAACTGCCCCCCAAGTCGAACGCGTGTCGTTTGGCGCCGTACCAGGAGCCAAGCACCACCCTGCCGCCAAAACCGGTGAGCGCAAGGGCCTGGTCGAGAGCTTCCGGCCTGCCTGAAAGCTCGTACACAAGATCGGCTCCAAAGGGCTGCAGCTTGCCCTGCGCCTGGACCAGGGACGCCGGCGCCACAGGATCGAGGCAGACGCTGGCGCCGAAACGTCTGGCCTTCTCACGGCGAAGGGCGAACGAATCGAAGGTCACCAGGCGCTTCAAGGGCAGCCTGGCCAGCAATGCCGTCGTCAGCAGGCCCACCGTGCCCTGACCGAAGATGACGACCTGCTCGCCGACAAGAGGAGCGCCATCCTGCAGAAAATTGACCGCTGTCTCCATGCTGGGCAGCAGCACAGCATCGAGAGGATCCATGCCCGGCGGCAGCACATGCAGATCCTCGGGATACGCCCAGAAATGGCTCTCGTGGGGATGGAACGCAAAGACGAAATCGCCGTCGCGCAGGGCCACATCGCTGCCAGCCTCCAGGACGCGGCCGACGCTGGCGTAGCCGTACTTCAGCGGAAACTCCAGCGTCCCCTCCAGCGCCTTGATGGTCAGATCGACCGGCAGATCGGCTGGAAACTCACCGCGATAGATCAACAGCTCTGTCCCGGCGCTGATGGCTGAGACTACGGTCTGCACGAGCACCTGGCCGGGCTGGCCTTGTGGCAGGTCTTCTTCCCGCAGCTCCACCTGCCGGGAGTTTACGAAATAGAGTGCAGTTCGTCTCATCGCAACACCATCAGCGTTCCATGAGATAGGCTGGCGCTGGCCAAGCCTCACCGCTGAGTCCGCCCCAGATCACCCAATCCGTCCCCATTTGCATCCCTTGCGGGTGGAGCAATGATGGCACCTCGACCTCGGTCGTCGCCAGGGGACGTGTCAACGCGGACAGCCCGCCGACCAGGTGAGGGCTGATGGTGACCAACAGGTAATCGGCCCACCGCCCGTTGAGGAAGCTGGTGATCACGGATGCACCGCCCTCAACCATCAGACGCCGCACACCGCGCCGCCGCAGCTCGGCCAGCAGGGCGGGCAGGTCAACGCGGCCAGATCCGTCGTAGGGCATCCTGAGCACCAGGGCGCCACTGTCTTCTAGCGCCATACGCTTGACGCTGTTGACCTCCGGGCCTGTGGCAATCCAGGGCCGGAGAGGGTGTTCCATCAGCGCCGCGCCCACTGGAAAGCGCAGATGGGTGTCGATCACGACAGGTCGGGCGTCGCTGCCCTTCACCAGGCGCGTGGTCAGACGCGGGTTATCTGCCACCACCGTGCCGATGCCCACGAGGACGGCGTCGTGTGCCGCTCGCAGGCGGTGCGTCAGCGCCAGTGACGACGGACCGCTAAGCGCCATGGCTTTCCCACGGTGCAGGGCAATGCTCCCATCCAGACTCTGCGCATAACTGATCGTCACCACGGGACGCTTCTCCAGCGGCCCTGCTGCGGCCAGCCCCGCCAAGAACGGCTCAATCGCCATCATGTGGCGGGCTCTCGATTGTATCCAGCAGGTGATTGAGGCGCTCGGCCTTGGTGCGCAGATAACGAGCATTCTCTGCCGTGGGAATGATGGCCAGCGGCACCCGCTCCGCCACCTCCGTGCCCAGTTCGCGCAGGCGCACGATCTTGTGCGGATTGTTGGTCAGCAGCCGCACCGAGCGAATACCCAGGTCATCGAGAATATGCGCGGCGACGCTGTAATCCCGTTCATCAGCCTGATGGCCCAGCACTAGGTTGGCATCCACCGTGTCATAGCCTTCATCCTGTAGGTTGTAGGCCCTTAGCTTGTTCAACAGGCCAATGCCCCGTCCCTCCTGGCGCAGATAGACCAGGGCGCCTCTTCCTTCAGCAGCGATGAGGGCCATCGCTTGCTGCAGTTGCGGACCGCAATCACAGCGCCTCGAGCCAAGGACATCCCCTGTGAAACACTCCGAGTGCACCCGAACCAGCACCTGCTCCTGATCTTTGACATCTCCCCACACAATCGCCAGGTGCTCTTTGTCATCGTCGCTGTTGGCATACAGGCACAATCTGCATTCACCGGCATCGGTGGGGATGCGAGCGCATGTCAGCAGCCGCACTTCCATAGGTCCTGCCTCCACAAACTTAGTCTATGCTGAGCGCCTCAAGCTGCGCCACCATCTCGGCAACGATGTCAAAGCCGCCCTGCCAGAAGGCGCGGCTGTGGATGTCGATGCCCGCGGCCTCCAGAATGCGCACGGGTGCGTCAGAACCGCCCGCAGCCAGGATGCTCAGATACCTTGGTTTGAAAGCCGCGCCTTCCGCTTTGTACTGCTGGTACAGGGCCAACACCAGAAGCTGGCCAAAGGCATAGGCGTACACATAGAAGGGCGTATGGAAGATGTGGGGGATGGACACCCACTCCCACCGGAATTCCTCCGCCACATCGATGGCGTCGCCGAACTGCCGGCGCAGGTTCGCCAGGTAGGCCGCGGCAATGTCATCCGCCGACGCGCCCTGGTGGACCAGCTCATGCGCTTCCCGCTCGAAGAGGGCAAAAAAGGACTGGCGCATGATCGTGGCGTAGGCGTCATCCAGGCGCTGGAACAGGATCTCCTGGCGCAGTGGCGGATCGATGTCGCCGCTCAGCAGCCGGTCGACCAGCAGCATCTCGCCAAACGTGGATGCCGTCTCCGCCAGGGGCAAAGAAGAATGGAAGGTGAAGAGGCTGTGGTGAGAAGCAAGCAGGGCGTGAACGGCATGCCCCATCTCATGGGCAATCGTCGAGACATCCCGCGCCTGTCCCTGGTAGTTGAGCAGAACCCAGGGCGCCAGGTCAGGATCCACCGTCCAGCAGAAAGCCCCGCCGCGCTTGCCCTTCCGCACCTCGCTGTCGACATGGCCTGCCGCAAACACATCACTGGTCAGTTCGGCCACCTTCGGATCGAATTCGGCAAACGCGTCCAGCACCATCTGCACCGCCTCATCGAAGGCATAGCGCTTGGCGCTCGTCTGCACCACCGGGGCATACATGTCGTAGCGCCGCAGGCTTTCCTGGCCCAGCAGGCGGGCCTTGAGCCGGAAGAAACGCTGGAAGACCGGGGCATTGGCCTGCGCGACCTCCAGCAGCGTGTCGACTACATCGTCAGGTATGTCATTGCGCAGGTTGCGGGCTGCCAGCGGCGTGGCGAAACCGCGCAGGGCCACCTGCTCGTTGCGCCAATCCCGCACCAGCGCCTGGTAGATCTGGCCGAGAAGCGGTCCGTCCTGCCCATAAACACGGTGTTCTTCGCTGTAGGCGGCCTCCCGCAGACCTGCATCAGGGCTGTAGCGAAAGGCATTGAGCTCCCCGCGTGTCAGGTCGCGGGGCTCTCCGTCCACTTCCAGGTGAAAGCTGTAACGGCTGGTGATCGCATCATAGAGGGTCTGCAGCGCGTTCGATCCGGTCACATCCTTGATGTTGACGATCTTCTCTTCCGCTTCAGACAGCGTATGCGGCTTGAAGTGCCGCATCTCCTCCAGCCAGTAGTGGTAGTCCCCGCTGTCCACCATCAGCCGGGCAGCTTCCGCATCGTCAAGACCCTTCCACCACAGGCTGAAGAAAAGGGTGCGGTTCGTCAGCTCCGCCATGAACTGCTGGACGCGGGCGCGCAGCGTCTGCGCCACCTGGTCCTGCGTATTGGCGGCAAAGAGCAATCCCGCAAAGCCGTAGAGGCGATTGGCGGCCTTCTCGATGGCCTCCAGCTCGCGGATCAGGCTGCGAAAGACCGCCGGGTCAAGCGTGGGCGAGAGCTGTTCGCGGCTGCTCTCGAACGCGGTCACGCGTTCGCCGAGCCCGGCAAACGCTGCCTGGAGTTCATCGCTGTTGGGACCGGGAAAGAGGTCGGTCAGGCTCCAAGCAGTTTGCGCAAAAGCGGTTTCGGTCATGGTCATGGCGTCAGCAGATCGGAGTGTTCGGATCGAAGATCGACAGCAACGAAAAATCACGATAGCATGCCGCCCACGAACACGCAAACACCCGGCGCTCCGCCGCGCCTGCGGCAGTGATGCTATAATGCCCGGACCAGGGCGGCAGTCGCCGCCAACCCCACCACGCGGAGACAAATATGACTCTCAGCCATGGTTTTGAGCTCATTCGCGAGCAGGCCATCCCCGAACTCAACAGCCTGGCGCGTCTCTACCGCCATGCCCGCACGGGCGCTGAACTCCTGTCGCTCGAAAACGAAGATGAGAACAAGTGCTTCGGCATTGCCTTCCGCACCCCGCCTGCGGACTCGACCGGCATCGCCCACATCCTTGAACATACGGTGCTGGGCGGCTCGCGCAAATACCGCGTCAAGGACCCTTTCGTGTCCCTCCTGCAGGGTTCCCTGGCGACCTTTCTTAACGCCTTCACCTTCCCGGACCGCACGGTATACCCCCTCGCCAGCCAGAATCTGCAGGATTTCTACAACCTGATCGAGGTCTATCTCGACGCCGTCGGCTATCCCTTGCTCGAACGCTCGAAGTTCGGCCAGGAAGGCTGGCACTACGAGTTCGACGAAGAGAACGACCAGCTCATCTACTCCGGCGTGGTGTTCAACGAGATGAAGGGCGCGCTGGCCAACCCCGACGACGTCCTCGATCAGGCCGTGGTCACAGCCCTGTTTCCCGAGAGCATCTACGGTCTGAACAGCGGCGGCGACCCCCGATGCATTCCCGACCTGACCTACGAGCAGTTCGTGGCCTTTCATCGCAGTTACTATCATCCCTCCAATGCCCGCATCTTTTTCTACGGCGACGACCCCGCCGGTGAGCGCCTGCGGCGGATGGATGCATGGCTGCAGGCCTTCGACCGGCTCGAAGTGGATTCGTCCATCGCTCTGCAGGCCCCCTTCGACCAACCCCGACAGACCGTGCAACCCTACAACGCCGGCGCCGATGGCAAGTCGTATGTCACGGTCAACTGGGTGCTTGAGGAAAGCACCGATCCCGAAACCGTCCTCGGGCTGGACATCCTGACCCACATCCTGATCGGCACGCCTGCCGCTCCCCTGCGCAAGGCCCTGATCGATTCCGGCTTGGGCGAGGACCTGGCAGGACAGGGGCTTCTGGCCGATTTCCGCCAGATCGGATTCTCCACCGGCCTCAGGGGTGTGGACCGCGCCCGCACCGCCGATGTCGAGGCGCTGATCCTGGATACTCTGAAGCGGCTCGCCAGCGAAGGCATTGAGCCGCGGCAGATCGAAGCCTCCCTCAACACCGCCGAGTTCCAACTGCGTGAGCGCAATACCGGCGGTTTTCCGCGCGGCCTGGCGCTTTTCCTGGCCGCCCTCACCACCTGGACCTACGACGCCGACCCTCTCCTGTCCCTGGCCTTCGAGCAACCCCTGAACATGCTCAAGGCCCGGCTGGAGCGCGGCGAGCACTACTTTGAGGACTTGATCCAGCGCTACTTCGTCGCCAACCCGCATCGCGCCACCGTCGTCCTGGAACCGGACATGCAGTTCCAGGAACGACAGGACGAAGAGGAGGCGCAGCGCCTGGCCGCCGTGCGCGCGACGATGGCCGCCGAAGACCTGGCCGCGCTCCAGGCCGCCAACGAGGAGATGCGCCGCCAGCAGGAGGCGCCGGACTCGCCGGAGGCATTGGCCACCCTGCCGCGGCTGGCGCTGGCCGACCTGGACCGGCAGAGCCGCAAGATACCACTCGTCGAGATGGAGCACCTCGGCGCCCCCATCTTCTATCACGACCTCTTTACCAACGGCATTCTCTACCTTGACCTCGCCTTCGACCTGCACAGCCTTGACGCCGCCGACCTTCCCTATGCGCATCTGTTTGGCCGCGCCCTGCTGGAGATGGGCACCGACGAGGAGGACTTCGTCAGCCTGTCGCAGCGCATCGGCAGCAAGACCGGCGGCATCATTCACCAGGTGTTGAGCTCCACGCCGCGCCAGCAAGCCCGGTCACAGGCCTGGCTCTTCCTGCGCGGCAAGGCCATGGCTGGCCAGGCCGGCGACCTGCTGTCCATCCTCGCCGATGTTCTGCGCACCGCCCACTTCGACAACCGGGAGCGCTTCCGCCAGATCGTTCTGGAGCAGAAGGCCACTGTCGAGGCAGGGCTGGTGCCAGGCGGGCACACCGTGGTCATTTCCCGGCTCGATGCCCACTTCACCGAGGCAGGCTGGGCCGGCGAACAGATCGGCGGCGTCAGCTTCCTCCAGTTCTTGCGGCGCTTGGCAACGGAGATCGACCAGGACTGGCCCGCCGTGCTGGCGCGCCTGGAATCGATCCGCACGCGGCTCCTGAACCGCAATGGCATGCTCGTCAACGTCACCCTGGATGAAGCCAACTGGAAGGCCGTGCAGCCGCAGCTCACCGCTCTGCTCGACGTCCTGCCCTCGGCGCCGGTCGTGAGCACCTCATGGACGCCGGCCGCCCTGCCCCGGCATGAGGGTCTGACGCTCCCCGCCCAGGTGAACTACGTCGGCAAAGGCGCCAACCTGTTCGACCTCGGTTACAAGCCCAACGGCTCGATCCTCGTCATCACGCGCCACCTGAGCACCGCCTACCTGTGGGAACGCGTCCGGCTGCAGGGCGGCGCCTACGGCGTCTTCTGCCGCTTCGACCATCGGTCCGGCGTCCTGAATCTTGCTTCCTACCGGGACCCCAATCTCATGCCCACGCTGGAAGTCTATGACCAGATAGCTGCCTACCTGGCCAACCTCAGCCTGGGCGAAGAAGAGATCACCCGCGCCATCATCGGCGTCATCGGCGCCCTCGACAGCTACCTGCTTCCCGATGCCAAGGGCTTTGTGTCTCTTCAGCGCTACCTGCTGGGCGAGACCGATGCCTATCGCCAGCAGGTGCGCGCGGAAGTCCTTGGCGCCACCGCGGCTGATTTCCGCGCCTTTGGCCAGGTCCTGGCGCCCTTTGCCTCGGCGGGCCAGGTTGTCATCCTTGGCGGCAAGACCGCCGTCGAGCAGGCCAACGCAGGCTCCTGGTTGGAAGTGCTTGACGTGATGTAGGCGGCTGCGGGCCGGTTGCGTCCTCCTATGTTCTCGCCGCTTCGCCGTTCCCATACGCTTCTGTACGCCCTCGTGGGCCTGGTGGGCCTGCTGGTCTTGCTGCCGGCCCTGAACTGGCTGGCCCACGAGTGGTGGAGCAACGACTACTACTCGCACGGCGTGCTGGTGCCCATCGTGTCGGCCTTCTTTGCCTGGCGTCTGCTGCCGCGGGTGCAGCGCCGCCCCAGCTACCTGGGCCTGTTCCTGGTCGTGGCCGCCCTGCTGGTCTACCTGGCTGCACTCGCCCAACGCGCCCTGTTTGTGGCGTCGCTGGGCATGATCGCCCTTTTTGCCGGGCTGACCTGGTACTTCCTGGGCCAGGCGGCGCTGCGGCGGCTGGCCTTCCCCCTGGTCTTCCTCATCTTCATGGTGCCCCTGCCTTTCGTCGAGGCCAGCAGTCTGCCCCTGTCCATGTTCACGGGCCAGGTCTCCACCCGGGCGCTGCAGGCGCTCGGTTTCGACGTCATTGTCAACGGCACCGCCGTCACCCTGCCCAACGCCAACCTGGTCGTGGGCGCGCAGTGCTCTGGCCTGCGCTCCATCGTCGCCCTGGTCACCCTTGTCGCCGTGTTCGTCTACGTCGTCGAAGGGTCGTGGTCCCGCAAGCTGCTCCTGGCGCTTTCCGCCATTCCCATCGCCATTCTCGGCAACACGCTGCGCGTGACCTCGCTGCTGTGGGTGGCCAACCGCTGGGGGGCTGAGGCGGGGTTCACCTACTACCATAACGACTCCGGTATCGTCTTCTTCCTGGTCGCCTTTCTATGTCTGGTACTGTTCGCCCGGCTGCTCGGCTGCCGGGAGATACGCAGCGACCTCTTGTGATCCTGGCGGTGTTCACGCTGGCCCTGGCGGTGGTCATCGCCCTCTACGGCCGCGACCTGTGGCCGGCGCCGGATGGCGCCGGCCATCGGTTGGTCGCCGACATCGACCGTTGGCGCAGCACGAACCGGGAGCGGACAGTCGAGGCGCGCTATGACTTCACCCTCAACGCCGATCTCAAGGCGCTGCCCCTGCAGGTGGGCGACTGGCAAGGCGCCGACATTCCCCAGACCAACGTCGAGGTGGCCATCCTCCTGGAGCCTGAGCAGTACGTCTACCGCCGCTACACCCGCCCCGATGGCAAGTACGTCTGGCTCAGCCTGATCGGGAGCCGCCAGACGAAATCGTTCCATTCCCCCCAGATCTGCTACACGGCCGACGGCTGGCAGACCGATGTCACCTCCCAGCCCGTAGCGCTGGACGAAGGCAGCCTGTACATGCTGCGCGTGGATGCCCGCAAAGCCCCCTGGGAACACGTCATCCTGTATACCTTCCTCTACCCCAACTCGCTCCGCCAGGCCGAAGATGGGGCGGTGCTGTTCAAGGTCACGGCGCCGCTGTCAGGCACGCCGGAGGAAACCGTGGCCCTCGAGGAAGCCTTTCTTCGCGAATTCTTTCACAGCGCTCGTTTGTAGGGCAGCGGCGCCAGCCTGTATCATTCGGTGCTATGAGCACGTTAGAGGCGCCGCTCCTGCCGGCATTTCGGTGGAAGCGATGGCACGGTATGGTCCTCGGTCTCCTGGGGCTGCTGGTGATCGGGATGCTCGCCTTCGCCATCTTCAAGCCCATCCGCGTCCTCCCGCGCATGCGCCTGGCGCCCGGCTTCGCCCTGCGGGACCAGAACAACCAGGTCCTCACCAATGAGGACTTGCGGGGCAAGTTCGTCCTCTACAACTTCACCTACACCGGCTGCCAGCCGCCCACCTGCCGCTCGACCGACGCCATCATGCAGGAGGTCTACCAGCGGCTGGGAGAGGCCGACACCGGCGGCGTGCCGGTGTCGCTGGTCACCATCTCCTTCGACCCCGAACACGACACCCCCCAGAAGTTGGCCGCCTACGCCCAAACGCTCGGCGCCGACCCCGGACGCTGGCGCTTCCTCACCGGCGAGCCCAGCCGCTTGAAGTCGGTCATCGGGGCCGGCTTCGGCGTCTACTATGAGTCCAAGCCGGAGGGCTTCGCCTACAGCCCCACCCTGGTGCTGGTGGACGGGTTGGGCATCGTGCGCGCCGTCTACAGCAGCCGCAGCTCCACGCCTGACGCCAACAACATCCTGCGCCACCTGAACGTGCTGGGGGAAGAGGTCAGGAACAGCGTGGGGGTGGGACGCCTGGGCTATGAGGCTGCCCATCTCTTTCTCTGCTACGCACCCTGAAATGCGGGCGGCGCCGCGCACATTCACCCTGTTCTCTGCGATAGGCCTGTTATGAAGATCGACAAACGTATTCTCATTGCCGCCGCCGCCGTGCTCGTGGTCGCCGTGGTGGCTGTCCTGGTCGCCGGACGCCTGCGCCCCCATTCCTTCCAGGGCGTGGTGCTCCAGACCGACAAGCCGGCCGCCGACTTCACCCTGACCGCTTCCACGGGCCAACCGGCGAGCCTGAGTGATTTCCGCGGCAAGTGGGTCGTTCTCTACTTCGGCTACACCTTCTGCCCCGATGTCTGCCCTACGACCCTTGCCCGGATCAATGCTGCCCTGAACCAGATCGGAGACAAGGCCAAAGACGTCCAGGTCCTCATGGTCTCCGTGGACCCCGAACGTGATACCCCCGAACGCCTTGCCACCTACCTGGGCGCCTTCAATCCCAGCTTCCTGGGGCTGACCGGGACCGTGGACCAGGTGACCCAGGCCGCCACCCCCTTTGGCATCTACTTCGCCAAGCAGGATGTCGAGGGCGCCAGCGGCTACCTGATGGATCACACCGCGTCGGTGACGCTTGTCGACCCGGAGGGCCGCACACGCCTGGTCTGGCTGACCGACAGCACCCCCGAAGGCATGGCCAGCGACCTGAACTATCTCATTCGCTGAGCAGTTCTTCTTAGCGTAGAAAGAGGGGGAGGAAGACACGCAGGGGCGACGGCGTCTCGGTGGGCGTCGGCGACGGCGTCTCGGTGGGCGTCGGCGACGGCGTCTCGGTGGGCGTCGGCGACGGCGTTTCGGTGACGGTCGGGGTGGGCGAGAGTGTTGCGGTCGGGGTATCGGTTGCCGTGGCCGTAGGCGTCGGCGTTTCCGTCGGCGTCTCGGTGGCCGTTGCCGTTGATGTGGGCGTGTCCGTAGGCGTGCCGGTCGGTGTCGGGGTGTCTGTCGGCGTCTCCGTCGGCGTCTCGGTGGCCGTTGCCGTCGGCGTGGGCGTGTCTGTGGACGTGCCGGTCGGTGTCGGCGTCGCGCTGGCGGTCACCGTGGGGGAGGGCGTCGGCGTTGCCGTCGCCGTCGCCGTGTGGGAGGGCGTCGGGGTCGGCGTGGCTGTGGCCGCCAGCGTGGGCGTGCGTGTGGGTGTGCGCGTGGGTGTCGGGGTGCGGCTGGGGGTCGGCGTGGCCGTGGGCGCAGTCGCAGGGATGCCCTCCACAATCAGCGGGTCAGGGCCGATGGCGAGGCTCACGGAGCCATCACGGGCGCCATCCTGGTCACCGCTGCCGCCATCCGCCACCACGGTCGCAGCGCCCAACTTGTTGACGTAACGAAGCGAGCCGCCCGCCGAACCCACAGGGAACGCCACCACCAGGGGCGTTTCCGTTTCCCGCCAGATCACGGTCTTGGCCTTGGTCCCCGCCGCAAAGCGATAGGCCTCGATGTCCTTGCCGACGTTGGTCACCTCGGCGGCGAGGCTGGCGTCACCCAGCTCGGTGACAAAGGTGCGATAGGCCGTGAAACCGGGCTTCGGCGTCAGATTCGACCGCAGCAGGCCGTAAGCATAGCCGTCTGAAGAGCTCGGGCGGTCCACGCCCTGGAACCACAGGATCGGATAGATACCGCCGGCAAGGCTGTGCGTGAAGCCCTTGATCACGTACCGCGCCTGCAGGTCCTCGCTGTACACGGAAGGATCTCCCGAACCGGCGGGCTTGGTGCTGGGCGATCCCAGCTCCGTGAGCATGATGGGCTTTGTCTTGCCCGTCGCCGCCCGCACCTTGCGCTGCAGATCCTGCTCTTTGCCGACCACCCAACCCCATTTGTACGAAAAAGCCTCGTAGAAGTGGAAGTTGATCACGTCGATGTAGTTGCCGCCCCCGGCCGCCAGGAAATCGTCAAGGAAGTAGCGGTCGAAGGGACCTCCTTCGTCCACCCAGGCGTCATAGGCAAGCCCGCCGATCGCCACCAGGGCGTTCGGATTGGCGGCCTTCATGGCCGGGTAAGCGGACTTAAGCAGGGCGGCGTACTTGTCGCCGCCGGCGCCCGCTGCCTGCCCCGGCCCTTTGCCCCAACAGCCTCCTATCCAGGCGTGGCCGGCGGCATCGGCGTTGTCAGGCTCATTTCCCAACTCGAAATAGCGTAAGTTGTACGGCGCCGCGCTGTAGCGCGCCACCACTTCTTTCATGAAGTTGGCATAGGTCGCCACGTGCTGGGGATACAGAGGTCCGCAGGACGTGGCCGCCGCCCAGGTCGGGTTGCTCATCACCGTCAACACCACCTTGTAGCCCTGCCCGATCGCAGTGCTGACACGTTTGTCGGCGCTGGTCCACTGGTAAACACCCGGGCTGGTCTCCGTACCTGCCCAACTGACTCCCACCCGCGTCCAGGTGGCGCCGGCGCCGCGCACCGTCGGGCCGGAGCCGCCGTCATCCGGCCACAGCAGCCACATGCCCATCGCCGCCTGGGCGGCGGCGTCTGGCGCCGCCGGCCCGGAGGGAGCCGGCCTGGGTCCGGCCAAGGCGCCGCCCAGCGGCGCCAGGAGGACCAGCAGGATGGCGACGACGAGCGTCCAACTTTGCTGCTTGTGCTTGCTCATGGTCCGGCTTACCAGAGGGGCGCAGGGCTGCGCGGGCAGGTGCGGGCGCCCGGCCGCCCCTCCTGCTACGGATCCACCTCGATGCCGCTGCCCGCGAAGACTTCCCCGATCTCCCACAGCCCCAGGCCGCGGGCTGCCGCCGAATGGCAGGCGGGGCCGGCCTGGTCAGGAGCCACCGCCATCAGCAGGCCGCCCGAAGTCTCCGGGCTGAAGCAGAGAACCTGCTGCCACTCGGCGATCGCCGGATCAAAGCGCACGTGCGGGCCATAGTAGGCCCGGTTGTCATGGCTGCCGCCAGGATACACCCAGTCAGCGCCCAGCCGTTCGGCGCCCGGCAGCCAGGGCAGCTTCCCGTAAGACAGACGCAGCCCGGCGCTGCCGCGGGCGACCATCTCCCACCCGTGCCCCAACAGGCTGAAACCCGTGATATCGGTCACGGCATGGGCGCCGCAGGCCTGGGCGATGTCCGCCGCCACGTTGTTGAGCCGGAGCATGCTCTGCGTCGCCGTCTCCAGCTCTTCCGGCGTCGCCAGATCGCGTTTCAGGGCCGTCGTCACCACCCCCGCCCCCAGCGGCTTGCTCAGCAGAAGCCTGTCGCCCGGCTGCGCCCCGCCCTTGCGGGTCAGGCGCCTGGGGTCGATGGCCCCCAACACCACCAGGCCGTATTTCGGCTCCGCATCCTGGACGCTGTGCCCGCCGGCGATGGCGATCCCCGCCTCGCGGGCTTTCTCGGCGCCGCCGCGCAGGATGGCGCTGGACACCTCGAGAGGCAGCGTCTTGGGCAGCGCCGCCACGTTCAACGCCAGCAGCGGCCTGGCCCCCATGGCGTAGATGTCGCTGAGGCTGTTGGCGGCGGCGATGGCGCCGTAGGCGTAGGGATCGTCGACAATGGGCGTGAAGAAATCGAGCGTGACGACAATAGCCAGGTTGTCGCTCAACCGGTAGACGGCAGCATCGTCCGCAACCTCCAGACCCACCAGCAGGTTGTCGTCCTGGTAATCACTATAGGTTTCCTGGATAGGACGCAGAACCTGCGCCAGGGCCTCGGCGGCCAGCTTGCTCGCTCAGCCGGCGCAGGCGGCCAGGCTGGTGAGGCGGACGGTGTCAGCAGTCATGAGGGTGAGGTGCGAGGGTGTAAACGCGGGCGAACCGCAGGACCGGGCGCTCAGGCGGGCGCCAGGGGCTGCGGTTCGCCGCGCAGAAGACGGGGTAAGGGGGTTGGCGGCAGGCCGCTAATCAAGCCGCGGCCACAGGCTGCGCTGGACGAACAGGGGCGGCAGCAGCATGGACACGGGCGCCGGCAGCCAGCTCAGCGCCGGGAGGTCCCCGGCGGCAGGCCGCAGGGAGATGGTCCGCGTGGCATTGACGCGGAGGAAGAGGGGCATGTAGGTGCGGTAGGGCAGGGCGTCAGGACTCAGCGCCGGCGCCGCAGGCTGGTCGTCCGGAACGATGAGACGCGGCGGCATCACCGGTGTTGGCGTGTCCGTCGGTACCAGCGTCGGTGTATCCGTCGGCACGGGCGTCGGCGTGTCCGTCGGCGTCAATGTCGGTGTCCGCGTGGGTGTGGGAGTTGGTGTGTGGGTCGGTGTCGGCGTCCAAGTGGGCGTGGGCGTCCAGGTCGGCGTGCGGGTCGGCGTGGGGGTAGAAGTCGCCGTCGGTGTCGGCGTGGGCGTCCGCGTCGGGGTGCGGGTCGGCGTCCGCGTCGGCGTCGCCGTCGGCGTGGGTGTGGCATAGCGCAGCGTGAAGACGCTGCCGCCGTAAGTGCCGCCGCCCAGCGTCCCGATCGGATAGCGGATCCACTGGTCGTTCACCCGCTCGCCGCCCGGCCCGGGATCAGCCGAGACAAACAGGTAGAGCTGCCAGGGATCGACCGCAGGCTCCAGGTACAGGTGATAGTAAGCGTACAGCGTTCCTTCCGGCGCCTGCCAGGTGAAGCTGCCACCCTCCGTGGTCGCCACGTTCTGCAGGAAGTTGCCGCGCGTGGTGGGATCATCCGACCCCCAGACCTGGACGTAGTTGTAGCCAACGAGTGGGCTGCCGCCCTGTTCCAGCAGGGTTCCGCTCAGGACCAGGCCGGCAGGCGTAGGCGTGGCGGTGGGTGTCGGCGTTCGCGTCGGTGTGGGCGTGGATGTGGCGGTCGGCGTCAAGGTCGCCACGCGGGTGGCGGTCGCCGTGCGGGTCGGTGTGGGCGTGCCCGTCGCCGGCTGCGTCGCCGTCGCGGTGCGGGTCGGCGTCGGCGTAGATGAAGGCGTCACCACCGGCGTGGGCGTGGCCGTCGCCGCCAGGGTCGCCGTCGGGGTGGCCGTGTCCACAGGCGCGGCCGTTGGCGTTGAGGTGGGGACCGGCGTCGGCGTGGAAGTAGCCGGGACGGTCGGCGTAGATGTCGGCGTGGCGCTGGCGACCGGCGTCGCCGTAGGTGTGGGCGTCACGACGTACGGCAGCTTAAACAGAAGCAGCGGCATCCATAGGCCGTAGGTCGAAGGCTCCGGCGATGCCGTCGCCGTCGGCGTGAAGGTCGGCGCCAAGGTGGCTGTGGCCGTCGCCGTCGCGGTCGGCGCAGAGGTGGCCGTCGGCGTGGAGGTGGCCGTGGGGACCAAAGTCGCCGTGGCCGTCGGAGTGGGTGTCGCCGTGTTCGTCGGCGTCGGCGTCACCGTGGGCGTCCGCGTCGGCGTCGCCGTGGGCGTGGCGGTCGGCGTCAGTGTGACCGTTGGGGTCGGGGTGGGCGTGGGCGCAGGCACCCGGTACTGCAGCCGCAGGTAGGGCCGCAAGCTGGGGTCCAGCGACCAATGGCGCCCGGTCAGGCTGTACTGGATGGAAGCAGTGCTCTGGCCGTCCATCAACAGCCCGAAGTTGGAGGCAGGGTCGGCGAACCAGCCTTGGGCCGCGGTGGTGATGTCGACGGTGGTCCAGCCGCTGTCGGCGAGGGGCGTGGTGGCAAAGGGCGTCTGCTCACGGTCGGCCGCTCCCGCCGCCATCAGGGTCTGCCATCTCTGCCCGGTGCTCGCCAGGGCGCCTGTGGCCTCGTTCTCGTTCCAGGGCCGCCGCAGGCGGTAGAGGTTGCCGGTCAGCGGAAGCGCCTGCGCACGGTCGATCGTGAACAGATTGAGATCGGCCTCGAGCAGGGTCGCGCCCGGCGGCAGCGCCGAGAGATCGAAGCGGAAGAGCAGGACGGTGCGCCCGCCCGACTGCAGCAGCAGGATGCTGCTGCCGCCGAAGTTGTCGTTCAGCAACGCCGAAGACAGATAGGTGTCGGCCGCTGGCGTCGTCGTGATCACGACCGTGGGCAGGGGGGTGGGGGTGGCCGTCGGTGTCGGCGTGTTCGTGGCCGTCGGCGTATTCGTGGGCGTATTCGTGGGCGTGGGCGTTGCCGTGGGCGTTGCCGTGGGTGTACTCGTGGGTGTCGCCGTCGGCGTGCTCGTGGGTGTCGCCGTCGGCGTGGCGGTCGGCGTCGACGTAAGCGTTGGGGTCGCGGTTGGCGTCAACGTGCTCGTCGGCGTGTTTGTCGGTGTGGCGGTCGGGGTAGACGTCCGCGTGGGTGTGGCGGTCGGGGTCGCCGTCGGCGTCGCCGTGCTCGTCGGCGTGTTCGTCGGCGTGGCGGTCGGGGTAGGCGTCGGCGTGGGTGTATTCGTCGGGGTCGCGGTCGGCGTCGCCGTGCTCGTCGGCGTCGCGGTCGGCGTCGCGGTCGGGGTAGGCGTCGGCGTGGGTGTATTCGTCGGGGTCGCCGTCGGCGTCGCCGTGTTCGTCGGCGTCGCGGTCGGCGTGCTTGTCGGCGTCGCCGTGCTCGTCGCCGTCGGGGTGGGCGTCGGCGTCGCCGTCGGGGTCGCCGTTGGGGTCGGGGTGTTTGTCGGCGTGGGCGTGCGCGTGGGCGTGTTAGTCGGGGTCGCCGTCGGGGTCGCCGTCGGGGTGCGCGTGGCGGTGGGGGTCACCGTCGCCGTCGGGGTCGCCGTCGGGGTCGCCGTAGACGTGGGCGTTGGCGTCGGCGTCGGGACGTGGTACCAAACCACCAGCACCGGCCGGTAGACCGGGGGCGTCGACTCGCGCGAGGCGAGGGTGTACTGCACCGGGTTGTCGCCGACGCCGTCGATGACGATGCCGTAGTTCTGCTCGTCGTTCAAGTGCCAACCGGTGACCAGGGAAGTCACATCCACCGTGGTCCAGCCGCTGGCCGGCAGGGGCACCGCCCCAAAGGGCTGCTGCTCGCGATCGGCAGGACCAGAGGCCAGAGGCTGCTGCCACGGACTTCCTGTCGCCGCCAGTTGGTAGGTCGCCTGGCGCTCGGCCCAGGGACGGAGCATCTTGAACAAGCGCGCATTGAGCGGCTGTTCATTGGTCCGCGTCGTCGTGTAGAAGGAGAACTCGGCCCGTGTCACCGTCGCATTCGCAGGCAGCGCCGTCAGATCGAAGCGCACGAGCACCGACATGACGCCGTCCGGCCGTGTGTTCAGAACGTTGTCAGCGCCAAAGTTGCTGGTGGGCGACCATTGGCTCATATAGGTGTCGGCCGCAGGGGTCAGCGTCATGGCCACCGTGGGTATGGGGGTGGGAGTCGCTGTCGGTGTGTTCGTTGGCGTCGGCGTATTGGTCGGCGTCGGCGTATTGGTCGGCGTCGGCGTGCGCGTAGCTGTAGGCGTGGCCGTGGGCGTCCTCGTGGGGGTGGGCGTGTTCGTCGCCGTCGGTGTGGGCGTCGCCGTCGGTGTGGGCGTCGCCGTCGGCGTGGCCGTGGGCGTCCTCGTGGGGGTGGGCGTGTTCGTCGCCGTCGGTGTGGGCGTCGCCGTAGGCGTCGCCGTAGGCGTACTCGTCGGCGTCGGCGTATTGGTCGGCGTGCGGGTGGGCGTCGCCGTCGCCGTGGGGGTGGCCGTGGGTGTGTGGGTTGGAGTCGGAGTCGGGGTCGGCGTATGGGTAGGGGTCGCTGTCGGCGTCGCCGTGGGCGTATGGGTTGGCGTACTGGTCGGCGTACGAGTCGGCGTCGCGGTGGGAGTAGGTGTCAGCGTCGGCGTGTTCGTCGGCGTCGCCGTCGGCGTGTTGGTGGGTGTGTTTGTCGGCGTCGGCGTGCGCGTCGGTGTGTTCGTCGGCGTCGCCGTCGGGGTGGCGGTGGGTGTGTTTGTCGGCGTCGCCGTGCGCGTCGGTGTGTTCGTCGGCGTCGCCGTCGGGGTGGCGGTGGGTGTGTTTGTCGGCGTCGGCGTGCGCGTCGGCGTCGGCGTCGGGGTGGCGGTGGGTGTGTTTGTCGGCGTCGGCGTGCGCGTCGGCGTCGCCGTGGCCGTCGGCGTCCGCGTGGGCGTGGGCGTGGCCGTCGGCGTCGGCGTCGGCGTCGGCGCCTCGTAGCGCAGGAAAAGCACGGGCCGCTGGCCGGCGACCGGCCACTCGCGCGACCCCACTGTGTACTGGACGCTGCCGCCGCTGGTCGTGCTTTCCACGAGCACACCGTAGTTGCGCGTCGGGTTGCGATACCAGTCCTGGGCCAGCGACGTCACGTCCAACGTCACGAAACCGGAGGCGGGCAGAGCGGCGGTTGAGGTTGCCGTCTGGTTGCGATCGCTGGGGGCGGCAGCGTGGGAGGCGCCCCAGGCCTGGCCGGGCGCCGCCAGGACGTTCGTAGCCCCAAGCTCGGTCCATGCCCTCTGCAAACCGTAGGCCGCCACGCTGAGCGGCAACCCGTTCGTCGAACCCTGCACGTAGAGCCCCAACTGGGCATCCCTGATCACAGAACCGGCCGGAACACCAGACAGGTCGAAACGGAGCAAGGCCGCCGTCACCTGCTCAGAACGCAGCCAGAGCACATTGTTGGCGCCGAAGTTGTCATTCGGCGTCCAGTTGCTGATAAAGGTGTCTGCCACCGGCGCCAAACCCGCTTCCGTCGTCGGAATAGGGGTGGCCGTCGGCGTCGGCGTCGGCGTGCGCGTCGGAGTGTTCGTCGGCGTCGGCGTATTCGTCGGCGTCGGCGTGCGTGTCGGCGTTGGCGTATTCGTCGGCGTCGCCGTGGCCGTGGGTGTGGAGGTTGGCGTCGGCGTATTTGTCGGCGTCGGCGTGTTCGTTGGCGTCGGCGTCAGGGTGGGCGTATGGGTGGGCGTGGCCGTGGGTGTTGGCGTCGGGGTCGCGGTTGGCGTGGCCGTCGGCGTGGGCGTCGGCGTACTCGTCGGCGTATTCGTCGGCGTCGGCGTCGCCGTGGGCGTATTCGTCGGCGTCGCCGTGGGGGTATTCGTCGGCGTTGCCGTGCGTGTTGGCGTATTCGTCGGCGTGTTCGTTGGCGTCGCTGTGGCCGTGGGCGTATTCGTCGGCGTCGGCGTGCGTGTCGGCGTCGGCGTGTTCGTCGGCGTGGCTGTGGGCGTATTCGTCGGTGTCGGCGTCGGCGTGTTCGTCGGCGTCGGCGTGTTCGTCGGCGTGGCTGTGGGCGTAGTCGTCGGTGTCGGCGTCGGCGTATTCGTCGGCGTCGGGGTATTGGTCGGCGTACGGGTGGGCGTCGGCGTTGGCGTCGCCGTGGGTGTGGGCGTTGTCGTGGGTGTCGGCGTTGGCGTCGCCGTGGGCGTCGGCGTTGGCGTGGGCGTCGGCGTTGGCGTCGCCGTGGGCGTCGGCGTCGCCAGGGGCGGCGCGTACAAGACCCACAAGTAGGGCTGCCGGCTCGTATCAAGGTTCTCGCGCGAGGCCAGGTTATAGAGCACCGAACCCGTGCTGGCGCCGTCGATGACGACGCCGTTGTTGTCGGCGCTGTTGCTGTACCAGTCGATGGCCAGGGACGTCACATCGATGGTCGTCCAGCCGCTGGCCGGCATGTCGACCGTGGCCAAAGGCGTTGTCGCACGGTCCCCCGGTCCCGAGGCCATGGGGCCGGACCAGTTCTGACCGACGCTGGCCACCATGGCGTTGGCCTCGCTCTCGCTCCACGGCCGCAGCAGGCGATAGACACTCGCCGCCATCGGCTGGGCGGCGTCGCGGTTCACGGTGAACACATTGAGCTGTGCGCTCTGGATCGTCGACCCGGGCGGCAGGCTGGAGAGATCGAAGCGCAAGAGACTGGCCGTGATGCGCCCAATAAAGCTGTTGTAACGGAGCTGCAGGAGATCGCTGCTCCCATAATTCTGGGCGGAGTTCAAAAGATCAAGATAGGTGTCCGCCGTGGCCGCCAGCTGCACCTCAAGCGTTGGGACAGGGGTGTTGGTGATGGTGGGCGTGCGGGTCGGCGTCCGCGTAGGCGTGCGGGTCGGCGTCCGCGTCCGGGTCGGTGTGATCGTCGGCGTCGGCGTTTCGCTCGGCGTGGGCGTCGCCGTGGGGGTGTCGGCCGGCGTGACCGGCGTTTCCAGCGTCGGCGTATCCGTCGGCGTCGGGGTAGCCGTTCCCTCCGGCGAAGGCGTCGCCGTCGGGGTATCCGTCGGCGTGGCCGTGACCGTGGCTGCCGCTGCACGCAGCGTAAAGATCGTCCCTTTGTAGGTGCCATCGCCGAGCGTCTGAATGGGGTAGCGCACCCACTGCGCACTCACCACCTGCCCTCCGGCGCCCGGCTGTGCCGACACGAACTCGTAGGCCTGCCAAACGGGCAGGGCAGGGTACAGAAGGACATGGTAGTAGCTGTAGCGCGTGGCGTCCGCCGCTTGCCAGCGGAACGTGCCGTCCCCCAGCGTCGCCACGTTCTGCAGAAAAGTGCCCTTGTCCACAGAGCTGGTGGAGCCCCACACCTGCACGTAGTTGTAGCCGACGACAGGGACGCCCGTGTCGTCAATCACCTTGCCCTCAAAGACCAACGTACCGGCCGGCTTCGTCGCCGTGGGGGTAGGCGTGTTCGTGGGGGGCGGTCCGGGTGTGAACGTTGGCGTCGGCGTATTAGTGGGGGCTGCTGGGAGGGTGAGATCAACCTGGTGCGTGGCGCTGTCGCCCGTCCAGAGGAAGTTGGGGCTGCTGGCAACCACGCCGTTGACCTTGAACGTCACCTTCTCATTCGCGAGCATGCCCTGCGGGAAGGTAGTGCTCTTGCCATAGATGCGCATGAAGCCATACTGGTTGGCCACATCCACGTTGTAGCAGCCGACAATCCCCCCGCGCGGGCTGTAAGCCACAACCTGCGTCGTGTTGGCCGGTGCGCCTGGAGAGATATACCCCCACAGGATCGTGAAGGCGGCATCCCCAGGGGGTGCCAGGCACTCCAACTGCGGCGACGTCTCAGGAGCCGCCGCCGCAAGTCCCTGACTCAGCGCCTGAGCACTGCTGCCCGTCGCAGGGTAAACAAGGGTCGCCGCCCGGTTCAGGTTGATCAGGTAACCGTCACCGGGCAGCAGCTCGCGGAGGGTATTGAAGGAAGGCGGTACGGAGCTGTCGTAGACCCCAGAGTCGCCGATCACGCGTTGGTAAGCCCCGGAGATGGAGGACAGCGCCTGCGCCACAGGCATCCGTTCACCCGGAAGGTAGCCCAGCCAATTCCATCCCGAAGTCAGGTTGATGGGCTGGGAGGCCGGCAGCGGTACGCCCGTCAGCGAGAGCGTGGCATTGCTCGTCGTGAGAATCCAATAGGAGGCGCCTGGCACAAGGCGGCGCAGCGTATTGAAGGAGGCAGGTACAGAGGCGTCATAGACGCCCTCCGCGCCGATGACACGCTGGTAGGCGCCCTTGATGTTTCCCAGGACAGCGGCAAGCGAGGTATCAGCCTGGCTTACCCGGTAGGACATCAAAGACCAACCCGTTGGCAGGATGATGGCCTGGGTGACGGTCGGCGTGGCCGCAGTGTTTGGCTCGATGATTTGAGGATCGCTGCTGAGCGTCAGGACGACCCTGCCATTGGCAGCCCCATCCAGGTCGCCCGCGCCGCCATCAGTGATCAGGGTCTGGTTGCCGCCTTTGCTGACGACGCGCACGCGGTTGCCCGGCGCCGCCAGGGTGAAGGCCTGCTGTCCCGATCCGCCGCGCCAGACCACGATGCGCTGCACGCCGGCCTTACTGAAAACGTAGCCCTCCGTCCCGGCGGCGGCGTCACTATAACGGCCAGCGTAGGTGAAGTCGGTCAGCTCCGTCGTCAGCGTCTTGTAGGCGTCGAAGGCGGCCTTGGGCCTGAGACTGCCATCAAGGAGACCGTAGGAGTAGCCGCCCGACGACGATGGACGATCCTGGTCCTGGAACCAGATCACCGGGTAAATGCCGGCCGCCACCGCCTGAGTCAGGCCCTTGACCACATAGCGCGCCTGGCCGTCCTCCGAGTAGACGTTCGGATCGGTGGACCCGGCTGGCTTGGCGCTGGGCGTGCCCAACTCGGTGATCATCAGCGGCTTGGTCACGCCGGTGGCCGCCCGCACTTTGTCCTGGATGGCCCTCCCCTTGTTGGCAACCGAGCCCCACTTGTAGGTAAACGCTTCGTAGAAATGGAAGTTGATGGCGTCGAAGTAGGCGCCGCCCCCGGCTGCCAGTATGTCGTCCACGAAATTGGGATCGTAGGGCCCATCCGGCTGCCACTCCTCGTAGCTCAAGCCACCCATCGTCACGATGATATTGGGGTTCGCCGCCTTCATCGCCGGATACGCCTTCTTGAGCAGCGCCGCGTAGGCATCGCCGCCCGCGCCTGCCGCCTGGTTCGGCCCCTTGCCCCAGCACCCTCCCACCCAGCCCTGGCTCACGGGGTCGGCGTTATCCGGCTCGTTTCCCAACTCGAAGTAGCGGACGTTGTACGGCGCCACACTGTAGCGCCTGACCACAGCCGCCGCGAAGTTGGCATACGTCTGGAGATGCTCGGCGCGGATGGGACCACACTCCAGGTCCGCTGCCCAGGCCGGGTTGTGCATGATAGCCAAAACAACATTGTACCCCTGCGCCACGCTCTGGTTCATCACCGCATCGGCCGAAGACCAGTTGTAGACGCCCGGCGAGGGCTCGGCCCGATTCCAGGAGATGGCCTCACGTATCCAGGTGGCCCCGGCAGGACGCAACGCCTGCTGGAAGGACGTGTCGGCGATGTTGAGCACCCAGACACCCATCGAGCGTGGGGCAGCAAGCGCCGCCGGCGCCGCCGAGACCGGTGGCGGCGTCGAGCCGGTGGCGATCGGGGCAACGAACACCGCCGCGAACGCCAAAAGGACGATTTTGAAAAGGAAACGACGCATAGGCGCAGGCCTACCTTCGAAGTGACTGCCAGGAACCCCGCCTGCTCAACATCCTCAAAGAGGGTGGACAAGCCAAGGCTACAGTTTAGGAAAGGAAAATGGCCGTTGGCCAAGGAAGCAAAGGCAACCAGGCAGATTGCCTAATCAAAGACGATTTGTGCAGATCGGTCGGTACGGGCGAACAGTGACTGAGAAGGCGCGCCATGCCCTCCTTGCCGTGCTCCAGACTCGCCATTGAACCCAAAGAGCGCCGCTACCATATCCTCGCCAGCCTCGTCAGACGCAGGCGAGGTTGTGTTAAGACTAGAAACACGAAAATCTGTCGCACCTGCTGCACGCGCGACAGAAGACTGATCGAAACGATAGTGACGAAAGTATAGCACAGAACCGCCGGACGGCGAAAGGCATGATGCCACAGGGTCGGCTTAACGTGCCGCCATGACCACCACGGCTGACGGATCGAAGGACATCGTCACCACCTGGCCGTTGCTCAGGCCGCCGGCAAAGCCTGGGAACTCGAACTCCAGGACCAGGGAGTCATCTTCCTCGCCGGTGAGCCGCAGAACGGTGTGAGAGCCCCGAAACGACTGGAAGACCAGCCGCATGCGCCAGCAGTTGGGGCCTGTCGGGCAGTGCTGCGACAGGTGGGCGCCTTCGGGCCGGATGACCAGGTCGACGCTATCGCCGGCGCGGAGCCCGACCGGCGCCTCCAGCGGCCTGAGCGTCCCCAAGGCTGTGACTACCACCACGTCCGGCGCCAGTGCCTCGACACGGCCCACGAGCACATTCTTGAAACCCAGAAAGCGCGCGGCAAACGGCGTTTCCGGCCGCCGGTACAGATCGCCGGGGGTGGCTTGCTGCTCGACGCGTCCCCCATTCATCAGGACCACGCGATCGCCAATGGCGAAGGCCTCGAGTTGGTCGTGCGTCACGTATACGGCCGTCTGCTGCAAACGCGAGAGAAGCAGGCGCAGATCGGTCAGGAGCTGGTCACGCAGCACGCGGTCCAACGAGCCGAGGGGCTCGTCCAGCATGAGCAGGCGGGGCATAGGCGCCAGACTGCGCGCCAGGGCAACACGCTGCTGCTGGCCGCCGCTGAGCTCGAAGACCTTGCGCTTGCCGAAGTCCTCCAGCCCTACCAGCTCCAGCAGTTCGGCCACGCGGGCGGCGATGCGCGCCGCTGGCCATCCGTGCATGCGCAGGCCAAAAGCGATGTTGGCATCGACGTTCAGATGCGGGAAGAGGACATAATCCTGGAACATGAGCCCGAAATCCCGGCGATGGGCGGGAACCTGGCCGATATCCTGGCCTTCAACGACCACCAGGCCAGCGTCAGGCTGCTCCAAACCCGCCAGGATGCGCAGGAGCGTGGTCTTGCCGCAGCCGCTGGGGCCAAGCAGGCACACCGTTTCACCCTGGTCAATGCGCAAGTCCATCCCCGCCAGCACAGGGGTTCCGGCAAACGCCTTCGTGATCCCGGTAGCGACCAGAAACGGTGTGCTAGAAGCCATCCCCCTCTCCAGAGCGCAGGTTCTCGATGCCCAGGAAACCGGCGGCCGTCGCCAACATCAAGATGACGCTGAGGGCCACCGCCTGGCCGTAGTTGGCCTGGCCGGGCAGGCCCAGCAGACGGTAGATGACCACCGGCACTGTGGGGAATTGGGGGCGGCTGAGCAGCAGGGTGGCGCTGAACTCGCCGATGCTGATCGTAAAGGCAAAGACCACCCCCACCACCAGCGCCCGGGACAGGATGGGAACGTCGACGTGACGCCAGACGCCCAGCGGCGAAGCGCCCAGGCCTGCCGCCGCCTCACGCAGGCGCGGGTTGAGCCCGCGCAACACCGGCAGCAGCGCCCGCACGACGAAAGGAAAGGCGATGAGCGTGTGGGCCAGGGGCACGATCGCCAGGCTGGCGCGCAGGTTCAGGGGAGGAGCATCGAGCGCAATGATATAGCCCAGGCCAAGCGTGATAGCGCTGGTGCCCAACGGCAGCATGAAGACAGGGTCGAGCACCAGGGCCAGCCGCGCCCGCGCCCCGCCGCGGCGGTCGCCCGCCAAAAGATAGGCGCTGGTGACGCCGACCAGCAGCGACAGGAGGACCGTAGCCAGGGCAAACGCCAGGGAATTGCGCACGGCCACGATCGGCGACACAAAGAAGATCGACCCGGTGCGGTTGACGAACAGACCGCGGTAGTTGTCGAGCGTCAGGCTGCCCGCCCGCACAAACGAGCTGGCGCCCAGCGCCAACAGCGGCCCCACCAGGCACACTCCCAAGAGGGCCAGCGTCCCATACACGAACAAGCGCTCGCCCCAGGTCACAGGGCGGCGTTCATTGGCAAAACTGGGCCGGAACTGCTGCGGCGCCCCCATGCGCGCTTGCAGCCGGGTGTACACGACCATCATCAGCAGGGTGAAGACCATCTGGATCATGGCCAGCACCGCTGCCAGCGGCAGATTGAAGAGCCGCACCGCTGTGCGGTAGATCTCAACCTCGAGCGTGGCAAAGCGGGCTCCGCCGAGAATCAACACCACGCCGAAGGACGTGAAGTTGAACAGGAACACCAGTGCAAAAGCGGCCATGAGCGCCGGAGCCAACAGCGGGCCTGTGACAGTGCGAAAGCGCTGGAAGGGACCGGCGCCCAGCACCGCGGCCGCGGCACCCATTCTGGGGTCCAGGTTGCCCCAGAATCCCCCCACCATGCGGATGACCACCGCCGTGTTGTAAAAGATGTGGGCGATGAGGATGATCCAGACCGTGTTCATTAGCCGCACGGGGGGCCGGGTCAGGCCCAGGACCGCCATCGCCACGTTGTTGGCCAGGCCGTTGGGGCCGATGAGCGCAGCAAAGGCCATGGCCACCACGATCGTCGGCAAAACAAAAGGCAGTGTGGTAAAAGCCCGCAGCAAGGCCTTGCCTGGAAAGCGAAAGCGCGCAAACACGAACGCCGCCGGCAGGCCCAAGACAAAGGCACCCAATGTGCTCACGGTCGCCTGCCAAAAAGTAAACCAAAGCACCCCAGCATAGTAAGAGGAATCGGCCAGGGGACGCAGCGACTCAGTTGCCAGCCGCCCCTCGGGAAACAGGCTTGTCGTCAGGATGGCGGCGAGAGGATAGAAATAGAAGAGGCCCAGAAAGACGAAAGGAACAGCCGCCAGCAGGACGACTGCCGGAATGCGCAGCCGGCGCCAGGGCGACGTCGGTGCCGGGACGTTCATGGCGCTGCCGCCGGACGCGCCAGGGCGCGGATCACGTCTCCGCCCTGACGCCAGGCGCTGAGCGAACCGACCAGCCAGCCCAGCGCCAACACCGGTCGCGACCAACGCAGACGCCGGTCCCGGCGGTAGGCCAGGGAGCCAGCAAAGCCATGTGGATTGGGAATGTGCCGGAGGCTCTCCACCTGGAAGCCCCCCCGCTCCAAAGCCATCTTCAGGCTGGCCGGCGTGAAGTGCACCCGGTGGCGCGGCAGGTCGAGGTGGAACCAGGCGCCACCCGCCCAGCGCGCCACCCATCCCGACCAGTTTGGCACCTCCACGATCAGGAGCCCGCCGGGTTTCAGGGCCGGACGCAGGCGGCTGAGCCCTGCCACCGGCTCGTCGATATGTTCAAGCACATGCCAGAGGGTGACCGCGTCATAGAGCGCGGGCGCCAGCTCAGCCTCCTCGATGCCGCCGGTCTGCACGGTCAGTCCCGCCACCCGCGCCCGCGCGGCTGCCGCCGGATCGGGCTCGATCCCGTCCACCTGCCAGCCCAAGGCCAGCAGGCTGGCGCCGTAGGCGCCGCTGCCGCAGCCCACATCCAACAACCGCCCCGGCGGCGGCGGCGGCGGGCACCAGGTCCAGCAGCGCACGTCGGCCAGCAGCCGCGCCAGGGGCAAGGGCAGGGGCAGCGCTCCCGATCTGTCATAGCCCCGGCTGCGCAGCGCGGCCGCGGCCAGCCGCTGCCGCCAACCGCTTCCCGCCTGGGCTTGCAGGTGGTAGCAGGCATACGCTTCGGGATAGGCTGCCGCCCTTTCGGCCGGTGTCAGGGGCGGCAGGGTCTGGCCCAGGCCGCAGCGGCGGCAACGCCAAACCTCGTGCTCGCCAGGCCGCTGGAGGTGCCGGTCGACCGTGACCAGAGCCAGGAGCCGGTCGGCGCTGCCGCAGACAGGGCAGATACAGGGCGCCATCGGGCAGGACGTCCTGGGCTAACGCAGCACGGCCTTGGTCCAGGCGTCCACCCAACGGTCGCGCTGGGCGGCGATCTCAGCCGGCGCGAGGCTCACCGGCTGCACCGGCGCCTGCGCCCATTGCCGGAAGAGATCACCGGCGTCGGCTTTGCTGTTCGCCGGATACACGAACATGTGCAGGGGGATGTCC
Source organism: Chloroflexota bacterium (assembly GCA_029782215.1). GTDB lineage: Bacteria > Chloroflexota > Anaerolineae > J102 > J102 > SSF26. Next base: position 55,758 of record JAKOVD010000079.1, read on the forward strand.
TTCTGAAAATCCTGGCCGAGCATGAAATCGACAAGCTGGCGTGCAGCCTGCTGGTGGGGACTCTTGGCGACGACGCCGGCAAACTCCACCTGCAGCAGGGTGTTGCCGGGGGTGTTGACGCTGCCGCTGGGCGGCTCCTTCAGGTTGTTGAAGAACACCTCGGCGGCGGGGCTGGTGGCGTAGCTGACGACGATCGGGCGATCGCCCTTCCCGCCTGAGCCCACCGTGAAGGCGTTGTAGTAGGCCTCGCTCCAACCATCCGTCACCAGCACGTCGTTGGCCTTCAGCTCGCGCCAATAGTCGAGGTAGGTCCTGGCTCCGCTCTCGCCGAAGCGACCGATGGTCACCAGCAGAAAAGCCAGCCCCGGCGAGGAAGTGGCCGCGTTCTGCACCACGGTCAGGCCCTTGTACTCGGGCTTCACCAGGTCCTCGATATCAGAGGGAGGCGCCAGATGGTGCTCGTCAAACCACTTCTTGTCATAATTCAGCGTGACGAAGCCATAGTCGACCGGCAGCAGCCGGTGACTGGGGTCAAGCTGAAGCTCCGCCGGAATGTCGGCCAGAAGGGGGCTGTCGTACGGCGCAAACAGGCCGCCGTCCAGGGCCCGGCTGAGGAACGTGTTATCCACGCCGTAAACCACATCCCCTAAGGGGTTTTCCTTTGACAGCAGCATTGTGTTGAGCATCTCACCGGCGTCGCCGCTCTTGAGGACCTGGACGGCGATCCCGGTTTGCCTGGTAAATGCGTCCAGCACATCCTGGCTGATATCAAAGCTGTCATGAGTGACCAGGGTCAGGGTCGTCCCCGTTGGCGCCGCCGCCGGGGTCGGAGAGGCTGAAGCCGCGACCGGAGTCGGAGAGGCCGGCACTGGGGGTGCGGCGCAGGCAGCGCCGGCAACAAGGATCCCCAGACAGATGAGAAAGCGGAAAATGGTCATGGCACAAACACCTGGTGTGAGTTCAGGACGACGGCGGACAGCGACGACCGGATAGGGCGGATGTCAATCATAGGCCGCCGGGCGAGGGAGATGGACGACGAGCAGAACGCCTGCTCTCAGGCTGATCGTGGCGGCGCCGGCAACCATCTCATTGCTGACGCCGCGGCTGCTGCCAAACGGCAGGGTGAAGTCGTGCAGCGGCCAGCGCAGACCGCTGTCATAGGTGAGGCCCTCGACGTTCGAGCTGAGAGCCAATGTCGAAACGGTATCGCCGGGCTGTCCGGCCAGGCTCAGGCTTGTGCGCACGATCCAAGCCGTCTGCCGGCCCTTGGCCAGCGACAACGAGAGCGCTGCAAACTGCGGGCTCGCCAGCAGCAGCAGATTGGCCAACTCCTGGTCCAGCCGCCCGCCTAACGCTGCCAACAGCAGGATCTCGTTCGCCCCCCGCTGCTGGGCAGCCAACAGGGCCAGCTCCAGGTCGGTGGCATCCTTGTCCACGGGATAGCGCTCGATGTCACAGCCCCATGCCTCCAACTGCCGCCGGTCGCCGGCCTCCAGGCTATCGAGATCGCCGACAACGAGGTCGGGTCGCAGACCCAAAGCCAGTATGTGCCGCGTACCACCATCGGCGCCGACAATGAAGTCACCGGCGCGCAGACGGCCTCGGGCAGAATCGGGATCGGACAGCTCGCCGTTGGCGAAGACAACTGCTCTCATGGAAGAGGTTGAAAGTTGAAGGTTGAAGGTTCAAGGTTGAAGGTTGAAGGTTGCGCCCCCAACCTTCAACTGCGAACCTTCAACCAAAGAAAAAGGCCATCTGCCGGGCAAGCAGGTGGCCTTCTCAAAGGATGCTGACAACTTGCCTACGCCGGCATTACCCGGGTCAGGTCATGGGGGTCGATGGCGAATCACGGCCATCCTCTCAGCCGGGCTTACCCCAGCTCCCCACGAAGGGTCGGTTGGTAACTCAATCTTACGTCATGCAGCAGGGCTTGTCAACAGACCCGCGGCGATCATTCGCCCGCGGCGATCATTCGCCCGATCCGTTCCAGGCCTGGGCCGCCTTGACGGCCGCATAGGCGTCGACGATGCCATAGCCGCTGCTGGCATCGGGCAATACGCCGGGATCACCGCAGCCTGTCGGCATGCCGCTGTACGGCTTGGTCGTCTCCTGGAGCAGCTTCTCGGTGGCGGCTACATTTCCCCGCAGCTTGGGGTTGGCTGACCACATCAGGGCCACCACACCCGCCACGTGCGGAGTGGCCATCGAGGTTCCTTCGATGGTGCGGTAGGTGTTGCCGGGCCAGGCCGACGTCACCTCGACCCCCGGAGCAAGCACATCAGGTCCCGTGTTGCCATCCGGTGCTCCGGTCGCGGGACCGCGGCTCGAAAAGGAAGCCACATTGCCGTCTGGGTCCAGGGCGCCAACCGCCAACACGTTCCCGTAGTTGCCGGGCGGGGTCTTCTCGGAATTACAGCCGGGCCCGTCGTTTCCGGCCGCGGCCACAAAGAAGATGCCCGCGTCCCGCAAAGCGGTGGTCGCCTGGTACAGCGTGAGCTGGTCACAGCCCTCGACCGCGTAGGGACAGCCCCAGGAGTTGGTGCTCACGTCCGCAGCAAGGTCGGGCCGCCCATCGTGCAGCGGATCGCCGTTGGCGGGATGCGGCGCCAGCATGAACTGCATGCAGTCGAGGTAGTTGGCCGGGTTGCCCAGGTTGCGGACCAGGTTCGAGCAGGCAAACCAGGTGGCGCCGGGCGCCACCCCGATGCCGTTGGCCCCCACGGCTGTGGCGATGGTGTGGGTGCCGTGGCCATTGCCATCGATCGGTGCAGTGCTCCCCGTCCACGGATCATACCAGTTGTAGTCGGAGCCGGTGTCGCGGCCCCGGTAGTTGCCAACGATCACCGGATGTGAGGCATCGGCGCCGCTGTCCGACTGGCCAACCACGACCCCTGTGCCGGTGACACCCAGCTCGCTCCAAACGCGCGGGGCGCCAATGGCCTCGATGCCCCAGGGTGTGGTGGCCGGCGGCTCCGGGTCCCCGGCCTCCAGGGGCGGCGGTGCGGGCAGCGGCCGCAGCCGGGGGTTATAGAGCGTGCGGTCCACGTCGGGCCGCCGTTCGATCTGGAGCCGCGTCAAGGCGTTGCCGCTCACCCGCAGACCGTTGACAAGATAGTAACGCTTGTAGGGGATGCCGCGCGCGTCCAGCCAGGCCATCAGGTCGGCTTGGGAGGCATCGGCAGTGTCAACCAGGGTGCGATAGACTGCGGTCCGGCGCTCGTTGACATCGGCGATGGTGCTGGCCTGCGACAGGTCCGCCTGCGTCCTGAGCACGACGAAGAAGTCATCGCCATACAAGCCTGGTTTGCCGAGCAGCAGGAAGACCGCGATCGCCCCCACCCAGCTCAAAACCGCCAACACCGCCACCAGCCGGGGTTTCGCCAGGGTGCGGGCGCCGAGGATGCCCAACACCACCAGCACGACCATGCCAAAGACCGTGCTCCAGCCAGCGGCACGCAGCGTCCAGGCTGCCGTGTCCCCGCTCAGGAGGCCGATCAGGCGCGTTTCGCGCGGGTCTGCCCAGGCCAGGGGACCCAGGGCGGCGACAAACACCAGCACCAAGCCGCTCCAGAAATCGTACCGCCGCCCCTTGTGGCCAAACAGGGCCAGGGGAAAGCCCAGCCAGGGGAGAACGGCCGCTAGAAGCGCCTGGTAGTCCATCTGCCCCCAGGCGCCCGCCACCATCAACAGGGCAACGAACAGGCTGAAACCGCCCAGGAAGAGGTTGGCGCTGGTGTTGGCTGAAGTGGTCGTCAGGCTGGGCATCAGCGCACATGCCAGGCCCACTGCCAGCAGCGCCAGGCCCTGGGCCTGGGCTGCTGCAATAAAGATGTCAAAGCCATCGCCCAAAGCGCCATTGACCAGCCATGGCATCAGGAACAGGGCACCGAGCAGCAGCGCCAGCGCCCCACCGCCACCTGGCCGCCAGGCGACACGGCCGCGAGCTGCGCTCCAAACCAACAGGATGAGGCCCAACCCGATGGCCGTTGCCGCCCTGATGAACCCCGCCTCATAGGCTGCCTCCGGCGCCAGCGCCACCCGCGGCAGGATCAGCAGCGCCGATGCCGCCGTCGCCGCCAGGATCACGCTCACGACCGCGCGCTGCCGCGGTCCACGCAGGAGGAGCAGAAGCAGCGCCGGCACACCCACCAGGGCAGGCTGCAGCAGCCCCAAGGACAGGATCAGCCGGGCGGACACCCCCATCTCGGACACATCGGTCATCCAGGCCGAAAACAGCGTAGTGCCCTGCACGCCGAGGGTGACAAACGTCGCCCATGCGAGCAGAAGGAAGATGAGAAGCCAGCCAAAAGGCTGATCGCGGTCTGCAGACGCGGACTGCTCAGACGCTGCGCCGGGCGACAGCGGAGGATTGGTGGTCATCATGGGATCGATCCTTACCCGTCAACGGAACATATCCAGCTTGTGCGGTCGCAGCACCTCGGCCAGGCCTCCTGCGCCAGGCCGGTGAGGCGCTCCCCGCATGTGCACGATCGGCGACCTCTCAGCCGCAGCCCCTTGCAGCAGTGAAGCCGCCGCCGCGATCTCATCCGCCGTCCCCAGCACGGTGACCTGGAGCGTCTGGCCGAAGAGATCGTCGTGGCCGCGCATGTCGGTCAGTGGCGCCAGACCGGCGACGCCGATGGCGACGCCCACCGTCCCCTGGCGCCAGGCCCGCCCGTGGCTGTCATTGATGATGACGCCCACGCCTACTCCGGTGGCTGCCTGGAGGCCGCTGCGCAGGCGGCGGGCAGACTCATCGGGGTCAAGGGGCAGCAGCAGGACCACATCCGGGTCAACGCCCAGGTTGCTGTGGTCAATGCCGGCGTTCGCGCACACGAAGCCCAGCCGGTGCTCCACCACGATCAGACCGGGGCGAATGCGCAGCACCTCGCGCGCTTCGGCCAGGATCAGCTCGACCAGCCGCGGGTCCTTATCGCAAACGCGGGCCACTTCACGCGCTGCCGGCGAAGCCTTCACCGCACTCAGGCGGTGGCTGCGGCCCTCGGCTTTGGCGACAACCTTGGAGGCGACGACCAGCACGTCGCCGTCACACAGCGCAATGCCGGCCCCGTCAAGACCCGCCAGTGTCAGCGCCGTCAGGTCGTCGCCTGCGGCCACCAGGGGAATGCCGGGCAGCGCCGTGGCCACCATCTGGTTCATTGCGGCAAGCCAGTGATGTGGATGCCAGCGCTGCGTACCTTGTAGGCCGCATTGATGGCGATGAGCACCGCCGTCAAACCCTCGACGACCGCCGTGTTCGCCAGCACGCCGGCATGGACGCCCCGCAGCCCGGCCGCCTTGGCCAGGGCCACGCCCACTTCCCGGGCCTCGCGGGTCTCGGCGCAGACGAGAACATCGCAGTCGATGGCGTGCTCGACATCGCTCAAATGATGCGCGCCTACGTTCTGGAAGGCGGCAACCAACGTCACACCCTCCCCCACCTGCGCCTGCGCCTCAAGGGCGGCAGAACCGCCAGGCGGTGGGGTGTAACGACCCTTCTTCTCGCCCAGCAAGGGCGCCACGATGGTGACCAGGGTCTTGCCCGGCAGCGCCGGAAGGATGGTCTCCAGAATGGCCGCCTGGGATTCGTACGGAACCGAAAGCACCACGATGGAGGCTTGTTGCGCGGCGCTGACGTTATCGGCGCCGCGCACGCACTCGCGACCCAGGCGTGCATTCAGCTCCGCGGCCGCGCCGGCCCCCTTCTCCGCCAAGCGCGAGCCGATGATGACATCCAGGCCGGCATGCGCCCAACGCCAGGCCAGACCCGAACCTTCGGCGCCCGTGCCGCCGATGACAGCGATGGTTCCAAGTTCACGTGCATCCGCCATGAGCAAGCTCCTTCTGCAAGGGTGCAATGAGATTGAAGAAGAGAGAGTATAGCACGGCGATGCGGGCAGTGTCAGCGCCGGCCCAGGGTTTCTGACAAAACTGTCATCCAATTGGCGCAAACGCTTCATCTGCTTTTCACGCATCCTGGGTATACTCGATAACACTGGCGCAGCATCGGCCACCGGTCCTGGGATCGATGGCTGGCGCTGCTCATTCCCGTATGGCTATCCGGCGTCTTCTCCCCTATGGCCTGCTGATGGCCACCGCATTCGTGACCATCGTGCCACTGCGAGGTCGCGCCGGGGCGCCTGCCGCCAGCCTTCGACCCGCCACAGAAGTCATCGTGCTGAGCCAGGGCGTCAACGGCTATGCCGGCGCCACCGACACCTGGGTTGACTCAGCCCATCCCTCGACCAACTACGGCAACCAGGCGCAGCTCGAGGTGCACGGCGCTGGCGAGGCAGGAATACTGCTGCGTTTCGATCTCAGCTCACTGCCCGCTGGCATCGACATCCAGCACGCCACCCTGCAGCTCAAGGTTCAAGGCCGTTCTGATACCGTGGGCCTGCCGGTAGCTGCGTACCGCCTCCGCCGCTCCTGGTCCGAAGACACGGCGACATGGCTCCAGGCCGACAACGGCGTCCCTTGGGCGAGCCCTGGCGCCTCTGACCCCCTGCTCGACCGCTATCCGGACCCTCTCGACGTCACGACACTGGATCAAATTGCCGCCAGCTACCAGTGGGACATCACGAACGCCGTGCAGGACTGGCAGGAGGCGCCCACCGCCAACGAGGGCCTTATTCTCGCCACTGCGGGCGACACCCCGACCATTTACATGCTGTACTCGTCGGAATCAGTCAATTTCGACCTGCGTCCCAAGCTTGTCGTCGAGTATGTCAGCCAGCCAGCGACGGCGACCCCCACCGCCACCGACACGCCCACGGCGACGCCCACACCAGGACTGCCGACGACGACGCCTACGCCTACCGCCACCGCTACGTCCACCCCCACCCCAACCCTGACGCCCACCCCTTCTGACACCGACACCGTCACCCCTACACCCACAGCGACGCCTTTTGGCCTGGCCGTAGACCAGGCCATAGAGGCCTCGTGCGATCAGGGCTACGAAGGCGACACGCGCACCTGGCCGGCACGGGTCACGACCTACACCTCTTGCCGTCCCGCCTGGCCCGAATCGGGACCCGAGGCCATTTACAGGCTGAACCTGGACCAGGCCAGCGACCTCTCGGTGCAGTTGGTGTATGCCCCGGATGGCACCGATCTGGACATCTTCCTTCTCGCCGGTTCAACGCCTGATAGCTGTCTCGCCGGTGAGGATGCTTCGCTGGTAAGGTCTCAGTTCCAGCCGGGCGCCTACTACCTGGTGGTGGACGGCTACCAGGGCAGCGCCGGGCACTTCCATCTGCAGATCGCCTGCGGCAACCGCGTGGGCCTGCTCAATTACTTGCCCATCTACCTCCGCAGCCACTAATCCTCAGCTCACGGCTCGCGTTCCCTTCATTACGCCCATGCGCCCCTCTCTTACCTTCGTCCTGGCTCTCCTGGCCCTGACCCTGCTGGCTGCACCGGTATGGATCGCCGGGGCCAGCCAGGCAGCCGAACCGGAAACGCCTGACAGTGTGGGCGATTGGACCCGGCAGACCACCCACACCAGCGTCGACCTTTTCGACGTGCAGTTTCTCAACGAGCAGACCGGCTACGGAGCGGGCGCTGGCGGCGTTCTGTTGTATACCACGGTCGCAGGTCAGGATTGGGTACAGCTTCCCACAGGAACCAACGACCGCATCGAAGCCGTGCGCTTTGTTGACAACATGCACGGCTGGATCGCCGGCGCCAACGGCTTGCTGCGCTCCACCACCGACGGCGGCGCTACGTGGCAACCCTATCCGACCTTATTGCCCAGCGATCTTCACGCTCTCGCCTTTGTCGCTTCCGATCGCGGTTGGGCTGGCGGCGATGCCGGTGCCCTCTACCGCTATGATGGCGCTGGCTGGTCCCTTCTCAGTATCCCCGGCAATCCGGACATCACCACCCTGGCCTTCGTCGATCGGCAGGTAGGCTGGGCAGGGGCCGGCGGGGCGATCTTTCACACCACGAACGGCGGCGATAGCTGGACCAAACAGGTCGTAAGCCCCTCCAACCACATCGATGACTTTGCGTTTCTGAACGCCAATGAAGCCTGGGCCGTTGGCTCCGGCGGGCTCATCATGCACACGATCGATGGCGGCGGCGCCTGGACCTTGCAGACCAGTGGCGTGCAGGCCGATCTGCATGGGATCGCCTTCGCTTCCGCGGAAACCGGCTCGGCCGTCGGTGATGGCGGGGTGGCCCTGCAGACCACCGATGCGGGTGAAAGCTGGCAGCGCGACAATCCCGGCACGGGCTTCGATCTGCACGCCGTCGCCTTTCCTTCGCTCGCAAATGCCTGGGTCGCCGGGCAGGCCGGTACGATGCTCCGCTGGCTGAACCCCGTCCCCACACCTACGCCCACTCCCACAAACACACCCACAAACACGCCGAGCCCCACGCCTTCACCCACACCGACCCGGACTCCTACGCCAACGCCTGTCCGCACCGCCACCCCCACGGCGACCCCAGCTCATGGAAGCATCCGCCTTCTAGTCTATCAGGATCGCAATGCTAATGGGCTGCACGATGGGCTCGACTACCCGTGGAGCGGCCTCTTCATCACGCTCCGTGACAGCCAGAATCTGATCCGCGGCACGGCCACGTCCGCCGGCGATGGCTATGTCACCTTCGTATCATTGGCGCCGGGAACCTACAGCCTGTGGGCCATCTTCCCGCCCGGCTATGCGCCGACTACGGCCCACCCGGCGGTTGTTCAGGTCACGGCCGAGGGCGAGAGCACGGCAGAGATCGGTCTGGCGCCCTCGGTTCGAATCCTGCACTTCCTGCCGCTCATCCACCAGCCATGACTTCTATCATGATTCAGAACACGCCCTCCCCTGCCTACACCCAGGGCACGTTTACATCTTCTTTGCAGAGGCCGGCGCCGCCGGGAACGCTTGCACCGGGTTCGACGCGATGGTATACTATTCCGTCCGGGGACCGGGAGAACTTGACCGCGTCGCCGCAGGAAGAAATGCGCATTCTTGTTGTGGACGACGACCCGCCAAGCGTCAAGATGACCGCCTTTCTCCTGCGTGAGGAAGGCTATGAGGTGTTGACGTCGTCCAACGGTCGCGAGGCGCTGCGTCTGCTCGAGCGCGAGAAGCCCGATCTCATTCTTTTGGACGTCATGATGCCGGGTTTGGATGGCTTCGAGACACTACGCGAAATCCGCGCTCGCTACCATATTCCTGTCATCTTTCTGTCGGCCAAAGGTGAAACGGTGGACCGGGTGGCGGGGTTGGAGCTTGGCGCCGACGACTACCTGGCAAAGCCCTTTGAGCCCGCCGAGCTTCTCGCACGCGTCAAGGCTGTGCTGCGGCGCACGGAAGCGTATGCGCTGGGCGATCCATCTGACCGCATCGAAGCGTCGGGCATCCGGCTCGATCCGCTCACCAACCGGGCGGAGCTTCCCAACGGCCGCACCGTCGAGCTTACGCCCATTGAGTGCCGTCTCCTGCACTGCGTCATGCGCAACGGTGGCCGCGTGCTCACACACGATCAGCTTCTCGATAGCGTTTGGGGGGCCAACTACGGCGGCTATCCCAACCAGATCGCCGTCTACGTCCGGCGACTGCGCACCAAGATCGAGGACGATCCCGACAACCCCACTCACCTGGTCACGGTGAGAGGCGTCGGCTACCGCTTCGAGACCGACTGAGTTCGATGCACCGCCTGGTGCTGGCTGGCCGTACTCGCTGGCGGCATGAATACCGGGGACGTCTCCAGTTTTATGCTCAACCCGGGGGAAACCCCAGCGATGGATCATGCCCTGTGCCCAATTTTCGCCCCGGTTTCCCTGTTTACTGCGTCTAAACTAGGTAAGGCCGCTCCACGGTGAGCTGGCCGCTCTGGCTGCTTTGATCCTGTGCATTCTATGAATCTCCCACCCCTTCATCGCCTGCTGACCATCCTTGCAGTAGTGCTGCTCTTGGCCGTGGCGGCGTCGCCGCTCCTGGCCGCTCCGCCCACCGGCGCTGCCTCCGGGCCAGTCGGCCCCGCTGCAAGCACGCCTGGCGCCACCTCCTGGTATGACTTCAGCCCCAGCATCGGCCAATGGATTGGCGCTGTGCCTGCCGTCGTGGCGGTCACGGCCAACAATGCCGATGGTCTGATGGACCTGGGAGGCTACCGGACGTCGATCGATGGGGGCAACTCATGGTCGGACTGGCAGCTGGACAATCTGCAGGTCGAAACCCTGGACGCCAACACGCGCCGTTTGACAGCCAGCCAGGTCACTCTCTCTGCGGGCATCAACTTCATCCAGTTCCGCATCCACACCAACGCCGGCACGGATGACGCCAGCCCTGCCTATCCCCTCTACGTCGATCTGCAGGCGCCAGGGTCCCCCCTCAATCTCCAGCCGCAGCCTGCCACCTGGACCCGTGTCAACGCCTTCGGCGCCTCGTGGACCAATCCCTCCGACCCCACCGGCATCGGCGGCGCCTGGTACAAGATCGACAGCGCCCCCACTGCGGCCAACGACGGCGCCTTCGTGGCCGGCAGCAACCTCACCAGCATCAACGATGTGTCGGTCAGCGGCGATGGCGAACACCACGTCTGGTTGTGGTTGGCCGATGGCTTGGGGCATGCCGATCCCTCGACGGCTGTCTCCATGACGGTCAGACTCGATACGACGCCCCCCGGAACCCTCACCAACTACGCCGTGACGCCGTCGACCTGGACGCGCGTCAATCAGTTCAACCTGACCTGGACGTCGCCCATCGATCCTAGCGGCATTGCCGGTGTGCGCTATCGCCTCGATTCCCCTCCGGCGACGCCAGACGATGGCACCTTCGTCGCCGGTGCGCTCGCCGGCATCAGCAACTTCGCGATTCCCGGGAACGCGGATGGTGCTCATGCACTCTGGGTGTGGCCGGTCGACAATGCCGGCAACGGGGCTCTGCCGGCGGCTGCCGTTTCCCTGCCGCTGCAACTGGACCAGACGCCGCCGAGCCCACCCGTTACCGTCCCGCAGATCTCCCCCACGGGCTGGCAGACCGCCACCAGCACCACCTACACCCTCACCTGGCAGAATCCAACCGATCCCAGCGGCATCGCAGGCGCCTGCTACAAACTGGGAGCGGCCCCCACCTCAAATGAGGATGGCACCTGTGTGGACGGCGCCAACATCAATCAGATCGCCGGCATCCAGGCCCCAGCGCCGGGAAGCTATCATCTCTTCCTGTGGCTCCGGGATGGCGCTGGCAACAGCGACCAAAACAGACGCGGCACGGTGCTTGACGCCGTGCGCTGGGACCCGGCGACGCCCGATCTCTTCATCGACGCCTCAGGGCCGGCAGGGCTTAATGGCTGGTATCGCGGCCCCATCGATCTGACTTTGATCGCCACCGATGTGGGCTCGGGGCTTGCCCACGTGCAATACAACCTGGACGGAAGCGGCTATGTCGAAGGCAGACAGCTTCGCATCGCCGCCGAAGGCGCCCACAGCCTGTTGGCGCAGGCGATCGACGTCGCCGGAAACCAGGTCTTGATTGGACCCAGTCCCTATCCTATCGACTCACTGCCTCCCCATACCGGGCTCAGTCTCAATCAGACGCCGGCCTACCAGGACTGGTTCACGACCACGGTCACGGCGACGCTGACGGCCACCGACGCCGTGTCAGGCCCTGATTACGTGCAGTGGCGCCTTGATGGCGGCAGTTGGCAGCAGGGCGCCAGCGCCGCTGTGAGCACGGAAGGACAACACACCCTGGAGTACCGGGCCGTCGATCGGGCCGGAAACATCGAGCCAATCCAGTCGGCACAGATCGGGATCGACCGCTCACCGCCCGTCACCTCTTACCTCATCCTTCCTTCTCCCACCGCCAGCGGGTGGTACACCCAACCGGTCGGCGTGACGCTGGTTCCGGCCGATGACGGCGCCGGTGTTGCCGATACCTATTACCGCCTGGACAACGGCACCTGGCAGAAGGGCGCCGGCTTCGACCTGACCGACAGCGGCGTCCATACCGTCGACTTCTACTCTGTGGACCATCTGGGACAGCAGGAAACGCCCTACAGCATTCCGGGCGGGATTCGCATCGATCGCGACGCCCCGCGCGCGCCCACGCCCATCGGCGTCTCGCCAAACGGTTGGACGAACCGCAATGACTTCGATCTCCTGATGGCCGTGCCGCCCGACCTGAGCGGCATCGACGGCGCCTACGTCAAGATCGGCGCCCCCCCAACCTCCGCTTCCGACGGGACCTGGTATCCGGGCAGTGGCAGCAGTCTGCAAAACCTCAAGGTGCCAGGTGAGGGTCGTTTCAAGGCCTATGTCTGGCTTCGCGACGTAGCCGGCAACGTTGACAGCTCCCGCCGCGGCGTCTGGGACCAGGCGTTTGCCCTTTCCTACGACGCCACGTCCCCCACCACTACCGCAGCGATCACGGGAACACAGGGTGAGAGAGGCTGGTTCACCACGCCTGTCACCGTCACCCTGACCGCCACAGACACGAATTCCGGCGTCGCCAGCACCCAGGTGAGCATCGACGGCGCCACGCCGGTGACGACAACGGTCTTCGGTCTCAATACACCCGACAAGCATACGCTGCGCTTCAACAGCGTCGATGTCGCCGCCAACGTCGAGCAGGAGCACCTCGTCACCGTCCGCATCGATCCCGAGGCGCCGGGTAGCCCGCAGGCCGTGACCACCAATCCCCAAGGCTGGTCACGAGCGAACAGCTTCTCGCTAACGTGGACGAATCCCCCCGATCTCTCCGGGATCGCCACCGGCTACTACAAGATCGGCGCGCCCCCACAGAACCCCAAGGATGGCGTCTCGATCCCGCCCACCGGCAGCGCCATCGGCATCACCGTTCCGGGTGATGGCGCCTGGGATATCCATTTCTGGCTGGTGGACCAGGCCGGCAACGTCGATCTTGCCTCCAAGGTCACACGCCCCAGCGCGTTTCGCTATGATGGCAATCCTCCCACAACCAACTCCACCATCCTGGAAGGTAGCCCTGGCAAGAACGGCTGGTACACTTCCCCTGTCGTCGTTCGCCTGGCCGCCATCGACACTGTTTCGGGCGTCACGAATCTGCATTACCGCATCGACGGCGGCAGTTGGGTGGAAGCTATCGCCAACGCCAGCCTCACCCTGGATACCACCGGCCAACACCTGGTGGAATACCAGGCCACTGATGCTGCGGGCAACGTCGAGCCGATTCGCCAAATGCCCGTCAAGGTCGATCTGGCGCCGCCCTGGCCCTACTTTGAGACGGCTGATCGCTACCAGCGCCAGACGTCGTTTGTCCTGGGTTGGAACGCCGGCGATGAACCTGGTGGCAGCGGGCGCGATGGTTTCGACCTGCAGGTCCGCGATGGCCGCAACGGGGCCTGGCAGGCGTGGGGAGCCGCCAACGTCTCCGACACCAGCGGACGCTTCTACGGGAACCTTGGGCACCGCTACTTCTTCCGCGTGCGCGCCCGCGACAACGCCGGCAATCTCTCGCCCTGGACCGAGCTCCCCTGGGGTGTCTATATTGATCGCGTGGTCAACGGCGATTTTGCCGGCGGCAGCTTTGGCGCCTGGCAGCATGACGGTCCCCTGGCCCAGACGGTCTTGAGCACGACCTCAGGCCCAGCCGGCAAGACCGGCTTCGTCGCTCAGCTTGGCTCGCCTGACTATGGCCCCAACGTGCCGGGCATGGATATTCCCTCGAACAGCCTCGGCAGTGTCCCGGTCGGCAACGGCCGGATCACGCAGCAGATCCGCATCCCCGGCCTGGACGTGCTGGACCGCCCGACCCTCTCCTTCTGGTACCGTATCTACACCTACGATACGGCCTACGGGGAAAACCAGCAGAAGGCGTTTGACACGCTCGACGCCCGGCTGATCGGCAGCAATGGCGAGTGGCTGGCGCTGCGCGATGGGTTGCCGTTCAACGATTGGCAGGCGGGAAAGTTTGCCGACATGGGCTGGCGCTATGCCAGCGTGGAAGTGCCGGCCTCGTGGGCAGGCGAAACGGCCACCCTCAGCATTGAAAACTGGAATCGTATTGATGGACGCCTCAACACCTGGAGCTGGGTGACTGACATTCGTTTGTGGGAGCCCGACCGTGTCTACCTGCCGGCGCTGACCACTCCGGGCAGCCCTGGCGCCGTCCAGGCCGCGGAGGTGGAGCCCACTTCCACCCCTGTTCCATCGCCAGATAGCTTGCGTTAGCGCCAGCCAAGGACTACACTCTCCCGGTGCATGACCTCCCACCCTCTTTCGCGTAGTCCGGGCTCAACGGCGCCGCCAGGAACCGAGCGAGTTCCCGGCGCCGACCTTGAACCCGAAACGCTGCCCGCAGGCGAGCAGGCCGACGCCCTGTATGCCGAGGGCATGATGTACTACCAACGCCGCCAGTGGCGAGATGCCCTGGCGGCTCTTACGCGCTTGCAGGCCCTGCAGCCGCAGCGCCAGGGGGTGTCGGCGCTGGTCGATGAGATCAACTGGTTCATCCAGTTGGAGGAAATGGCGCCGCAGCAGAAACCGCTGGACGTCGCCGAAGGAGCTTCGACGACCCGGCTGCGCTGGCTGCCCTGGATCCTGAGCCTGCTGATCCTGGTCGCCGCCGTCATCACCATTGTGGCGGTGGCGGGAGACCGCATTTTGGGTCTCCCCGGCCGGGCGCCGGATCCCAGCCTGGTCGAGCTGTACAACGAAGGCCAGTCACAGCTCGCCATCGGCAACTATGACGGCGCCACCAAGGCTTTCGAGCGCATTCTTGCCATTGATGCCAGTGACATCGGTGCCCAGGCAGGGCTGAAACAGGCACAGCTTCTCAACGACCTGGCGCAAAAGTACAAGGCGGCGCAGCAGTCGATCGCGGACAGAAACTGGACCACAGCCCGCACCCAGTTGGAAGCCATCTCCTCTGTCTATCCCTCCTACGAGGATGTGGATAAGCTGCTGCCCTATGTCCAGCGCCAGCAGGAGATGGATGAGCTCTTCGACCAGGGCGCCACGGCCTACAACGCCAGCAATTGGCCCGAGGCGATTCGCTTGTTTGCGATGGTGCGCGATCGCGACCCTTCGTTCCGCACGGATGCAGTGCAGGAATCCCTGTTCGTGAGTTACCTCGAACAGGGTGAAAGCCTGGTCAACACCCCGGGAAATGGGCCGGACAATGTACGGCAAGCCATCCAGCACTTCAATGCCGCCCTGACCATCCATCCCGACAACCAACGCGCAGCCGAAAGCCGGCGTTTGGCGGGTCTCTACGAAATGGGAATGCGCGCGTCCGAGCGCCAGGACTGGAACGCCGTCGTGGACAACCTCCACCCCATCTACGCGACACGGCCAGGCTATGGAGGCGGGCAGATCACCTGCCTGCTATATCAGGCCTACACGGCCCTGGCCAAAACAGAGATTGGCCAGGGCAACTACCGCGCGGCGCTGGCGAACGTTCAGACTGCACTTGGACTGCAACCGGCGTGCGGCGAGCCCACCGCGGCCAGGGAGATCGAACAGGCCGTCCTGCTGGCGTTGGCAACCCCCACACCCACCAGTACGGCCACGGCCACTTCCACCTCGACCCCTCTGCCCACGGCAACGCGCACGCCTTTACCCACCGCCACGTCTTCGCCTACCGCCACACCCACCCTGCCGCCGCCTACGAACACCCCGACACCACCGCCGCACCATGAACCCGAGCCGCCGTCGCCCACCGACACCCCGGAGCCGCCGCCGACTCCTTACCGGTAGCGCTCATGGTGATCGATGCCGGGGCCTCTCAGGCTCACCGCAAATCAGAACGGCGATGGCTGCTGTGGCTGCTGGGAGTGCTGCTCTTTCTGTCGCCGCTGGCACTGCGTCCTCTCGCCAGGACCGGCAAAGCCCCCCTCTGGCAGCCGACGGGCAGCAATCTTGGCGCCATGACCGGAGTGACGTTCGCCAGCGACCAGGGCTTGACCGTCGTTTACCGCTGGTCTCCCACGGTTCTTCTGCGCAGTCTCGATGGCGGCCGGAGCTGGACGACCATCGGGCGCGGTTTGCCGGTCGACGTTCTGGGCGGCCCCGCGCTTCACGACCTGAAAGCCGGTTCTGCCCGTACGCTCTATGCCCTGGCAGGTCCAGCCACCCGGAGGGGGCTCTATCGCTCCACCGATGGCGGCGTGACCTTTGAGCTGCTTTACCAGCCGATCGGTCTGAATCCCGATCGGCTGGCGGTCAGTTCCCGGGCGTCAGGCGATCTGATCGCCCTGGGCGGCGGCGAGTATGTTGCGATCAGTCCCAACGGCGGCGTCACCTGGCACGATGTCCACCTTCCTGGTCCGGTCACAGCCCTCACAGCAGCGCCGAAGTTGTGGGCGGCCGGCGCCGGTTGGGCGCTGGTTTCTGAGGACGCCGGCGCCCATTGGCAATTGCACTCCCTGCCTGATGCGGCAGCACCGCAGTCCCTCATCAGCCCTGACCGCGGTCCGGTGCAGCTCTATGCCCTCACGGAACATGACATTCTGCGCACTACCGACTCAGGCGCTGCCTGGACCCGGCTGCGTCTGCCCACCGCCGATGCCGTGACCGGCTTCGCCGTCGATTCGCTCGTCTGGCAGACTCTCTATCTGGCGGATGCCGGCGGTCATCTCTGGCGCAGCAGCGATGGGGCAGAAACGTGGAGCGTCGTTCCCAGCCCGCGGGCAGGACCGGTTCACGGCCTCTTCCAGGCGCCGGGGGACCGCAGTCGCCTCTACGCCCTGGCTGGATTCGACCTGTGGTGGCTGCCACAGATACCGGCGTCGCCGACCGCCACGATGACGGCAACGCCAAGCCCCACGCCCACGGCGACGCCCACGCCGACCTACACGCCCACGGCGACACCCACGCCCACGCCCCTACCTACGGAAACGGCAACCCCCACGGCCGTCCCAGCCACGCCGACGCCCACGCCGCGTGTCGTGCCCCAGGTTGTCCGAGCCACCCCCACCCCCACCGTCGCGGCCACGGTTGCGCCAACCGTCACCCCTTCTCCGCTGGCGCCAACACCCGTGCCCGGCGATCACCCCGCACCTGCCGAGCCGCCTGCGACAGCACCACCCCCCTCAACGCCCGCGCCCACCCCGTATCGCTGATCGCCTGCGACGTCGTCCAGACGATGTCGGCGCAACCAGCCCCCATGGCTACCGCAACCTTCCCGCGCTCTCAGCTGCCACTGCTCCTGGCCAACAAGGTCATCCTCGTCGGCGCCGCCATCCTCGGATGGTGGCTGGCAGGGGCGCGGCTGGCATGGTCGCCGTTCCTCACGCTCATCCTGGTCTACAGCGTGCTGACCGGGGCCGGACTGCTCGTTGGCGTTTGGCTTCCGCGCCTTGCCACGATCATGCTCAGCCTCGGCTATGTTCTCGACATGGCCATGGTGGTCGGCATCATCGTGCTCTCAGGCGGCTTCGCCTCCCCTTTCTGGGTGCTCCTTGCCCTCCAGTCGACGCTGCCGGCGACCTACATGACCGGTACGGCGCTCATCTGGTTTGGGACGTTTGCGACGGGGCCGCTCTATGTGCTGGCGCTCTGGCTCCAGTCCGGAAGCCTGGCTTTTCTCTTTGATCCCATCTTCGTCGCCCGCTTCCTGATCTTGCTGCTGGCTGCCATCATGGGAGCCTTCGCCAGCGAGCGCGTTCACCTGCTCCAATTCCAGGTCCAGGACCTCCAGCAGACCCTGGCAACTCGCGAGGCAGACCTGGACGCGCAGACCACGCGCCTCCAGCGCACGGCTGCCGACCTGGGCGATCGCGTCCTGCAACTGCGCTCGCTTCAGGAGGTGTCTCGCGCCCTCGCTACCACCCTTGACCTGCCCGAGACGCTCCAGGTGCTCATGGATCGCCTGGCGGCCCTCGCCGACACCCACTACGCCGGCATCGCCCTCATCGAAGATGACGGGGATATGCTGCGGGGAACGGCGGCCGCCGAGCCCGGGACCGCCGCCATCCGCCAGCTCCGGGTCGACCTAGCCAGGAGGCCGCAAGACGCCCGCATCCTGGCCGCAGGCCGCATCGTGTCGAGCGGCGAAAGCGACCTCCTCGGTTTTGACCAGTTGCGGTCCCTTTGGCAGGTCGAGCACTTCCTGTGTCTGCCGCTCGTCCTGCGTGGACGCCCCCTGGGCGCCATCTACCTGGCTGACGCCCGTCCTGACTTCGACAATGACCGCCAGCGCCAGCTTCTCGACTCCTTCTCCTATTTTGCCGCCGCCGCCATCGAGAATGCGCGCCTGTATCAGGCGGTCGCCGACAAGAGCCATGAGCTGGAGACCATCCTGGCGGGCATCGGCGACGGCGTTGTGGTCGTCGACGCCGACCTGCAGTTGGTCTTGATGAACCCGGTTGCCACCCGCATCTTCAGCCTGGAGGCGGCGCCGCCAGCGGGACTGCCCCTGCCGATGGTCATCGACAATGAGGGACTCTTGGGGCTGCTGGCGGAGGTCAAGGCTTCACCAGCGCAGGCGGTCTTCCACGAGATCGAGATTCTTCCGGCCAGAAGCTCCAAACCGGGGGTCTTCCAGGCCTTGGCCGCGCCGTTGGTCCTGGGTGAAGACCTGCAGGGCATCGCCACAGTCCTGCGCGATGTCACGACGCAGAAGGAGTTGGAGCGGATGAAATCCAACTTCCTGTCAGTCGTCTCTCATGAGCTGAAGACACCTCTGCACTCCATCAAGGGATTTGTCGACATCATTCTCATGGGCAAGACCGGACCGGTGACCGAGATCCAGCGCGACTTCCTGCAGACGGTCAAACAGCAGACCGATCACCTGCAGCGCATGATCGACGATCTGCTCGAGTTTTCACGCCTGGAATCAGGGCGTGTCACACTGCGCCTCCAGCCCACCGACGTTTCGGTCGTGATCGAAGCAGCGGTCGACAAGCTCACGCCCCTCGCGGCTTCTGCCGAGGTCACGCTCGTCAACCGCGTGCCCGAAGACCTGCCCACCGTCCTGGCAGACCCCTGGCGCCTGGAACAGGTGGTGACCAATCTCGTGGACAACGCCATCAAGTTCACGCCGGCCGGAGGCACAGTCACCTTGTCGGCTTCCAGCACGAACGACTTCCTCCAGATCGAATGCCATGACACCGGCATTGGCATCGCGGCGGGTGAGAGGGAGCGCATCTTCGACCGCTTTTACCAGGTGGACGGAGGAGTGAACCGCTTGTACAAAGGCACCGGTCTTGGCCTCACGATCTGCCGCCACATTGTCGAGCATCATGGTGGGCGCATCTGGGTTGAAAGCGAACCGGACGCAGGCGCCACCTTTGCTTTTACCCTCTCCCGGCGCCTGCAGGCGGGCGACGTCGGCGCCCTCGACTTCACCACCCTGCCACAAGAGAAGCTTCTCGACGCCTGAGTCCCATTCCCTCCGGCGGCTTCCTCCCGCTGCAAGGCGACTCCCTTCCCTGCCATGTCTGTTCTCGTCATCATCCCCGCCCACAACGAAGCCTCTAATCTGCCGCACGTTCTACCCGCGGTGAGGCAGGTGCTGCCCGGCGCCGATATCCTGGTAGTCGATGACCACTCACAGGATGCCACCGCCAGCGTGGCCCGGCGCCTGGGCGCCAGGGTCGTCCGCCTGCCCAACAACCTCGGCTACGGCGGCGCCGTGCAAACCGGCTTTCGGGTGGGGGCGCAGCAGGGCTACGACTACGGCATCATGATGGATGCTGACGGCCAGCATGATCCTGTCTGTGTGCCAGCCTTGTTGTCGCCCGTGCTGGATGGAAGCTGTGATGTCGCCGTGGGCTCGCGCTTCACCGGCAGCATGACCTATCAGGCCTCTGGCATCCGCCGCCTGGGCATGCGTTTCTTCGCCGCCATCGCCAGCTCGCTGACCGGCCGGCGCGTGACCGACGCCACCTCGGGCTTTCAGGCCATGACGGGCGAAGTCATGGCGTTCTTCGCCGAAGAGAACTATCCCTCCGACTATCCCGATGCCGACACCTTGATCATGCTCCACTACGCCGGTTTCCGGGTGCAGGAAGTGCCGGTCACCATGCACGACCGCATCTCAGGGAAGAGCATGCACAGCAGTCTCAAATCGCTGTACTACATCGTCAAGATGCTCCTTTCCATCACCATCGTCTCCTTCCGCTACCGCACCCATGCCGGCGCTGCACGACCGGTGGCTCACGCTGCTTTGCCGCCCGCCGAGGGGCTCGCCGCACACTCACAGGGGCCGGCGCTATGACGTTCCCTGCCGCGCTGTCGATCGATCTCGAATCCTACTGGCATGCCGAGCTGCTGCGGCGTCTCGTCGACCGCAGCACGGCCGATGACCGCATCCTCCCCGCCACGCTCCCCCTCCTGGACCTGCTGGCGGATCGCCAGATTCGCGCCACTTTCTTCGTCGTCGGCGAGATCATCGACCAGTACCCCGCCCTGATCCGGCGTCTCGTCGCCGAAGGCCACGAGCTGGGCTGCCATGGCTTCACCCACCGCCCTTTGTGGGAGCTGAGCGAAGGCGAACTGGACGTGGAGCTCTCGTTGTTCGAGGCGGTGCTCAAACGCCAACTGCCGGGCGTCACGCCGCAGGGTTTTCGGGCGCCGACCTTCAGCCTTATGCCCAACACGGCCTGGGCGCTGGCGGTGCTGGCTCGTCACGGCTACGCCTATGACTCCAGCGTCTTCCCTCTGCGCACCCCGCTCTACGGGGTGCCAGGCTGCCCGCCACGCCCTTACCGGCCGGCGCCGAACCTGGTCGCCAGCGATGCCGCCGCGCCCATCGCCGAGTGGCCGCTGACGGCCTGGCGCGCCGGCCCGCTGACCCTGCCGGTGTGCGGTGGCTTCTATCTGCGCACCCTACCGCTGCGCATGATCGTCCGCGGGCTGGCCGCTGCGGCAGAGCAGGGCCCTATCGTCGTCTACCTGCATCCCTGGGAGCTCGATCCCGGCACACCTCGGCTGCCGCTCAACCGCCGCGACCACTTCATCACCTACCACAACGTCGGCATGCCTATGCGCGGGCGCCTGGAAACGCTGCTCGACCGCTTCACCTTTGGCCCCATGCTGGAAACCCTGCAGGCGGCCGATCCTCCCGTGCTCAGTCCGTACGGCGCCAGCCAACCAGGCGATAGGGCAGCGCAGGCAAAATCACGCAAGCTGCAGGATTGAGGGCGCCGGAGGTGCATCTCGCCCACGGGGACGAGATGCACCTTGACGATTGTTCTGTCAACGCTCGATGATGCCGGCTTCCTCGCCCTGGGCCGCCACGCGCTCGATCATCCAGCGTGGCCGCACGTGCCAGAAGCGGGGCAGGACCGTATCCCAACTGGCCAGGAGTGCGGCTGCCAGGGGACTGTCGGTTGCCTCCAGGTGCTCGCTGACCATGCGGTAGAGCAAGGCTCGCGCTTCTGCATCCTCGACGCGGCTGAGGAACACCAGCTCGCGGTTCACGCGCTCGGGGAATTCAGGCGCCTCGACCGTGCCGGTGTCCAGGACAAACGCCTGGCCGCCGGTCATGCCGGCGCCGAAGTTGTTGCCGGTGCGGCCGAGGACGACCACGGTCCCGCCGGTCATGTACTCGCAGCCGTGGTCGCCCACGCCCTCGATCACGGCGCTGCCCTGGCTGTTGCGCACGGCAAAGCGCTCGCCGGCCCGACCAGCAGCGAAGAGCGTGCCGCCCGTGGCACCGTAGAGGACGGTGTTGCCCACGATGTAGTTCTCATGCCACGGATAGTCCGTGTCTTGCGGCGGCCGGATGATGAGGGTGCCGCCTGCCAGGCCCTTGCCCACATAGTCGTTGGCTTCACCAAAGAGCGTGAAGCGCACGCCGCCCGGCACAAAGGCCCCAAAGGACTGGCCGGCGCTGCCGCGAAAGACCACATCGACGGTATGGGCAGCCATCTCCGTCAGGCCCGCCCGCACCAGCCGCCCGCTCAGGCGGGCGCCCACCGTGCGATCGGTGTTGCGAATCTCATAGCTCAGCCGCACCGGCGACTCGCCGGTGCCCAACCTGCCAAGCACGGCTTCGGCCAACCTTTGGCCCAGGACGCCCTGCTCCTCGAAATCAGGCCGGGCAAGAAAATGATAGGGCGTACGGACATCAGGCTGGGCCAGCAGGGGGCTCAGATCGAGTGAATCAAGGGCGGTGTCACTGGTGACGCGCTGCTCGAGCAGCTCGGTGTGGCCGATGATGTCGTCCAGCCTGCCGAAGCCCAACTGGGCCAGGATCTCGCGTACCTCTTCGGCGATGAAGGTGAACAGCGCCACCACCTGGTCCACCGTGCCCACGAACTTGGCCCGCAGCTTTGGATCCTGGGTCGCAACGCCTGTCGGGCAGGTGTTGTTGTGGCAGACACGGGCCATGATGCACCCTTCTGCGATCATCGCCAGGGTGCCGAAAGAGTACTCGTCGGCGCCCAGGATCGCCGCCATGATCACATCGCGTCCGGTGCGCAGGCCGCCATCGGCGCGCACGAGGATGCGGTCGCGCAGGTTGTTGGCCCGCAGAACCTGCTGCGTTTCTGCCAGCCCCAGCTCCCAGGGAATGCCCGCATGCTTGATCGACGACAGGGGCGAGGCGCCGGTGCCGCCGGAATGCCCGGAGATCAACACGCTGTTGGCGCGACCCTTGGCCACGCCCGCGGCAATGGTGCCCACGCCCGCCGTCGACACGAGCTTGACCGAGATGTCTGCCTCGGGATTGACCTGGCGCAGATCGTAGATAAGCTGCTGCAGGTCCTCGATGGAGTAGATGTCGTGGTGCGGCGGCGGTGAGATCAAGGCGACGCCGGGGGTGGTGAGACGAATCGCCGCGATCTTGTCGCTCACTTTGTGGCCGGGGAGATGCCCACCCTCGCCGGGCTTGGAACCCTGGGCCATCTTGATCTGGAGTTCCTCCGCCGACACCAGGTAGGCCGGCGTCACCCCGAAGCGGCCTGACGCCACCTGCTTGATGGCGCTGTTGCGCTCTGTGCCCAAGCGCAGCGGATCCTCGCCGCCTTCGCCGCTGTTGGACCGGCCGCCAATCCGGTTCATCGCCAGGGCAAGCACCTCGTGGGCTTCCTCGCTGAGCGCGCCCATGGACATGGCCGCCGTGCTGAACCGTCGTGTGATGGCCTCGACAGGCTCAACTTCGTCGAGGGGAATCGGCGTGCGGCCCGGCTTGAATGCCAGCAAGTCGCGCAGGTCGTTGGGAGGTTGGCCGGCCAACAGGGCGCTGTAGCGTTTGTAAGCAGCATAGGCCGTGCCAAAGCTGCCGTTCAAAGCGCCTGGCGTACGCACCGCCTCCTGCAGCAGGTCGATCACATCCGGACTGAGGGCATGCTGCTCACCCGCCTTGCGGTATTTGAAGAAGCCCCAGTGTTCGAGCTTGAGATTGGGTGTATGGTAGGCCAGCTCATGCCGGTAGAGCAGGTCGTTGGCGAGCTTGTCGAAGCCAATGCCGCCGAGCCGGTTCGCCGTGCCTGTGAAGCAGCGATCGACGACGCCGGTATCGAGACCCACGATCTCAAACGTCTGCGCGCCGCAGTAGCTGTCGACGGTGCTGATGCCGACCTTGGACATGATCTTGAGCACACCCGCTTCCAGCGCCTTGACGTAATTCTTCTCCGCCTGCGCAACAGACTCAATGCCTTTGAGACGACCGTCGGCGGCCATGTCGCGTACACTGTCCAGGCCCAACCAGGGATGGACGGCGCTGGCGCCATAGCCAACCAGGGCTGCCACACGGTGGACGTCGTTTGCGTCACCGGCCTCGACGATAAGACTGCCCGCCATGCGCAGACCGCGCCGGATCAGGTGATGGTGGACGGCCCCCACCGCCAGCAGGCTGGGGAGCGGCAGGCGCTCCATCCCTGCCAGGCGGTCGGTCAGCAGAAGAAGATTGTGGCCGTTGGCCAGGGCGTCCACCGCTTCCTGGCAGATCCGATCGAGGCTGCGCTCCAGGCCGGGCACGCCATCGCCGGCAGGATAGGTCAGATCGATTTCCACCAGCGAGAAAGGTAGACCGTCATGACGAGGATCGAAGCTGGTATGAGCAGGGCGCCGCAGCCGGCGCAGCGCGGCGATAGACTTGCGATCCAGCACGGGGCTGTCAAGCTGCAGCAGGCGTGCGTGCTCGTGGGTTTCCTCCAGGATGCTGCGCCGCCGCCCCACCAGCGTGGATAAGGACATCACCATCTGCTCGCGCAGCGGATCGATGGGAGGATTCGTCACCTCGGCAAACCGCTGCTTGAAGTAATGAAACAGGGGCCGCGACAGGCGAGAGAGAACGGCAGTGGGAGTGTCATCCCCCATGGACCCCACCGCCTCCTTGCCTGAAATCGCCATGGGCTTGATGACGACGGCCAGGGATTCCGTGGTATAGCCAAAGAGTTGCTGCAGGGGTAGCAGGTCCGCGGGCAGGTCGCTTTCCTTGGGCGGAAGGACGAGCGTGCCTTCTTCATAGACGGGCTCGGCGGCCTCGTCCCCTTCCGAGCCGTTCGCCCGCACGATCTGCTTGATGTGATGCAGATTGCTGTGCACCCACTGCTCGTAGGGCTTGCTGGCGCACACCTCGGCCTTGGTCTCGTCGTTCAGCAAGAGGCGTCCGCGCCGGGTGTCCACCAGGAGCATTTGACCCGGTCCCAGCTTCCCGCGGCGCACCACCTGGCTGGCCGGAACGGCGATGACCCCGCTCTCCGACCCTGCCACGACCAGACCATCCTTGGTGCGCAGGTAGCGCGAGGGCCGGAGCCCGTTGCGATCCAGGCAGGCGCCTGCCACACGGCCATCGGTGAACACCAGCGCCGCCGGGCCATCCCACGGCTCGCTCAGGCAGGCATGGTAGCGGTAGAAGGCCCGCCGCTCCTCTGGGAGATCGGCGATTCGTTCCCAGGCCTCGGGGACGAGCATCATCATCACATGGCGCAGGTCACGCCCGCTGCGCACAAGCGCTTCGACGGCATTGTCCAGCATGGCGCTGTCCGAACCGTCAGTGTCGATGATGGGACTGATAGCCGCGCCCCAGGCGTCGTCGCGCAGGCTGCGCTCGCGCGCATTCATCCAGCTGACGTTGCCGTCCAGCGTGTTGATCTCGCCGTTGTGCGCCAGCATGCGAAACGGCTGGGCACGCTTCCAGTTGGGGAAGGTATTGGTGGCATAGCGCTGGTGGAAAACGGCAATGGCGCTCTGGTAGTCAGGATCGGCCAGGTCGGGATAGAAATTAGCAACCTGGGAACCCAACATCAGCCCCTTGTAGACGATCGTCCGGCTGGACAATGAGGGCATGTAGAGCTGGATCTGCTGCTGGGCAGCTTCCAGCTCAATGGCGCGCCGGGCCAGATAAAGGACTTTCTCGAACGGATCACCGCGGTCAAGAAACTCGGGCCGTTCGATAAAGGCCTGCCAGATGCCGGGACGCGTTTCGGCAGCGACATTTCCCAGCGCCTCGAGCCGTGTCGGCACTTTTCGCCAGCTCAGCGCCTGCAGTCCCACCACTCCCAGCTCCCGCTGCACCAGCTCCTGCCAGTGTTCGGGCGCGAGCTGCCGGTCAGCGAAGAACATGCCAACTGCCAGGTCGCCGTACTTAACCTCCCGCAGATTCAATAGCTGGGCGAAAAAGTGCACGGGGATCTGCGTCAGAATACCGGCGCCATCGCCTGTACCGGCATCCGCGGCCACACCGCCCCGGTGCTCCAGATTGGCCAACGCTTCCACTGCCAGGCTGACGATGTCGTGGGTGCGCCTGCCGGGGATGTCGGCGATCAGACCGATGCCGCAGGCATCGTGTTCGAAACGCGGCCGGTAGAGGGTGCCGTGGAGCGTGGATGGACTGGGGACGAAGGAGGTCATAGCAGCACTCCTATGAGGAAATAGGCGTACAAGGGTTCGCGTGCAGACGCAAAGCCCACGTGCGCGCACGACGTGAGAAAATTCGGAAGCGACCGGCGCCACAACGGTGTCAGGCGAAACAAAAAGCCCCTGGTCTCCGCGCGTACGCGATGTTCAGGGGCTTCATAGCCAGGGTGGCGCCGGTGCCTATCAACTTGGGGGCGCATTATACGCCCCCGCCTTGTCCCTTGTCTAGTCGGTTTGTAAGGGGTCCGTTTTGGCCCCTGGGCGGCGAACGGCGGCCCTTAGCTTTCCGCCACCGTCACCAAACCCTCGCGGTCGACGATCGTGATCCGCTTCCGGCCGATCTCGATCAGATGCCTGCTCTTGAGATCGTTGAGCACCTGGGTGGCCGTCTCACGGTAGGTGCCAACCATCTCTGCCAGGTCCTGGTGTGTCAACCCCATAATCTGATTGCTGTTCCCTGCCAGGCGCAGCAGCAGCGACGAGAGGCGGGCCGGAATTCCCTTGAAAGCCAGGTCTTCCAGGCGGCCCTCGGCGTCTCGCAGCCGGCGCCCGGTGATCTCCAGCATCCGCAGGGCCACCTGCGGGCGCTGCAGAATCAACCGCTCCAGGTCGGCACGGCTCATCACACAGATCGTGCAGTCACTGATGGCCTCGGCAAACGTGTTGTGCATCTGCTGGCCCAGGAGCGCCATCTCCCCAAAGAGAGAATTGGGGCTAAGTGACGTGATGACCAGCTTCTTCCCCTCCGGCGAGATGCGATAAAGCTGGACGGTGCCCTCCTTCAAGATGAAAAGCACCTCCCCCATCTCCTCCGGTCGATAGAAAACCTTACCCTTGCGAACACTGCTCACCGTGGTGATACGGTCAAGCTCTTCGCCCTCCTTGTCAGACAAATCCTGAAACAGGTCCATGGTCGATAGATGTCGCGCCTTCACGTCCATAGTTGGTCGCCTCGAGGAGATCGGGTGTGGATGCCGGGCCGCAACGCCGAACGTCGCCAGGGCCAGCCGCAACTGCCGACTCGTGGAAATGGATTCACAGCCACACTATTATAGAAGCAGCGACGACGAATCGCAAGAAGGCCTACACAAGGACATACGGCAGCGTTGTCTACAGCTATTCCCACCATTCCGGCGGCGGGGGCTGCGGTGCGTAGCCAGCGGGCCTTGAGGACGGGGAGCTCGCGGGCGGCGCTCCCCCGGCCGGTGCCTCGCCGTCGAGCCACCTCCGGGCGGCCAGGGGCAGATTGGCCAACAGACCGCGCTGCACCGTGCAGGGCGGCAGCGACTCGATGAAGAGACGCCCGTAGCTCTTGCTCACCAGGCGGCGGTCGAGGATGACGCAGATGCCGCGGTCGCTGGCCGAGCGGATCAAACGGCCAAAGCCCTGGCGCAGGGCCAGGATCGCCTCCGGCACCGAGTAGTTGTAGAAGGGCGAGTCGAAGGTCTCGGAGCGGGCGGCGACGATGGGGTCCGTGGGAACGGCAAAGGGCAGGCGGATGATGGCCAGGGCGCTCAGCGCCTCCCCCTGCACGTCCACGCCCTCCCAGAAGCTGCGCGTGCCCATGATCACGGCCCGTTCCGTCAGCCGGAAGGCATCCAGGATCTGCTGCCGGGAACCGCCCTCACCCTGGACGTAGACCGTCAGGCCCTCCTGTTCCAGGGGTTCGCGCAGGGCCTCGGCTGTGCGCTGGAGCTGGGCATACGAGGTAAACAGCGCCATCAACCGGCCCCTGGTGGCGATGGCAAGCTGGAGGATGGCCTGCTCGACCCGCATCTGAAAAGCCGGCTCGTTGGGCTCCGGCATGTCGGTGGGCAGGTAGAGCAACGCCGATGTCTTGTAGTCGAAGGGGCTGTCCAGCGCCTGCTCGACGGCATCGTCCATGCTCAGACGGCCCCGCAGATAGTCAAAGCTGTTGGAGGTCCGCAGGGTGGCCGAGGTCAGGATGACCGTGTCCTTGGGCAGGAAGAGGTAGCGCTGGATGAGATTGCCTACGTGCAGGGGGGCGCTGTGCACGGCTACGCTGGCGTACTGCTGCGAGTAGCGAATCCAGTAGATCGTGTTGGCGTCGGGCTTGAAGACGGCAGCGTTGAGTACCTCGAAGGTCTCTTCCAGCGCCCGCAGGATGGCTTGCAGGTCCGCCACCAGGTCCTCGAGGTTGGCGATGTTGTAGTTGCTCAGGTCCAACAGGGCGTTGACCAGCCGTTCCAGGTCCTCGTTGAAACGCTTCAGCACCAGCGACAGGTTGTCCCACGTGATCTCGACGTTGACCCAGGCAGGCTGCACCCGCTCGGTGTTGGTGATGCGCTGGCGTATGTCATAGTTGTTCGACTCCTGGCGGCGGTCGCCGGCCTGGTTCCTGACGAAGCGCTCGATGGCATCCATGACCTCGAACATGCGGTAGTCAAGGGTGGGAACCGCATCCGCCAAACCTGAGGTCAGGGCGACAACCCGCTCGGCCTTGTCCAGCGGGCAGGCGTTGCGCACCGCCGTCGCCACATCGGACAGGAGGCCCACACCCTTGTTCTCGCTGCTGGTGGGCGCCAGGTCGCGCAGGTGGCCGACAAAGGTGGGATGATCCACCACCAGCGCCAGGGCGTTGGTGGTGGCGTCCTCCAGGTGGTGCGCCTCATCGACCACCAGGTACTGGTAGGCAGGCAGCACCTTGTTCTCGGTGGCGATGTCGGCCAGGAGCAGGGCATGGTTGACGATGACGACGTGCGAGGCCTCGGCCTGGCGGCGGGCGCGATAGAAGTAGTCCTCCACGCCCTTGCCAGTGTTGCAGCGGGCGGGCGAACAGCTTCCGCTCTCCGAGCAGACACGCTGCCACACGGCGCGCTCACGGGCGTTGACCAGGGTCAGCTCGCTGACGTCGCCGGTGGTGGTCGTGGGCAGCCAGACCAGGATGCGGGCAAGCACGCTCACGTCGGTGCCGTTCAGATCGGCGCGCTGCAGGAGGTTGTTGAGCCGGCGCATGCAGAGGTAGTTGCCCCGCCCCTTCATGACCGTGACCTTGAATTCATAGGGCAGGATGGCGCGCAGGTCGGGCAGGTCCTTGTGGTAAAGCTGCTCCTGCAGGTTGATCGTATTGCTGCTAACGACCACGCGTTGTCCGGTCTGCACCGCCCAGGACAGGGCGGGGATCAGGTACGCCACCGATTTGCCCGTGCCCGTGCCCGCCTCGATCATGAAGTGCTGGCTGCGGTTGAAAGCGTCGGCGACCGAGCGCAGCATGGCCACCTGCTGCGGCCGGTGCTCGTAGTTCGTGAAGTGACTGCCGAACGCACCCCCCGGCTCCAGGTGGGCGGCCAGGCCATCGACGTCCAGCGGCTGCGGCTGCGCCACCGGCTCCAGCGGCTGCAGGTCCTCGAAGAGGGGCCCGGCGTCCGTGCGCCCTTCGGGCGGCCGGATGCTGACTTTGCGCAGGACGGCGTCGCGTTCCCCTTCGAGGAAGACCTCCTTCAGGGGCCACTCGGTGTTCTGGGCGATGCGGTTGATCTGCTTCAACACCGCCGGCGGCAGCGCCATCAGCCGCTCGCGCAGCGCCTCGAAGACGTACATCGAGGCTTCGGCGTCTTCGAAGGCCCGGTGGGCGTTTTCCAGCGGGATGCCCAACGCCTCCGCCACGCGGCCCAGCTTGTAGCTGGCCAGGCCCGGGAACAGAATGACGGCAAGCTCCCAGGTGTCCACCTGGGGGTTGAACGCCATCAGGTTGTTGGCCTTAAGGAAGGCAGCGTCGAAGCCGATGTTGTGCCCCACCAGGGGGGCGTCGCCGATGAAACGGCGGAAGGCGGCGGCGACGTTGGCCAAGGGGGGCGCCTCATCGATCTCGGCCTGGCTGATGCCGGTGAGCTGCAGGATGGCGCGCGGGACCGCCCGGCCCGGGTTGACGACGGTGGAAAAGGCCTCCAAGACCTCGCCGTCGCGGAAGCGGACGCCGCCCAGCTCGATGATGCTGTCGCGTTCAGCGTTGAAGCCCGTGGTTTCGAGGTCCACGGCCACATAGACACGGCCCATAGGGTTGAAGGTTGAAAGTTGAAGGTTGAACGTTCAAACGTTGGCACGTTGGAACGTTCGCAGGTGGTGTGAGAGAGTAGGTTTGGGCGGAGCAGTGAGGTAAAGAAAAGTAGAGCAAGGGGCGGTCGCCCATCAGTTGAACCTTCAACCTTCAACGTTGAACGTGCAACCGTTTTCAGAGTTTAGCACAGATGTACGGATTGACTGCTATGACGGGCCAGGCGTGCGGGCCATCCTTTGCCCGCCGCCGATGCTCGTGCTAGAGTGCCTTAAACGCCGCCAACCGCCGGCGACAAGGCAGCCATGGCCCCCAATATCCTCCTGATCCTAACCGACGACCACGCCCAGTGGGCGCTGGGCTGTTATGGCAACGGCGAGGTCCGCACGCCCACACTTGATGCGCTGGCCGCGGGCGGCGCCAGGATGGCCAACGCCTTCACCGTCACGCCGGTCTGCTCGCCCGCCCGCGCCACGCTGCTGACCGGGCGCCTGCCCTCGCAGCACGGCATTCACGACTGGCTGCAGGAATCGGACCCGCTTGTCGGCAATCACAACTGGCTGGCGGCCGAGACCACCCTGGCGCAGCTCCTCGCCGGGCAGGGCGGCTACACGGTGGGCCTGTGCGGGAAATGGCACTGCGGCCGCAGCGACACGCCGCAGCCGGGCTTCGGCTACTGGTTCAGCGATGACCGCACCTCGCCGCCGCACCGGGGCGAGCACGCCTACCGTTTCCAGGACCAGCTCGTCCCTCTCTCCGGCTTCAGCAGCCACATCCACACACAACGGGCGCTGGACTTCCTGCGCCGGCGGGACCGCGCCAGGCCCTTCTTCCTCATCGTCGCCCACACCGGCTGTCACAGCCCCTGGCGCGACCAGCCGGAAAGATGGACGCGCCACTACAGGGACGCCGCCTTCCATGACCTCCCCGAGGACGCGCCCTATCCCTTTGGCTCGTCCACAGGCGAAGAAGCGCCTGTGTCCGCTGAAGAGCAGCACGCCGCCCACGTCCAGTACTACGCCGCCGCCAGCGACCTCGACGAGCAGGTGGGCTTGCTGATCGATGAGCTGGACCTGCAGGGCATTCTGCAGGACACCCTGGTCTTCTATGTGTCAGATCACGGCCTGAACCTGGGCCACCACGGCCTCTGGGGCAAGGGCAACGCCAGCCGCCCGGCCAACATGCTGGAGGAATCGATCCGCGTGCCGTTGATCCTGCACTATCCCCGCGCCATCGCCGCCGGGAGGGTGCGCACGGAATTCGTGGACCATACCGACCTGTTCCAAACCCTGCTCGACTTCGCAGGCGTCTCGTTGAGCGCGGACCAGCGCAGCCGGCGCCGCTATCCGGGACGCAGCTTCCGGCCGCTGCTGCAGGGACAAGCGCTCCCCGATTGGCGCACAGTCCAGTACGGCGAGTACGGCGACGTGCGCATGATCCGCACGACAGGCAGCAAGCTGGTGCGGCGCTACCCGGACGGCCCCCACCTGCTCTTCGACCTGAACGGCGACCCTCGGGAAACCACGAACCTCTTCGCCGCCAGCCAATACCAGCCCCTCGCGCAGGACCTGACCGCCCGCATGGAAGCCTTCTTCAACACCTTCGAAGAACCGGCCAGGTCGGGTCTGAACGTAACCAGCCTCCCGCACTACAACGACGCCGAAGCCTGGCGGCCGGTCGAGAGACGCGGCAATGAGTGACACTGCCGCCCCCGCCGGGGATGCCGGGAGAGTCCTCAGCGACCCCATCCGCTTGGAGGTGTTCAAGCATCTCTTCGCCGCGGCCGCCGAGGAGATGGGCGTCGTCCTGCGCCGCACCTCCTACTCACCCAACATCAAGGAACGGCGAGACTTCTCCTGCGCCCTGTTCGACCGTCACGGACGCATGGTCGCCCAGGCGGCGCACATCCCCGTCCACCTGGGGGCAATGCCGCTGTCGGTGCAGGCGGCGCTGGCAGCGTTCGACCTCGCGCCCGGTGACGCCGTCCTCCTCAACGATCCCTTTCGCGGGGGGACGCACCTCCCCGACCTGACCCTGGTCACTCCCATCTTCGTGGACACGGAGGCCGGCCCCACGCTGGCCGGCTTCAGCGCCAGCCGCGCCCATCACGCCGACATCGGCGGCATGTCGCCGGGATCGATGCCGCTGGCGACAGAGCTCTACCAGGAAGGACTGGTGATCCCGCCCGTCAGGCTGGTGGAGGCGGGGCGCCTGAACCAGGGCGTCTGGGACCTGGTCCTGGCCAACGTGCGCACGCCGGTGGAACGGGCAGGCGACCTGCGGGCGCAGCTTGCCGCCAACCGCAAGGGGGCAGAGCGCCTGGCCGGTCTGGCGGCGCGCTATGGCCTCGCCGACGTGGAACAGGCGATGGCGGGGCTGCTTGCCTACACCGAGCGCATGACCCGCCGCCTGATCGCCGGGCTGTCCGACGGCGTCTATCGCTTTGAGGACGTCATGGACGATGACGGCCTGGATCCGGCCCCGGCTACGATGGCTGTAGCCGTCACCATCGCCGGCGAGGAAGTCACCGTCGATTTCACCGGCACCTCGCCACAGCGCCGCGGCAGCATCAATGCCGTTTACGCCATCACCCTGGCGGCGGTCTACTACGCCTTTCGCTGCCTCATCGGCCAGGACATTCCCTCCAACAGCGGGTGCCTGGCGCCGATCACGGTCATCGCCCCCGAGGGCACGCTGGTCAACGCCGTCCGCCCCGCCGCCGTGGCCGGGGGCAACGTGGAGACGGCGCAGCGCATTGTCGACGTCCTCCTGGGCGCCCTGGCCCAGGCGGCGCCGGACCGCGTGCCGGCCGCCAGCCAGGGGACGATGAACAACACGACCATCGGCGGCTGGGACGGCGAGCGGGGCCAGCCCTTTGCCTACTACGAGACCATCGGCGGCGGCATGGGGGCGCGTCCGGGCGGGGACGGCGCCAGCGCCATCCATTCCCACATGACCAACACCCTGAACACCCCCGTCGAGGCGCTGGAATACGCCTACCCCCTGCGCGTCCGGCGCTACGAGGTGCGGCGCGGGTCCGGCGGCGCCGGGCGCTGGTGGGGCGGGGACGGCATCACCCGCGCGGTGGAGCTGCTGGCGCCTGCCGCCGTGACATTGCTGACCGAGCGGCGCCGCTTCGCGCCCTACGGCCTGGCCGGGGGGCGGGCCGGTCAGCCAGGCCGCAACCAGGTGACGCGGACGACCGGGGAGATCGTCGAGCTGCCGGGCAAGGTGACGCTTGCCGCGGCGGCGGGGGAGGTGGTGAGCGTGCACACGCCGGGCGGGGGTGGGTGGGGTTCTGAGTTGTCCACCACTTTTCCCCGGAGTTATCCACCATGAAATTCGACGCCATTCTCCAGGCCGACACCAGCCAGCAGGTCGTGGCCGCAGCCAGCGCCGCTGAAGGCCTGGGCTTTGATTGCCTGTGGACCGCCGAGACCCAGCACGACCCCTTTCTGCAGCTCGTGCTGGCCGCGGATTACACCTCGAGCATTCACCTCGGCACCGCCATCGCCGTAGCTTTTGCCCGCAGTCCCATGCACATGGCCTACGTGGCCTGGGACATGGCCCGCTACAGTGAGGGCCGCTTCATCCTGGGCCTGGGCACGCAGATCCAGGCGCACATCGAGCGCCGCTTCGCCATGCCCTGGGGCCACCCGGCGGCACGGCTGCGCGAGTACATCCTCGCCCTGCGCCACATCTGGGACGTCTGGCAGAACGGCGGCAAGCTCAACTTCCGGGGCGAGTTCTACAAGATGACGCTGATGGCGCCCTTCTTCAACCCTGGCCCCATTGCCCACCCCACCATCCCGATCTTCATCGCCGGCGTCAACCAGAAGCTGTGCGAGCTGGCGGGCGAGCTGGCCGACGGCTTTCACGTGCACCCCTTTCATTCGGTGGCCTACCTGCAGGAGCGCGTGCAGCCCTGGGTGGCAGCAGGCGCCGCCGCCGCGGGGCGCGGTCTGGCTGATGTGGAGTTCAGCACGACCGTCTTCGCCATTGTGGGCGACACCGAAGCCGAGCGGGCGGCGGCGCGTGAGGCCGTACGCCAGCAGATCAGCTTCTATGCCTCCACCCCCTCCTACCGCCCCGTGCTCGACCTGCACGGCTGGGGCGATTTGGGCGAGCAGCTCGGACGCCTGGCCGTGCGCCAGCGCTGGGAGGAGATGCCCGCCCTGGTGCCGGACGACATGGTCGGCGTTTTCGCCGTGGAGGGCTCCTGGGCCGGCATCGGGCCGGCCATCCAGGCCCGCTACACCGGGCTGCTTGACCGCGTGGCCCTCTACCTGCCCTTTGTCCCCGGCGTCCGCGACGAGAGCTGGCGCCAGCTTCTGCGCAGCCTGAACCGGAGCGGAAGCCCCGCTGCCTGATTCAGTCCCGGATCGGCGCTGCTGCCAGAAGCGTAACGGGCACCTCGGCTTCGTCCACGACCCAGACGATGAAGCGCACGGCGGTGCGCTCGTTCCCATCGATCTCCACGTCCGTGAAGACGGGGATACAGGCAATGGCGATGCCGTCCTCTACCAGGAAACTACGTGCAATGGCAATCGCCTTGATCGCCTGGTTAACGGCATTAGCGCCGATAGATTGCACCTCAGCATGTTGGCGATCACGGACCACACCTGCAATCGCACCAGCCACGGCGGAAGAACGCGAGTGGGCCGAAACCTTGATGATGTCCATGTATCCGCTTCGTTGCAGGCAATACTACTGGTACGGGCCGGTGCGGCGAGAGCAAGCCCATTCCAGCAGGAAGACAGTGCAGTTCGACTATTCTACCTGACGGCTGGGGCGGAGGCCCAATTCGTCACCCGCCGTGCAACCCACACTGCGACCCGCGCTGTGGTCAAGCCACCAGAAACTCCTCCAGCCTCAGGGTGGCGAAAAGCCGCTGCTCAACATCCTGCGGCAGCGCCTGCTCAGGTTCCGGCAAACGATGCACAAGGTAGATGGTCTTGCTCAACGTGTCGAGGACGATCTGGCAATCCTCACACTGGCCCAGGTGTGCTTCCAGCTCAGCGCAGAGATCAGCCGGTAACGTGTGATCGGCATAGTCGTTGAGCTGCGTGAGCATCTGAGCGCAGTTCTTGTGGGTGTGATAAGAGTGAGGATGAGCGGTCATGAAGCAGACGTCTCCTCGACGGGTGAGGTGAAATACGGGGTGAGAAGCTCGCGCAGTCGCAGTCGCGCCCGGTGCAGCCGGACCTTGGTGGCCGAAACGCCGATGCCAAGGAGATCGGCCGTCTGTTCAGTGCTCAGACCTTCGATCTCCCGCAGGACGAAAACACTCCGCAGCGTATCGGGCAGCTGGGCGATGGCCTGCTCGATCACCTGGCGGGTCTCGCCGTCCAGGACATGTCCGGCAGGATAGTAGGTCCAGTCGCTGATCTCGTGGGGGATGTCCTCGTTGTCCAGGCTGGCTACGGGCTGGTCCAGCGAAATCTCCTCAGGCGTATGGCGGCGCAGACGCATGAGGGCCGCATTGGTGGCAATGCGGTGCAGCCAGGTGCCAAGGGCGCTGCGACCTTCGAATTCGTGTACATGCTTGCAGGCGCTGATGAAAGTCTCCTGCAGCACATCCTCGGCCTCATCGGGGTCGCCGGTCATGCGCAGGGCAACGGCGTAGACGCGTGGGGCGAAGCGCTTCAGCAGGCAGGCGCAGGCATGGCGGTCGCCTGATCGAAGGCCGGCCAAAAGCGCTTCTTCATCGCTGTAAACGTTCAGGTCAATGGGGATGACATTCATTTGGATGCACTGAGTGCCCGGGGGTTACGCCGTCATGCTAGGCACACGCGGCCAGAACGGCCTCGCTCATTTCCTGGCTGCGGCGGTCAGAGGTGGCGGTGTTGAGCAGACCGTTGGTGAAGTAGGCACAGATGAGCTGGCGGTCGAGATCGGCCCAGGCCGCGTGCGAGCGCATCCCGCCATGCCCAAAGGTGTGGGGACCGCTGTGACGGCCCATGAACGTGACGTAGCTGCCGCGCGGCGGCCCGCCGAGGGAGACGCCGTGAGCCCAGCGCGACCGTCGCTGCAGCACCAGGTCCATCTGGCCAGGGTCAGGATTGCTGGGCGTGGTCAGC
This sequence comes from Chloroflexota bacterium, assembly GCA_029782215.1. Classification (GTDB taxonomy): domain Bacteria; phylum Chloroflexota; class Anaerolineae; order J102; family J102; genus SSF26. The sequence goes on from JAKOVD010000079.1 coordinate 91,588, forward strand.
AGATCGACGACCTGCGGCTGGAACAGCCGTTGGGAATTCCACTCGCCCCGCTGGAGCAATAGCTGGTAGAACAGGGTGTGTTCGTAGATCGTGGCATGGCCGGAGGCCGCCGGGATGAGCGAACCGCGGATGAGGCGGCGGTTGAGAATGAGCACCACCTCGCGCAGGTCCTTGTCATTGTGCTGGGCGACGGGCACGCTGCGCCGATCCCAGAGCGCACGCGGCAGGCGCATATAGGTTCTCTGCAGGCCCATAGGTTGGCAGAACTCCTCGGCCACGTAGCGGTCCAGCGGGCGGCCGTCCACCCGTCGAACCACCTCGCCAAGAATCCAGCCAAAGGTGAGCGCATGGTAGGCCACTTCCTGGCCGGGCGGCAGCTCCGGCGCTGAACGAGCGAGGGCGCGCGTGGTCAGGCGCCAGCTCGGCCAGACCCACGGCTGGCGGGCGGGATGGGCATTGGGGACACCGGCGCGATGGGTCAGCACATGGCGCACCGTGATCGCGCCCTTTTGGCGCTGGCCGAATTCCGGCCAGTAGTCGGCGACGGGGGCATCGAGGTCGATCTTGCCCTCTGTCACCAGCTTCAGCACGGAAACCGCGACGTAGGGTTTGGTGGCGCTGAACAACAGCCACAGGGTGTCCGGGGTTACCGGGCGGTGGCGTCGCACATCGGCCACGCCCGTGAAGCGATCGACGACGATCTGCCCGTGGCGCACGACCAGCAGATGCGCCCCTGGGTGCCATCCCTGTGCGTCATGCTCATCGAACAGGCGCTCGACCGCGGCGACGCCGCTGCTCGTCATTCCTACGTCTTCGGGCCGGTCAGCCTTAGCAAAACCAGATACCATGACCGCAGTATGCCACACCCCATCCGGCGCGACAACAGGCGGCCGAAAACCGCATCCCGCCGGACTGCCAGACGGGAAACCACGCTTGCCAGGAGCTTGACCGCCGTCTATACTGCCGGAATGTACAGCATCAATGTGGATGGCTGCCATCTGACGATCGCCGATGTCGTCGCCGTCGCCAGGGCCCTGCCCGGCGAAGTGGACCTGCGGCTGGCGACTGAGGCCGCAGCAGCCGTGCAACGGGCAAGCAGCGCCGTGGACCAGATCGTTCAGGAAGGCAGGGTCGTTTACGGCATCACGACGGGCTTTGGGGCCTTCAAGGATCGGGTGATCCCTCCCGAAGAGATCCGCCAGCTCCAGCGCAACATCCTTCGCTCGCACAGCGCCGGCGCCGGAACGCCTTTCAACAGCGCCGTCGTCAGAGCCATGATGCTGGTGCGGGCCAACACCCTGGCTTCGGGGCATTCCGGCATCCGCCTAGAAACGCTGCAGCTTCTTCTGCGCCTGATCGAGCGGGGCGTCCATCCCCTGGTGCCCAGGCAAGGTTCGCTGGGCGCGAGCGGCGACCTGGCGCCCCTGGCGCACATCGCCAGCGTCCTGATCGGCGAGGGCCAGGCCGAGGTGCAGGGCAGGCTGATGCCGGGAGCCGAGGCGCTGGCGACGGCGGGTCTGCAGCCGGTGGAACTGGCCGCCAAGGAAGGCCTGGCGCTGACCAACGGCACCGCCCTCATGGCGGCCCTGGGCTGCCTGGCGGTGGATGAAGCCGAGAACTGCGCCTTCGTGGCCGACGTGGCCGGGGCGCTCTCGCTCGAAGCCCTGGCTGGGACCACCAGCGCCTTTGACCCGCGTATTCACGCCGTGCGCCCGCATCCCCGGCAGATGGCGACCGCTGCCCTGCTCAACCGCCTGCTGGAAGGCTCCGAGTTCGTGCGCACAGACCTCCGCAGCGATCCCCAGGACGCCTACACCCTGCGCTGTATACCACAGGTGCACGGCGCCTGCGCCGACGCCGTGGCCTACGCCCGCTGGGTGGTGGAGATCGAGCTCAACAGCGTGACCGACAACCCCATCCTGTTCTTCGATGAGGCAGGCGCCGTGACGGCCCTCAGCGGCGGCAATTTCCACGGCGAACCCCTGGCGATTGCCTTCGATTACCTGGCGCTGGCCATGACCGAGCTGGGCAATATCTCCGAACGGCGTCTCAGCCGTCTCGTCGACCCTGCCAGCAACGGCCATCGCCTACCTGCCTTCCTCATCGAGCACGGCGGCCTGAACTCTGGCTTCATGCTTGCCCAGTACACGGCGGCGGCGCTGGCCTCGGAAAACAAGGCCCTCTGCCATCCCGCCAGCGCCGACACCATTCCCACCTCAGCCAACGTGGAGGACCACGTCTCCAACGGTCCCATCTCCGGCCGCCAGGCCCGCCGCGTGCTGCGCAATCTACAGCAGGTCCTGGGCATCGAGCTCCTGATGGCCGCGCAGGCGATCGATTTCCGCCGCCGCCACCTGGGACCGCACGCCCACCTGGGTCGTGGCACCGCCGCCGCCTATGCCCTCCTGCGCCAGCGCCTCCCCTTCCTGGAACAGGACGCCGAATTGGCGCCCCTGATGGCGGCAGCCCGTGACCTTGTCGCTAGCGGCGCCATCCGCGACGTGGTGCAGCAGGCTTTGGGCGACGCCTAGTCGAAACCCACCCTGCGCAACAAGCTCTTCACAACCTATTCTTTTGCTCCCGTTTGCGGTCTCACTCTGGGAGGAACCCTTGGAACTTGCGACCCTCATCAGCTACAGCCGGGGCCACACCCCGGCGGACCTTCTGCTCAGGAACGCCCGCGTCATCGACGTTTTCAACGGCGAGGTCCTTCCGCCCACCAGCGTCGCCATCGCCCATTCGCGCATCGTCGGCATCGGCGACTACGAGGCGGCAGAAGTGATCGACGTCAAAGGCGCCTATGTGGCTCCCGGTTTCATCGACGCCCATGTCCACATTGAGAGCTCGATGGTGCCGCCGGGCGAGTTCGGCCGGGTGGTGTCGCCGCGCGGCACGACCACTGTGATCACCGATCCCCACGAGATCGCCAACGTGATCGGCCTGGATGGCATCCGCTTCATGTTTGAAAGCGCCAAGTTCGGGCCCGTGAGCATGTACGTGATGGCCTCATCCTGTGTGCCCGCTACCAGCATGGAGACCAACGGCGCCGTGCTGCACTGGTATGACCTCGTGTCGCTGCAGAACGACCCCTGGGTGCTGGGCCTCGCCGAGGTGATGAACTTCCCCGGTGTGGTCAACGCCGAGCCCGAGGTGCTGGACAAGCTGCGCATCTTCAAAAGCGCCGTTATCGATGGTCACAGCCCGGGGCTGACCGGCAAGGCGCTGCAGGCCTACGCCGCGGTCGGCATCGCTTCCGACCACGAGTGCACCACGGTGGAGGAGGCGCGCGAGAAGCTGCGCCTGGGCATGGCGATCTTCATCCGCGAGGCGACCAACGCCCGCAACCTGCATACGCTGCTGCCGCTGGTCACGCCAATGAACCAGCACCGGATCTGCTTCTGCACCGATGACCGTCAGCCCGCCGACCTGCTCGACGAGGGCAGCATCGACTTCATGGTGCGTACGGCCATCGCCGAAGGGTTGGACCCCATGGTGGCGCTGCGCATGGCCACGTGGAACGCCGCCAACATCTTCCGTCTGCACGACCGCGGCGCCGTGACGCCCGGACGCCGCGCCGACCTGATCGTTTTCGACGACCTGCAGGCGCCGCGGCCCTGGCTGGTCGTGCGCGGCGGTCTCGTCGTCGCCCGCGAGGGCCAGTCGGTGCTGCCGCGACGGGAGCTGCCCCGTTCGCTGCGCTCCACCATGAACGTGGCCTGGGACCGCGTGGACATCCATATCCCGGCCGAAGGGAGCCGCGCCCGTGTCATCGGCGCCATCCCCGACCAACTTGTCACTCGTCACCTGGTGGAAGACATTGCCAGCACAGATGGCGAGGCGGTCCCCGACCCGGACCGCGACATCGCCAAGATGGTCGTGATCGAGCGCCATATGTATTCGGGCCAGGTGGGTAAGGGCTTTGTGCATGGCATCGGCCTGCAGCGCGGGGCCCTTGCTTCTTCCGTCGCCCATGACCATCACAATATCGTCGCCATCGGCGTCGACGATCGGTCGATCCTGACGGCGGCGCGGCGCGTGGCCGGTCTGGGCGGAGGGATGGCCGTGGCAGTCGGCGATCAGATCATCGCCGAAGTACCCCTGCCGCTGGCAGGTCTGATGAGCACAGAACCCGCTGAGACGGTCCGGCGCCAGGTCGACCGCGCCATCGGCGCCGTCCGCGAGCTGGGTTCGCCCCTGCATGACCCCTTCATGGCGATGAGCTTTCTGGCCCTGGAGGTCATCCCCAGCCTGAAGCTGACGGACCAGGGTCTGGTGGACGTCGACCGCTTCGAGATCGTCCCGCTGTGGGTGTCCTGATGCCCTGGCGGTCCCAGAGCTGTAGTTGCAGGATGGGCAAAATGCGCGGCGTCCCCGCCAGCGTATAGATGTGCTCGCCGATCCGCTGCGCCCCCATCGCCAGGTAGAAGCCCTCGGCGTGCGGGTCCGCTTCAATGCGCAGACGCTGTGCTCCTCCTGCCCGCGCCGTCACTGCGCCATGAGCGAACAGGCTGCGTCCGATGCCCCTTCCCATCCAATCCGGTTCGATCCACAGGTGAACGAGCTCCCACTCGTCGCCTTCCCCGTCCAGGGCGCAGAATCCTACCACCCCGGCGCCCACCCTGGCCGCGAAAGTAGGATGCACGGCGACGAAATCAGCCGTGATCGTGAGCTGCGACTGCCATGCTTCCATCCACGCCTCCGGATATCCCCAGGAGCGTTTGGCAGCCAGCGCGATGGTCGTCAAACGGTGGGCGTCCTCCGCTTGCGCCCGCTCGATCCGCAGGCCCGGCATAATGGGATGGTTGGCAGCGTCCAGTTTGGCCTCCTTGGCGCCGGTTGCAGGTAAGAGCGCCGCTGTGTGCCCGATCTGAAGGGTGGACATCGGACCCAATGACTCACGACCGGCGCCCGCTAATAAAGCACTAATCTACTTCTGATGCGTCACAGATGCAATGGCCGTTCAATGGTAGCGGCGGGTAAGTGTCCAGTTTGATTCGAAAAGCACCCGCGCAGCCTATCGCCTTGAGATCAAGAGGTCATCATGCTACGAGATATGTCTGGAACCCAACGTTTTGACTTGAGCGGCCAGGAGCTGGCGTCCCGCCTCCCAGCCGAGCTTCCCATATTGCCATTGCGCAACATCGTTCCCCTGCCTATGGCCGTCATTCCCCTGGCCGTGGGCATTCCGCGTTCGGTCAAGCTGATCGAAGACGCCATGGTGGGCGCCCGGCTCATCGGCCTTCTGGCCATGAAGGACGCCGAGATCGAGGAGCCGGCGCCAGATCAGATTCACCAGACCGGCACGATCGCCATGATCCACAAAGTGGTCCACACCGACGACGGCAACTTGCAGGTGATCGTGCAGGGGCTCGAACGGTTCCGGGTGGCGGAGTGGGTGGCGGCCGAGCCCTATCTGAAGGCGCGCGCCCAGCTTGCCCCCGAGTACACCGAGGACAACCTCGAGGCCACAGCGCTGCGCCAGAGCCTAGTCCAGGTGGCCGGTGAGGTGGCGGAGCTGCTGCCCAATGTGCCCGAGGGCGCGGCGGGCTTCCTGGAGCAGATCAAGGAGAACCGCCAGCTCGTCTACATCATCGCCGCCAACGTGCGGATGGAGCTGGCCGAAGAACAGGCCATCCTCGAGGCCGACTCGGTCAACGAGAAGATGCGCCTGCTGCTGGCCGTGCTGTCGCATGAGCTGGAGGTGTTGAAGCTGCGCCGGAAGATCGCCGAAGAGGCCTCCGAGGAGATGAACAAGACGCAGCGCAACTACTTCCTGCGCCAGCAGATGGAAGCCATCCGCAAGGAGCTGGGGGAAGACGACGAGACCGAAGCCGAGGTCGCCGAGTACCGCCGCAAGATCGCCGAAGCCCAGATGCCCGCGGAAGCGACTAAGGAGGCGGAGCGCGAGCTCAAGCGCATGGAGAGCATGCCCCCACAGGCCGCCGAGTACTCGGTCATCAAGACCTACCTAGACTGGCTGGTCGAGCTGCCCTGGGTCAAACTGAGCGACGACAACCTGGACATCCCCCATGCCCGCCAGGTGCTGGATGAAGACCACTACGACCTGCAGAAGGTCAAGGACCGCATCCTGGAGTACCTGGCCGTACGCAAACTGGTCAAGGAGCGCGGCATCGAGGCCCCCGAAGGGCACGAAGGCGAACTCCAGGAGGCAATGGGCGCCATCCTCTGCTTTGTCGGGCCTCCCGGCGTGGGCAAGACCAGCCTGGGCAAGAGCATCGCCCGCGCCCTGGGGCGTGAATTCACGCGCATGAGCCTCGGCGGCATGCGGGACGAGGCCGAGATTCGCGGCCACCGCCGCACCTACATCGGCGCCATGCCGGGCCGCATCATCCAGGCCATCAAGCGCGCCAACACCCGCAACCCTGTCTTCATGCTCGACGAGGTCGACAAGATCGGCAGCGACTGGCGCGGCGACCCCAGCTCGGCCCTGCTCGAAGTGCTCGACCCCCAGCAGAACAATTCCTTCCGCGACCACTACCTGGACGTGGACTTCGACCTCAGCGACGTGATCTTCATCACCACGGCCAACACCCTCGAGACCATCCCCGAGCCGCTGCGCGACCGCATGGAGATCATCCCGCTGGAAGGCTACACCGAGTACGAGAAAGTTCGCATCGCCGAAGGCTACCTGGTGCCCCGCCAGCGCCGGGCCAACGGCCTGCGCGCCGGCGAGATCACCTTCAGCGAAGAAGGCCTGCACGCCATCATCCGGGACCATACCCGCGAGTCGGGCGTGCGCAGCCTGGAGCGCGAGATCGGGCAGGTCTGCCGCAAGGCCGCCGTCAAGATCGCCGCCGCAGACCTCACCCACGTCGAGGTGACGCCCAAGCTCGTGCGCGAGTCGCTGGGCAAGCCCAAGTTCTTCTTCGACGCTGCTCTCCGCACCGAGCGCCCCGGCGTCGCCACCGGCCTGGCCTGGACGCCGGTCGGCGGAGATGTTCTCTTCATCGAGGCCACCCGCATGCGCGGCAAAGGCGGCCTGACCATCACCGGCCAGTTGGGCGAGGTGATGTCGGAGTCCGTGCGCATTGCCTTTAGCTGGGTGCAAGCCAACGCCGAAACCCTGGGCATCGACCCCGACATCTTCGAGAACTCCAGCTTCCACGTGCACGTTCCCGCCGGCGCCACACCCAAAGACGGCCCCAGCGCCGGCGTGACGATGGCCACGGCCCTGGTCAGCCTGCTCACGGCGCGTCCCGTGCGCGCGGATGTGGGCATGACCGGTGAGGTCACGCTGCGCGGTCAGGTACTGCCCATCGGCGGCCTGAAACAGAAGATCCTGGCCGCCCACCGCGCCGGGCTCAAGACCGTCATCCTGCCACAGCGCAACGAGGCTGACCTGGACGACGTGCCCGAAGACGTGCGGGCAGAGATGACCTTCGTCCCGGTCGACAGCGTCGAGCAGGTGCTGGCCACCGCCCTGAAGCCGGAAGAGCTGGCGCTGGCGGTCAAGCAGGATGCCACGCTGCCGGAGCCGGCCCTGAATTGACGGCCCCCGACCGTTGACAACTCCCCGCTGCCCACCGGCGGTTCGCATGCCGATGGGCAGCGGTTTTGAACAGGAGTCGCTTATGCCGCCGGGAACCGATGTCCCGCCCTCGCCCGCCAGCCAGACCGAACCCCTGCGCGTTTACCTGGAGCGGAAAGGCCGCGGGGGCAAGTCGGTGTCCGTGATCAAGGGCTTGCAAGCCCATCCCGACGGCAAAAAGGCGCTGATGCGCATCCTGCAGCAGAAGCTGGGGACGGGCGGGGCCGTCAAGGACGGCGACATCGAAATCCAGGGCGACCAGCGCGACCGCATCGTCGCCATCCTGCTGGAGATGGGTTACAAGGCCAAAAAGGCAGGGGGATAAGATCGACCAGACCTCCGGGAGGCGCCAGCGAACCTTTTCGGAGATGCAGGAAGTCTGTGGCGCCTCCCGGAGGTCAAGACTGCGCCAACAGCGTCCTCGCCGCCTCCAGCACCTGCGCCGGGGTGATGTCGCGCACGCAGCCGTGCAGGGGCAGGTCGGTCCAGTCCAGCTTGCCGCAGGGAGCGCAGGCCCAACCGGAGGTGAGCACGCGGTGGCGTTCCGCTGGTCCCCACGGCCCGAAACGCACCGGGTCGGCGGGGCCAAACAGGTGGAGGGTGGGCGCGCCCGCGGCCACGGCCAGGTGCAGGGGGCCGCTGTCAGGTCCCAACACCAGGCGTGCCTCGGCCAGCAGCGCTGCCAGGACACCGAATGACGTGCGCCCGGCCAGGTTGGCGGCGGCGTCCCCAGAGGCGGTGGTCACGGCCGCGGCCAGGGTCTGTTCGTCCGGCCCGCCGGTGATGACCACGGCATAACCCTCCTGGTGAAGCTGGCGGGCCACGGCCCCCCACTTCTCCGCCTCCCAGAGCTTGACGGCGGCCCCGGCGCCGGGATGGAGAACGATCAAGCGCTGAACGTCCAACGTTGAACGTTCAACGTTCAGGATGGAACGCGCCTGGCGGCGGTCGTCGGGGTCGATGGCGAAGTGGAGTGGAGCGCCGAGTGGGTCCAGAGGGGCAGGGCGCCCCAGGAGCTGGCCGGCCAGGTGCAGGTTGCTGGCGGCGGCGTGCTCATGGGGCAGGGGCAGGGTCTCGGTCAGCCAGGGGGTGGTTTCGGGCGTGGCGTAGCCGATGCGGCTGGGGATGCCGGCCCAGGCGGCCAGCATGGCGCCCCACCAGTGATCGGGGCGGAAAACAAGGACGGCATCGAAGCGCTTCCGCCGCAGGACCCTTGCCTGGCGAGGCAGCAGCGACCAGCGCTCGCCCCATCCTGCCCGGGCGCCCCGCTCGAAGGCCGGGAACGGCAGCTCGACCAGGTGGTCGTAGGCGCCGGCCAGGGCGGGCAGGGCGGGACGGCCCCAGGGCCCGATAACCAGGGTCAGCTCCATCTCCGGCGCCTGCTGGCGCAGCCAACGCAGGGCAGGGCCCAAGAAAAGCAGGTCGCCCAGGTGGTCAGGGCGGATCAGGAGGACGCGCCTGGCCGCCCGCCCAGGCTGCGGGCCGGGCGCGATGGCGGCGGCCAGCACCCGCCCCAGGCTGCGGCGGGCGCGCACCTTCAGGTCTGGCGGCGCCTGGGGGTTGGGTGGGTGTGGGTAGGCAGATCGCACTGACTGCTAGTACATCCTGGCTGAGTTAAAGCGAGGGTTTGTCGTTTAGTTGACGCCGATGCCGTGGCAAAGATAAGATGGCGAACATCTTGCTGCCAGCGGAGGCAACGAAGTGAAAGGACCGAAACCACCTGTCGTCAAATTGAGTTCAGAGGAACGGCAAGCATTGGATAGAGTGAGCAAGGCCCACAGCACCCCGCAGCAGGTCGCACTGCGGGCACGCATCGTCCTGGCAGCGAGTCAGGGACTGAATAACGAGCAGGTGGCCAGAGAATTGCATGTGAGCATCGACATGGCCCGGTTGTGGCGGCGACGGTGGTTGGCGGGACAAGGAATCCCGCTGACAGACCTGAGCGTGGAGGAGCGGCTGCGGGACTTACCCAGAGCTGGCAAGCGGTCAGCGATTACAGCGGACCAAATGTGTCAGATCATGGCGCTGGCCTGTGAGAAACCGGAGGCATCAGAGCGACCGATCAGTCAATGGTCAGGGCGGGAGGTTGCCGACGAAATCATGAAGCGTGGGATTGTCGTCCAGATTTCGCCTCGTCATGCCGCACGGCTACTGAAAAGGGGGATCTCAAGCCCCACCTGATCCGGTACTGGCTGACGCCGGAGCCGGATGAGCAACTGACGGAGAAGATCGAGGACATCAACACGTTGTATCAGCAGGCGCCAACACGGGCAGCGCAAGGTGAACGAACGCTGAGTACCGATGAGTTGACCGGCGTACAGGCCTTGGAGCGCAAGCATCCGGGTCTGCCGTTAGCACCTGGCAAGGTCGAACACCGGGAATTCGAGTACATTCGTCATGGCACGCTCTCTTTCATGTTCAACTTCGATGTCGTCACCGGCCAGGTGGTGACGCCTTCATGCCGTCCGACACGGACAGAAGCCGACTTTGAGGCGCACATCCGCCAGACGGTTGAGGCTGATCCAACAACCGAGAAGTGGCACTTCGTCGTCGACAACCTGAACATCCATCAGTCGGAAGCGTTGGTACGCTATGTCGCCCAGGAATCTGATATTTCCGATGACCTGGGCGTCAAAGGCGCAAGCGGTATCTTGCAGTCGATGGCGACACGGGTGGCTTTCTTGACCGACCCGTCGCATCGCATCGTCTTCCACTACACGCCCAAGCATGCCTCGTGGATGAATCAGGTCGAAATTTGGCTCAGTATCCTGGTACGCAAGCTCCTCCAGCGTGGTAGTTTCACCTCCGTCGAGCAGTTGAAAGCCAAGGTCCTGGCCTTCATCGAGTACTTCAATCGCACCATGGCTAAGCCCTACAAGTGGACCTACAAGGGCAAAGCCTTGGAAGCCTGACCCAAGGCAGAACTCAGCCGAGGTGTACTAGCTATCCGCGTAGATCATGGCCCAGTTCCGACTCCGATGACCGCATACATTGCTGGAGAGAGTGCCAGTTCATATCTGCTGCCAATTAGGCCGGAACCAACTCAGTGACGTTTGCCAGTTGCGAGCCGATCTCTGTTTCGGCTTTCTTCAGATCATAGGTCGCTTGCAGGTTGAGCCAATACTGCGGCGACTGCCCCAAGGCGCGACCAAAGAGCAAGGCCAACTCCGCCGTCACTGGGCGAGCGCCATTCACGACATGTGACACACGCATCGGCGATACGCCAACAGCACGTGCAAACTGAGCCTGAGAGATGCCAAGCTCGTTCAATATCTCGGCCAGAAATTCACCAGGATGGATGGGTGGTAGACCATTGTCAATCATCGTAATCTCCCGTCAGTGATAATCTACGATCTCAACGTCGAAGGCGTCGCCGTTATCGAAGCGAAAGCAGATCCGCCATTGATCATTGATGCGGACACTCCATTGGCCAAGGCGGTCATGTTTCAACGCCTCTAGAACCTGTTATGAACTTCGGGCCATGAAGGCCACAAAGCGCGCCGCCATCAGGATGGCAAAGGCCACGAAGTGCAGTCCGGCCAGCGTTTCTGCCAGACGCTCGTAGTCGCGAGCCAAGCGCCGGAAGCGCGCCATCCAGGCAAAACTGCGTTCGACCACCCAACGGCGAGGCAAGAGGACGAAGCCTCGCTTGGCAGTCGGCAGCTTAACAACTTCAAGGCGAATGCCATGCTGTTCAGCAGCGGCAGCCGCCTCGTCGCCGGTGTAACCCTGGTCGACGAAAGCGACTTCGACGGCATCGCCGGTCGCTTCCTGGACTTTTGCAGCCAACGCTGCGACCTGCGCCCGCTCTTGCTCGTTAGCGGGTGTCACGGTCACTGCCAGCAACTGGCCCAAGGTGTCCACGGCCAGGTGGACTTTCGAGCCCTTGCGGCGCTTATGGCCGTCGTAACCGGCGCGCTCGCCGCTTTCGGGACTGGATTGCAGCGTGCGACCGTCGAAGATCGCTGCACTCGGCTGCGGATTGCGTCCGGCAATCTCGCGTAGCAGCATGCGCAAGTCATGAACCATGTCCTCAAACACGCCTGCCTTGACCCAACGTTGCGTCTGCTGATAGACCGTGTGCCAGGGTGGCAAGTCGTTGGCCATGAAACGCCACTGCATACCGGTACGCACGATGTAGCGCAAGCCGTTGAAGACTTCCCGCAACGGATAGTCCCGCTGCGGGGCATCTTCTCTCATCAGTGTCAGATAGGGCGCCACAAACGCCCATTCGTCGTCGGTCACATCGCTGGGATACGCTTTTCGAGCCATGCCCTTAGCGTACCACGCTCAGTCAAAGTTCATAACAGGCTCTAACGCCTTGCGGCAGGAATCCGTCGAGGGGAAAACGCAGAAGAGGCGAATGGTAGTCAGGCGCGCGCACCGCCATGAAATCGGTGTTTGAGAAGTTGGTGTTGGGTGTCCATGCGTCAATGTAGGTGTCCGCAACATCGGGGCTGCCGCTTGCTCCTGTTTGCAGTGTGATAGGCGATCCCATCAAACGCAGGTTTCCCAGGCCAGCTGCATTGCTCATGAAAGGCGAGATTAGCCAAATGAGGTAGCTGTCCCAGTCTCCACCATCGTCGTCGTCGTGAAGCGACCAGTCGAAGCCGAGGTTGGTGCCTGCTTGCCAGGTGAGAGGGTGAAGATGACTGCGCGGAATGGCGATCTCCATCGTCCAGCCGCCTGGAATTGTGCCCGTCATCACGGTCAATGGCGGGGATGGGCGCTCCCAATCAGTGGTGCGTCCATCGATGTTGATCGTGAGCTTGTGGTCATCCAGGCCGCCTCCCTTGTTGTCGTCGGCGGCATCGAAACCCAGCTCTACGGCATCATCACGCCAGATATCCACACTGTCGGCCACGATAGCGTCATCCACCACTGCGATGCCCAGATAGAGATTGTTGGCGTCCCACAATGCCCGGATCGAACCGCTGAGGTCATCGAGGGAAGGAATCGACCGGGGATGAATGTAGCCGGCCGTGCCTGCGTTGAGCAGGAGCTCCGTGCCTTCCGGCCAGTCGCTCAAATCCCCATCAACCGCGGGCGCGTTGCCAACCGGGAACGCAAGGAGCGCAGCGTCCGGTCCACTGCCGCTATCACCGGGTCCGCGGTACTTCATGAGACTACCGCCTGATACTGATCCCACGAGCATTCCGAACGTCGTGGCTTTGAAATCGATGTCCTCGATATAATCGCCCTCCCAGACGCCATTGCCCCAGGTGTTTCCAGCATTCGCAGTATGAAGTAGCGAATTGCGGCCCCCTACCCAGGCTTCGGTGCCGCTGATGGCCGCTACACTGGCAAGATTGACCCATTCGGGGATCGGTGGCGTCTGCGGACGCCATGAGATACCGCCATCGGCGCTGCGGAGGAGCGTGCGGCTCTGACCTGCGACCCAGCCACTCATGCCATCGGCGGCGAAGTCTACTGCATAGAGGTGCCGATCGACGTTCGTGGCTGATGCATTCCAGCTTTGACCCTGATCCGTAGAACGAACGACGATGCCGTAGTCGCCAACGGCGAGGACGTTGGAACTGCTCAACCATGCCAAGCCATTGAGATTCACACTCACACCGCTTGGGGCAGGACTCCAGGTGATCCCCCATCGGTCGTGCGTAGAATCATGCCGTTGTTCCCGGCGATGAGTCCCAGGTTGTTGCTCACAAACCGAACAGAGTTCAATTGCTCGTTCACCTGTGTGTCAACCGGTTCCCAGGTAACCCCCGCGTTCGTCGTACGCCAGCCAGTTCCCGCATCGCCGACGATCCATGCCGTGATGCCGTCCAACGTGTGGATACCGTTCCCTGATTCGCTGTGGACCCAGCGCCACGTACGGCCACCGTCACTTGTGCCCAGAACGCCATGCTTTGCAGACCAACGACTGGTGATAGCAAAGGCGGTCTTTTGGTCATTTGCCACAACGATGCGACCAAGACTTGCCGGGTAGACATCCAGTCCAAACTGGCGATTCCATTGATTGCCGCCATCAGGGGAATAGCAGACCTGAGGGCCGACGGGCATGGCGGGGCCCCTGTAGAAGTTGTTAAGGTCGCCATAGCCCGCAGCCCACATCTTGCCACTAGCCAGGATTGCCAGATGGTACGTGCTGCCATAGCCGGAGCTGCAGGGAATGGAAGTCACTTGCGCCCAACCAAGACCTCCATTGTTCGTATGCCAGAGCATCTCCTCGCCGCCATAGATGTTGTCACGATGGTTACCCAGCAGCCAACCTTCGGTTGCGCTCGTGAACGCGATCTGCTTTGGGGTGAATATGCTCTGCCAGCCACCATTGGTCGGGTCCACCTGGCTGAGCTTGATCCAGATGACGCCGCCATTACTTGTGCCAAAGACACTGCCGTCGCTGGCCAAGGCCCAACCGTGTTGGGCATCAACAAAGCTGATGCTGGTAAGCCATTCGCCGGTAGGAAGCGATACCGTCTGAGAATGCCAGGTAATGCCGCCATCGACGCTGGCCCAAAGGGATAAGGTATCCTCCTTGCGACCGATGACCCAGCCTTGGACGTTGTTCACGAAGACAACGTCGTTCACAGTCACCCCCGGTAGCGGGACAGACGCCGCCTGTCGCCAGATGCCCCCACCGTCGCTCGTGCGCAAGATCGTGCTTTCGGCCCCGACCGCCCAGCCTTTTGACACATCCACAAAGACGACATCGGTCAGGTCACTGGCGACGCCAGAACTCTGAGGAAGCCATGTTCCACCCCCATTGACTGTGCTGAAAATGGCGCCGCGTTCACCCACCGTCCAGCCCCGGCTGGAGCTGGCAAAATCGACAGCGCTCAGCGAAGGGCTTGACGGCACCACGAACGTGTTCCATGTGCTGCCCCCATTTGCCGAAGAGGCGATGAGTCCATCCGATCCTACGGCCCATAAATGCGTGCCATCCAGCGTGTCGATTCCTGTGAACCTGTTCCGCAGAGGATTGGACCAAATGCCGGTGTCGACAGTGGGCGCCAAAACGGCGGGAAACACGGAAGAATCAGGTCGCCACGACCCGGCAGCGATGTCCCGTGCGCTCACAAAGGTCAATGCGACCGCGAGAATGGCGATGCCCCGTACCAGCCAGGTTTTCATAGCCTGCCTCATCGCAGATCAGAAGCAAACGAATTGAAGGCGCAGCAAGCCAGTCTGTAGGCACCAGACCGCAATAATTGTCTACCCGTGCACAGGACTTGTCAATCTGAGTGCAGAGGCTGCACGGTGTGAGTTGGGTCGCTGCCGGCAATGTTCGTTGTCCAACTCACGCTGGGTAAAAGACGCTGACCAGGGTAAAAGCCACCATCGTCACCAGCGTTGCCAGCGAGAGCGTGTTGACGACGTACACGTGATCCTGCTCCGCTGCCTGGCCCATGTAGAGGGGGATGACGAAGGGCGGCGGCAGCACGAACAGGGTCAGCACGGCGGCCTGCATCGTGCGGTCGCCGGGAAACAGGCGGTTGAGCAGGAAGAAGCTGAGCAGCACGCCAATCGGCACCCAAACCAGCAGCCTCAGCCCGACCGTACGGAGCGGCCAGGACAGGTGGCGGCGCTCAAGGCCCACCTCGTAGCCGATGATCAGGCCGATCAGGGGTGTGGTTACTGCTGCAAGCAGCGTGATGGCCTTCAGCACGGCTGCCGTCAGGGGCCAGGCCTCCGCCCAGGGCATCAAGCCGCTGCGATTGGCCAGGATGCCGAGCAGGATGCTGAGGATGACGGGGGTCTTGATGAAGTTGGCGATGGTCTGGCTGAAGGGAACCGCGCCGGTGGTTAGGCGCTGCACAAACGGCACTAACAGGAAGAACACAAACAACACCTGCCCCAGGTCGGCCACGGCAAAGCGGAAGATGTTGCCGGCGCCGTAGACGGCGCCGAAGATGGCATAGCCCATCATGCCGGCCTCGAAGCCGGACATGAGCGGGGCGGCGTAGACGGAGCGCACCCCGGCCAGGGGCGCCAGCACCCGGCCCAGAAGCATCACAACCAGACACAGGGTGAACACTGCCACCACGACGACCAGGTGGCGGGATTCCAGGTTCACAGAGGAGAAGGCCAGGAAGAGGACCGCGGGCAGGGTGATGGTGACGACCAGTTTCTTCAACTCCTGCACTGTGCCTGGCTGCAGGAACGCGCGCCGCCGCAGCACCGCGCCCAAGGCGAAGAGCAGGATCACCGGAAGGACTTTGGAAAAGGCGTCGAGGTAGACCATGACCGGTTTACGCCTCCCCCCGCTTGCCCTGCACGAAGCCCGGCTGCTGGTAAGCGGGGTGGGGATAGCGATAGAATCCCTGTCCGGTCTTGACGCCGAGCCATCCCTGGTCGACAAAGCCCTTGACAAAGCTTGCATTAGCCCGAAGCTGGGCGTCGGAGAGCTGTCTTGCCCAGAAGTCCGTGATATCCCAGACGGTGTCCAGCCCGACCAGGTCCATGATGCCGAAGGGACCGACCGGCATTTTCATCACCCCCATCCAGGCGCGATCGATATCCTCCACGGCGGCGACGCCGTTGGCCGCCAGGGTGAGCGCTTCGCGGTTCACGGCATTCAGCATGGCGTTGAAGACGTAGCCGAAGCTCTCCTTCTGCAGCACAATGGGAATCTGGCCAATGCGCCCAGCGAACTCTGCCAGCAGGGCCACCACCTCCGGCGCCGTGCCCGGATGCGGCATGATATCCACCACATTGGAGCTCCAGACAGGGGTGTGAAAGTGCAGGGCGGCAAACTGCGCCGGTCGTCCCGTCGCCTGGGCAAACATTGACGGAACCAGCGACGACGTATTGGTCGTAAAGAGGGTGTCAGGCCGGCAGAGGGCATGGAACTGGGCGAAGACCCTTCCCTTGAGCTCCGGGTTTTCCGGCACCGACTCGCTGACCAGGTCTGCCTGCGCCGCCGCTTGGTCAGGCTGCGAGGTCGTCCGAATGCGCTGCAGTGCTGCGGCCATCGCCTGCTCTGACAAGGCACCGCTGGCGACAATTTCGGCGGCGTAGGCGCGAATCCGGCTCATCACCCCATCCAGGGCCACGGGAACCACGTCGTAAAGGGTCACCTCGTAGCCGAACATGGCGCATTGGAAGCCGATTTGCTGGCCCATCGTGCCCGCCCCGATGATGAGGACGTGGCGGATATCGTTGATGTTCATGAGGTTTGCAGGGGTTTGAGTTTGGGAGGAGCTGCCTGGATTTTGGTTTGCCTGGAATGGAATTGGCAGCAGCGCCTATGATAGCCCACAAAGCCCCAACGTGCCTGTATGGGCGCGCGGCCAGGAAGCCCGCTTCCCATCGCTCGGCGCGGTTTGCCGCCGGGCAGAAGCTCAAGCTGCTGCTCGCGGCGGCGAGAGGTCCCCCTTTAGCGCCGTCGGCCTGGCGTTGACTTACTTTCCGGCTGCCAGCCGGTAGACCTGGCCCTGCAGGTCCAGCACGTAGAGTTCGCCCTGGGCGTCCTCGCCAAACGAGGAAACGTTCGCGCCGGACTGCAGCAGCTCCGTGCTTTTCCAGGCGCCGGCGCCATCACGCTGCAAGCCCCAGATGACGCCGCTGCAGTAGTCACTGTAGAGATAGGCGCCGGCGAGGTCAGGAATCGCCTGGCCGCGGTAGACGTAGCCGCCTGTGACCGAGCAGCCCTGATCGTGGCCATAGACCACGACCGGCAGCACCTTGCCATCCTTGTCGCATGTCTTGGCCTGGTAGCATGCGAGCCCTTCCATCACGTTCCAGCCATAGTTCTGGCCGCCCGTGCTGTCCGCGGGCTGAAAGTCCACTTCCTCCCACGTGTTCTGGCCCACGTCGGCGATGTAGAGATCGCCTGTCTGCCGGTCAAAGGAGAAGCGCCAGGGGTTGCGCAGCCCATAGGCCCAGACTTCGGGCCGGGCATCGTTGGCGCCGGCAAACGGATTCTGTGGTGGAATGGCGTATCCGGCCTGGCCGCGCACGTCCAGGCGCAGGAGCTTGCCGAGGAGGGCATTGCGGTTCTGGGCGTTGCCCCAGGGATCGCCGGCCGAGCCGCCGTCGCCCATGCCCACATAAAGATAGCCATCAGGGCCAAACTGGAGCTGGCCGCCATTGTGGTTGGGAGCAGGCTGGGGAATTTCAAGAATGGTCTGGCCCGAGGCCGGGTCGGCTGTGTTTGGGTCGGCGGTGGTCTTGTAGCGGGCGACCACCGTGCCCCCATTGCTGGACTGAGCCGTGTAGTTGACGTAGAACTGGCCGTTGTCGCGGTACTGAGGGTCGAAGGCCACGCTCAACAGCCCTTGCTCGGCGCCGCTGGACTGGACCAGGTCGCTGATGTCCAGGAACGGCTGCGCCAGCAATTGGCCGTCCTGGATGACGCGGATGCGCCCGGCCTTCTCGACCAGGAACAGGCGGCCGCTCCCATCGCTTGCATCCGCCAGGTAAGTGATCGGGCTGTCGGTTTGGACGAAGGGGATCAGCGCAAGGCGTGGCAGCGCATGAAGCGGCGCAGTCTCCTTACCCGCCGTTGGCGTCCGTAGGGGCGAGGTCTCCTCGCCCGCCGTGGTCGGAGCAGACGGTGCGCCTGCGGCTTCGGCGGTCGCCGTTGGTATCTGTAGGGGCGAGGTTTCCTCGCCCGCCCCGGTCGGAGCAGACGATGTGCCTGTGACTTTGGCGGTCGCCGTTGGTATCTGTAGGGGCGAGGTTTCCTCGCCCGCCGCGCCTGTGGCTTCGGCGGTCGCCGTTGGCGTGCGTAGGGGCGCGGTCTCCTCGCCCGCTGTGGTGGCCGTGATGGTCGCCGGCGGCGTCATCTGTTGCTCGACCCCGAGACATCCGCTCAACGCCAGGAGCAGCACGAGAGGCAGAAGGCGCCGCAAGGGCTTAGTTCGATTGAGCGTGTTCATCGTTCCAAGGGACAAGGTCCCCGTTCACTGAAAGGGGATTGGGGGCGCAGGCCCTGCTATGACACCGCCGGCGCCTGGTGAAGATAGGTGGTGTCGGTGAGCTGCTTGAGCACGAAGTCGGCCACGTCTGCCCGTGAGATCTGCCCGGCCTTGACGCTGCCGTCTGCACCAGCCTTGTAGGCGCCGGTCTTGGGGCCATCGGTGAGCCCACCAGGGCGGACGATAATCCAATCCAGGCCGCTGTCCCGGACAAGCTGCTCCTGCCGTTCTTTGTCCTCCATCGGCTTCTTGAGCACGGTGCTCATGAGCATTTTGAAGGCGAAAGGCACCTGGTTCTTGCTGTCGCCGACGCCGATCGAGCTCACCACCACCAGGCGGCGCACCTGCTGTTCCTGCATGGCGGCGATGACGACGCGGGTGCCGTCGGACACGATCCAATCGGGGTTGTTGGCCGTGTTGCCCAGCGTGACGATGACGGCATCCGCGCCCTGGACGGTCGACGCAACGGCCTGGGCATCGAGCACGTCGCCGGTGGTGAGCGCCAGGTTGGGATGGGTCAGTGCCAGACGGGAGGGGTCCCGGACCAGCGCCTGCACGATATGGCCGGCCTCCAGGGCCTGCGCCACGATCTGCTGGCCTGTGCCGCCGGTGGCGCCGAAAACTGCAATCTTCATGGGTATGTCGTTCCTTCGTGTTGGAGAGTTGAGAAGACTAAGCGGCCGTTGGCTGGAGCCGGGTGTGGCCCGGCCTCGTGTGCCTCCACCAGCCCACAATGGCAGCCACCAGGATGATGGCAGAGGCCAGGAGCGCCGTGACGGCAATCATATCGATACTGCCCTGCTTGGCCCGAATCGCCAGCAGCGCCCAGATAAGGACCCCGGCATAGGCGAAGTTGGCACGGTTGACCAGCACCAGGGAGGCGATCACAGCGGCGATGAGCATCATGATCGCGGCCCACACTGGTCCTGAAATGCCGGAGCCGTTCCAGCCCAGGACGGGAGCGACGCTCGCCACATTGGCGATGGTGGCCACGTTGATCCAGGCGAAGTAGAGGCTCATAGGGAAGTCGATCAGCAGCTTGTCGGCCCGCGTCAGCGGTTGAGCCCGCTCTTCGTCACGCAGCCCGATGCCGAGGCGCAGATAGAGCACCAGCAGGGTCGCCAGCAGCGACACCATGAGCAGCAAGGAGAGCGCATAGACCCCGTAGTGCCAGGAGAAGACCCAGCCGACATTGGCCAGGCTGGCAAGCACGAACAAGGGACCGATGGCCTGCAGGTGGGGATTGTGGCGTTGGCTGGGCAGCGCCTGGTAGACGACAAAGGCGCCCAGGCCCAGGTAGATGAGCCCCCAGATGGCAAAGGCGTATCCGGCGGGCGTGAAATAGGAGGGAAGTGAATCGGAGATTTCACCGGCCGAGCGCCCGTTCAACGGCAGAGCGCTGGAGAGGAAGTTGACGAAGACCGTGAGCACATAGGCGCCGATGTTAGCCAAGGGCAGCCAGCGCTGGGCGGCCGTGGATGTAGATGTCATAGGGATGTCGCTCCGCAATTCTCTTGGTGGGGCTGGAAACGGAAACCGGCAGGCGTCAAGTAAGCATGCATAGAAATATATTAACAAAAGCTGGACAAAATGTCAATACCCCACCCGCAGCAATGGTCAGCTTCCTCCGGGAGGTTTGGGTCCTCCCGGAGGCACGACTCCGCACGCTACCTCATTGATGATGATTGTCGATCAGGTTGAAGGTGCCGCCGCTGACCAGGTCGCGCACACCCTCGGATGCCAGAAAGGTGTGGGGGAAACCCAGATCGATGGCGCTCACTTCATCCAGCCGCTGCATCTGCTCCGGTTCCAGGGTGAACTCCAGGGCCGCCAGGTTGTCCTGGAGCTGGGCAAGCCTGGTGGCGCCCAGGATGGGGATGATGACGCCCGGTTGCTGCCGCACCCAGTTGATCGCCACCTGTGAAGGCGAGCGACCGCTTTCCGCGGCCACACTGGCCACGGCGTCGCCGATGGCCAGGTCCCGCTCGGCGATATCCCATCGTGAGGCGCGACCTTTGACATCGCCGTCGCCTGCCTTGCCGTACTTGCCGGTAAGCACCCCGGCGCCCAGGACGCTCCAGGGCGTCACCGCCAGGTCAAAGGCGCGAGCCATCGGTAGCAGGTCCCGCTCGGCGGCGCGATCGGCCAGGCTGTACCGGATCTGCAGACCCACGAAGCGCGACCACCCGCGCAGATCGGCCATCGTGTTGGCCTGGGCGACCACCCAGGCAGGCGTGTCTGAGACGCCCACATAGTGCACCTTGCCGGAAGCCACCAGGTCATCCAGCCCGCGCATGACCTCATCCACCGGCGTGGTGAAATCCCAGGCATGCACCCAGAGCAGGTCGACATGGCTGGTCTGCAGGCGACGCAAGCTGGCCTCCAGCGAGCGCACCATGTTCTTGCGGTGGTTGCCGCTGAAGCTGGGGTCGTTACGCCTGTCGAACAGGGTGTATTTGGTGGCGACAACGAAGTGGTCGCGGTCGGCGGCCAGGAACTCGCCCAGAAAGGTCTCGGCCGTGCCCTCGGTGTAGCGGTTGGCGGTGTCAACGAAGTTGCCGCCCGCTTCGGCGTAGGCGTCGAACATGCGCCTGCTCTCTTCCCTGGAGGCGCCCCAACCCCAGGTGTTGCCGAAGGTCATCGTGCCCAGGGCAAGCTCGGAAACGCGCAGGCCGCTCCTGCCAAGAAGCTTGTACCTCATCCATTCCTCCGCAGCAGCTTGAACATGATGTCGGGACCGTTGCCCAGGCGGTAGGCGAGCTGCACCCAGAGCGCCGCCACGTCCTCGGTGAGACGGGCATTGGCCAGGGGACCGGCATCGACGGCGTCGAAGCCGCTGGCATTCACCAGGTTCGCCACGATGGCCTTGGCCCCGGTATCATCGCCGCAGAGCAGGATGTCCACCTTGTGCGGGCCGTAGGTGCGGCCGTCCATGTTGCCCGATCCGGTGGTGTTGAAGGCCTTCACCACCCGCGCTCCCGCCGCCCATTGGGCGACGTCTTCGCCGGCCGACGGCATCTCGCCCGGTCCTCCCGGCGCCAGGCGGTTGGTGGCGTCCAGCAGGATCTTGCCGGTCCAGTCGCTTGCTTCCTGCAGGACGGCCGGCACTGCCTGCCAGGGCACGGCCAGGACGACGAGGTCGCCAAAGGCGACGGCCTCTGCCACCGAGGTTGCCCGGACCTTGGCGCCGCCGCCGGCGAGCGCGGCCTGGACCTTGGCGCTTTGCGGGTCGCGCACGCCGAACACGATGTCATGGCCCTGGCCGGACCAGAGGTTGCCGAGGGCGGCGCCGACGTTACCGGCGCCGAGAATGGCGATCTTCATGAGGAATCTCCATCAACAGTGAGTGTGGTAATCGCAGCGGTTATCTGAGCGGGGGTGAAGGGTGAGCTGGGCTCCTGCGCCGCTGCGGGGACCTCGCGTTCCCGGATGGCAGCGGCAAGATCGGCGATCGTATGGTAAGAGAGCGCAGCAGCCATGGCGCCCTTGGCCTCGGCCAGCGCCGGCGCCAGAACCGCATGGATGTTCCGCCCGCACAGGCAGAGGGGGTTGGGCGTCCCGGCGGGCTCGCCGAAGAGGCCTGGTTGGGCCGTCGCCCGATAGACATCGAGCAGCGTGATCTCAGCGGCAGGACGGACCAGACTGGCGCCGCCCTCGGCCCCCAAATGGCCCTGGGTGAGGCCGGCGTGACTGAGCAGGCGCAGCAGCCGCCGGATCACCACCGGGTTCGTGTTGACGCTGCCGGCGATGGCCTGCGACGGCAAGGGGCCGTCGGCCAGGGCCAGCAGGGTAAGAACGTGGACGGCGACAGAGAAGCGGGAGTTCATGGCTGAATACGGAAATGTAATCATCATTATTACATTTCCCCAAGTCGTCGGTAGCGGCGATCGCAGTGCCCGTGGACAAGGCTGGGGGAAAAGTAAGTACGGTCATGGACGGACCGCATTGATCCGATCACACTTCCGAAAGATGTTGCCAGCACACTCACTCTGTCATTCAGCCTTTTATCCTCTCCAGAGGTGCCCCCCCAATGACCCCCGATTCTCTAAGCGCCCAAATTCATCTGCTCGGCGACATGCTGGGCCAGATCATCATCGAACAGGAAGGACCGGAGGTCTATGACCTGGTCGAACACATCCGTGGTTTGGCCAAGGCCCATCGGGGCGGCGACAGGGAGGCAGGCGAGGCCCTGCTGGCGCTGATCGAGTCGCTGCCGCGCGAGCGCGGCCAGGTGGTCGTCAAGGCCTTTTCCTCTTACTTCCAGTTGGTCAACCTTGCCGAGGAAGAGGAGCGCGTGCGCACGCTCAGGCAGCGGGCGTGGCACGCCTCCGAAAACGGCGTCCCCATGCCGGAGACCGTCGCGGCGGCGCTGCTGCACCTGCGCCAGGCCGGGCTGGAGGCCGCAGATGTCCAGGCGCTGCTCGATCGCCTGGCGATCCTGCCGGTGATCACGGCGCATCCGACCGAGGCCAAGCGCCGCACGGTGCTGATCAAGCTGGCGAGGATCAGCCAGAACCTGCACCGGCTGGACATTCACGCCCTGACGCCGGCGGAGCGGCGCGAGACCCTGGACGCCATCGCCGAGGAGGTGACCTCGTTGTGGCAGACGGAGGCCACGCGCAGCCGGCAGATGACGGTCCTGGACGAGGTCCGCAACGCCCTCTACTACGTCGAACACACCCTGTTCGATCTGTTCCCCACCGTCATCGGCGAGGTGAAGAGGGCGGCAGCAGAGCAGTACCCGGGACATGCGTTCACCATCCCGCCCTTTCTGCGCCTGGGAAGCTGGGTGGGCGGCGACAGGGACGGCAACCCCTTTGTCACCCCCGCGATCACGGAGCAGACGCTGCGCATGCAGAAAGACCTGGTCCTGCGCCTGTACATGCGCGCCATCGACGGCATGTATGGGCTGCTCAGCTCCTCGGACCGCTTTGGCATCTCGCAGGAACTGGAGGAAAGCCTGGCCCAGGATCACAAGCTCTTCCCCTCCGAGGCCGCCTCTTTCCAGCAGCGCTATCCGCGCCAGCCCTACCGCCAGAAGATGGCTTTTGTGTACCGCAAGCTCCAGGCCACGGCCGAGGGCAACCGCCGGCCGTGGCGCGCCGACCGTCTGGCGCACCCCGACGAATACGCGTCCGCCGAGGACTTCGTGGCCGAACTGGAGCTCATGGCTGACAGCCTTTGCTGCCATCGGGGGGAGCGCCTGGCCGAAGGACACCTGAACACCCTGATCGTCCAGGCGCGCACCTTTGGCTTTCACCTGGCGACGCTCGACATCCGCCAGCATTCCGAACGCCACCGCCTGGCCCTGGCTGAGATCCTGGGCCGGTACGGATTGGGTGGCGGCTGGCTGGACATGCCCGAAGCAGAGCGCATGGCCGTCCTGACCCAGGAGCTGCTGCTTGCGCGTCCCCTGACGCCGGTATGGCTTGACTACAGCGAGGCCACCAACGAAACGGTCGATCTGTTACGCTTGATCCGCAAAGCCCACACGCGTCTTGGCGCCGCCGCCATCGACAGCTACATCATCAGCATGACCAAGGGACCGAGCGATGTCCTTTCAGCCCTGCTCCTGGCCAGCGATGCCGGCTGTGCCCCGTGCCTGGACATTGTGCCCCTGTTCGAAACCGTGGCCGACCTGACCGCTGCGCCCCAGACTCTGGAGGCGCTGCTCCAGAATCCCGCCTATGTCCGCCACCTGGAAAAGCGCGGGCGCCGGCAGCAGGTCATGATCGGCTACAGTGATTCCAACAAGGACGGCGGTTACCTGGCCGCCAATTGGGAGCTTTACCAGGCGCAGCGCGCCCTGGCGGCCGTATGCGACCGGCACGGCGTCACCCTGACGGTGTTTCACGGTCGCGGCGGCACGACCGGTCGCGGCGGCGGTCCCACCAACCGCGCCATCCTGGCCCATCCGCCTGGCGTCATGCGCGGCCGCATCAAGCTCACGGAGCAGGGCGAGGTGGTCTCGGACCGCTTCTCGAATCGGGCCCTGGCGCACCGCTACCTGGAGCAGATCACGCACGCCGTCCTGATCGCTGCCTCTCGCTCTGCCGACTTGGGCGACCCCCGGCAGGCGGAGTGGGAGGGGACGATGGCGGCCCTGGCGGCCTTGGCTGAGGCAGCCTATCGCCGCCTGGTGCACGAAACGCCGGAGCTGATGAGCTACTTCCATGCCGCCACGCCCATCGATGAGATCGGCCGGCTCAACATCGGCAGCCGTCCGGCCCGGCGCAAGGCCACTGGCCGCATCGAGGACCTGCGGGCGATTCCCTGGGTCTTTGCCTGGACCCAGGCGCGCGTCAACCTGCCCGGCTGGTATGGCATCGGCGCTGCCCTGACCGAGTGGGCGGGCGCGGACGAGGCGGCCTGGGACAAGCTGGCGGCCATGTACCGCGGCTGGACCTTCTTCCAGACCCTGATCGACAACTCGCAGATGTCGATGTGCAAGGCCGACATACTCATTGCCGGAGTGTATTCGCACCTGGCGCCCCCTGAGGTCCGGGAAGTCGTGTTCCCCCAGCTTCGGGCCGAGTATGAGCGCACCAAGCGGGCCATGCTGCGCCTCACAGGCCAGCAGGCGCTGCTCGACAATGAATCCTGGTTACAGCACTCGATACGCGTCCGCAATCCTTACGTGGACCCCATGAACTATGTGCAGGTGGCGATGCTCAGGCGCCTGCGTCACGCCGCCGACGGAGGGCAGGGGGAAGCCGATCGCGCCACCCTGCTGCTCAGCGTCAACGGCATCGCCGCCGGGCTGCGCAATACAGGGTAGGCGACCGCGGCGTTTCCTTATCCAGGACGCGCTTGTCGGAAGCGATTGTCTGCTGTTGCGAAAGCACAGCCTGACTGTAACACCCTCCCGTTGTCCCGTGAAGTTGTAGCGCGTCTCGCCCCAGGGCTCTCATGCGAGCCGGCCGCGGTTGGCAGTCTTCCAGTGCGTTTGGGCGGTGCTGGAGGGACATCGTATACTTGAGGGGTTGCCCGCGCCGGCTGCGGGCAGATGGCTGTTAACTGGGTTGCGCTGCGGGCCAGCAACCAACATCGGGTTTTGCACCCTGCCGGTACGGCGACCGGGGCCCCTGTGTCTGTCCGGTCCGCTCTGTTCCCTTTTGTCATGGCTGCGAACGATTCACCCACCGCTGTCGACCTGCAGGAGGTCATCACAGGCAGCCGCCTGCAAGGCCTCTGGCGGCTGATGGACGGACAGAAGGCCCTCTATGTGGCGGCGATGCTGCTGCTGGGCTTTGCCGCGCTCTCCAAGACCGTCACCTATCTGCTGCTGCGCCGCTACGCCGACGACGTGTTGGGCAAGGGCGCCAGCGTGCAGGTGCTGCTCCTGTTCGGCGCCTCCTTCGTGCTCCTGGCCGTCGTGGAAGGCGCCCTCACCTTTGTCAGCGGACGCTGGACGGCGGAGACAGCCGAGCGCGTGGCCCAGCGCCTGCGCGACTACCTCTTCGACCACATCCAGCGCCTGACCTTCACCTACCACGACCGCATGCAGACCGGCGAGCTGATCCAGCGCTGCACCTCCGACCTGGAGGCCGTACGCCGCTTCTATGCCGAGCAGGCCATCGGCATGGGGCGCATCGTCCTGCTCTTCGTCGTCAACTTCGCCGCCATCTGGTACCTGTCGCCGCAGTTGGCCTGGATCTCCGTCGTGGTTATCCCGATCCTGATCATCGTCTCCTACTTCTTCTTCCAGCGCGTTTCCGCGCGCTACGAGGTGTACCAGGAGCAGGAGGCGACGCTGACCACCGTGCTGCAGGAGAACCTGACCGGTGTGCGCGTGGTGAAGGCGTTTGCCCGCCAGGCCTACGAGCGCGACAAATTCGAGGAATCTAACTACACGAAGTTCCGCCGCGGGCAGCAGTTGATGCTCATGCACTCGCTGTACTGGCCGGCTTCCGATATCCTGGCGGGTCTGCAGATGGTGGCCGGGTTTACGATTGCGGCGGTCATGGCCATCAACGGGGTGATCACGCCCGGCACCTACCTGGCCTACGCCGGCATGCTCGTCTGGCTCATCTGGCCGATGCGCAACCTGGGCCGTCTGATCGTCCAGACCTCCACCGGCCTGGTGTCGTTCCACCGGGTGAGCGAGATCATCCGCGAGCGCGAGGAGCCGCTGCAGCAGGGCAGCCACCATCCCGACCGGCCGCTGCGCGGCGAGATCGTGTTCCGGGACGTGAGCTTCTCATACCAGGGCAGCGACGCCGCCGTGCTGCGCGGGATCAGCTTCCGCTGTGCGCCGGGGCAGACGGTGGCCCTGCTGGGCTCGACCGGGTCGGGCAAGACCTCCCTGGTCAATCTGCTGCCGCGCTTCTATGATTACCTGGGCGGCAGCATCACCCTGGACGGCGTCGAGCTGAAGGAGTACCCGCGCGCCTATCTGCGCAGCCAGATCGGCAGCGTCGAACAGGAGCCGTTCCTTTTCTCCCGGACGATCCGCGAGAACATCGCCTACGGCGTGCCCCACCCGGTGACCGAGGCAGAGGTCATCGCCGCCGCCCGCGCCGCCGCTATCCACGACAGCATCGTTGCGTTTCCCGAGGGCTACAACACCCTGGTGGGAGAGAAGGGCATCACCCTATCCGGCGGGCAGAAACAGCGCGTGGCCATCGCCCGCGCCATCCTGCGCAACCCCGCCATTCTCATCCTGGACGACGCCACTTCTTCGGTTGACACCGAGACCGAGGGTGAGATCCGCGAGGCGCTGCAGCGGCTGAAGACCGGCCGCACCACCTTTATCATCGCCCACCGCATCCAGACGGTGATGAGCGCCGACCTCATCCTGGTGCTTGACAAGGGCGAGATCGTGCAGTGCGGCGACCACGCCGGGCTGGTGGCGCAGCCGGGCATCTACCGCCGCATCTACGACGTGCAAACCGCCATCGAGGATGCGCTGGAAAAAGAACTGGCCGGGGCCGCACCCGTGATGAGCTGAGCCATGGCAGACGATAGCTACGAATTCGAAGAAGAGGAATTTACAACCGATTTCAACGGCCAGACGCTGTGGCGCACGTTGGCGCAGCTCCGGCCGCACTGGCTGATGACGGCGGGCTTCCTGGCCGCCATCACCATCGTTTCGGCGCTGGATTCCTACTTCACCTATCTCAGCAAGCAGATCGTCGACACCGCCATCGTCCCCCAGGACATGAGCGCGCTCACGGCGTTGGTAACGCGCTACGCCAGCCTCATTGTCGTGCAGGCGGCGGCGGTGTTCACGTTCATCTACCTGGCGGGCGTCCTGGGCGAGCGGGTGCAGTACGACATCCGCAAGAAGATGTTCAACCATCTGCAGGACCTGTCGTTCTCCTACTACGACCGCACCCCTGTGGGCTGGCTGATGGCTCGCCTGACCTCCGATTCGGAGCGCATTTCCTGGCTGGTGAGCTGGGGCTTGATCGATGTGACTTGGGCCGTGATGAACATCACCACCGCCCTCTATTTCATGGTCCGGATCAACTGGCAACTGGCGCTCATCGTCCTGGCCATCCTGCCGATCCTGTTCGTCGTGGCCGTCTGGTTCAAGAAGCGCATCCTGGTGCAGTACCGCACGGTGCGCAAAGTGAACTCCAGGATCACCGGTTCGTATAACGAAAACATCACCGGCGTGCGGGTGGTCAAGGCGCTGGGACGCGAAGATGCCAACCTGGGCGAGTTCGCGGACCTGTCGAGCCAGCGCTACGAATCCGGCTACCGCGCGGCGTGGCTGTCGGCCCTGTTCCTGCCGGCGGTGCAGATCATCAGCGCCTGCGCCGTGGGCGCCGTGGTCATCGTCGGCGGCTTCCAGGCCGAGTATGGGACGATGACCATCGGCGGCATCATGGCCTTCGTCACCTACATCACCTTCATGATGTGGCCGATCCAGGACCTGGCCCGCGTCTACTCGGAGATGCAGCAGGCGATCGCCTCGGCCGAGCGCGTCTTCTCGCTGATCGACGCCGTGCCGGAGGTGCAGGACACGTCCGGAGCCCTCGACCCCGGCACACTGGCGGCGGACATCGTGTTCGACCACGTCGACTTCTACTACGACCCTGCCAAGCCGGTGCTGTCCGACTTCTCGCTGCACGTGCGGCGGGGCGAAACCATCGCCCTGGTCGGTCCCACGGGCGCCGGCAAGTCCACGGTCATCAACCTACTCTGCCGGTTCTACGAGCCGCGGCGCGGGGTGATTCGGATTGGCGACCACGACTATACGTCGCTCAGCCTGGAGGGCATCCAGTCCCGGCTGGGCATCGTCCTGCAGACGCCGCACCTCTTCTCGGGCACGGTGCTGGAGAACATCCGCTACGGGCGGCTGGACGCGACGGATGCCGAGGTCGAGGAGGCGGCGAAGCTGGCCGGCGCCCATGACTTCATCGCCCCCCTCGACAAGGGCTACGCCACCCAGGTGGGCGAGGGCGGCGTGCTGCTGTCGGTGGGGCAGAAGCAGCTCATCAGCCTGGCGCGGGCCATCCTGGCCCGGCCCGACATCTTCATCATGGACGAGGCCACCAGCTCGGTGGATACCCTGACCGAGGCCCTGATCCAGCGGGGCATGGAGCAGATCATGGCCGGGCGCACCAGCATCGTCATCGCCCACCGCCTGTCCACCATCCGCCGCGCCGACCGCATCATCGTGCTGGACGGCGGCCGCATCGCCGAGATGGGCAGCCACGCCGAGCTGATCCGGCGCCGCGGGCAGTACTACCGGCTCTACACGCGCCAGTTCCGGCACGAGATGGAAGCGCAGTTCAACCACCTGGACGACTTGCAGCCGGTCCTGGTCTGAGAGCCGAGCGATGGCCCTGGCGCGCGCCACCCAGCGCATTCAGCGCACCTACGGCGAGTACCCCCAGCAGTTCTGGATCCTGATGGGGGCCACGTTCATCGACCGCCTGGGCGGCGCCCTGCTCTTTCCCTTCTTCACGCTCTACGTCACGGCCCGTTACGGCGTGAGCATGACGACGGTGGGGCTGATCTTCGGCGTCTTCTCGATCAGCAGTGTCGTGGGCAGCAGCATCGGCGGCGCCCTGACGGACCGCTTGGGGCGCAAGTGGATGCTGATCTTCGGCCTGGTCACCAGCGCCACGATCACCCTCTTGATGGGCCTGGCGCCCACGCTGCCCCTGTTCCTGGTGGCGGCGGTGGCGTCGGGGCTGTTGGCAGACACAGGCGGCCCCGCCCAGCAGGCCATGGTGGCGGACCTGCTGCCCGAGGGCAAGCGGGCCGAGGGCTACGGCGTCCAGCGGGTGGTGGCGAACCTGGCGGTCGTGATCGGCCCGGCCGTGGGCGGGCTCATGGCCACGCGCTCCTATCTGTCGCTGTTCATCACCGACGCCATCGCCAGCACGATCACGGCCTTCATCGTCCTGCGCTTCCTGGCGGAGTCGATGCCGCAGCGCAGCGAGGAGGAAGCGCACGAGAGCATGTGGCAGACCTTCCGCGGTTACGGCGTCGCCCTGCAGGACAAGGTCATGCTGGTGTTCCTGGTCGCCAGCATCCTGACCGTGCTGGCCTACATGCAGATGAACACCACCCTGTCCGTCTATCTGCGGGACCAGCACGGCGTGCCGCCGCGGGGCTTTGGCCTGCTGCTCAGCATGAATGCCGCCATGGTAGTGCTCTTCCAGTTCTGGATCACGCGGCAACTGCGCGGCCGGCCCCGCTTCCTGATGATGACCCTGGGCGTGCTGCTCTACGCCATCGGCTTTGGCATGTACGGCTTCGTGGGCACCTACCCGCTGTTCGTCATGGCGATGGTGATCATCACCCTGGGCGAGATGGTGGCGGTGCCGATGTCACAGGCCATCGTCGCCCGGCTCTCGCCGGAGGCCATGCGCGGCCGCTATATGGCCGTGTACGGGCTGAGCTGGATCATCCCGACCGCCCTGGGCACGCTGCTGGCCGGGCTGATCATGGACAACCTCAACCCGGCCTGGGTGTGGTACGGCGCCTGCGCCTGCTGTGTGGCCGCCGCCGCGATCTACCTGGGGATGTCGCGCTGGGTGGGGGAATCGGCGACGGCGGGCGAAGGACCGCTGACCGCAGAGGGGTGAGAGAGGGGTGCAACGCACTTCCAAAGTGCGTCGCACCTGGCACTGGGCGTTGCGAGCGCCGTTGGCCGCGTCCTGCTTGGTCCCGGCGCCAGCGCTGTTCGGTAGTGCTCGCCGGCAATCGCCGTCACCACCCCGTCCACGTCCATCAGCACCGTCGCCGTCGCTCAGATAGTCCTCACCACCGCTAGATGTGAAGGTTAAGTCCTGCAGTTCGCCAATGCTCCGAAGCGCCTGCCGAGATCATATGAGCATAACCGGCTTCAAGGACACCCCTCGCCAGCCCTTGTCAAATATGAGTTGTGCTATCCGGCGCGAGATCAGAGTCTCTCGGAACGCCCTTTGGCCACTGCCGAACCACTCATGAGTAAGCTGGAAATCGGTGCCGGCGACCAGGGCGGTTCTCTCAAGATGCATATAGCCCTTCTTGTGATAGCCGTACTTCGTGATGCCGCAGTATGGACAGGGCTCAGGCTGCAGCCGGTCCTGCTCAGCCAGGGCGGGCGCGGCCACATGAGGAAACAACAACTGCCAAACGACCGTGGAAGGCTGCTTGCTGCGATGGAGGATGGCATCCCACACCTCGTAGCCACGAATCTGGGATGCATCTAGCGAATCCAATACCCTGGAAGTGCAAAACAAGGAAAGGGTCCAGAATAGACTAACGAAGTCTTTCTTACCCATCCTCGGCTCTTTGGCCAGGTGGAAAGGGGTAATTTGCCGATAACCGGTGCCACATTGGGGACATCTGTTCTGATAGGCGATATCCCTCCAACGCATTGTGGACTCAGGTTGCGGATATCCTTGCTTGAAGCTCGGCATCAACCTACTCCATTCGGCATTCAGAATTTCCTCAGGTGTAAAGACGGTGTCGAACATGTCCAGCGCTCCCGTGCGCCGAATCATTTCGGCAAGGCGGGGCCATTCCGGGTCAGACTCACGGACATCGATGTGAAGCAGGTATCCGCCACCCGGAAGCAATCCTTTCTTGTATTTCACACCCAGGGCTGCAATTTCTGCGTCGACTTGATCCTTGTTACCGAATGTTAGACTGTGCCAGATTTCCATAAGTGTCCTACCTGTCAAATATGGTTTGTCGGGCCGCTTCCAGATGTGCCGGATACTCCAAATGGATCCTTCGGGCGGCCAACCACACTTTCTGGATCGCCAGGTGCGACGCCGGCGCCGTTCGGTAGTGCTCGCCGGCGATCGCTGTCACCATCCCGCCCACGTCCATCAGCACCAGCTTGTCGTCGCCGTCGTAGTGGAAAGCAGCGGTCTTGCCGCCGCTCACCCTCACCAGGCGGTTCTCTGCGTCATAGACAAGGGTATAGGGAGTGTTGCCGACCGCACGGCTGCCCATGTTGCCGTCGCAGTCGTAGCCGAAGCTGGTCATCCCCGTCTGCCGTCCGGCAGGCGGTTTCGTCGCCTGGGTGCCGGGTCTGCAGACGATGACCGGGGTATCGTAGCTGTGCGTTGCCATGGACACGAAGCTAAGCAGCATACGCTAACAGGAGGTGGCCTACGGACTGCTCCCCATATTGCCGCTAATCAATCGGTCGGAAGCATCATAGTGTAGGATCCAGACTGCCCAAATAGGATGCGTCGGAAGCGTGGCTATCGTCCAATAGGCACTCTCGGATGACTCGCCGCTTCGAAGGCTCATTTCATGGCGATATGTGAACTCCCCAATGGCATCAAGTAGCTGATGAATCTCCGAACGGCTTGAACCTTTGTGGTTTTCCAGGGCCTTCGTTACGTAGGCTGTAATTGCATACTTCGAGGGTTCAGTCCCCAGCCTATCGGCCACAGGACGCAGCGCAGCCGCGTGAATTGCTCCGTCTATCCAGTAGAGAACCACGCATCCCAGAATGCAGCACACGATGCCAATCCCAACCCACAGAAGGACAGTACGCGCCGTGACAGTGTGGTCCGATTTGCGCGGTTGTTCGTTCATGACAGCATCGCATTATCGCATGAGGTTGCTGTAACTCCTGCCATTGACTGCGGAGCTGGGGTGCCATGGCGAACGACGGCCCGGTCCCAGGCTGATGGCCTCCTTGCCCTGAGCAAGGTCTGAGACAGCACGTTTGGCCTGATGTGAATGAGTCTCACCAAAGGCTCAGGAGAAAACACGTGACTTCAACCCTGTCATGCTGAGTTCTTGATGCCGCAAGCCAGCACGTCTCCGAGCAAGAACCCCTCTTTGTCATTGCGAGGCCCGACAGGGCCGAAGCAATCTCCAACTGGATTGGGGACTGCTTCGCTTCGCTCGCAGTGACATGGCAAATGGGAGTTTTTGAGCAGAGTCACCAGGCCAGGTGCGGCCTGCCCCGGCGCAGAATGCATCCCTTTGTCGCCCTGAGCGCAGCGAAGGGTCTTTATCAGTGAGTCAGAGATGCTTTACTTCGTTCAGCATGACATAATGATAAACCTGTGTTCCGGGTAGCGGATCGTCAAGCCGACTTTTGTTGACTGCAAACACCAAGAGAAGCATCTCTCGCCGCGCTACTCGGCAACTCTCAACCAGAAATGCTGCGTTGGCGCCCATCTGCAACGAACTCTGGCTGAAGATTCCGCCCAGCATGACAAATCGCGAGTTCCTGCGCGGCCGGCGGGAGACAGCCGGATAGGTAGTTCGCTTTGACACGACAGGACGGTCGTTCCGAAACGGTGCAGCGAAGCACGATCTTCAAGTATGGCCACCCCTTGGCGACCCGTGCGCAGGTCATATGACCCCATTTGTGACTTTTGGGACTATGGGACGTGCCAATGGCGCGCTAAGCTGGAGATGTTCGTGATGACGGATGTCGTTCCGGCCGACAGGCGTGAGGACCAGTAAGGGTCTTCGCCGCCGGAGCCCAAGCAGCAAACACAAGGAGTCACAAGACAATGAAACGCGACAATGCCGCCTTTCTGTGGGGCGGCCTCCTCATCATCGCCGGCCTCGGCCTTCTGCTGCAGAACCTGCACCTGGTCAACCTCGATTGGCTGTGGCAGCTCTTCTGGACGGTGCTCTTCGCTGCCGGCGGTGTGGCCTTCCTGGGCGTCTTTCTGCGCAGCCGCGAGAACTGGTGGGCGCTCATCCCCGGCTTCACCCTGCTGGGCCTGGGCGGCGTGCTCGCCCTCAATGTGATCAGCAGCCAACTGTCCGACAGGCTGGGCGGGCCGCTGTTCCTGGGCAGCATCGGACTTGGCTTCTGGGCCGTCTACGCCGCCCGCCGTGAGAACTGGTGGGCGGTCATTCCCGGCGGCATCCTCTGGTCGCTGGCCGCCTTCGTCTTCCTGGAGCCGTTCCTGCCCGAACCAGCGGGGGTCAGCGTGATGTTCTTTGGCATGGCCCTGACTTTCCTCATCGTGGCGCTCCTGCCGGTGGAAGAGGGCCGCATGACATGGGCCTTCATCCCCGGCGGCATCCTGGCCGTCATCGGCCTGTTCATGGCGCTGAGTAGCTTCACGACCCAGTTCCTGACCCTGGCCGCCGTTGTTGGCCCGCTGGCGCTGATTGCCGCCGGGGGCTACCTCCTCTATCGCAATGCCAGCGCGCGCAAATAGGCGCAGCCGCCAAGGAACCCGGAAACCATGAACCACGAACGACGCGGCGGCCTGGTCATTCCCATCCTGCTGGTTGCCGCCGGCATTCTTCTCCTGCTCAACACGCTGGGCATCGTCGACTGGAGCCTGTGGCGGATGCTGGCCTATCTCTGGCCCATTCTCCTGATTGCCGTGGGCCTGGATGCCATCATCGGCCGCCGCTCCACCCTGGGCTCGGTGGTCGTGGCCCTGGTCACCCTGGCCCTGATCTTTGGCAGCATCCTCTATCTCAACACCGGCAGCAGCGGGGCCGGCCCGACCTCCTACAAGATCAGCCAGGGCCTGGAAGGCGCTGCCAGCGCCCGGATCGAGATCAGGGCAGAAACCGGCTCGCTGCACCTCAACCCCCTGCCTGAGGGCGACCTCCTCATGGCCGGCGAGGTGCAGCTTCGCCAGGACCGCAGGCTGGAGCAGGACTTTCAACGCGATGGTGAGGCCGCTGTTTACCGGCTTGGCTCCTCTGGGGCCGGTGCGCTGGCGCCGCAGATCGGACCGGGGCAGCAGGATACGTGGGATCTGCAGCTCAATCCCGAGGTCCCCACCGATCTCAGCGTCGTCTCAGGCGCCGGCGACTCCACCCTGAACCTGGAACGGA
Source organism: Chloroflexota bacterium (assembly GCA_029782215.1). Classification (GTDB taxonomy): domain Bacteria; phylum Chloroflexota; class Anaerolineae; order J102; family J102; genus SSF26. The sequence goes on from JAKOVD010000079.1 coordinate 126,253, forward strand.
TGGCCCTTTCGAGCCTCGATCTCAAGGTCGGTGTGGGCAGCGCCACCGCCACCCTGCCTGAGCGCGGCCAATACAAGGCAGCCGTCAAGGGCGGCATCGGCGCCCTGCGCCTGCGGGTTCCCCAGGGCGTGGCCGCTCGCATCCAGGCGACGAGCGGCCTGGGCGGCGTGCAGGTGGACGGCGACTTCGAGCGGCAGGGCAACGTGTACGTCTCGCCCGGCTTCGAGACCGCGAGCAACCGGGCGGACATTACCATCAATACCGGCATCGGCAAGGTGACGGTCGAGACCTACCGGGGCGAGTGAGAAAAGGAGTACCCATCATGAATTCCCGCCAACGTGCCAGTAACCTTGTCTGGCCCCTCATTCTGATCGTCGCCGGTTTTGTCCTGCTCTTCACCAACCTCGGCATCCTCAGCGCCGGCACCTGGGAGACGCTGATCAGCCTGTGGCCGCTGCTGGTGATGGCGCCGGCCCTGAGCATGATCCTGGGCGGGGGCAGCCTGTTCTTCCCCCTGACCCTGATCGCCTTCGCCTTTGGCTTCCTGCTGGCGAACTTCGGCGTGGTGAGCTGGAATATGTGGAGGGCGCTTGCCACCCTCTGGCCCTTGTTCTTGATAGGCATCGGCCTGGATGTGCTCGTGTTCGCGCGCCTTCGCCGGCACGCCACCCGCACGGAAACCATCTTCCAGCCCCTGCAGGGCGCCAGCTCGGCCGAGATCAAGCTGGAACCGGGCCTGGGCCGCCTGGAATTGGGCGCCGGGCCGGCCACCGATGCCCTGGTAGCAGGCACGGCGACGGTGGGCCCCGACGAGAGCATCGGGACATCTGCCCGGCTGTCCGGCAGCGAGGCCCGCATCAAGGTCAAGCAGCAGGCGCCCTGGTACTTCATCTTCACGGGCGGCTGGCTGAACGCCGAGCGCCGCTGGAACCTCAGCCTGAACCCTTCCGTGCCCACGCGCCTGACAATCGACGGCGGCCTCGGCAGCCACATGATGGACCTCAGCGGCCTGCGCCTGGACTCGCTCAAGTTGGACGGCGGCATGGGGTCCATGACGGTGACGCTGCCTGCCCAGGGCAGGCCTCGGATCAAGATCGACGGCGGGATCGGCGACAAGACCGTCATCATTCCCGCGGGTGTCTCCGCCCGAGTCAGGATCGACTCGGGCCTGGGCAGCCGGCAGGTGCAGGGCGATTTCACCCGCGATGGCGACACCTACACCACCCGCAGCTACGATCCGGCGGCGTCCAATCACCTGGAGGTCGACATCGACCACGGGATCGGCTCGCTGACGCTGGCGGAGCTGCCGCTGCAGCCGGCGCTCATGGCCGGCGCGTCCTGAACGATGGTGGAAGGAGATAACGCGATGCGACCTTATGTCGTGGTCCACTCGGGCGTCAGCGCCGACGGCCGCATGGACTGGGCAGCGGGCGACCTCGGCCTCTATTACGAGTTGGCCGGCCGTTGGGATGTGGACGCCACACTGTGCGGCAGCAATACCATCCTGGCGGCGTTCCCATCCGGAGGGAATCCTGCCGAAACCACCGGTGACCCCGGCGAAGAGCCAGCGGACACGCCTGCGCGCCAGTGGCTGGTGGTGGTGGACGGCCAGGGCCGCATCGACGCCTGGCCCACCATCCGCCGCCAGACCGCCTATTGGCGCGATGCCATCGTCGTGTGCTCGCAGGCGACGCCCGCATCCTAGGTGGCCGGGCTGCAAAGCCAGGGGATGGCCGTCATCGTCGCCGGGCAGGACCGCGTGGACCTGGCGGAAGCCCTCGCCGTGCTTTACGAACGCTTTGGGGTCCGCCGGCTGCGCGTGGACAGCGGCGGCATCCTCACCGGCGTCCTGCTCCGCCAGGGGCTGGTCGACGAGGTCAGCATCCTGGTCTATCCAGAGCTGGTGGGCGGCGTCACTCCCCGCTCCCTGTTTGTGGCCCCTGACCTGACAGACGGCAGCGGCGTGATCAAGCTGCGTCTGCTGGAAGCAGCGCCCCTCCGGGACGGCTTCGTCTGGCTGCGGTATGAGATCCCGGCGCCGGACAGGCTATGAGCTGAAGCCGTGGGCCAACGGCTGGTCCAGGCGCTGCAGGTCGTCCGGCAGGTCGACGTCGTACGCCAGCGAGGGCGAGCGGTAGACCACCGGCTCCACCGCCGCGGCTCGCGCCAGGGCGCAGTGGCGGGCAAAGCTCCCCGGCCCGAAGCTGAAGGGGAAAAGTGTGGATGGGCGCAGGAGCAGGGCGTTGGTGCCCGTTTCACCCACATCGGGGGCGATGACGACTGCCTGCGGCGCCTCGCCCGCAAGGATCACCAGCGCCCGCACGTCGCCCGGCTCCAGGCGCGGCAGGTCGGCAGGGAGCACCAGGATGCTGCCGGCGCCGCGCGCCAAGGCCCATTGGGCGCCCTGCCGGGCCGCCTCGTTGTAGCCGGCCTCTAGCTCGCCCAGGGCGGCAAAGCCTTGGGCTCGCGCCAGGGACAGCACCTCCGGGTCAGGACTGACGACCACGAGCAGTTCGGCCACGCCGCTGGCGCTCACGGCGGCCAGGACATGGGCCAGCATGGCCCTCGCCAGGCGCAGGCGCTCCTCGTCCGCCACGGCGGGACGCAGCCGCTGTTTGGCCTGGGCCAGCGCCTTCATCGGGACGATGACGGCCAGGGGTTCCCCGTTCATCCTGCTCGTGCGCCCGCTCCCGGCGTTACCAGGCCGCCCTCGGCGGTGGGCAGCGCGGCAGCGCCGTACCAGGGCACTTCCAACCGTTCGGCCCAGGTGATGATCCGGCGCTGCTCTTCGGCGGTGAAGCCGCGCTGCCAGTCGGACATCTGCGCCAGGATGAGGGCCTCATCGGTGGCCGCCTCTTCCTGGCGGTGGCGGGCGACGCGGCTCGAGCGCGCCACCAGCTCTGCGGGCAGCGCGAAGGGAGGCAGCTTCAGCCATGCGAACAAGGGCGCCAGGGTGGGCTGGGGACGCAGATAGAGGGTCTCGTAGAAGACGAGGTAGTGCGGCCGCGTCGACATCTCCTGCATCGCCACCCGGTTCTCCACCGCCCACCAGACGGCGTGGGCGCCCAGCAGGTCGGTCTCCTTCTCGACCTCGGCCAGCCAGGGGCGCAGATAGTCCTCGACCAGGGCCTCCTGGCGCAGCAGGTCGCTGACGTCGGCGTACCAGGGTGTCCGCACCTTGCGCAGACGAGAGTAGACCACGGCGCAGGGATGCCGGCTCAGCAAGACGGTCTGCGGCCGGAAGCAGTCGTAGAGGTAGCCCAGCATCAAGTTGGCGCGGATGAACTTGACCAGGTAGCGGTCGGGGAAGTAGCTGGTGCGCGCATAGTCGGTGCGGTAGTTCCGCACCCACCCCGCCAGAATCTTGGCCAGGAAGGCCCGCCATTCCGGATGGTCGACGCCGGGTCGCAGATAGGCGCGGCGATAGGTCTCGCCCACCTTCTGCTGCCAGTCGAGCAGCCGGCGCAGCTCGGTGCTCATTTCGGGGTGCAGCGGCTCGAAGATCTGTTGGATGCCGGGCGCCGCGCTGATCAGGTCCGCCAGCCAGGTGGAGCCGCTGCGGCCGATCGAGGCCAGGACGATGGCGTCGTCAGGTCGGGGACGGCCCTTGACCGCGAACTTGACCGTTTCGCCCGTCCGGCGGGCGGCGGCGATGGCCTGGCGTGCAGCATCGTCCACGCCCCGCAGGGTCGATCTGCGCTTCATAGGAGCTCCTTCTCCACCATGTCCAGCACTTCGGCGGCCAGGCGCGCCCGCCCGGCTTTGTCGTTCATGACCGTGTCGGTGACCACCACACGCGGGCCCAGGGCGGCGATGGCGGGAGCGAGGGGGGCGTCCGTACGGTCCAGGACAAAGCCCGCCAGCAGGCTGCCATAGTGCCGGGCCACGCCCAGGGCGGTGACTTCGGCGCCCAGTTCGGCCATCATCTTCGCCGCCGGGCCTTTGAGCGCCTGCCCGCCCACGATCGGGCTGACGGCGACCGCCGGTTTCGCAGCCACGGCCGCGCGCACGCCCGGCAGGCTCAGGATCGGTTCGATGCTGACGTAGGGATTGGAGGGACAGAAGATAATGGCATCGGCTGTGGCCAGCGCGGCCATGACCTGCGGCGTGGGCTGCGCCCGCTCCAATCCGGACAGCGTCATGCCCAACATGCGCGGCTCACAGCGCCGGTGCACAAAGTACTCCTGGAAGGCCAGATACCCTTCGGGTGTATGGATGATGGTGCGCACAGGCTCATCCGACATTGGCAGGACGGGATGCTGCACTCCCAGGCGTGTGGCCAGGTCCGCGGTGATGGCCGTGAGGGTCATGCCGGTGTCCAGGCCCTGTCGCCGCAGCAGGTGCAGGGCGATGTCGCGATCGCCGAGGCGGAACCAAGCCTCATGTCCCAGCCTCTGCACCTCGGCCAGAACCTGGAAGCTTTCGCCTTCCCGACCCCACCCCTGGACCGGGTGGTTGACCTCGGCCAGGTTGTACAGCACCGTATCGATGTCGGGGCAGATGAGCAGTCCCAGGTGCTCGAAATCATCGCCGGTATTGATGACCACGGTCAGGTGACCGGGGTCAATGTGCTGGGCCAACCCGTGCGCCAGCTTGGCGCCGCCCACACCCCCGGCAAGGGCGACGATGCGCTGCGGACGGCGTACTACCGCCATACCACCACCTCGGCGAGGGGTTTGCGTTCCTTCATGCGGCTTTCCGCGGGATAGCCCAGCGTGATCAGCGCCTGCGGCTCCCAATCGGCGGGGAGGTCGAGGGCCTCGCGCACCCGGTCGGGGGCAAAAAGAGGGGCGCACATCCAGCACGCGCCCAGGCCCTCGTGGTGGGCGGCCAAGAGCAGGTTGCCGAGGGCCAGCGCCGTGCTTTGGACCGCCATGTGCCTCTCAAGCTGTTGGCGCCCGGCGTCCGGATAGTGATCCGTGTCCGCCATGGTCAGGCAGCCGACCACCAACGCCCCGGCGCTGCTGATGCGCTCGCAGGAGATGGCGGTGCGCCGGCCGATCACGTTGGGATCGACGCCGTCCGCCGCCAGCGCCTGCTGCCAGTAGTCCGCCATCGACCTGGCCAACTGCTGCTGCCGGGCCGGCTCCGTGGTCACGGCAAAGCGCCAGGGCTGCCGGTTGTGGGCATTGGGCGCCCAAATGGCGGCTGTGAGCAGGCGTTCGACCAGGGGGCGGGGCACCGGCGCCTCCGTGTAGCGCCGGATCGAGCGCCGTCCGACCAGGGTGTGCCAGAAGCCATCATCGGGCGCAGGGACGGCAGTGAACATGCCAGGGATTATAGCGCCGCCGGTTGCCGCGGACGAAACACGAACTCCAAAAGCAATTGACAGCCCTGTCGCGGCTAGGGTAACATAACCGCCCGGTAAGCCCCGCGATCAACCCAGCAACTTGGAGGAAGAATGGCCACTGACCTTGTCCTGTCGATGAAGGAAGACCTGCGTGCCCGCATCCTGTCCGGCGATTTGAGCAACCTGACGCATGCCAATCTCAGCTCGATGGACTTGTCGGGCGTCGATTTCAGCAAGGCCGATCTTCAGGGCGCCAACTTCTGGGAGTCGAACCTGTCGGGGACCCGGTTCCTCGGCGCCAACCTGACCGAAGCCGATCTGCGGGGAACCGATCTCACCGACGCCGACCTGGTGGGCGCCCGCATGAGTCACGCCATGCTGCTGCGCGCCCGCTTGGCCGGAACGAACCTGATCGGTGTCCGGCTGGACAAGGCAGAGCTGGAGGAAACTAACCTGCAGGGCGCCAACCTCCAGAGCGCGTACCTGCGGCAGTTGAAGGGCCAACATTCCAATCTCGCTGGCGCCAATCTCGCCAGCGCCAGGCTGGAGCAAGCCCAGTTGGCACAGGCCAACCTGCAGGGCGCCAACCTGACCGATGCCAATCTGCACAATGCCACCCTGAGCGGCGCCAACTTGGCGGGTGGTCGCCTGATGAGGGCCAACCTGCAGGGCGCCGACCTGAGCAGAGCCAACCTCAGCGGGGCCAATCTGACCCGGGCGTATGTTGGCAAGACCAACTTCGAGGAGGCCGTGCTCAGCGGCGCCGATCTGACGGGCTGCGATCTTTCGGATTCCCGGCTCAGGGGCGCCGTGTTCGCCGGCGCCCGCTACAGTGACCGCACGGTTTGGCCCGAGGGTTTTGACCCCAAGGCTGCCGGCGCTATTCTGGCCTGACCATCCCAAGCCGCGACTGCCGCAGTGATAGACTGTGGGCAGACGCCGTAACCCCAGGCAGCGATTCGACCTATGTGCGGGCGGTTCACCCTTTCAACGCCCACCGCCAACCTGGCGAAGCTGTTCGACCTCGATTCGGTTCCGAATCTGGAGCCGCGCTACAACATCGCGCCGACACAGGCCGTCCTTGCCGTGCGCAGTACAAGGGAGGGTTTGGGACGCGAGCTGGCGCTCATGCGGTGGGGGCTGATCCCTTCCTGGTCCAAAGATCCTGCCATCGGTAGCAGCCTGATCAATGCCCGTTCCGAGACTGTCGCCGAGAAGCCGTCGTTTCGCACGGCGTTCAAGCGCCGCCGCTGTCTGATCCCGGCCGACGGCTTCTTCGAGTGGCAGAAACAGGAGCGCGCCAAACAGCCCTATTTTATCGGCCTGGCGGACCGTCAGCCCTTTGCCTTTGCCGGCCTGTGGGAGCACTGGGAAGGGGCCGACGGCAGCGTCCTCGATACCTGCACCATCCTGACCACGACGGCCAACGCCACCATCCGGCCTCTGCACGACCGCATGCCGGTGATCCTCGATCCCGCCGACTACACGACCTGGCTGGATGCCGCCACCCATCCCGATTACCTTTTCCACCTCCTGCATCCCTACCCTGCGGAGGCGATGATCACCTATCCGGTCAGCACCCTGGTCAACAACGTCGCCAACGACGTCCCTGCCTGCATCCAGCCGTTGGCCTAGGCGCTGCTGGCCTCACCTGTCCCAAGGACCCCTGCTATGGCTGTCTCTTCCGATCTGTTGGAAATCCTGCGTTGTCCCGTCTGCGTGCGCGAGGTCGAGGATGGCGGGCATCTTGACCTCACGAAAGAGGTCTGGTTGGTATGCCGCAACTGCGGCCGCAAATACCCGATCCGCGACGATATTCCCATCATGCTGATCGACGAGGGCACGCGCTGGCAGACGACGGCCGTCGATGCCCTGCCGGCGACGCCTCCAGAACCCGTATCCTGAGGCTTGATTTTGCGCTTGCAGACCCCGCCGCCTGGTGGGGTCTCTTGTTTCAGGGTTCCGGCGCATGTTGCATACGCGAAATGATCGCTGCCGCCGGGACCTGCCCAGTGTTTGGGGGTGACTGATGCCATTTTCGCTGCAGTCGTATCTTGATTTTGCCGTGGCGACGGCGCATGAGGCCGGGCGCCTGACCCTGGCGCATTTTCAGACCGGCGTCCGTCCTGACTACAAGGCCGATGACAGCCCGGTGACGGTTGCAGACCGCCAGGGCGAGGAGCTCATCCGCCAGCGGATCGAGCGGCAGTATCCCGCCCATGCCATCGTGGGCGAAGAATTCGGCCGCAAGGAAACGGGGGGCGCCACCCATCGCTGGTTTATCGACCCCATCGATGGCACCAAGTCCTTTATCCGCGGTGTGCCGCTGTACGGTGTGCTTCTGGGCCTGGAACTCGAGGGTAAGGTGGAGGTGGGCGTCGCCTATTTCCCGGCGCTGGACGAGATGGTTGCGGCCGCCACCGGCCTGGGCTGCTGGTGGAACGGGCGCCGCGCCTGCGTGTCTGAGACGGCCAGCCTGGAGAGGGCTTTTGTCGGGCATGCCGACGCTCCCAGCTTCGCCAGACACCAGCGCGGCGAAGCCTGGACGCGCATCCAGCAGGCCACCTATTATCGCGCCGGCTGGAGTGACGCTTACGGGCACGCCCTGGTGGCGACGGGGCGGCTGGAGATCATGCTGGACCCGGTGATGAACGCCTGGGACTGCGGGCCTTTCCCGCCGATCCTGGCGGAAGCAGGCGGCTACTTCGGCGACTGGCAGGGCCAGCCCACGATCTACGGCGGCGAGGCGCTTTCCACCACGCAAGCCCTCCTGCCCAAAGTCCTGGCTCTAATAGAGGGCTGAACCTTGTATGAATCTGCAGGCATTCATTGAGGCTGTAACCGAACGCGGCTGGCTTTTCAACGTCGACAAGCCCGTCAGCTCCGTATTGGAGCTGGCGGCAGTGGCCTACGCCCTTGACGGCAAGCCGGTCCTGTTCAACAAGGTCGTGGGCCGCAAAGGGGAGGCGGGCCAGACCTATGACTTCCGTGTGCTTACCGGGCTGGCCGCCGACCGCCGGCACTTCGCCCTGGCCCTGGGCTGCGCGCCCGACCAGATCCTCTTCCGTCTGGCGGAGGCGTTCCGGCAGCCGCAGCCGGCGCCGGTCGTGGGCGAAGGCCCGTGCCAGGAGGTTGTGGAGCGCCCCGGCGACCTGGAGGCGCTGCCTTTCCTCAAGCACTGGCCCGACGACGCCGGACCCTATGCCACCGCCGCCATCGTCCTCGTGCGCGACCCGGACACCGGCCTGAACGCCTCCTTCCACCGGCTGCTGCGGCTCGACGCCCACCGCCTCGCCGCTCGCCTGGTCGAGCGCCGCGGCACGGACAGCGCCTGGCGCAAGGTGCAGGGCGACCTGCCCGTGGCCATCTGCATCGGCCTGCCCCTCCATGTGCTCCTGGCTGCGAGCATGGCCCCGGCGCCGGGCGTCAGCGAGCTGGACATCGCCCACGCCCTGCAGCCGACGCCGCTCGTTCCTTGTTTGACTAGCGACCTGCTGGTTCCCGCCGAGGCCGAGTTCGTTCTGGAGGGTCATCTCACCCACACCCTGGCAGCCGAAGGACCCTTTGTCGACCTGACGGAAACCATCGACATCGAGCGCCAGCAGCCGGTGATCGCCATCGACTGCATCACGCACCGCCGTGATGCCATCTACCATGCCCTGTTGCCGGGCCAGCTCGAGCACAAGTTTCTGATGGGCATGCCCAAGGAGCCGACGATCTACGCCGCCGTCAACGAGGTCGCGACCTGTCTGAATGCCCACATCACACCTGGCGGCGCCTCCTGGCTGCACGCGGTCGTCCAGATCGACAAGCAGCAGCCTGACGACGGCGCCCGGGCCATCGCTGCCGCCTTCCGCGGGCATGGCTCACTCAAGCACGTGGTCGTCGTCGACAAGGACATCGACCTCTTCAACCCGGCGGAGGTGGAGTGGGCCATTGCCACGCGCTTCCAGGCCGGACGCGGGCTGCATGTCTTCCCGAACCAGCCTTCCAGTTCCCTCGATCCGTCGGCCACACACACACCGGGCCAGAAATCGCGTAGTGACAAGATGGGGCTGGACGCCACCATCCCCTGGGACACCCCCACCGGTCCCAGCCATCCCGACCACTTCCAGCGCGTGCCCCTGCCGCGCATCGACCCCGGCCCCTACCTGTCCTGAGCCAATCCGGCGGCGCTGGCGCACCTGTCGAAACCCGTCACCTGCGATTCCCCAGCTCCCTCACGGTCGCTGCTCGAAGTGGGCGGCCACTGGGGGACCGCCCCTACCCGCCACCTGCCACCTGCCATTTGCTACCTGCCACCCCTATGCTCCGTCTCTTTATTGCCGCCAGCCTGTCACCTGAAGTCGTCCAGGCCCTGGCGGAGGCACAGGGCCAGCTCAAACGCCGGCTGGCGGGCATGCCGCTGAGCTGGACGCGGCCCGAGGGCATCCATCTCACCCTCAAGTTCCTGGGCGACACCGAGCCCAAACGGGTGGAAGCGATTACGGCGGCGCTGCGCCAGGCGGCGGCGCCGCACGCGCCTTTCACCGTGACCGTGGGCGGCTTCGGCTGCTTTCCCAACCCGCGGCGGGCCAATGTGCTCTGGGTGGGCATTGCCGACCCTGAGGGGCGGCTGGGACGCCTTGCCGCTAGCGTCGACCGGGCCACAGCGGCGCTCGGCTGGGAGCCGGAGCGGAGGCCGTTCACCGCGCACCTGACCCTGGCGCGGGTCAAGCGCGAGGCCGCGGCCGAGCAGCAGCGGGCGCTCGGTGAGATGCTACCCGCGATCTCGCTGCCGGCAGTCATGGGAACCGTGGCGATCGACCGCATCCACCTCATCCGCAGCGAGCTCAACCCCCAGGGCTCGATCTACACGCCGCTGTCCGGGACGATGTTGTCGGGAAGATCGTGATGCCTGGTCCCTCCCTACCCTCTATGCGGCCGCCAGCCCCTGGGACGCGGTCGATTACATTCTGACTGCGATCGCTCCGGCCGCCACGAAACCGGATTAGGTAGCCGGTTCTTCAGCGACCGGCAGGACAGCGTCGACAGCCGGCAGGGCAGCTTCGGCGGCCGGAGACAGCGCTTCCGGTTCGTCCTCTTCTGCTTCGGGCTCGGTCCTGCGGGCGCGGCTCCAGGCGCGGGCGATGAGCGCCAAAGGTGCCGCCAACACGGAAGTGACCAGGAAGGCCATCAGGAAGATCACGGCAATGCCGATGGCCTGCGCCAGGAGCTGTCCGGGCCAGTCCGCGGCGAACCCTTGACCCAGCAGCCACCGGCCGGTGACGCCCTGTCCGCTGACGCCCAGGTAGGAAGAGGCGCCGACGCCGTTGTAGCCCACGCCACCGGCGCCGTCCGCCACCAACCCGACAGCCAGCAGCCCCACCATGGCGGGAATGGCCAGCATCGAGAAGACGCCGCCCCGATCCTGCAGCCGCAGCACCCGATCGAGCAGGAAGCCCACCAGGACGACAAGAACGCCGGCGACCACACCCACCGCCAGCGCCGCGCCCGGCGACATGAAGGGCGCCGCCGCCAAACCGGCCACCCAACCACCGGCGACGCCGCGGGCGCCTTGCAGGGGATCAGGGTGTCCGGCCACGAACCAGGTATAGGCAAGGGGCGCCAGGCCGCCGCCTGCCGCCGCCAGGAGCACGTTCAGAACGGCGTCCATGGCCGAGAGGTGGGCCCAATCGGTGAGGGGCCAGGCCAGCAGCCAGCCCGTGGAACCGGCCAGCACCAGCCCGGCGCCGGCCACGGCCAGCAGGGGCAGGTGGATGGGCGGCAGTTCGGCGGGCCCTTCCTCCTTGGGGCGCCGGTCCAGGAAGATCAGGATACCGGCCAGGGCGACGCCTCCGCTCAGCACAAAGAGGGAGCTGCTGCCGAAATCGACGAAACCATGGCCGGCGCCGATGTTAATGCCCAGGTTCGCCAGCCATCCGCCGCCCTGCACCCAGTTGCCGACGAGGGGATAGCCGGCGGCTGCCGTCAGCAGGCCAAACAGGGCGACCACCAGGGCGGGAACCCGGCCGCGCAGCGCCAGGGTGGGCAAGAGCGTGGCAGTGGTGACCGCGGCAAGGGCGCTGAACATCAGCAGCGACGCCAGCTCGGGCTGGCGGGTGATGCCGCCGAATCCGGCCAGGCCTGCCATGCCCCAGGTGGCGCCCCAGTCTTCGCTCAGCGCCGACCATTCCCACACAAGCTTGCCGAGATCAGGGTGATCGACGACGAGGCCAATGCCGCCGTAGTGGAGGCCAAACCCGACGGCCACGTAGCCAAACACGGCCAGGGCGAAAGCTGCCAGCGGCGCCAGCGCTGCCTGTCTGGCCTCCCGTGCGGGCAGCGCCGCCAGGGCAACTAGCGCCAATCCCAACGGCACCAGCATGGCAAGGGAGGGCGCCAGCAAGCGCCACATGGGAATGACTTCGGTCTCGATCATGGTCAATTTGCTTTGGGCGGGTTTGCGGTTAGGATGGAGATTGAACCGTTCGCAAGCCGCATTCGCCTGCTCGCAGGCGGGGCGATCATACCAAATGCCTGAATCCGCGGCAAAAGCCCCACCGCTTCTCATCGATGCCATGCTGGGTACGCTGGCGCGTCGCCTGCGCTGGCTGGGCTACGACGCCGAGTATCGCCGCGATCTTCCTGATGAAACCATGATGCAAATCGCCCGCGACGAGGATCGTCTGCTTGTCACCCGGGACCGCAGCATGGCGGGCCGGCGGGGGCTGCGCAGCCTCTACCTGCCCAGCGCCGAGCTCGGCGAGCAGATAGAAGCCGTGCAAGCGGCAATCGGCCTTCCCCCAGGGCCGCCGCGCTGCACGGTCTGCAACGGTGACCTGGAACCTCTGGGTCACGCCGAGGCGTCGATGCTGGTGCCTCCCTACGTCGCGGCCACGCAGACGGAGTTTGCCCGCTGTCTCCGCTGCCATCGCGTCTACTGGCCTGGCACCCACTGGCCGGGCTTGCAGTCCTGGCGCGCCCTGGCAATGCCCTGACAGACGATCTCATGCGCAGACACGCTGCTTCGCCCCTGTTGTTCCTGATCTGCCTCGGGCTCTATGTCACGACGCTGGCGCCGACGGTCGTCACCTTGTTCGACGACTCGTTGGAGTTCCAGGTGGTGCTGCCCACCTTTGCCATTGCCCACCCCACCGGCTACCCCCTCTATACCCTGCTGGGCTGGCTGGCCACACGGGTCGTGCCGCTTGGCGACGCCGCCTTTCGGACCAACCTGTTCTCGGCGCTGGCCGCCAGCGCCGCCGTGGTCGTCCTCTACGCCGCGGCCCGCCGCCTCGGCAGCAGTGCGGCGCCGGGGTTTGTGGCCGCCCTGCTCTTCGCCATCAGCCCGATCTGGTGGTCACAGGCGACCATCGCCGAGGTGTACACCCTGCAGGGGCTGATCACCCTGGCCGTGATCTACGCGCTGCTGCGCTGGGATGAAACGCGGGACGGCGCCGCTCGCCAACGCTGGCTGGCGTTGGCGGCGTTGGCCATCGGTCTGGGTCTGGCCCACCATCGCCTGACCCTGCTCCTGCTGCCGGGCGTCCTCGTCTTCGTGCTGTGGACGGAGCCTGGTTTGCTGCGCCGGCCGGCGGCTTGGGGACTGCCCCTGGTCGCACTGCTGGCGCCGCTCCTGCTTAATGCCCTGCTGCCCCTGCGCAGCGGCGTGGGCTCGCTCGACGGCAGCTACGCCCGCCTGGGCTTCTGGCGGTGGATCGCGGGCGGCGGCTACAGCACCTTTCTCGAGAACAATCCCCTGGGCGTCCAGCGCACCTTCATGGATCTGTTGGAACTGCTGCTGTCGCAATTTGGGCTCCTGGGTGTCATCGTGGCCGCGGCCGGCGCCGGTCTCTGGCGCATGCAGCCCCGGCGCCTGGCTTTGCTGGCGCTGATCGGCGCGGCCGATCTGGTCTTCGCCTGGCGATACCTGGTCGCGGACGTCGAGGTGTTCCTCATACCGGCTGTCATTGTGTGGGCGTTCCTGATCGCCGTGGGGCTGACGGCTGTCTGGGACAGCGCCCTGGTCTATGCGGCGGGGATGGTGCGGCGTCTTTGGCAGCGGCCCCCCCGCTTCCTGCCGGCAGCCGTGAGGGTTGCCGCTGCCGTCTGCCTGCTGCTCTGGCCGGCCACGCTGTTGGCCCAGCGGCTTCCCGAGCAGAACCGCCAGGGCTCGCCCGCCCGCGCCTGGGGAGTGCATGACTATGGCCTTGATATGCTCGACGCAGTGGCGCCGGGCGGGTCCGTGGTGGGCATCCTGGGTGAGATGACGCTGCTGCGCTACTTCCAGCGCACGCAGGGCCTGCGCCAGGATGTGCAAACGACCGCCGCTGATGCTGAGCCCGACCGTCTTGCCGCTCTTGCTGCCAGCGTCGCCTCGGGACGTCCCACCTACACGACTCGTCCCCTGGCAGGATTGGCGGGCGCTTTCAGCCTTGACGCCGCCGGGCCCCTGGTGCGAGTGTGGCCGTCGGGCGCGGCAAAACCCGAAACACCGGCCCACAAGGTGGCCGTGTCGATGACCCCGCAGGTGACACTGGCGGGCTGGGACATGAATCTGCGGCAACCGCGCAGCGGTCCCAGCGCACGTCTCACCCTGCAGTGGCAGACGGCGGCGCCGCCGCCCACCGATTTCAAGGTGTCGGCCCGCCTCTACGGTCAAGGGGACACGCTGCTTGTCCAGCGTGACGACATTCCCGTCCACAATACATACCCGCCGTCGTCATGGCGTCAAAATGAGACTATCGACGACGTCTACGATTTACCCCTGCCGAGCGTTCCTGCTGACCCGGTCAAGCTGGTCGTCATCCTCTACGACCCGCTGAACGGCGCCGAGATGGCGCGTTGGGAACAACCGGACATCACCTGGTAGGCTATCGCCTGCCGCACATCGTCAAACAGCGACCAGGCAGACCCAGGCTGCCCCGTCGCCGGGAAATCGACCGGTTTCGGCGCTTTCGCGCCCGGTTCCGGCAGCCACCAACGTCATATCGTACACGCTTGAACTCACTCCAGCCGGGAGGAGCGCCATGCGCAGGCTCATTCTGTTAAGCTGTCTTCTGTTTGTTCCGCTCTTGTTTTTTGTTGCCCTGCAGCCGGTCAAGGCAGGGACGGGGGATGACCAATGCACCGAGCTGGTAGCCAATGGAGACATGGAGGGCAATACGGGTTGGGAGTTTCCAGCCACGGCCAATCGCGGAGATTACAGCACTGCCCAATCCTTCAGCCCGACCCGCAGCGCCCGTCTTGGTCTCGTCGACGAAGACAACAATGTCACTGCCTTCTCTTCGATGCGCCAGCCCATCACGGTGCCTGCGGGAGCGCAACTGGTCCTGAGCTGGCATGTCAATCCTCTGAGCCAACCCGAGGACGTCCAGGACCTGCAGATGGCGAACATCCTCGGCCCTGACAATACCGTGCAACAGAGGATTTGGAGCGAGCACCGCAATGACGCCCAGTGGCTGACTTGTGGCTTCGACGTCAGCGAGTTCCTGGGGCGCGACATCGCCTTGTACTTTGGGGTGAAGAACAACGGCAGTGGTGGCCGCACGGGGATGTACGTAGACGATGTCAGCCTCAAGGTCTGCCAGACAAAGCAGATCACGCCCGAAGGTTGTTTTGTCCCGACAACCACCTCCACCCCGACTCCCACGGATACGCCGGTCCCCACGGATACGCCGGTCCCCACGGACACGCCGACGGCGACGGACACCCCGATTCCCACGGATACGCCGACAGCGACGGAAACGCCGACGCCCACAGACACCCCAGCGACCCCGGCCGTCACAGACACGCCGACGCCGACTGTGACGGCCCCGGCTGCGACAGATACGCCGACCGTCACGCCAACCGAGACGGTTCCCACCGCGACCCCAACGCCAACCGCCACTCCCACGACGACATGCAGCCAGCTTATCACCAATCCGGAGTTCAACCAGGGAAGTGATGGCTACCAGGGTTGGACCCACAACCTGGTGTTGACGGCGAACTACATCGACACCCAGGGGATTGCCCTGCGCGGCGCCTGGTTTGGGGGCGCCGAGTTCGCCGATCACTACCTCTACCAGGACTTCACCGTGCCCGCCGATGCCCCGGTGACGACACTCAACTACCGGTGGGCGGTGGCTCCTCCAGTGGGCGCAACCGAGGTCGCCGCTTCGGATGGGCTCACCGTCACGCTGCGCACACCCGGCAATGCCATTCTGGCCACCACGCAGGTCATCGGCCAGGGCAGTTCCATCCGGCGGTGGGGCGCGACCACAGCCGACCTGGGCGCCTACCGGGGCCAGACCCTGCGATTGATGGTGGAGGCCTTGACCGGCGCTTCGACCACCTCCTGGTATCTCGACCAGGTCACGGTCGACACGTGCGAGCGGCAGCCGTCCGTCTATTTCCCACTGGTGTGGCGAGGCAGCGCCGGCCCGTCTCGTCCGGCTCCCTAGCCCCCCGATTCTGAAAGGGCGCCGCAGCTCGAATCAAGGAGCTGCGGCGCCCTGATGCAGTTAGCCCAAGGAGGCGCCGCTGGGGACCTGACCGGGAGGATAGTCCTCAGCCCGCAGGTGGGGGGCCAGGATCACATTGCGTCCGACCACCATCCCGGCCGGGATGAAGGCGCGCTTGCCCACCACGGTGATGCCGGTGTTCAGAATGCCGGGCGACCCGGTGTTGGGGGTGTTGTCGCTGCCAAAGCCAACGACTGCTCCTTCACTGATGGTGACCTGCTTGTCGACGATAGCACGGTCGACCACAGCGCCTGCGGCCACGATTGTGTCGTTCATGATGATGCTGTCCCGTACTTCGGCGCCAGGCGCCACATAGACGCCCGGTCCCAGGACCGAACGCACCACCCGTCCCTCGATCAGCGCCCCGTCGCACAGCAGGTTGCCGCTTACCTCCGCTTCTGCTCCCAGCAGCACCGGTGGGCGTTGTTCAGATTGGGTATGGATCACCCATCGCGGATCCGAGAGGTCCAGCGCCGGGATATCGGCCAACAAGCCCATGTTGGCTTCGTAGTAGGCCGGGATTGTACCGATGTTGGCCCAGTAGCCCTCGAACTCGTAGGCGAAGACGCGCTTGTGTTTGACGAACCAGGGGACGGTCTCACGTCCTAACTGCCGGTGCGAGAGCCCCGGCCCCATGAGAACGTCGTTCAGCACTTCGGAGTTGAAGACATAGATGCCCATGCTGGCCAGGATCGACCGCGTACGTCTCGGTTTCTCCTCGAAGCGCGAGATGCGCCCATCGGCGTCTGCGGTGATCATGCCGAAGCGTTGGGTCTGGTGGGCGGGCACGGCCAGCACGCCGACGGTGAGATCTGCCCGCCGCGAGCGGTGGAACTCGAGCATGGGCTGGTAGTTCATCTTGTAGATATGATTGCCAGCCAGGACCAGGACATGTTCGGCCCGGCTCTCGCGCACCACGTCCAGGTTGAAGCGGATGGCGTCGCTTGATCCCTGCTCCCAGGTGCCCCGGCCGTCAGCACTGGCCTGGTAGGGATGCAGCAGCCGCACGCCGCCATCGTCACGGTCGAGATCCCACGGTTTGCCCGCGCGAATATGCTCGTTGAGCGATCGCGGCATGTACTGAGTGAGCACCGCCACGTTGAAGATGCTGGAATTGACGCAGTTGGAAAGGGGGAAATCGATGACCCGGTATTTGCCGCCGAACGGAACAGCGGCATCAGAACGGTTGGCCGTCAATACGTGCAGGTCGGGGCCGGAGCCGCCTGCCAGGATCAGGGCGAGCGTGCTCATGCTGGCTCCTCCTTCGACTCCTCAGTGGCGCCGGCTTCAGGCGTTTCCTTGTTCGTTGCCTTGTGGGGTTTCTTGGCGTGTTGGGGTTCGGGCGCAGCGTCGTTCGTGGCTTCGGGCGGCAGCAGAACATGCCCCGGCTTCACCGTGGCGCCGCTGGGCACGGCGTTTCCCGCCAGGCCGGCGAACGCATCGTCGTCGACCTCTGAATGCACCAGCACATTGCGCCCAATGGTGATGTTGGGGGGGATGTAGGCGCCTTTGCCGACGACCGTGATGCCGGCGTCCAGCCAGTCGGGCCGCTCGTGATTGGGGCGCATGTCGTCACCGTATCCCAACTGCACACCCGGGCCGACCACGACCGATTTGTCGACCACGGCGCGGTCGACCACGGCGCCCGGACCGATCCACGTGTCATTCATGACCACGGAATCGCGCACGATGGCGCCAGGCGAAACGAAGACGCCGGGCGAAAGCACCGAGTTCTCGACAAGGCCGTGGATCGTACAGCCGTTGCTCACCAGGGAGTGCACGATCTTGCCTTGGGAGCTGCACTTGACCGGCGGTCGTTCCTGGCTACGGGTGCGGATCGGCCAATTCGTGTCCCAAAGGTTGAGGGGGCTTTGGGGATCGCACAGCTCCAGCGAGGTCTGCCAGTAGGCGTCCACCGTCCCCACGTCGACCCAGTAGCCTTCGAACTGGTAGGCGTAGACTTTGGCATCGCCGATCATGGTCGGGATGACGTGCTTGCCGAAATCGAGGTTGGGCTCGCGCTTGTGTCCTTCGTGCAGGTGTTCGATCAGCGTATCGACGTTGAAGACATAGATGCCCATGCTGGCGAGGGTGCCCTTGTCGCGCGACTTGGGCTTCTCGTGAAATTCCGCCACGCGGCCCGCCTTGTTGGTGGTCATGATTCCAAAGCGGTCGGTCTCATCCAGGGGCACATTCATCACTGCCACCGTCAGGTCGGCGCCCTTTTCCTCGTGAAAGGCGACCATCTGGCGGTAGTCCATCTTGTAGATGTGGTCACCGGAAAGTAGAACCACGCGATCGGCATCGTGGCCGAGCAGGTAGTCCAGGTTCTGGTAAACGGCATCAGCCGTGCCTTGATACCAGTCCTGCGAACCGCGCGCCTGGTAGGGCTGCAGCAATCGGACACCGCCGCGGAGCCGGTCGAGGTCCCAGGGCTTGCCGCTGCCGATATGCAGGTTCAGCGAGTGCGGCCGGTACTGGGTGAGAATGGCGACATCAAAGATATGGGAGTTGACACAGTTTGACAGCGTGAAGTCAATGATGCGGTACTTGCCCGCAAAAGGCACCGACGGTTTGGCCCGATGTTCGGACAGAACCGTCAACCGCGACCCCTCGCCTCCTGCCATGATCATGGCTGCTACCCGCATAAGCCTACCTCCTGAGCACAGACGAAACCAGCGTCAAACACGGTCGAGATACCATGCCGCGACACGCCTAGGTTAACAAAGAGCGGTGAAAGTGGCAAGCAGTGCCGCAACGCGGTTTGCTCATTTTGACAACGGTTGACAGCCTCTAGCCCCTGAAGTAAGATGGAAGCCGTCCTCTGTGTGCGCTTTTGCTTTCGGGATGGTCTGTTTCTCATGGTTCTCGACCCCACCACCAAGTTCAGCCGCGCTTTTCTGGAGGCGCTGCAGGCCGAGCCCGATGCCGATATCGCCGCCATCGTGCGCTGCGATCACCTGGAGCCGGCGCATGAGGTCGAGGCTGAGGCCGCCGGACTGGTGGTCAGGCGCCGCCTGCGCCTGGTGCAGGGCCTGGCGGTGCAGGGCCGCGCCGTCGATCTTCTCAGCCTGGCCAGCGCCACTTGGGTCGTGCGCATCGAACCGGATCAACCCGTACACAGCCTGTCGTCAGGAAGTCCCCTATGAGCCTTGCCAAGATCCATCCCGATCTGCGCCGCACCCTGCTGGAAGCTGACCCCAACCAGGTCATCCCCGTGATCGTGCGCTACCGCCGTGAACATGAGGCGGTGAGCGGTGAGACGATATCGGCGATGGCCTTCACGCCGCGTCTGACCTACCGCACGATTCCGGCGGCGGCGACCGAGGGCACGCGGGCGGATATTCTGGCCATGGCCGATCACCCCGCCGTGGAACGCATCTGGGAAGACCTGCCCGTCCACACGATGCTCGACAAGTCGGCGCCGTTGATTGGCGCTCCGCGCGTGTGGAGCAGCGGCGATGAAGGGGGGGGCGTCAAGGTTGGCATTGTGGATACGGGCTGCGATCTGAACCACGCCGATTTGAAGGACCGCATCCGCGCCACCAAGGACTTCACGGGCAAGGGCAGCGCCCAAGACGGCAACGGCCACGGCACACACGTGGCCGGCATCATAGCCGGTTCGGGTGGGCTGAGCGGAGGGACTTACCGCGGCATCGCGCCTGGTTCGGATCTCTACATCGCCAAGGTGCTTGACGACAAGGGCAACGGCCTGACGAGCAATGTGATCGCCGGGCTGGAATGGGTGGTGGACCAGGGCGTCGCCGTTGCCAACCTGAGCCTGGGCAGCAACGGTTCCTGTGACGGCACCGATGCCCTGTCCGAGGCCTGTGACGCTGCCGTGGCGGAAGGT
This sequence comes from Chloroflexota bacterium, assembly GCA_029782215.1. Lineage (GTDB taxonomy): Bacteria > Chloroflexota > Anaerolineae > J102 > J102 > SSF26. Next base: position 145,880 of record JAKOVD010000079.1, read on the forward strand.
GTCGCGGTCATTGTCGCCGCCGGTAATGCCGGTCCCGATGCGCATACCGTGGGTTCGCCGGGGTGTGCTCGTGACGTGATCACCATCGGCGCCAGCACTGACGACGAAACCATCGCCAGTTTTTCCTCGCGTGGGCCAACCGAAGATGGCCGGGTCAAGCCGGATATTGTCTTCCCCGGCTACAACATCATCTCGGCGCGGGCGGCGGGCACCACACTGGGGCGCGTCGTGGATGCCAACTACATCGAGCTGTCGGGAACGAGCATGGCTACGCCTCACGCCAGCGGTGCGGCAGCCCTGCTCCTGGCGGCCAATGCCAGCCTGACCCCGGCCCAGCTCAAAGAGCGCCTGATGGCGACGGCCGTGGATTTGGGTTTCGAGGCCAACAGCCAGGGCACCGGACGGGGAGACGTCTATGCGGCCTGGCAGTCCGTCCATACGCCGCCGGGGGATGGCACACCCACGCCGACCCCCACGCCGACCCCAGAGCCGCCAGGGGATGGCACGCCCACGCCCACGCCGACCCCCAAGCCGCCGCAGGTGCCGGGCGGCTGTGTGCTCACGCTGCTGCTGGCGTTTCGCCTCTACTGACCCCTACCTGGACGCCCGGTTCAGCCTGTGTCCCGCGAGTTCATCTCGCCGTTCACCTCGCCGATCAGGGTCTCGGCGTCCCGCAGGAGCGCTTCGGTCTGGGCGGCAGGGACATTCGAGACCTGGAAATAGCGCTTCAGAAGCTCCAGCGGCGTCAGCGATTCCACGTTGACGTCGCCCAGGCGCACGCGTGCCACCCAGTCGACGTCCTTGATGATGGCGGCAACGTCGTAGGCCTCGGCCAGGGCCGCCCGCAGGTCTCGTTCCCGGATCAGGGAATCCTGGTCCGAGCGCAACTGCAGGCGGACGCGGACGATGGCATCCTGGGTCTCACGCTTGTGAATGGCGGCCAGCACGGCTGCCATGGGATCCGGGGCCTCGCGCACGTCGCAGTCGATGGTGACGAAGCGCCGGGCTTCACGCTCGTAGCCGGGAATGAACTGGTAGCTGGCGTGACCGCGTTCGATCTCTGCCAGCACCCAGCCCTTGGGCTCTTTCTCCTCGCCGAAGTCGATCCGCTCCACGCTGCCGCTGTAGATCACGGGCGGCTGGGCGCCCGCATTCAGGTCCTGGTAGCGGTGAATGTGGCCGAGGGCGACGTAATCCCAGGCGGGATCGGCCAGGACCGAGCGCGGCACACTGACATCCCGGCCGATCATGATGCCGCGTTCTGAGCCCAGCTCGGCGCCGTCCACTGAGAAGTGCCCCACCAGGATGGCAGGCGTGTCCGGCTGCTGCCGGGCCTGCTGCGCCAACGCCCGGATATTGTCGGTCATTTTCTCGCTGACGAGCCGGTCGAAGGCTTCGAGGCTGGCGCCGCGATATGCTTCCTGGGCCACCAGCTCCGAGGTGAAGGGGTAGGGAATGGGCGCGATCTGCAGCGGCTGGCCGCGCCGGGCGGTCAGATACACCATCTCCTCGCGGTCCATCACATAGACATTGGGAACCGCCAGGGTGGCGAACGCCTCGATGGATGAGGCGCGGGCGGCCACGGCCGGCAGGTCATGGTTGCCCGGCAGGAGGACCACGGGAATACCCCGGTCGGCCAGCTCCTTGATGCGCCAGGAGAACTCGCGGCGGTAGGTGGAGTTCGGGTCGCGGTTCTTGTAGGCGTCGCCGGCAAAGATGACCAGGTCCACCTCACGTGCGATGGCGAAATCGACCAGGTCGGACAGGCGCCGAAGGAAGTCCATCACCCGGCTGTTCAGGCCGGTGGCGGGGTCCACCCGGCCGTGGCGTTCCATGCCGACGTGCAGGTCGGCGAAGTGGAGGAGGCGAATCGGGGGCATGGGCTACTCCAAGCGGTTGCGCTGCCGGCCGCGCATCTCGTTGGTGTTGCGCTGCAGAGCCGGCCGCAAGTCGGCTTCATCCACCATGCCCATGGCCTTGTAGAAGTCGGTGTCGTAGGGCCGTGTCTTGATCACGACCGGCATGGGCACGGCGTGGCCGAGGATGAGCGCCTGTTCCTTGCTTTCCAGCCTTGCCAGCACCTGGCGCAGCTCCGCCCCGCTGCTGACCCCCATGAAGATGGCGCGGATGTCTTCCTCGTTGTCCAGGAGCAGGGTGGCGCGGGTGCCGATCTGCGACATGATTTCGGAGTCAATGCCGCTGGGCCGCTGGTCGACGATGAACAGGGTGACGTTGTACTTGCGCAGCTCGCGGGCAATGGTGCCGAAGATGGTCTGGGCGGCGATGGCCGGCTCGAGGAACTTGTGCGCTTCCTCGATGGTGATGACGAGCGGCCGCGGCTCCTTCTGTTTCTCTCCCAGGGCTTCTTCCTTGCGTTTGACATAGCTCTGGTGAATGCGCCGGGTGAGGAAGTTGGTCACCAGCAGATAGGCGTCGAGGTCACTGCCGTAGCGCCCGAACTCCAGAACGACGTGCTTGCCCGCCTGCAGGTGATCGACGATGCGGTGCACCTGGTCTTCGGCCCCTTCCTGTAGGAAGGCATAGCGGCGGAGCTTCTCGAAGCGGCGGCGCAGGGCGATGAGCGTCTGGGCCGACTGGCCCAGGTCGGCGGCCAGGGCCTTGATGCCCGTGGTCGTCTTCTCGGATTCCTCATCCTTGCTCTGATAGGCATCCACCCAATCGTCATCCATGAAGTCCTTGAGCCAGCCCGGTCCCAGGCGCCGGCGCATCACGGCCAGGGCGCCCACCTGGGCCTCGCTCAGGTTCCAGACGCCCGCCAGCATCTCGATGTCCTCCGGCTCGATATGCTCATAGCCCAGGGTGACGGTGAAGTCCGGGTTCGATCCTCGCCTGTTGCTACTCTCCTGATCTAGTGTGGCGATGACCACCCGGCCGGGGAACAACTGCTTCAAGCCCTTGACCTTGGACGTCGTCCCTTCGGAACTGCCTTCCCAGCCGTACTCGTTGTGCATATCGAAGATCAGATTGACGGCGACTTCCTGCCGGATAACGCCGGCCAGCAGCAGCCGGCTGAGGAAGGTCTTGCCGGTGCCCGATTTGCCGAACACCGCCGACGAACGCTCCACCAAGCGGTTGAGGTTGAGTGTGATCTTGACATCTTCCATGTCCAAGGGCTCGCCGACATGGAAGTAGGTGGCCGTCTTGCCGTCGGCGTCGCGCCCTTTACCTTCCTCGCCGAACACGAGACCCACTTCCTCCGGCGAAGCCGCCGCCACCGGGGCATAGTGGCTGGGGACCGTCTTGACGGGCTGGGGCTTCTTCTCGCCGTCCATGTTGATCAGCAGCATGGGGGTGACGTGGACCAGCCCGAACGTGCTCGTGCCCAGGTAAACCTCACGCAGCAGAGGGTCGGATAGGTCAGGGGGCGTCTTGGCGAAGGCGGGATTGGTGTTGTCCAAGGTGATGTCGGTGATCATGCCGAAGAAGAGCCGGTTGCGCGAGTCGATGACCACGTAACGGCCCACAGCCAGGTCTTCGAGGGCGCGGTCGCGGTCGAGGCGCACCTCCAGCCCGCTGCTCAGCGAGCCGGCAACCACCTGACCGAGATTCCGGCTCGTGTCATCGGCGTCATCTGCTTCGCGCAAGGAGGCGAAGAAGGTATCTGGATTCGTGTAGTCGTCCATCGCGGCAGGCTCTCGAAACGGGGCAATGAAGTCGGGTCAGCTCAGACGGCGCAGGATGGCATCCAGGCGGGGCAGGTCCGCGGCCAGCAGGCGAGCGAGCTCGCGGCCGGCGTCGACCAGAAAGGCCCTGTCCTGCCCGGCAGGCTGGCAGGCCGCGGCCAGGCGCAGGCTGGCCGCTATCAGCTCTTCACCGGGGCATTCCAGGTTGTTCAGGACGGTGCGGAAGTAGTCATAGCGGCCGCGGTCGAGGATGCGCTGCACCTCGGCAGGGGCACAGGCATAGATGGGCTGCAGGGCGCCCGGCGGCGCCGGCGGCAGGCGCTGGAAGACCCTGCCGTCCTGCTGGTAGGCGATGGCTAACGCCGTCACCTCGATGGGCACCTGGCGGCGCTGGCGCAGGTCCTGGATACGAACTTCGGTCAGGCTGTCGGCGGCCGCCACGATCTGGCGCACAAAGGAGTCATCGCGCACGATGACCTGGTAGACCAGCCCGTAGACGCGGTCCGCGGCCATGTGCGCCGACACGAGCGAGCCGAAAGCGGGCTGCGCCACGTCCGGCTGGCTGTAGCCAAAGGTGAATGTGGTGGTGGTGCTGTTCAGTACCCGTCCCACCGTGACCAGGGTGTTGTCGTCCATCGTCTATTGATAACCTCGCGTGCGCTCTTTCTGCAGGGCCTTGACGGAGCTCTCCGGCATGTCGCCCGTGGCCCGGGCTACGACAACCGACAGCAGGGCATCCAAATCGCGCTTTTCCATCTGTGAGACCACGGCGAGCTCGTCGGCGCGGCTGAGCACGTAGGGGAACTCCAACCCGGCGCAATCGGCGTAGATGGCCTGCTGCAGCCGATCGAGCAAGGCGGCGTCTTCAGCCGCCCAGCGCGGCACATCCACACGGGCAATCTGGGGAAGGCGCGCTCCCGGTGGCGCCACGTTCAGGTAGAAGAAGCAGACAGCCTGCCCGGCGGGGGCAAAGGTGTTGCGGTTGGCCTGCGATGTGTTCACAAAGAGAGCCGAGCGCTGGTTGGGTCCCAGTTTGCCGGCGAACAAGGTACGGTCGGTCAGGGCGCGGTACTTGTGCTTGCGCACGGTCTCCTTGGCGATGGCTTCAGCAGCCAGGCCCGCCACCCAGAGAAGCCGGACGACGTTGGCCGAGCGCGGCCGGGCCACGTAGCCCACAGGCACACCACCGGCGCGCTGAATGGCCTGCAGCTCGGCGATGTAGGCGTCCTCCAGCCGGGCATCAGCGGAGCTTGCCTCGCGCTCGCTCATCCACATGATCAACTGGCCATCCTTGATCGCCAGGACAAGGCGGTCTTCGCTGCGGCTGCACTCTTCCCATGTCAGCCTTGCCAACGCACGCATTTCTGCCACGTCGCGGAGGGCATTGACGCGGTCGGTCGATACCAGGTCCTGCTCGTCGTTATAGAGGTCCTCTTCCCGGAAGAAGAGCTCGGGCTGCGTATCGACGACAGGCGCCCTCCCGCTGCCTTGGCGCAGCCGGATCGCGCCGATGTTGATCAGATAGTAGAGCGCTGCCCCGTGGCGGTCGGGGTAGATCTGCGAGCCGTCGACGGCGATCAGCGTGGCATCTTGGGGCGGGAGCAGAGGGGAGTGCGCCACGTCCAGGACATCATCAAGCGGCTCGGCGCCGCGCCAGCTCGAGTCGACTGCCAGCGCCAGATCGATCTTGGCGCGTAGTTGGTCATCGACCGGCGAGCTTGCCAACACCTCGCGGGCCTCGCCGGCCAGGTCGGCATAGCGATTCTCGCGCTGCGCAACCTCTTGACCCACTGCTTCCAGCTTGTCGACCAATTTGCGCAATTCAAGCATTTTGCCTGCCACACGCGTAGAACAAATTTTCGACTGCATCCTACCACAAAGCAAACGAGGCCAAAAATCCACTGAAGTCTTTCGGTTCCTTTGCTCAGCGCGCGTGACTTGTGTACAATCGTAGCTTGTATCAGACTAGCTGTTGTGTCTGATCAAATGTGCTGAAAAGTGGTGCCTGATACACAGGAACGCACGGCAATGCCACCGGTCCGCTTCCCACGCTCCCCCTTCCCCCAAGGCCTACCATGTCCCAAGCACTCCAAACTGACGTCAGCATTCTGAATCTGCTTGGCGGCCATCGCGACCGCAGTTCCCCCACTGTGCGTGTGATCGAACCCGATGCCGGTATCGCACCGGCAGAGGGCAAGGGCAACCTCTACATTCTGCTTGAGCTGGCGGGCTCCGATCAGGGACGCGGCCGTCTCTATCGGGATCTGCTGGGGACCATTCAGGAAACGTACTACTATCACAGCGGGGACGTCGCCTCGGCGCTGACCGCGGCGCTGCGCGCCGCCCACAATTCGATCCAGCAGCACAACCTCTATAACAACACACGTTTCACCGGCGGCGCCACTTGTCTGGCGGTAACCGGCGCTGAGATCGTGTCGGCGCAGGCGGGCCCTACGATCCTGGCTGTGCGCAGCGCCGCCGGTCTGCAGTGGTTCTCACCGTTGAACAACGAGCGCTACGTGGCGCTCGGCGGGCAGACGGCGCCCTCGGTTGAGATCGGCCGTGTGCCTGGCCAGCCGGGCAATGTCATTGTGGCCATGAACAGCGCCTGGGCTTCTCACCTGGAAGTCCCGGTGATGAGGGAGGCAACTTCGGTGCCGCGGGCTCAGGTGGTCGCCGATCAGTTGGCCGGCGTCGGCATCAACACGCCGGAGGAACTGACGATGATCGTCATCGCCCTTGTGGCGCCCTCGCTGGCCGCCGGCGCGCGGACGGCGGGCGCCGCAGGCGACGTGGCCGAGGGGAAGGACGCTGCGGCGCCGGCGAAAAAGGGCCGCGGCCTCAGGGGCAGGATTGCCGCCCTGGGTGGCGCCGTCGCCGTCGCGGACAAACCTGCCGCAAGCAACGCTGCCCTCGTCGTGCCGGAACAGGCAGCCGCGCCGAGCGCTCCCGCACCGCAAAAGGCCGAGAAGCCTTCCCGGCGCATACCCTTTGTGTTGGCCATCGTCGGCATCCTGGCGGTCGCCGTCCTGCTTATCACCGGCGGCGTGTGGTATTCCCAGAATCGGCAGCGGACGCAGTACTTCGACCAATTCATCACGGGGTTCCAGGTCCAGTTTGACGCCGCCCAGAAAGCGGAGACAGAAAGCGCCAAGCGACAGTATCTGAAGGCCGCCGAAGAGCAGCTCCAGCAGGCGGCGGCCTTCTTCCCCGCGAGTGACCAGGTCAAGACGCTGACCACCAAGTTGAACACGGCCAAGAACGCGGTCAATCACGTGCAGCCGCTCCTGCGCGGCTTTGATCTGCCGCTGATCACCTTCGACCCCGCTACAAGCGAGCCGGCGCGTGTCTATGTGAACGGCCTCAATGTCTATGTCCTGGACACCAAGCAGGGCCAGGGCAAGCTCCAGCGCTACCAGCTTGACAAGACGACTGTCGATCGGCTGGCCAGCGACAGCTCGCCGGAAACCCTCATCAAGACCGGGACCGAGGTGGGCAGCCGGCGCATCGGCGATCTGGCGCAGTCGGTGTGGGCCCCTGCCGCAGGCACCCGCACGGCGACAGGCCCGCTGGTGCTCGATCGCAGCAACCAGCTCTTCACCAGTGTCGAAGGCATTGGCGCCTCCAATGTCACGTTGGCGAGCAACCCGAAACTTGGCTTCGTGCGTGACATGGAGTTCTACAACGGCAACCTCTATCTCCTTGACACCAACAGCTCGGAGGTGTGGCGTTATCGCTCCAGCGGCGATGCCTACAATAATCCTGCGGAACCCTATTTCACCGAGGGAACCAAAGTCAACATCAGTTCCGTCATAGATAGCGCCATCGACGGCACCGTCTGGCTTCTGAACCCCAATGGCACCGTGCTCAAGTACTTCAATGGCGCCCAGGAATCCTTTGCACTCGACGTCATCGACCCTCCGATCGGCAATGCCGTGACGCTGTGGGCGAACGAGGCGGAGGGAGCGGATGGTCGACTCTTCCTTGGCGACGCTGCGACCGACCGGATCTTGGTGTTCGACAAGGTTGGCAAGCTGCTCAGCCAACTGACGCCGGCGGATCATCCTGGTATTCTGAAGGATATGCGCAGCATCTATGTTGACGAGAACATCAATCTTCTCTATATTCTTACTTCCACAGCGGTCTACCAGTCGCCGCTGCCCCAGATTTCCAACGCTGGCTGAAGCACGCCAGAGCTGTCTTCTTCCTCCCCTGACGCAAGAGATCGGGCATTCCCGGCGCAGCTCACTTAGTGGGCTGCGCATCTTTTTGTCCGGCTCTTTGTCTCACCCACGATCATGACGCAACTCCGCCCTTCTCCATACGGTAAAAGCAGGGGCCGCCCCAACGCCCTTTCGGGGCTGTTCCTGGGCTTCCTCCTCCTGGTCTTTCTGGCGGCGTTTGGCTACGCCGCTTTCCTCTTCTTCCAGACAACCCGCTCCGTGGTCGCCACTGCGCCGCAGCTCGCCAAAGTAGAGGCGGCGCGGCAGGAGGCAGCCGCCCAGCCGTCGGCGGATCTGACTGCTGGGTCGGGCGTCCTGGTGGCTGTCGATGCAGCGGCGTCGAACAACCTGACGGCTCCGCTCCTGTCCCCTTTGTGGAGCGTACAGGGCCGCACGAATATCCTCCTGCTTGGCATTGATCAGCGACCCAATGAGCGCGGCTACTACCGCACGGATACGATGATCGTGCTCACGATCGATCCTTCAAGTGGCGATGTGGGCATGCTGTCACTGCCGCGTGACCTTTGGGTCGACATACCGGGGTCTGGTCCCGGGCGCATCAACACGGCGCACGTGATCGGTGATCTGGAGAAACGGCCCGGGGGTGGTCCGGGGCTGGCCATGCAGACCGTATCAGATCTGCTGGGACAGCCGATTCACTACTATGCCCGCATCAACTTCGAAGGCTTCCGCAAGCTCATCACCGAGATTGGCTGTGTGGACATCGATGTTCCCTACGACATCAATGACCCCTTGTTCCCCAACGACTCCTACGGCTACGATCCCTTCTTCATCAAGGCGGGCCACTACTGTATGGACGCCGACACGGCGCTGAAGTACGCCCGCACGCGGCATGCGGACAGCGACTTTGGCCGCATGGAGCGCCAACAGCAAGTAATGCTGGCGATTAAGAATAAGGTGATGAATGCCGGGATGTTGCCCCAGCTTATCGCCCGGATGCCGGCCATCCTCAGCGCCCTCTCTGACTCCTTCCAGACCGACATGCCGGTCAGCCAGCAAATCGCCATGGCCAATGTCGCCCGCAAGCTGAACATGCAGAACGTGCACCGGCTGGTTTTCGACCGCACCATGGCTGTCGGCACCGTGACACCTTCCGGGGCCCAGGTGCTGATGCCGCAGATGGCTATCATCCGCCCCGCCGTGGAGGCCTTCTTCAACCCGCCGCCAGTCGAGGCTACGGCGACGCCGGCGCCCCTGGACCCTGTGCGCGAGCAGTTGGCGAGTGAACAAGCCCGGATCGCCGTGCTGAATGGCACGAGCGATTCCGACATGGGCCGCCAGGTGGCGGAGTGGTTGGCTGGCAAGGGCTTCACGGTCACCGGTTATGCCAACGCCGACCGCAGCGACTACGGCCAGACTCAGCTCATCGATTACGGCGGGGCCAAGCCTTTCACCTTCCGGCAGCTCGTCGAGCAGTTCGCCATTGCCGACGAGAACATCCGCCGGGGCGCCGGGGCCCAACCTGACATCGACCTCCAGCTCGTCGTCGGCGCCGACTTCAAGCTGCCGGCGCCCTGAGCGCGCTGGACGTTTCAGGACTTGCAGGTCTCTAGGGGCAGGGGCCAGGCGACATCACGCCTGACTCCTGTCTCTCTTTTTGGGGTTGGGATCCGTGATTTCTTTGCAGACATGATGCGCGTCATGTTCTGCAACACCGAATCATGACAAAATGCGGAAGGAGATGATGAACCAATGCTAGTTCGCGATGTCATGACGCCAGACCCTGTCACCATCGGCGCGCAGCAGTCCATTGGCACAGCCTTGGCTCGCATGCGACGTGGGAACTTCCGCCGTCTGCCGGTGCTTGACCAGGGGAAGTTGGTAGGAATCATCACGGATCGCGACCTGCGGCTGGCGATGAATTCTCCCTACGTGCTGCGCGAGGGTTGGTACGACAGTTACCTCATGGAGCACATTGAGGTGCGCACTTGTATGACGCCGAATCCGGTGACCATCGCGCCGGACTGCGATCTCATCGAAGCGGTGGAGTTGATGCGAACGCAGAAGTTCGGCGGTTTGCCCGTTGTCCAAAACGGCATCCTCGTCGGCATCCTCACGGAGACCGACCTCATGGATTGCTTGATCAAGCTCCTGGAAAAGGAAGCAACTGCGACTGTCTCTCCTGCCGGTGATCCCAAGCAAAGCGTACACAAGCGCATGACTGGGACAAGCTGACGGGCGGCCAGGCGTCGGGGTTGCGCCATCTGGAGTCCTCGTCTCGGAGGCGACAGCGGTATGCGCACCTATCTGGTTCGCGAAATCATGTCGGAGCCGGCGATCGTCGTCGCCTGGGGCGCCTCAGTGCTGCAGGCGTCGGCGCTGATGCAGACCCACGATATCCGCCGTTTGCCGGTGGTTGATGACGACAACGTCGTGATCGGCGTCATTAGCCTGGGTGATGTGCGCGAGGCCACTTCGGTCTACAACACAGCGAGTCCGTACGCGCCTGACTCTGACGAGGTCCTCCTCGCCGTCGATGAGGTCATGACCGCGCCGGCGATCACGGTCCAGCCCGAAGACAACGTGCAGCAGGTCGTGCAGTTGATGCTCGACCACAAGATCGGGGGGATTCCCGTGGTCGATGGTGAGGACCGCGCCGTAGGCATGGTGACGGAATCAGACCTGTTCCGGCTGCTCATGCAACTGTGGGAAGAGCCGGAAGCATAGGGCAGGGACCTTCGTCGCCGGGCGGGGCACAATCGCATCGTCAGAGAGTTGCCGGGTGTTGCGACCCCTCCATGCTACAATGGTCCGCGGGTGCGCTGCGGCTTGCGGCCGCATCCACCCTACGTCACCATGCGAACGCTCCGCTCTCTGCCGCGAAATATCTGGGCGCTCTCGCTCACCAGCCTCCTGCGCGATGTCGCCAGCGAGATGCTCGTTCACCTGGTGCCGCTGTTTCTTGCCAACGTGCTGTTGGTGAGGACCGGCGTCATTGGCCTGATCGAGGGCATTGCCGAGACCACTTCCAGCCTGATGAAGATCTACTCAGGTTGGCTCTCGGACCAATGGGGCAAGAGGAAGAACCTGACGGTGGCAGGCTACGGCCTGGCGGCGCTGGCCACCCCCCTGCTCCTGGTTGCCCACAGTTGGCCGGGCGTCCTGCTCTACCGTTTTCTTGACCGCCTGGGCAAAGGCATCCGCACCGCCCCGCGCGACGCCCTGATCGCCGACTCGGTCGCGCCCGACCAGCGGGGGATCGGCTTTGGCCTGCATCGGGCTGCCGACAGCGCCGGCGCCTTCATTGGCCTGCTCCTGGCCATCGTCATCGTGTGGCGGTCACAGGCCAATGCCCTGCTCCTGAATGAGCAGACGTTTCACAAGGTGGTCACCTGGGCCCTGGTGCCTTCCTTCCTGGCGGTGATCGTGGTCGCCCTGGGCGTGCGCGAGATCGCCCACCAGCGTCTGGGCGCCGCGCCGCACCTTACCCTGAGCGGCTTCGATCCCAGGTTCCTGCGTTTTCTGGTCGTCATCATCCTTTTTACCTTGGGCAACAGCACCGATGCCTTTCTGATCCTGCGCGCTCAGACGGCGGGCAGCTCGGTGGTCATGGTGCTCGCCATGCTGGCGCTCTTCAATCTCATCTACGCGCTGCTGTCGGGACCCGTCGGCGCACTTTCCGATCGTATCAACCGGAGGCTGGTCATCGTCGCCGGTTGGCTGCTGTATGCGCTCGTGTACCTGGGCTTTGCCGGGGCCGGCCAGACATGGCAGTTCTGGCTGCTCTACGCAACCTACGGCGCCTACTATGCCATGACCGAGGGTGTTGCCAAGGCCTTTCTTGCCGATATCGTTCCCTCTGAACGGCGTGGCACTGCCTATGGCGTCTACAACGCCGCCGTCGGTCTCACCGCCCTCCCGGCCAGCGTCCTGGCCGGGGTGCTCTGGCAGGGCGCTGGTGGGTGGACCGGTCTGGGGCCGGCTGCTCCCTTCCTGTTTGGCGGCATACTTGCCCTGGTTGCCGCCGTCCTGCTCTGGCTCTGGGTCTGAAAGCGTTCGAACGTTCTTCCACATCCGCCGCTCCTTTCCTCGCCCAACGGGAGATGTCACCCTTATGACTGCCACCACCGCCTCCCCGCCCAGCGCCTATGGCGACCGCCGCGAGGTTCGCGGTTGGACGATGTACGATTGGGCCAATTCGGCCTTCAGCACGACAGTCGTCACCACCTTCCTGGGGCCTTACCTGGAAAGTCTGGCCAAGACCGCCGGCGGCGTATTCATCCTTGGTCGCACCATTGAACCAGGCGCCTTCTTCCCGGCCTGTGTTTCGATTTCTGTGGTGCTCCAGGTGCTCTTTTTGCCGCTGTTGGGAACGGTTGTCGACTACACGGGACACAAGAAGCGCCTGCTGCTCACCACCGCCTACCTCGGGGCGATGGCCACCATGCTGCTCTTCTTCATCCGCACCGATATGCCGGTCCTGGGCACCAACGGCGCCGTGATCCTCGGCGGGCTGCTCCTCATCGGCGCCAATCTCGCTTTTGGTATGTCGATCGTCGCCTACAACGCCTACCTGCCCGATATTGCAGCGCCGCATGACCGGGACGCGGTCAGCTCGCGCGGCTGGGCGATCGGCTATCTCGGTGGCGGTCTTCTTCTTGCCCTCAACCTGGTCCTCTTCCAGACCATGTCTGACACCTCTCTGGCCGTGCGCGTCAGCCTGGCCAGCGCCGGCGTCTGGTGGCTGGTGTTCACCTACCTGTTTCCGCACCGCACCCTTCGCCAGCATACGCCTGAGCGCACCCTGCCGCATGGCGAGACCTTTCTCAGCCACGGTGTGAAGGAGCTGTGGCGGACGCTGCATGAGATCCGGAGCAAATACCCCGAAACCCTGCGCTACCTCATCGCCTACCTGATCTATAACGATGGCATCCAGACGGTCATTGTCGTGGCGACGCTTTTTGCCGCCGGTGAGCTGGGTGCTTCGGCCAGCACCCTGGTGATCCTGGTCCTCCTGATCCAGTTTGTCGCCTTCTTCGGCGCTCTTGCCTTTGGGCGACTGGCGCTGCGCATCGGCGCCAAGCGCTCGATCCTCATCAGCCTGGTGCTCTGGTCGGGGGTGGTCATCTATGCCTATGCCCTCCTATACGAGCAGTGGCAGTTGTGGATTCTGGGCGTCATCGTGGCGCTGGTCCTGGGCGGCTCGCAGGCGCTCAGCCGTTCTCTCTTCTCACAGATGATCCCGCGCGACAAGGAGACCGAGTACTTTGGCTTCTATGAGATCAGCGAGCGCGGCACGTCCTGGGTCGGCACCGCCGTCTTCGCCCTGGCCGTGCAGTTGACCGGCAACATGCGTGTCGCCCTGATCTCGCTTATCATCTTCTTTGTCGCCGGTCTGATCCTGCTTCCCTTCGTCAACGTGCGCAAAGCCATTGTCGATGCCGGCAACGACCCCAACGGCGTTGTCCTCTAGCCTGTCATGCCGAAAGTTGTACGCGAAAGCGCGGGAGCAGAATGCCTGCGTGGGCGCCCAAATCGCCCTGGCCCTGGACTCGTTCTGACCCCATGAGCTGGAACTGGCGCGATCCCGCGCTCCGGGTGTTGGTCCTGTGGTGGCGGCTGACGCGTCCGCGGACGGTGGGGGTGCGCGGCATTGTTACGGACGATGAAGGGCGCATTCTCTTTGTTCGCCACGGCTACGGCGCCCGCACCTGGTACCTGCCGGGCGGCGGGAGCAGCGGCAGCGAAACGGCCGACGAGGCGCTGGTGCGGGAAATGCGGGAGGAGACGGGCGTGCAGGTCGAGGTGACGCGGCTGGTGGGGGTCTACCTCTGGATGGTCGCCTACAAGCGGGACCACATCTTTGTCTTTGCCTGCCGGCGCCTGGGCGGCGAAATGAGGGCGGACGGCACGGAGATCAGCGCCGCCGGCTGGTATCCCCTCGACGCCCTGCCCGAACCACTGACGCCGGGCACACGCGCCGTCCTTGAGCACTGGCGCACCGGCTACACCGGCTACGGGCGGTGGCCGGAAGGCGATGCCACACGCGCTGCGTCGTAACGACGCGTTTCAATTCTCCGGCTCAGGCGCGGCCTCGTTCCATACCATCTGCGCCAGACGCCTACCCGTGGGCGTGGCCGCCAGCCCGCCCAGCGCCGTTTCCTTGAAGCGCTCATCCATGCGCTTGCCGATGCTGGCCATGGCGTCGATGACTTCGTCAGGGGGGATCACGCTTTCGACGCCCGCCAGGGCCAGGTCCACGGCGATGAAACATTGGGCGGCGCCGGCGGCGTTGCGTTTGACGCACGGCACCTCCACCAGGCCGGCGACAGGGTCGCAGACCAGGCCCAGCATGTTCTTCATGGTGATGGCGACTGCGTGTGCCGACTGCCGCGGGCTGCCTCCCAGCAGCTCGACCGCTGCTCCTGCCGCCATGGCGGCGGCGCTGCCCGTTTCGGCCTGACAGCCTCCGGCCGCGCCGGAGACGCTGGCGCGGCGGAAGATGACGGCGCCGATGCCGCTGGCGGTGAAGAGCGCTGACACCAACTGGTCGTCGCTGAATCCGCGCAGCTCCTGCAGCGTGATCAGGACGCCGGGCAGAATGCCTGCCGAGCCGGCCGTGGGGGTGGCGACGATGCAGCCCATGCCGGCGTTGACCTCGTTGACGGCCATGGCCCGCGCCACGGCGCGACTCAGGACGGGCCCCGTCAGCGGCTCGTGGCTGGGGTCGGCCAGCCAGTTCCAGAAGCGGTAGGCGCTGCCGCCGCTGATGCCGCTCAGGGACATCACCGGCTCGGCGATGCCCTGCGCTGTCGCCCGCTTCATCACGTCCAGCCGCGCCCGCATCCGCTCGCGCAGCGCCGCCGGGTCCTTGCTGCTGTTCTCTGCTTCCGCCCGCAGCACCACCTCGTGCAGCGGCAGCCCGCCGTGCTCCGCTTTCTCCACCATTTCCGCGATTGAACCAAACATCTCTACCTCTTTGGGGTTGAAAGTTGAAGGTTGCAAGTTGAAGGTTCGGATGCCCAACCTTCAACTTCCAACCTTTACCCTGTCACTTTCGGCACGTGGCGCGCCCACCGCACCCAGTAGAAGTCCTCGATGGCTTCCAGCAGCTCGTGCGGGACGATGTCGTCGGTTTCAAAGATCATGATGGCCTCACCCCCGCGCAGCTTGCGCTCCACGCGGGAGAAGGCGACGTTGATATGGCGTTCCAGCAGCACGCCGGTGACAGCGTTGATGGTGCCGGGACGGTCCTCGGCCACGACCACCAGGGCGTCATGCTCGCCGGTGAAATGAACGTCGTAGCCCATGATCGAGGTGACCTCGATCATGCCGCCGCCGATGGAGGCGCCGATGACCTCGACCTCACGGCCGCCCCCACGGAGCGTCAGCCGCACTGAGTTGGGGTGGGCGTCTTCCCCCAGGTCCGTCTCGATAAACTGGTAGTGCAGCCCGGTCTCGGCGGCGATGTCGAGGCTGTAACGGATGCGAGGGTCATCCGTGGCGAAGCCCAACAGACCCGCCACCAGGGCGCGGTCGGTGCCGTGCCCCTTGCCGGTGTGGGCGAAGGAGCCGTGCAGCTCGATCAGGGCCGTCTCGGGCGGGGCGCCCAGGACGGATCGGCCGATCAAGCCCAGGCGGACGGCGCCGGCGGTGTGCGAGCTGGAAGGTCCCACCATGATGGGGCCGATGATGTCGAAGACGGAGACGGGGCGTTGTGAGGGCATAGACAGGGCCTGGGATGGGACGTATGGACACCTGATCATAACCGGCAACGACACCAGCGGCAACAAGGTGCGACGCACTTTCAAAGTGCGTCGCACCTGGCAAAGTGCGTCGCACTCGGCCGGGTTTCTGCGGTATACTGGGCCGGTCGGCAGCCATCTCGCCGGAAGCGAACAAAGTAACCGGCGTCTATGGGACGGAAACGCTCATGCCTGAACCTTCTCCGCAGGCCATCACGGCTTTCATCCAGCGCTGGCAGAGCTCCGGCGCCGCCGAGCGTGCCAACTACCAGCTCTTCCTGGCCGAGCTGTGCGACGTGCTGGGCGTCGAGCACCCGCACCCGACCACGCCGGACGAAGCGCAGAACGCCTGCGTCTTCAAGAAGGCGTCCCCGCTGCCGCACGGCGCCTACGCGCAGGGATAGAATGCGCTTCAACCTTCAACCTCAGAAAATCCACGGCAGCGCCACGATGGTCACCAGCGTCCACACGGCATAGGCGATCGCCGCCGCGCCGTACGTCTTGTACAGGCTTCCCAGCCACGACATCTCCGCCAGCGCCTCCTCTTCGTCTTCCTGCCCCTCCTGGCTGCCTGCTGCCTGCCGCCTGCCACCTGCCACCCTCGCCCCCACCTGCCCGACCAACAGCGCCGCCAGGGCGCCGATGTTGATGATGTTCCAGCCGATGAAGGTCAGACGGTTTGGGGTGAGTTGCCCCACCCAGGTGCGGTAGAGGATGGCGGCAAAGGCGTACAAGCCGACGACCAGGGCCAGGGCCGCCAGGGTCAGGATGCCCCGCCGCAGCCAGGTCGCCTGGCCCAGCCCCAGGAACACGGACGGGGCGGGCGTCGCCCCCACCAACAAGGCCATGACGGCGAAGAGCATGGCATTGTAGATGATGAGCACATCCCGGTTCTGGAAGGGCTCCTTGAAGTTGAAGGGGATGAAGCCCAGGTAGATCAGCAGCACGGCCAGGCTCAGGGGCAGCAGCACGCGCATCAGGGTGGCGATGAGCTTGCTCAACCCTTCGTCGAAGACCTGCAGCCGGGGCGGGGCCATGGGGTCGTAGACCAGGGCTACCGCCACCACGGGCACGAACCCGGCGGCAGCGCCGACGAACAACCGCTGCACGGCCGTGGGCGGCTCGATGCCCAGGGCCTGGAACAGGCCGAACGTGATCGCCGTCAGCACGCCCCAGCCGATCAGAAACAGTCCCCCCATGACCAGGGCCTCCAGCGCTTTGATCAGGAAGGCGAAGCGGTCTTCGGCCGTGGAGAGGCCGTGCAGGACGAAGACGGCGACCGCCGTCAAGGCCAGCACCGGCAGATGGAGGGCCATCAGGTCGAGATACTGCTGCTGGAAGAGAACGGAGTTCAGGTAGGGGTAGAGGACGTAGGCATAGACGGCGGCGGCCGCCACCCCCACCACCAGCGCCAGCGCCGGCCGCCAGCGCCGCGGGCCGGCCAGGTTCAGATAGGCCAGGATAGCTGCGGCATCGATCGCCGCCCAGAAGATCAGAAAGAGGGGGAATCGCATGCCGCCGACGTCCAGCATGAAGCGCTGTTCGTCGGCCAATATCCACAGCACGAGCCCGGCGATGGCGCCCAACGGGATGGCCCAACGCCACGCCACTCTGGGCTGGGCCTTGGGCGGTGGGGCCGCTGCCAGGCGGTGAAACCAGGCGGCGTAGAGCAGATTGTCAGGCGCTTCGGCGTAGTCTGCAGCCAGAGCAGCGGCAAACGCCTCACCTTCCCCATTTCTGACCGCGGCCTGGTACAGGGTCTCCAGCGCTGCGGGATCGGCGGCGTGCGCCTGGATCGATTGGCGATAGTCCATAGATCAAACCTCCTTGGGTTGATTGCCTCAGTTTGCGCTGCCAATCCTGCCAGAGCCTACCAAGTCGGCAGCCTGGCAGCTTCTGGCAGCAAACCGGAAGCCATCTCCGTCTGTCATTGCGAAGCCCGCAAGGGCTGAAGCAATCCCCAACTGGCCAGTTGGAGGCTGCTTCGCTGCGCTCGCAGTGACAGAGGGAGCGGGAGATGCTTCACTGGAGGCCTGCCGGGGACAGGGTTGGCCGATCGACCCGTTCAGCATGACATTGAACGAGATCTCCGGGAGGCCGGGGAGGGAAAGGCGCTGCCTATTGGTAAGACGCTGGGCCTCCCGGAGGTCTTTTTTGGGGGGCGGCCCCGCCAGGAGGGAAGGTTCCTCACGCCCGGCAATCGCACCTTGTTTGACGCGCCTTGCCCGCGGCCTTATAATCGACCTTACACCCTCTCGTGTTCTGTGGAGCCGATCCCCATGATCGAAGTCACCATCGACAGCGTTCGCATCAGTCTGATGAGCCAGCATCGGGTTGTGGTGCTGCGGGAAAAAGACTCGCAGCGCTACTTGCCCATCTGGATCGGCGCGCCCGAGGCGGATGCCATCACCCTGCGGCTGCAAGGGGTGCAGGTGGAGCGACCGCTGACCCACGACCTTCTGGCCAAGGTCATCACCACGTTGGGGGCGGAGGTGCAGCACGTCGTGGTCAACGATCTGCGCTCGGACGTCTTCTACGCCCAGATCGTGTTGGAGTTCAACGAGCGGGAGATTCGCGTCGACGCCCGGCCCAGCGATGCCATCGCCCTGGCCGTGCGGGCCGAGGTGCCGCTTTACGTCAGCGACAAGGTCATGCGGGAGGCCGGGCGCATGCCCGATGAAGATGTGGCGCCGAGCCTGCTTGAGGAGACCACGACCGAACCGGGCGAAGTGCAGAAGGAAGACCTGGGAGCTTTTGCCGACTTTATCGAAGAGCTGGACCTGGATGACCTGGGGACGAGTGAGGACTGATCTCCCCACGCCCACCGGTCTCTGACGCTGCCGCCAGGGCGCTGTTTGACCACCGATATCCT
Organism: Chloroflexota bacterium; assembly: GCA_029782215.1. GTDB lineage: Bacteria > Chloroflexota > Anaerolineae > J102 > J102 > SSF26. The sequence goes on from JAKOVD010000079.1 coordinate 164,325, forward strand.
ATTGTCGACGCCTGCTCAAACAGGCGTCGATTTGTCTATGCCTTTCCCTACCCCCAATGAGCACGACGCCTGACAAAACCGTACCCTGCGACATCGAGGCTGAAGAGGCGCTGCTTGGCTCACTCCTGATCGATGCAGATGTCATCGTCCAGGTGGCAACGCTCATCAAGCCTGGTGATTTCTATGTCCAGCGGCATGCCTGGATCTACGAGGCCGTCGTGCACTTGCACGACCAGCGCCATCCTGTCGACTTCCTGACGGTGCGCGATGAGCTGGAGCGGCGGGGGCAGTTGGCCGACGTCGGCGGGCCCGCCGCGCTCAGCTCGCTGATCAACGCCGTGCCTTCGGCTGTGCATGCCTACCAGTATGCGACCATCGTGCAGCGAACCTCCACGCTGCGCCAGCTCATTTCCGCCGCCGGGCAGATCGTGCGCATGTCCTACGAGGAGTCGCAGGATGTGGAGGAGGTCGTCAACCGGGCAGAAGAACTCATCTTCGCTATCTCCGAGGCGCGCCTGCAGCGGGACCTGGCGCCCCTGCACAGCGTCATGCGCCGGGTGATGGATGAGCTGGATGAGCTGCACCGGCGCCGTGGCGAGGTGCTGGGCGTCCCCACCGGCTTCCGCAACCTGGACAAGCTCCTGGGCGGCATGCAGAAGTCGGACCTCCTGATCGTGGCGGCCCGGCCGGGGATGGGCAAGACCAGCCTGGCGTTGACCATGGCCCTCAATGCCGCCCGCCAGCACGGCGCCCGCGTGGCTGTGTTCAGCCTGGAGATGAGCAGCGAGCAGTTGGTGCAGCGCCTGCTCGCGCAGGAGTCGCGCATCGATTCGCAGCGGCTGCGGTTGGGCCAGGTCAGGGACGACGAGTGGGAGAAGCTGGCGGCGGCTGTGGCTGTGTTGAGCGAGTGCGCCATCTACATTGACGACAGCGCCGCTATCTCGCCCTTCGAGCTGCGGACCAAGGCCCGGCGGATGGCCGCGGAGCATGGCATCGAGCTGCTCATTGTGGACTACATGCAGCTCATGAATTCCGGACAGCGCAACGAGAACCGCGTCCAGGAGATCAGCTACATCTCACGGTCGCTCAAGCAGTTGGCCCGCGAGCTGCGGGTGCCGGTGGTGGCCCTCTCGCAGCTCAGCCGCCAGGTCGAGGCGCGCTCCGACAAACGTCCCCAACTCTCCGACCTGCGTGAGTCGGGTTCCATCGAGCAGGATGCCGACGTCGTCATGTTCGTCTTTCGCGACGATGCCTACAACGAGGACTCCGATCGCAAGAACATCGCCGAGATCATCATCGCCAAGCACCGCAACGGCCCGACCGGCAGTGTTGACCTCTACTTCCAGAAAGAATTCACGCACTTCGATGAGCTGGAGATGCACCGTGAAGAGATGAGCGTGCATTAGGCAATGACGACTCCTGGCTCCCTCACCGGTTTCCCCGGTTTTGCCGCCGGCAAGACGCGGCTGATCTCGCTGCCCGCCGACTTCTTCGGCGAGGTCCTGCCCAAAGTGGACGACCTCAACGAGCTGAAGGCCATCCTCTATACCTTTTGGCGGCTCAGCCTGGGCGAGGGCGATACCCGCTATGTGCGGCTGGACGACGCCCTGATCGACCTGCTCTTTCTGGAGGGCATGCAGGCGGCGCAAGACGAAGCTCCCCAGGCGGCCCGTGCTGCCTTCGCCCGCGCCGCCCAACGCGGCGTCCTGATCGAGATAACGGTCAAGCGCGGGCCTCGCACCGAGCTCTGGTACCTGCTCAACTCGGCCAAGGGCCGGGAGGCGGTAGCGCGGCTGCAGGCAGGCGACTTCGCTGGTTTGGGTCACGAGATCGATGACGTGGTTGTGGGCCTGGAAAAAGAGCGCCCCAACATCTTCTTGCTCTATGAGCAGAATATCGGTATGGTGACCCCGATGCTGGCTGACAAGCTGCGGGAGGCGGAGCGTGACTATCCTGAGAACTGGATCCAGGATGCGTTCAGCCTGGCCGTCGTGCGCAACAAGCGCAGTTGGGCCTACATCAACATCATCCTCAAGGACTGGGCCGAACATGGCAAAGACACACCCGGTCAAAGCGGCCGCGCACTTGCCGGCGGAGCTTCCCCGGCCAAAGGCGACGACGAACCCAAGCCCTTCGTACTCGAATAGCCTGGGCGATCCGGCTTGCCCGTACTGCCGCGGTCGCGGTTTTGTGGTCAAGGATGTCGAGGTCGGCCACCCGGACTTTGGCCGCGCCGTGCCCTGCGTCTGCGCGACGCCGCAGCTCCAGCAGGTCCGCCAGCGGCAGATGAATGCCCTCGGCAACGTGGAAACCCTGGCTGACATGACCTTCGTCCGCTTCCGGCCCGACGGCGTCGCCCTGACGCCCGAACGCCAGCGCACCCTGCGGTCGGCCTATGAGGCAGCGCTGGCCTTCGCCCACCAACCCCAGGGCTGGCTGCTGCTCTCCGGCGGCTTTGGCGTTGGCAAGACGCACCTGGCCGCTGCCATCGGTAATGAGGTCATCGGCCGGGGCGAAGCGGCGCTGTTCGTGCTCGTGCCGGACCTCCTGGACCATTTGCGTTCCAGCTTCGGCCCCAACAGTCCTGAGAGCTACGACGAGCTTTTTGAGCGGCTCAAGAACACGCCCGTCCTCATCCTCGACGACTTGGGCTCGGAAAGCCCCACTCCCTGGGCGCAGGAGAAGCTTTTCCAACTGCTTAACCACCGGTACCTGCGCCGGCTGCCCACGGTGATCACGACCAACCGTCCGATCGAGGCCATCGAGCCGCGTTTGCGTTCGCGGCTGATGGACTACGACATGGTGGTGCACATGCGCATCCTGGCCGCTGACTATCGGGGGGGCGGCTATATCGACCACCTGGTCGAGCTGAGCGAGCTGGACCTCCACGGCGACCAAACCTTTGAGAAGTTCCTGATCCCCGGCACGGGCCGGGAAGAGATGCGCCAGAACCTGGTCACCATTCGCAATGCCGCCTGGGAGTACGCGCAGCGTCCCGAGGGGTGGATCGCCTTCCTGGGCAAGACAGGCGTGGGGAAGACCCACCTGGCGGCTGCCATCGCTAACCACGTGCGCCTGACGCAGCCCCAACTGCTCTTCATCTCGATCCCGCGCCTGCTGGACCACCTGCGCGCCGCCTATTCACCTGCCAGCGCCCTCACCTACGATGTGCGCTTTGAGCAGATCAAGCAGGCGCCGCTGCTGGTGCTGGACGACCTGCGCGATCAGGCTACTTCGCCCTGGGCGGAGGAGAAGCTCTTTCAGCTTCTCGATTATCGCTACCTGACCCGCCGGCCCACGGTGTTTACCGTCAGCTCCTCGGATCGGGAGATGAAAGAACTCGCCAACGCCAACCCTCGCCTGGCGTCGCGGCTCAAGGATGAAGGGCTGTGCCTGCTCTGTTACCTCAAGAGCTCCGGGCGCCCGCGCGGACGCCAACTGGAAGTAACGGATTAGAGACCCCTGGGACGGAAGGCTGAGGCACGTCGTTGTGCCGCCAGCCAACCTACACGGATGCTTGCGGAACTGTTGTTCAACGCTCGCACCATTATTGTAGTACGGCCCGTCTGAACCGCCAAATCGCGCTCACCGGGAATGTAGATTGCATTCCTTTGCTCACTTTCGTGTCACGTTGAGCCCCCCAAGATCTCCCGGAGGCCCGGCGGCAGCCGAGAGGCAGCGCCATTCCCATCTGGGCCTCCCGGAGATCTGGGGGTGTGGGAGATGCTTCACTGGAAGCTTGCCGTGAACAGGGTTGGCCGATCGACCCGTTCAGCATGACATAAGCTGGACCTTCTGAGCCCTTCCAGAATCTCTTGTTATGTCATGCTGAGCGGCCCCTCCGCCAACTCCCGTCTCGCCGCCAAGGCAGCGAAGCATCCCCAACCCGCCCTATGTCATTGCGAAGGGCGCTAGCCTCAACTGGCACGTTGGAGACTGCTTCGCTCCGCTCGCAGTGACATGTTTCGGGTGCGTGTCCCACATACTTCTCTATGTCTTGGCTGGAAGCCGGAACCATTCCTCACGAATGGCCGTCATAATGAGTGATAGCCACGATGCCGGTGGCTGCGGTGGTGTCATCGCGAATTGACTGTTCTCTCTAGCCCGATACGTACGTTTTCTGAGTGGTGCGTCATGCCAAAGCGCTTCTTCATCTCCATTGCCATCTTTGTCCTTCTTGTGGCTGCTCTTGCCGGGCTTGCCGCCTGCAACCGGCCGCAGCCGACACCTTCTCCGGCGCCGGTGGTGACCCAGGAAGCGGCGACGCCGGTCACGCCCGCGGTGGTGGCTTCCCCCACCCCGGCGGCCACAGCCACCCCGCCGCCCACGGCCCCGCAGGTGGTGGCAACCTCGCCCGATCGCGGGGAGGAATGGCCCCTGGACAAGCCGCTGACCATCGACTTCGATCGGGCTGTCGATCCTGCCAGTGTGCGGCTCATCTTCACGCCTACCCTGCAGGGGGAGATGGACATCCAGGGCGCAACCGTGCGGTATATGCCGGCATCGTTCAAGCCGGGCCAGCAGTATGAGGGCTTGATGACCGCCAGCGCTGCCGGCTACAGCACCGGTCCCCTGCGCTTCAAGGTCACCATGCAGGGTTACCTGGAGGTGGCCAATACGACGCCCGGCGATGGCAACAAGAACGTGGCCACGGACGCGCCCCTGACCATTGCCTTCAACCGGCCGGTGGTGGCGTTGGGCGCGGCGCCGGATGATCCCAAGCTGCCGCAGCCGCTCACGCTGGACCCTGCGGCTCCCGGCAAGGGACAGTGGCTCAACACCAGCATTTACCAGTTCCAGCCCGATGCGCCCCTGGTGGCCGGTAGCTCCTATCGGGCCACCGTGTCCGGCGTCACCGACCTGGCGGGCAGCCCGCTGCAGGCCGACTACACCTTTACCTTCACCACCGATCTGCCGGTAGTGACCAAGGTCATGCCCGAGGGCAACATCGCCCCGCCCACGTCGACGATTACAGTCACCTTCAGCCAGCCGATGGACCACGCCAGCAGCGAACAGGCCGTGAGCGTCACCGCCGCCAAGAGCGGGCCGGTGACGGGCAGCATGAGCTGGTCTGAAGACTCCCGCATCCTGCGTTTCCAGCCGGCGGGGGAGATGCCCCTGGGCGAGGCGGTGACGGTGGCTGTCAGCGACGCCGCCCATGCCAGCGGTAGTAGCGCCGGTCTGCGCCGCCCGGCAACGCACACATTTGGGGTGGCGCCGTTCCCCGCCGTGGTGCGGACGGTCCCCGCCAACGGCGCCAACGGCGCCTCGCTGGACGAACCCATCCAGTTTGTCTTCAACACGCCGCTGCTGGAGGAGAGCCTGAAGCTCAGCATCAGCCCGCCTGTGAGCGCCACGCAGGTCTACTCCTATTACAGCCCGTACGACGGCATCTTCAACGTCTTTTTCCCGCGCCAGGCCCTTTCGACTTACACCCTGACGCTGGCGTCTGGGATCAGCGATCCCTGGGGCCACAAGATCACGGAGCCCATCGTGCTGCGCTTCCGCACAGGCGAGCGCACGCCGGAATTGACCATGGTCACTCCCGGCATCATCGGCACTTACAGCGCCTACACCGACACGGCGGTCTTCTTCCAGCACGTCAACATCAAGGAGATCAAGGCGGCGCTGTACAGCGTGACGCCGGAGCAGTTGGCGAAGCTCGACCCCCAGGATGACTACGAGCGCTGGAACAACTTCATGCCGCCCGCCAACCAGCTCATCCGGCGCTGGACCCTTCCCATCCAGGGGACCCGCAACCAGTTGCACACCACGCGTGAGGTGCTGCACGACGCCAGCGGCGAGCCCCTCGGCCCTGGCATCTACCTGCTGACGGCGGAATCGCCGCAGGTGAGCTACCCGCCGGGCATGCCCAAGCCCCGTGTGATGCTCGTCGTCAGCCGCTACCAGACCGCGATCAAGCGCGGCCAGGATGACGCCCTGGTCTGGGTCACGGACCTGGCCACGGGTAAGCCGGCGCCCAACCTGCCGGTGACGATCTATCCGTACAATGCCGACGCTGTGTCCGGGCAGACGGACGCCGACGGCCTGTTTGTCGCCAAGGCGCCGGTCAGCCCGGAGCCCTGGCGCACCACCGATGCCTTTGTGGGCACGGCCAAGGACACAGGCTGGGCAAGCACCGCCTGGAGCGACGGCATCTCCACCTGGAACTACAGCCTGCCGCTCGAGTTCTACAACCAGCCCTACCGGCTCTTCCTGTACACCGACCGGCCTCTGTACCGCGCCGCCGACACCATCCACTTCCGCGGGATCGTTCGCACCGATGACGACGTCACCTACGACGTTCCCGCCAACCTGACCCTGCCGGTGGAGATGCGCAACCCCAACGGCGACATCATCTATCACGGCGACCTCACCACCGACGCCTATGGCGCCGTCTACGGCGACATCCCGCTGGCCCCGGACGCCCCGCTCGGCGTCTACAGCCTGGAGATGAAGACGTCGGACAGCAACAATACCTTTGTCAACGTCATGGTGGCGGCCTTCCGCAAGCCGGAGTACGAGGTGAATGCCTCGGCTCAGCCGGCGGAAGTGATTGCGACCCAACCGGCGACGGCGATGGTGCAGGCGAGCTACTACTTTGGCGGCCCCGTCAAGAACGCCGCCGTGACCTGGACGTTGTACAGCGGCCCTTACATGCTGCCCTACGATGATGGCAAGCCCTGGTCGTTCGCCGACTTTGTGCCTGATGCCATGTATGAGCCCTCGCCAGCGCCCTACCGCCAGCCCATCGGCAGCGGTGTGGGCAAGACCGACGCCAACGGCGTCTTCAGTCTCGACGTGCCCACCGATCTCAGCACCAAGCCCGGCGGCCAGCCCGGCTCCCAGGATCGCGTCGTCGAGTTCGCCGTCACCGACGCCAGCGACCAGGTCGTGGCAGGAAACACCCACCTCGTGATCCACGCTGGCGCCGTCTACCCCGGCGTCTATCCTGACACCTATGTGGGGACGGCGGCGACGCCGCAGCTCGCCCACCTGATCGCGGTCGATGCCCTGACCAGGGAGCCCAAACCCCAGCAGGAGTTGGAGGCGACGGTCAGCCTGGTGGCCTGGCGCACGGTGCGGGAGCGCGGCACGGACGGTGTTCTGCGCTATGTTACTAAGGTGGATGAGGAAAAGGTCGCCCAGGAAAAGGTGGTGACAGGCGCTAACGGCCAGGCAGAGCTGCGCTGGACACCCAAAGATCCCGGAGAGTACCTGATCCGGGTCGTGGCGCGCGACGACCTGGGCAACAGCAACCACAGCGCCGCCTTTGCCTATGTTGCCGGCAGCCAGGATGCTTCCTGGCCAGTGCGCAACAACGACCGCATCGAGTTGGTCACGGACAAGAAGCTCTACAAGGTCGGCGACACGGCCCAGGTGCTGGTGCCCGCCCCCTGGAAGGGGCCGCTGCTGGCCCTGGTCACGGTGGAACGAGCCGGCATCCTCAGCCACGAGGTCGTCACGCTGGCGTCCAACAGCGAAACGCTGCCCATCCCCATTGCGGATGGCTATGTCCCCGACGTCTTTGTTTCCGTGCTGCTGGTGAGTCCAGGCAGCGGCGGTGAAGCGCCCAGCTTCAAGCTCGGCATGGCCCAGCTCAAGGTGGACGCCGCCCACAAGCTCCTGAACCTGGACATCAGCGCCGAGCCCAACCCGGCCAATCCGGGCGACACCGTCACCTACAAGCTGCACGCCACCGATTGGGAGGGCAAGCCCGTGGCGGCGCAGCTCTCGCTGGCGCTGGTGGACAAGGCACTGCTCGCCCTGCAGCCCGACGTTTCATCGTCCATTGACGAGGTTTTCTGGGGCCAGCGCGGCCTGGGCGTCGTCACCGGCGTCTCCCTGGTGGCATCAATGAACCGCGTCGACGAGTCGCTGTCACGGAGCACGAAGGGCGGCGGTGGCGGCGGCGGTTTCGGCGAGATGGCGATGATCGATGTCCGCACCGATTTCCGCGACCTGGCGTACTGGCGGGCGGATGCCGAGACCGACGCCAACGGCGATGTCCAGGTCAAGGTCACGCTGCCCGACAACCTGACCACCTGGCAGATGCGGGCCGTCGGCGTCACCCCTGACACCGAGGTGGTGGATGCCATCCAGGAACTCATGGTGACCAAGCCCCTCTTCATCCGGCCCGTCCTGCCCCGCTTTGTCGTCCATGCCGACAAGCCGGTCATCGGCGCCATCGTCCAGAACAACACCGGCGCTGACCAGACCGTGGACCTGGCCTTCGACCTGAAGGGCCTGCAGGCGCAGGGCGAGACCAGCTACCGGCTGCAGGTGCCCAACGGTGACCTGGTGCGGGTGGACCTGCCCGTGGTCGTGGACGACATCGACCCCACCAGCCGCCTGGTCATGGACGACGTGACCGTGCGGATGACGGCCATCGCCCCCGGCTTCAACGATGCCATCGAGGTCAAGGTGCCGGTGCGTCGCTACAGCAGCCCCGAAACCGTGGCCACCGCCGGCATTGTTCCGCCCGACGAACCCCGTTACGAGGCCATCTCCCTGCCCCAGCGCTATGACCCCACCCAGGGCGACCTGACCGTTCGCCTCGACCCCTCCCTGGCCGCCGGCATGACCGAGGGCTTGAACTACCTCAAGCACTTCGAATACGAGTGCACCGAGCAGACCGTCAGCCGCTTCCTGCCCAACATCCTCACCGCTCGCGCCCTGAACAAGCTGGGCATCGACAATGCCACGCTCACCGCCAACCTGGACGAGCAGATGGGCATTGCCCTGCAGCGGCTCACCAGCGGCCAGAACGCCGACGGCGGCTGGGGGTGGTTCAGCGCCACGACTAGCTCCCCGGCGGAGAAGAGCAACTCGTACACCAGCGCCTACGTCCTCTTCGGGCTGACCGAGGCCAAGGCTGCGGGCTACACCGTCGACGACAAGGTCATGGCGCGTGCGGCTGACTACCTTGGCCGCCAACTTGCCGCCCCTGCCACGCTCGAGGGCTACGCTCTCAACCAGCAGGCCTTCATCGTCTACGTGCTCGACCACTACGCCGCCCAGGCTGGAAGCGACCGGCCCCTGCCTGAGGCGCAGCAGCTCTACGAAGAGCGCGAGCGCATGGCCACCTATGCCCGGGCCTACCTGGCTCTGACCCTGCAGGCCCAGGCGGACGTCGCCGACACGGCCGCCCAGGCCCGCTCCCTGCTCGACGCCATCACCGGCAAGGCCCTGGTCTCGGCCACAGGCGCGCACTGGGAGGAGAAGAGCGTCGACTACTGGACGATGAACACCGACACGCGCAGCACCTCGGCCGTGCTCGACGCCCTGGTGGCGATCCAGCCCGACCATCCCCTGGGCCCCAATGTGGTGCGCTGGCTGATGAGCGCCCGCACCGCCGACCGCTGGGAGACCACGCACGAGACCGCCTGGGCGCTGATCGCTCTCACCGACTGGATGGCGGCCACCGGCGAGCTGCAGGGCCAGTACGGCTGGACGGCGGCGCTCAACGGCGCCGAGCTGGGCAAGGGCGACGTCACCCCTGCCACCGTGGCCCAATCCACCACCCTGCGCACGCCCATCGGCGATCTGCTGGCGGACCAGATCAACACGTTGCTGCTGCAGCGCACGGCCGGGCCGGGCCAGCTCTACTACAGCGCCTACCTGCGCACCTACCTGCCCGTGCCCGACCTGGCCCCGGTCAGCCGCGGCCTTACCGTGGACAGGCGCTACACCCTGAACGGGGCCGAGACCACCAACGCCATCACTTCCGCCAAGGTGGGCGATGTCATCGACGTGACCCTGACGCTGGTGGTGCCGGAGACCATGCACTACCTGATGGTCGAAGACCCCATCCCGGCCGGGACCGAGCCCATCGATACCAGCCTGGCCACGACGCCGCAGAACGCCGCCGGTCCGCAGGTCAAGGAAGTCGGCCAGCCCGAGCAGCCCTGGTGGTACTGGCAGCCTGCCAGCTTCCAGCTCAAGGACGACAAGGTGGCGATGTTCGCCACCTCCCTGGCGCCCGGCACCTACACCTTCACCTACCAGTTGCGCGCCACCTTGCCCGGCGAGTTCAACGTCCTTCCCCCGCGCGGGGAGATGATGTACTTCCCTGAAGTGTTCGGCCACGGCGCCGGCAGCGCCTTCACCATCACCAAGCCCTGAGACCCCTCCGTTTCCGCTCAATAAAGAACCGCCCCGGGATTATCCTGGGGCGGTTCGCTTTGGGTGGAAAGTCGAATCAGGCGGCCTGCGCCATCATGCGCGGCCGGAATTTGTAGCCGTACTGGATCAGGCCTTCGTCGCCGTCCTGGCTGAGCTTGCGGGTGACCATCTCCACCTTCATGCCGATGTGCACCTCGCGCGGGTCTACGTCGGTGAGCTGCGCCGTCAGCATGGGGCCTTCTTCCAGGCGGACCAGGGCGAGGCTGTAGGGCGCCTGGGCTTCAAAGCCCGTGGGCGCTTCGTAGATGGTGGTGAAGCTGTAGACTTCGCCCAGACCGCGCAGGGTCATGGGTTCATAGGCAGGCTTGGCGCATTCGGGGCAGACGTCGCGCGGGGGGAACACGGCCGATCCACAGTGATTGCAGATTTCGCCGGTCAGGCTGTAGCGCTGTTTCTTGACTCGCCAGTTGCGTGCGATGTGCATGGAAAGAACTCCAGAAAGGGAGAGATTGTCTTTGCTGTCACGAATACTAGGGCCGGCCGGCTCTCAAAAACCACCAGGCTTGTTGTGACAGCCATGGTGAAAGCTTTTGACAGCCCGTGCAAAGTTTTTGCAATGGTATTGTAAAGTATTTCGGATGAGTTGTCAAGATCTGTTTTCAACGTCGAACGAACCACAGGCCGGACGCAGCCGGCGCTCCAGGATGCTGTTGGCGGCAGCAGGCGCCGTTGGTGTGAACCTCAGTCCTCGCCTACCAGGATGTGCGTGACGATGGTGGCGCCGGAGCCGCCGATGTTCTGCGCCATGCCCACACGGGCATTGGCCACCTGGTTCGGGCCGGCCTCCCCGCGCAACTGCTGAACCACCTCGACGACCTGGTAGACGCCCGTGGCGCCCACCGGGTGGCCGCGCGCCTTCAGGCCGCCCATGGTCGTGATCGGCAGCCGGCCGTGCAGCGTGATGGCGCCCGACTCGCCCAGCTCCACGCCGCGGCCGCGCGGGGCAAAGCCGCACGCTTCCAGCGCCAGCACCGACATGATGCTGAAGGCATCGTGCAGCTCGAAGAGATCGATCTCGTCCCGGCTGACGCCGGCCTGGGCGAAGGCGCGCTGGCTGGAGAGATAAGCGGCTTCGAGGAAAAGGGGGTCGCGGCGGTCGTGGACGGCCAGCGTGTCCGTGGCCGAAGCCGAGGCGGCGATGCGCACCACCCCCTTGCCGGCGCCGTACTCCCGCGCCCGGTCGTAGGGCACCAAAACCACGGCGGCAGCGCCGTCGCAGATGGGCGAGCTGTCGAGCACGTTGATCGGCGGCGCCACCGTGGCGGCCTTCTCGTACTTGTCCACCGAGATCGCCATCGGAAACATGGCGTTGGGGTTGCCGCGGGCGTTGTTGTGGGCGTTGACGGGGAAGGGGGCGAAGGCGCGCTTGGAGACGCCGTGCTCGTGCATGTAGCGCTGCATCAGCATGGCGTTCAGGGCCAGGAAGGTAGCGCCCTCCGCCACTTCGTACTCTTGGTCGGCTGCCAGCGCCAGCCCGGCCGTGGTTTCGTCGGGCAGGGTGTCCGTCATCTTCTCCACGCCGGCGGCGATGACCACATCCGCCAGGCCGCTGGCGACCGCCATCATCCCCACGCGCACGGCCGCGGCGCCGGAAGCGCAGGCTGCCTCGATCTTGGCAGCCTCGATGCCGCGCAGGCCCACGAAGTCGGCGATCAGGGTCGCCAGGTGTTCCTGCCCGGACAGCTCGCCGGACAGCATGTTGCCCACAAAGAGCGCGTCGGCAGTCTCGATGCCGGCGTCGCGCATGGCGGCCACGACGGCGTCATGGCCCAGGTGGCGCAGCGACTTCTCCCACAGCTCGCCCACGGGCGTCTGTCCGATTCCTACGATGGCAACGTCTCTCATGAGGGTGTCAAGTGCCAGGTGTCAAGGTGTCATGTGTTACGCATTACGCAGTACGGAGTACGTGATGCGTACTGCGTAAGAGTCTATTTCATCAATAGCTTGCCGCGATAGCGCAGGTAGGTGGCGTAGTCGATCACGGTGCGGCGGGCGATGTAGTCGGTGGTGGTGGGGGCCAGCAGGCGCCGGTCGCGGATGCACTCCGTCGCCTCGAAGGACATGGCATCGCTGCCGGCGCCGGAGCCAAAGGAAACCACTATGATGCGGTCGCCGGGCTCGGCCACGTCCAGCACCGCCGTCAATCCCAGGATGGAGGCGCCGGAATAGGTGTTGCCGATGCGGCCCACCAGCAGCCCCGTCTGCCACTGCTCCGGCTTGAAGCCCATTTGTTGGGCAGCGCGGGTGGGGAACTTGAGGTTGGGCTGGTGCAGAACCACGTAGCGGTAGTCGGCCGGGGTGCGGCCCAGCGCCTCCAGCAGCATCTCGCCCGCGGTGACCACGTGGTGGAAATAGGCCGGCTCGCCGGTAAAGCGCATGCCGTGCGAGGGATACTCGGCCTTGGGGCGCCGCCAGAAGTCGGGCGTGTCGGTGACGTAGGAGAGAGAGCCCTCAAAGCGGGCGACGGCGGTCTCGGCGGGACCGATGATGATCGCCGCTCCTCCTGCCCCGGCCGTGTACTCCAGGGCGTCGCCGGGACGGCCCTGGGCGGTGTCGGCGCCCACGCCCATCGCGTAGTCGGCCATGCCCGACCCCACCATGCCGGCGGCGGCCACGATGGCCTCGGACCCGGCCTTGCAGGCGAACTCCCAGTCCGCCGCCTGGACCAGGGGCGCCGCGCCCACCGCCTCGGCCACCACGGTCGAGGTGGGCTTGACGGCGTAGGGGTGGCTCTCGCTGCCCACCCAGATGGCGCGCAGATCGGTGGGCGCGATGCAGGCGCGCAGCAAGGCGTTGCGCGCCGCCTCGATGGCGATGGTGGCGGTGTCTTCGTCCAGACCGGGCACGGCCTTTTCCTGGATGGGCGGCTCGGCGGTGCCGTCCGTCCACATCTCGGCGACCTCGCTGGCGGGAAGGCGGTAGCGGGGGACGTAGGCGCCGTAACCGGTGACGCCGACCGGGCGGTTGGGTTGGAGCAGAGTAGGCATGGGTGACGGGTAGCGGGTGAGGGGTTGCGTCTGAACGTTCAAACGTGCCAACGTGCGAACGTCATTTCTGATCCCGGCGGGCGTGGAGGGCCATGTGGCCGGCCTGGATGCCTTCGGCGGCCAGGGCGCGCAGGGCCGCCAGGTTCTGGGCCAGTCCTGCCGCCGCCATGATCTCGGCCAGGCGCCGGGCGTCGGGGTTGCCCAGGACCTTGAGGGCCAGGCGGGCGGTGGGGTGGTGCTTGGTCATGCCGCCCACGGTGCCCACGGCCAGCGGGAGCTCCAGGCGCCCCACCAGGGTATCGCCGTCCAGCGACCACTCGGTCAGGGAGCGATACTGGCCGGAGCGGGCGGCGTAGGCATGGGCGCCGGCCTCGATGGCCCGCCAGTCCTGGCCGGTGGCCAGGGCGACGGCGTCGATGCCATTGAAAATGCCCTTGTTGTGGGTGGCGGCGCGGTAGGGGTCGGCGACGGCGAAGGCGTTGGCGACGCAGATGCCCGAGGCCACGGCCTCGCCTGTGTCCTCTGGGCCGGCAAAGGCAGCCGCCGGGATGCGGCAGCCGGCCCAGGCCCGGCGCTCGTCGCTGAGGTTGGAGAGGATGCGCAGCAGGGCGCGGCCGCCGCTGAGGGCTTCCAGCGCCGGCGCCAGGGCTTCCACGGCCGTGTTGACGGCGTTGGCGCCCATGGCGTCGCGGGTGTCCAGCAGCAGGTGGACGATCAGCATCGGCCCGGCGGGCGTGTCGTCCAGCCGCCGCACGACCAGGTCGCGGGGCCCGCCGCCCAGGCGCCGGATGGTGGGGTGGAGAGTCTCCACCTGCGCCAGCAGCGCTTCCTTGGCGGCCAGGATGCTGGCGGCGGCCGCGGCGGGGTCAGGCACGTCCAGGAGCTGCACCTGGCCGATCATCACCGGCTCGGTGCTTCCCGTCTGGAAGCCGCCGCCGGCGCGGGCCAGGCGGGCGGCGTTGGCCATGGCGGCCACCACGGAAGGCTCCTCGATCACGAGCGGCAGCAGCAGCTCGGCGCCGTTGACGATGAAGTTGGGGGCGATGGCGAAGGGCAGCGTATAGAGCCCGACCGCGTTCTCCACCAGGCGGTCGGCGGCGGCCAGGTCCAGCCCGCCGTCGAGGGCGCGGCGATCTTCCGCGTCCAGCCCGGCCCAGGCGGCCAGGACCTCCTGGCGTTGGGCGGGAGGAAGCTCGTAAAAGCCTTTCAGGCGGCTGCTGCGTTCGGACATGGGCGGAATGCGAAGGCACAAAAAAGCCCACACGCGGTGTGGGACTTCTATCGCAACCTTCTGCGCCGGATGGTAACACGAGGTGGCTGTCAAAAGCTACCAGATAGGGTGCGACGCACATCTGTTCGCCAGCGTCGCACCTGCTTACATCCGTGTCATCCAGCTCGTGATCGGTCCCACCACGGGGTCCAGCAGCCCCGGCTGCAGGGCCAGGGCGGCGCCCGCCAGCATCAGCAGTACCACCAGCCACACCAGCGACTGAGCTTCCCGCAGCATCCGCGTGTCCACCAGCGGCCGGATGAAGATGTGCAGGACGCGCACGATGCCCAGGGTCATCAATACCAGCGCCAGCATCGCCCAGAGGAAGACGGCGGTCTGGTTGGCCTCTGCCAGCCGGAAGGCGGCCAGCCGCACCGAGAACAGCGCCCCCAACGGCCAGCCTACCAGCGCCAGCGCCCCGGCGATGAAGCCCAGGGTGGCGAAGGGCAGCCGCTCGCTGGCCCCGCGCAGGGGACTGTAGGGCGAGTTCTCGCCGAAGCGATCGTTGATCGTCTGCAGCCCGGCCGCCCCCAGGATGAGCACCAGCGCCCGCGCCAGCGCCAGCCAGACCAGGGCCTGGGTGCCGGATTCGCCGCTCAGGCTCCACAGCAGCAGGAAGGCGCCGCAGTCCCAAAGCAGCAGATAGCCCCAGAACTGCCCCAGGCGGCGGCTGCTCAGGCCGAAGAACCCTGCCCATACCATCTGGATGGCGGCCAGGATGGGCAGCCAGCGCCCGGGGTCGGCGTACTGGACGATGTCGGGATAGGTAAGCAGGATCTGGCGGGCCAGGGCGTAGACCGTGATCTGCCAGACGCCCACGCAGAAGGCGGCGGCGAAGGGCGGGGCGTGTTCGCCCAGGGCGCTGATCCAGCCGTGCAGGGGCACTGGCGTCAGCAGAATGGCCAGGGCGATGACCAGCGCCCGCCAGGCCGTGGCCCACAGGATGGGGTCGGCGGCGGCGAGGGCGGGCTGGTTGAGCACCCAGGCCGCAAAGAGGAAGAGGGGAAAGGCCAGCACCGGGGCCAGCAGGGTGCGCAGCGCCGCCCGCGCCAGCCGGGGACTGGCGCCCTGGGCGGGGAAGGCCATGAGGATGGCAGCTACCACCAGCCACAGTGACGCCCACAGCAGCGGCTGGCTGCTGAGCGCCAGCATCAGTGCTGCCAGGATGAGGGGGATCGTGGGGAACAGCACGCGGTCGGCGTTGGTCCAGGCGGTGGCCAGCGCAAAGAGCGCGCCCCAGGCAAAGAGGATGACCACGGCTCCACGGCTGACCGGCGTCATCTCCAGGGTGTAGCCAAGGAAGCTGCTGCTGCGTCCGACGTCGATCGTGCGGCCCAGGATCTCCACTTCGCCCGTCAGCGGCGCCTGCCAAAGGTACCAGAGGGCCAGTCCCAGCCCCACGGCCACCACCACCCCAGGCACCCACGGCAGACGCCGGAAGATGTTGGCGACCAACGACAGCAGCAGCAGCCAGACCAGGAGGCCGACGAGCAGCGTCATGCGTCCTCCGGGTTCTGCCAGAAGCGGGCGCCGTCGACCACGATCAGGTAGGAGATGGCAAAGCCCAGCAGGATTTCCAGGCCTGCCAGCAAGCCGACGGTGTTGGCGTCAACCTGCAGGGCATGGATAGCGAAGTTGGCCGCCAGCACCCACATCGACAGGCACAGCCCCCAGCGCAGGGGGCGGTCGCCCAATCCCAGCCCTACCAACCCCGCCAGACCCAGGAAGGTGGCAAAGCGAGCCAGGTCGGTCGGCAGTTTGGGCAGGGGATAGGTGGGTTTCTGCGTGTAGACCACCAGCAGCAGGAAAAGCACCAGGGCCAGACGCATGAGCGTGGAGGGGTTGAAGCGCCAGTTGGGCCGCCACCAGGGCAGGCCCATCTGCCGGCGCTGGACGCTGTCGACGCGTCGCGCCGAAATAAACCACATCACCGCCACCAGCCCACCCACGATCCACTGCAGCAGCGCCCATTCCGGCGGCAGCAGCCGGGTGAGCAGGATGCCGCCCAGCACCTGGAGGAGGGCGAAGGCTCCCAACGTCAGGCGCCAATCGCTGAAGATCAGCATCGCCCCGATCAGGACGATGGCGGCATTGATGGCGCTTTCCTGCGCCAACGGCCGGGCAACGGTGAGGAATTCCTGGATGGTCGGCATGAGATCAACCCCGCAGGAGATACCAGGCCACCAGGATGGCGAGGAGCACCCAGCCGAACTGCCCGGCGCCGTCGATCAAGTCGGCCAGGTACCCGGTGTACACCGACGCAAAACGGAGCAAGCGGCCGGCGCCCCCGTAGAGCCACTCCAGGCGGGCAATCGCCGCGGTGTTGTCTTGCCAACCGCGCAGGGCGCCAAACAGGCGTTCATCGTGCCTGGCCAACAGGAAGCCAGGCAGTAGGGGAATGAGAAGGGTCAGCCAGCCGCCCACGCCGGCGCTGCGCACCTGGCCGACGACGCCCGTGAACATGGCGGCTTCGGGCCGGTTGGCGACCTGGGTCAAGCCGATCGGAAGCAGCCCGTAGCGGGCCAACATGACAAGACAGAGTCCCAAGGCAGCCATCAGCGCCGCCGGCACAAAGGGGGTGGTCGTGCCGGGGCCGCGACCCGCTTCGGCGGCGTCGGGTAGACGCTGCAGCAGGAAGTAGGCGACCAGGAGCACCTGCGCCAGCAGCACTAGCAGCCAGGCGGCCGTGCCGAAGCCCCGCCCTCCAAGGACCTGGCCGGCGGCTGCGTTCAGGGCGAAGCCTGGCGTCAGCGGCAGCCCGTACAAAACGGCCAAAGCCACCCAAAACGGCCAGCGCCAGCCCTGTTCCTGGTGGGCAATGCGGGCCACCGTCCACAGCGCCGAGCCCAGGGTGAGAGCCAGGAGCGGAAACACAGCGCCTGCGGGCGGAGCCAACTGCGCCAGGCTCAGGGCCAGCAGCGCCCAGGTGCTGCGGTTGACCAGGGCGAAGGACCAGGCGCGACGATCATCGCGGTCGCTCCAGGTAGCCAGGGCGCTGCCCAACAAGGCCACGATCAGCAGCGGCGCCCAGGCCTGGCTGGCCAGCAGCGGCAGGCTGAACCGCCCCAACAGGTAGAGGGCGGCGGCAGCGGGTAGGATATGCACCGCCAGTTGGCGCCCGGGCGAGCGGCCGCTGGCAGGGGCCAGCCAAACGTGGAAGGGATAGGCGGCCAGCGGCAGCACCGCCGCCAGGATGAGCAGGAGCTGCGCCTGGGCATTGAGCCGCTGTCCTTCCAGCGCCGTGGTCAGGCTGGCGCCGCCGTTGAACAGCGGCACCAGGATCAACAGGAGCGTCGAGATGATGCCCACGGCCCAGGCGGCAAAGGCGCCGTTGTCCTCGGGACCGGCGACGAGACCGGCGGCGGCGCCGAGCAGCACCCAGGCCGTTAGGAGCGACGGCCAGTTGCCCCCCAAGGTCACCCACAGCGCGCAGGCAGCCAGCAAGAGCACCCAGGCGCGCGGGTTTGTAAAACCGGGACGGTGCCGCCAGCCGGGCAGGTTGACGGCCACAAAGGCGACCACCACCACGCACAGGCCTGCAAGCCAGGCCCAGCCGTCCATCTGGAAGGTCAGCGTCGTGGCCAGGCCGAGCGGCGCTTTCCAGCTCCAGGTCATGGCCAGGCCGCCGGGGCGCAGGCGCAGGAGCATCCATGCCACCAGGGCCGCGCCCGCCGTCACAGCCGGAAGCCAATAGCGCAGCCGGGCGTTGAGTCTGTGACCCAGCCCCAGGAGGAGGAACGCCCCGCCTGCCAGCAGCAAGAGCGGGCCGAAGGGCGAGTTCCAAAGAAAGCTCATAGATAAACGATTGTAGCACGCCCGCAAAGCCAGGGGTAAACAGGGACGCCAGATCGGGCGAACCCGATTATAATGGAGCGAACCTTACGGAAAGCCGTCCGCCAAGAGGAGGGCTCCCCCCGCCCGCCCATTGCGGCGCACCATGAATCCCATCTCAGCTTTTTTCGTCCGCAATATCATCCTGGTCTATTTCTTCTACGGCCTGGCGTTCTTCGCCCTGGGGGTGGCGTTGGCGCTTGCCAGCCGGCGCAAGTCCGGGTTTCGTTTTGCCGAGGCCATCCTGCCGTTGGCTGCCTTTGGGATTCTGCACGGGGCTCACGAATGGATCGAGATGTTCCAGAAGATCGCGGCCCTGACGAGTGGCTACACCCCCAGTATGACGGAGGAGGTGATCCGCACCCTGGTGCTGGGGCTTTCGTTTATCCTGCTGCTTTGCTTCGGCATGATCCTGCTCAGCGCCAACCGGCCCACTGGCCGGCAGCTCGTGGCGCCGCTGGCGGTTATGATGCTGGTGTGGCTGGGCGCTTGTGCGTTCGCCGCCTGGATGCTGCACTCGTCGCCGCAGGAGAGCATTGCCCAGGCCGACGTGCTGGCCCGCTACAGCCTGGGCATTCCGGCGGCCATTCTGGGCACCTGGGCGCTGATGCGCCAGCAGCGAACGTTCCGCGAGCACGGGATGCCGCAGTTTGGCCGCGACCTGGTGTGGGCGGCGACGGCGCTGGCGCTTTTTGGCGTCCTCGGCCAGCTCTTCGTGCGCCAGACGCGGCTCTTCCCCTCCAGCGTGCTCAACAGCACGGCGTTCCTGCAGTGGTTTGGCATTCCCGTCCAGCTCTTCCGGGCCGTGATGGCAGGGGCCATGGCCTACTTCGTGGTCCGGGCGCTCAATGCGTTTGAGGTGGAAAGCCAGCGCCGCCTGGCCGAGGCCGTGCAGGCGCGGGCCCAGGCCCAGGAGGCGCAGCTTGAGGCAGAGCGCCGTAACCGGCGGGCAATGGAGCAGTTGAACGAGGAGCTGCGCTTTACCGCGAGAGAGCGTGCCCTGCTGCTGGAGCTGGCCAACCTGCTGGTGGCGCCGCTGTCCCTGCGCGACCGCCTGCGGGCGGCCCTCACCCAGTTGGTTGCCAACGTGCGCTTCAGCGACTGCGGTTTGATCCTCCTGGCCGAGGGAGCGCAGGCTCGCACCCAGACGGCGGCAGAGGTGGGCTTCACCGAGACGGCGCAGCAGGATCTTCACCCCCTGGCGGTGGAGTTGGGTGGGCAGAGCATCCGCAGCTCCCAGTTCCTGTGCCAGCATACCGACGGCGCCGTCATCACCCTGCAGAAGGAGGCGTTGGCGCAGGAGGAGTGCCAGGACTATCCGGCGCCGGTGAAGCTGCTCAGCCTGCCGCTGGCCGTGCGGGATCGGGTCATCGGCAGCCTGGTGCTGGGGCGCAGCGCCGAAGGCGAGCCGTTGGCCGGGGCCGATCTGCAGCTCGTGATGGCGGCGGCGCAGCAGCTCGGGCTTTCGCTTGAGAATGCCCAGCTCTACGAGGAGGCGCAGGCGCGCGAGGGCTTGTTGGGCAGGCTGCTGCGCCAGGTGGTGGGCGCCCAGGAATCGGAGCGCCAGCGCATCGCCCGCGAGCTGCACGATGCCACGGGGCAGTCGCTGACGGCCATCTCCCTGGGGCTGCGCGGCGTCGAGAGTGTGCTGGCGCGCGACGGCAGTCCTGCCGTCGCCCAGGTGCAGGAGCTTGGCTCCTACAGCGCCCACGCCCTGGGCGAGCTGCGGCAGATCATTGCCGACCTCCGTCCCTCCCATCTTGACGATCTGGGCCTGGTGCCAGCTCTGCGCTGGTATCTGCAGAAGTACAGCGAACGGCGCGCCATCCAGACCCGGCTCGTGAGCAGCGGCGACGTCCATCGTCTGCCCCCCGAATACGAGACCGTACTCTTCCGCATCACGCAGGAAGCGCTGACCAACATCGCCAAGCACGCCGGGGCCACGGAGGCGGTGGTGACCGTCTCCTTTGGCGAGTCTGACATCCATCTGACCATCGAGGACAACGGACGCGGTTTCGACCCTGCGACCCTGCGCCAGGATTCCACGCTGCCTGGCGGCTGGGGCCTGGTGGGCATGCAGGAGCGGGCCGGCCTCCTGGGTGGTCATGTGGACATCGATTCCCAGCCCGGCCGGGGAACCCGCATTTACGTCATGATTCCCAACCCCACGGAGCGCCAGGATGCCCGACAAGATCAGGTTGCTGTTAGTTGACGATCACGAGATCGTGCGCGCCGGGCTGCGCATGCTCTTCCTTGCCGAGCCTGACATCGCCATTGTGGGCGAGGTAAACAGCGGCGAGGCCGCCATTGAGGCGGTGCGCACCTTGAATCCCGACGTCGTGATCATGGACATTGCCATGCCGGGGATGGGTGGGATCGAGGCGACGCGGCGGATCAAGGAGGCGAGTCCCGACACCGCCGTTTTGGCGCTGACGATGCACGAGGACGAGCAGTATTTCTTCCAGATGCTGAACGCAGGCGCCTCCGGCTATGTGCCCAAGCGCGCCGCCGCCGACGACCTGGTCTCGGCCATTCGCGTCGTCAGCCAGGGCAACGTCTTCCTTTACCCGTCGTTGGCGCGGCTGCTGGTCACCGACTATGTCCAGCGCGAGGCTACAGGCCAAACCGGCGACAGGGAGCCGCTCACACCGCGGGAGCGGGAGGTGCTGACGATGATCGCCGAGGGCAAGACCAATCGCGAGATCGCCGAGGCGCTGGTCATCAGCATCAAGACCGTGGACCGGCACCGCGAGAACATCATGCACAAGCTCAATCTCCACAGCCGTGTGGAGTTGGTCAAGTACGCGATCGAGAAAGGCCTGATCACGGTGGGCTAAGGTCCCACCCTCCCCGGCTTCAGGAGGACGTCGGCGGCGTCCCCGTGGGATGGCACTTCACACAGATGTTGGGAGACACCGTGAAGGCATGCCCGGTCGAGGCATGGCCATTGACCGCAGAGGCCGTATTGTCAGGGCGAGAGAGGTGGCAATCCACACAGTGCAGGCCTGCGGCGATGTGCACGTGGTGGGTTTCATCCTGCGTGCGCTCCAGGTGACAGTTGGCGCACAGGGCATTCGTCACCACGTCGGCGCGGGTCTTCTGCGAGTGCACCTCGTGGCAGGCCACGCAGGGCACGCCAACCTGCCCGTGCCGGCTTGACTGCCATTCGGCCAGGGTGCTGGTGTGGCACTGCCCGCACAGCCGGTCAGACTCCGCCACAGCCATGCTTTCCTGCGGATGGTTGGGCCGGTAAGGACCGTGACAGGCTTCGCAGCTCACGCCGGCCACGGCGAACTGCCCCGTGGAGGTGTTGTAGCCGGTCGTGTGGCAGGCGAAGCACTCGCCCGGCGATTCCACCGACTGCAGATAGGTCTGGAAGATCGGGTCGAAGGAGGCCTGGGCGTGGGTCGTGCCCGTCCACTCCTCGTATTCCTTGGGATGGCATTCCCGGCACCGATCAGGGCTCTGGTAGGTGCCGAACAAGGAAAAGCCGGCCGCAGTGCCTGCGACCGGCGAAGAGGGAGTCGTTTGGATTGGGCGGTGAGCGGGCTGCGCTGAAGACGCCCAGGTCAGGCTGAGGGTTCCCACCGCAATCAGGGCGGCCAGGGCGACGGCAATCCAGCGATTGTACTGCCGGAGCTTCTCCATGCGTTGCGAAACCTGTGCTAGTGCGGCAACTCCACTTGCTGCGGCCACGTCTGCTGCGGCCACTGGGTGGCAATGTAGATGCTGCAATTATAGCACTCTTTGGGAAGCTGGCCTTCACTTTCCTGCTTTGCCAGCCAGCAGGGCAGGTCGGGCTGGGCGGTGGCCGGGCAGTGCTCAGCCATCTCCGGCGAGCAATCCTTGATGTCCCAGCAGGGCTGGCCGAAGATATCCTCGGCCGTGAGCAGCCTTACGGCCTGGCTGCTGGGCCGTTGGACGGGCCGGGGGGCAGGGCGCACCGTGGGCTGGATTTCGGGCTGGATGCCAGGCTGAATCGTGGGCTGGACGGTGGGCTGGGTGGTCTTCCCGGCCTGCTCCCAGACTTCGGCTTCCCACTTGGCGTCGAGCCGGCGCAGGATGTAGCCGACGCCGATCACCAGCAGCAGGGGCACGCCCAGCCGCAGGAAGAAGAAGCCGATCATGACCATCGAATCGATGAAGGTTCCCATGGTGCACCTCCGTTAGAGGAGTAAGGGGCCAGAGCTGTTTAGTGGTGGTACTTCTTCTCGGCCTTGCTGTCGAAGATGACCAGAAGGCGAACGCCGAGGTACCAGGCCAACGCCGCTGCCGCCAGGATGCCGATGGTGGTCAGCCATTCCAGGATGTGGGGAATGTACGTGCCGGTGCCAATGGCCTTCTGAGCGAAGAGGGTGGCGTCGAAGCGATTGAGGCCGATGCCGAGGATGACGAGCAGGGGAGCGACCCAGGAGGTCAGACGCAGGGAGCGCAGGCTGGGCGTGGCCAGGAGGATGATCGGCAGGAACACGCCCACCACCATCTCCGCCCACCACAGCAGGCTCACGGTGCTGAGGTTCAACAGCAGGCCCAGCTCACCGGCGACTGCCAGCTCGCCGAACTTGAGGGCGCCGTACACCACTGCCATGATGATGATGCACTTGCCGAACGTGGCGATGGTGTCGGAGCGCACGGGTTGGTGTCCGATCCGCGTCGCCACCTGGTAGACGATGAGGGCGACGCTCAACCCTGCCAGAATACTGGAGGTGAAGAACATCACGGGCAGGGCCGGCGTGTACCAGAGGGTATTGAGCCGGTGCGGCATGTTCAGGTAGAGGGTGCCCAGGGTAGACTGGTGCAACGACGACAGGGTGACGCCGGCGATGGTGACGACCGTCAGCACCCGGAAGAACCAGCGCACGGGCAAGTCCCAGCCGAGGCGTTCGAACACGTAGGGGCTGACCTCGATGGCGAGAACGGTGCTGTAGAGCAGCACGCACCAACTGATCTCGAACAGAGGCGAGTGGAGGTTCCAGTTGATGATGAAGCTGTAGAAGCGGTCGGGACGCCCGAGGTCGAGCACCAACAGCAGGAGCACGGCGACGTAGCCCATCAAGCCGAACAGAATGGCGGGGCGCACCGCCGGCTTCAGCGACTGGATGTGCAGGACGTGGCCCACGGCCGCCATGGTGAATCCGGCGCCGGCCAGGGCGATCATCAGGAAGTCAAAGCCGATCCAGATCCCCCAGGGGTAGGTGTCCGACAGGTTCGTCGTGGCGCCCATGCCCAGGAGCAGACGGCCGATGCCGGCGACGGCGCCCAACAGGACGAGGAAGCCCAGGCCGAAGATGACCAGGTTCGACTTATTGACATGCACAGCCGGAAGCGGCTGCCGGAGGGGTGAAGTACGTGCGGTCATGATTCTGCCTCGTCAGTCGTGTGGGGATGGGTCTCGGCGCCGTGGTGGTCCTCATGGTCACGTGACCGCAGGGCGAAATGGAGACCGGTGGCGACCGTGGCGACGGATGCGGCGACGAAAGGCGTCTTCGTCATGACGCTCACCGCGTAGTGGGGAACGGTCTGCTCGGTAAGCGTTGGCAGGCCCGCTTGCTCGAACGGCACGCCCGAGAGGTAGAGCACCGAGGTGCCGCCGGCTTCATGCTCGCCGTACACCTGGTTGATGTAGCGGTCGGGGTTGGACTTGATGCGGGCATGCGCCTGGATCAGCAGGTCCTTGCGGCGGCCGAACTGGATGGCGCCCGCCGGGCACGCGGCGGCGCAGGCCGGCTGCTCGCCCTCGGCCAGGCGATCCTTGCACATCTCGCACTTGTGGATCAGGCCGAGCGGGTTCTGCCAGTCGTAGGTAGGAACGCCGAAGGGGCAGGCATACTGGCAGTAGCGGCAGCCGATGCACTTGGAGCTCTCATAGGTGACGGGACCGTCGGCGGTCTTGCGCAGGGCGCCCACCGTGCAGGCGGCGGCGCAGCCGGGCTCCACGCAGTGCATGCACTGGCGCTTCACGAACAGGTCCTTGCCCGTTTCCTGGTTCTTGCGCACGTCCACGAACGAGTAGGTCTGGCTGTCAAGGCGGGTGGGATTCTGGCTGCTGCTGGGCAGGTTGTTGGCAGTCTTGCAGGCCTTGGCGCAGGAATTGCAGCCGGTGCAGCGGGTCAGGTCGATGAGCATACCGCGGGCTTCGTCTGCGGCTTCGGCCTCGCTGTTGCCGGCGGCGACGGCCGTGCCTACGCTTCCGAAGAGACCGCCCAGGCCGACCAGTGTGATCACGGAGCCGGTGGTCTTGAGGAAATCACGGCGTGTGACGGTGGGGGCGTTCATTTTGCCTTGCCTCCCCGGCCGGTGAGGAAGAAGACGCCGAGCACGAACACGATGCCCAGCAGTCCGCCGACCCCCAGGCCGACGCCCAGGTTGATCACCGACACTGCCTTCAGGGTCTGGAAGTTGCGCTTCAGCGTGTCGTACTGGGTGGCCAGCTCTTGATTGTTGTCAGTGGTCACGGCGACCGGCTGCAGCGAGGCGGTGACGCCGACAGGCTTGACCTGTTCGTGGATGGTCTTGGAATGGCAATCCAGACAGGCCTGGGTGTCAATGACCGTGAAGCTGTGGCTTGGCGCTCCACCCATCGCCGTTGAATCGGTCTTGGAGGCGTGGCAGTTGATGCAGGTCACGCCGGCCTCGTAATGCGCCGAGTGGGTGAAGTCCTGGATCTCGTCCGAGTGGCAGGAGCCGCAGAGCCATTGGTTGCTCAGGCGTGTGTCCTGGGAATGCGAAACATGGCAGCTCGTGCAGGCGACATTCGCCAAGGCATGCTTGCTGTGCTGCCACTGCGACGATGTCTCAGTGTGGCAGCCCATGCAGATCTTGGGGTCGGAGGTGAGCTGCATGACGCCCTTGTCGGGGTGTCCTTCCACGTAGGCGCCGTGGCAGGTCTCGCACGTCACACCCTTGACGGCGTGCGGCGATTTCTCCCAGGCGGCTGCTTCGGGCCCATGGCAGTTCTTGCACTGTTGGTCGCCGGGCTGTTGTTCCTGGGCGATCGGGGCGGCCAGAACGGTCGTCGAGAACGCCAACGAGAGCAGCAACACCGCCAGTA
Organism: Chloroflexota bacterium; assembly: GCA_029782215.1. Lineage (GTDB taxonomy): Bacteria > Chloroflexota > Anaerolineae > J102 > J102 > SSF26. The sequence continues at coordinate 189,649 of JAKOVD010000079.1, forward strand.
CGATATAGACCGTCCTGGCGGTGGCAAAGCGCAAAAGCGATTGTTTGGACATTGCGGCCTCCTTTGGGTGCAATGGCTTGGCTGCGATGGATTTCAGGACGCCTTAGGGCTAAAGTGCTGCACCCCAGCGCTCAGGAGAATCATCAGGACAACTGGCACTGCCAGGCGCAGAAGCATGAAGCTCATCAGGGTGACTACACCTGCGATATCGATGTCAATCATGGGGCACCTCAGCTAGAGCGGCGACGAAACCGGGCTGTAAAACCGGGGTTTCGTGGATGTGAGCAGCAATTGATTCTGACCCTAGTCTGAACCTGTTGGGGGTTTTCTTCAATCGGGGAATCTACCCAACGCTATCCCCCATCTTTGGCGTGGGGTGTTCTACCCATGCCTGCGGCGGCATGGGGTGGTTCCCCCATCCGGCCCTGCGCCTGGCTTCCGGCGGGGCCGCCGTCCTATGCTAGACTGGTTGGCATGACTGCTGCCGCCGATTCACCGCCCCGTCCCCAGCTCGATCCCGAGCGGATGGCCCTTGCCCGCGCCTACGCCCGCGAGGGCCGCCGCCTGCTTCCCATCGGTCTGGCCCTGAGCGCCGGCTACTTCATTGCCTGGTGGCTGTGGGTCCAGGGCCCCCTGGTGGCCTGGCTGGAGGCGAACGTGGCCAGCTTCAGCCTCCAGGTGGTGGTGTTCATGGCGCTCTTCGGGCTGGGCGGGGCGCTGGTGGACCTGCCCCTCGACGCCTATGGGCACACGCGCGCGGTGCGCTATGGCCTGTCGGTGCAGACCTGGCGCAGTTGGGGCGCCGACCTGGTCAAGGGTCTGGCCGTGGCCGCGGTGTTGGGGCTGCCGCTGGCGCTGGGCCTGTATCATCTGATGGCGGCGGCGCCCGCCACCTGGTGGCTGTGGGCCGGCCTCTGCTACCTGGGGGTGACGGTGCTGCTGGCGCAGTTGGCGCCCGTCCTGATCATGCCGCTCTTCTACAAGTTCACACCCTACGAGGACGCCGCCCTGACCAACCGGCTGGCGGCCGTGGCGGCGGCGGCCGGCACCCGGGTAGCGGGCGTGTTCCGCACCAACCTGTCCAGCAAGACGACCGCCGCCAATGCCTGGCTCAGCGGCCTGGGCCGCACGCGCCGGATCGTGCTGGGAGACACCCTGCTGGAGCACTACCCCGACGACGAGATCGTGGCCGTCTTCAGCCATGAGATGGGCCATCACGTCCACAACGACCTCTGGCGGGGCATCTTCATCTCCAGCGCCGTCAGCCTGGTGGGGTTCTGGCTGGCCGGGCAGGTGCTGGCGGCGGTCGTCGCCTACGCCGGCTACACCGGCCCTGCCGACCTGGCGGCTTTCCCCTTCCTCGTCCTCGTCCTGGCGGGATTTGGCTTCGTCACCTCGCCCCTGTTGAATGCTTTTTCCCGCCGCCAGGAATGGGCGGCCGACCGCTACGCTGTGACGCACGGCCCCGGTCCCGCCGCCTTTGCCGACGCCCTTACGCGCCTGGCCAACCAGAACCTGGCCGACCCCGAGCCCCCCGCCTGGCAGGTCTGGCTCTCCTACAGCCACCCCCCGATCCTGCAGCGCATCGTTGCTGCCAGTCGTCAGTAGCCAGTAGTCAGTAGCCAGACACCAGAGGTTCTTGTAAGCTATTGATGCTGCGGGCCAATATGTGGCCGGGCAAGCAACTCCCTATGTCATTGCGAAGGGCGTCAGCCCTGAGGCAATCTCCAAGGTGCACGTTGGAGACTGCTTCGCTGCACTCGCAGTGACATAGTGACGAGAGGTTGTTGCAGCGATAGAGCACCGCCGCCCCTGGAATCCCCCAATCCCCCAATCCGCCATTCGCAATTCGCAATTCGCAATTCGCAATTCCCATGTCTCCTATCGTCGAAGCCGTTCCCAATTTCTCCGAAGGCCGGCGCCCGGAAGTGGTGCAGGCCATCGTCGCCGCCCTCAGCAGCGTCGAGGGCGCCCGCGTCATCGACTACTCCTCCGACGCCGACCACAACCGCAGCGTCGTGACCCTGGTCGGCGCGCCCGCAGCCGTCAGCGAAGCGCTCTTCCAGGGCATCGCCAGGGCGGCGGCGCTCATCGACATGACCCGGCAGCAGGGCGAGCATCCCCGCATCGGCGCCACCGACGTGGTGCCCTTCGTGCCCATCCGCGAGATCACGATGGCCGAGTGCGTGGCGCTGGCGCGGGCGTTGGCGCAGCGCGTGAGCGCCGAGCTGGGCATCCCCACCTACCTCTACTATGAGGCGGCGGCGCGGCCCGACCGCCAGGTGCTGGCGAACATCCGCAAGGGGGAATACGAGGGCCTCAAAGCCGAGCTGGAGGCCGGCAACCCCGACCGCCTGCCCGACTTCGGCCCGGCCCGCCTGGGCAGCGCCGGCGCCACCGTCATCGGCGCCCGGCCGCCGCTCATCGCCTACAACCTCTACCTGACCACTGGCGATGTCGAGATCGCCAAGGCCATCGCCAAGGCCGTACGCCACTCCACCGGCGGCATGCGCTACCTGCAGGCGATGGGCGTGCTGGTGGAGGGGCGGGCGCAGGTGTCGATGAACTTCCTTGACTACACGCGCACCCCCCTGCACCGCGTCACCGAGCTGGTGCGCCGGGAGGCGGAGCGCTACGGCGTGGGCATCCAGAGCGCCGAGCTGATCGGCCTCATCCCCGAGCAGGCCCTGATCGACGCCGCCCAGTGGTACCTGCAGCTCGACAACCTCACCCCCCACAGCATCCTCGACTGGCACTTGCGGTGAGAGGGCGATGTTTCTCATCGACGGCCACAACCTCATCGGCAGCGGCGCCCTGGCGGACATTAACCTGGCGCAGCCCGACGACGAGGCGCGCCTGGTGGCCTATCTGCGCAGCCGCCAGCCCGCCCTGGGCAAACCGATGACCGTCGTCTTTGACGGCGGCATTCCCGGCGGCGCCTCGATCGAGCTCTCGGGCGGGGGCGTCCACGTCGTCTTCTCGCCGCAGGGTCGCGGCGATGCCGACAGCGTCATCCTCAGCCGCGTCCGGCAAAACAAGCGGCCGCAGACGATCACCGTGGTCTCGAACGACGGCGGACTGCTGCACGAGGTCGAAGGCGCCGGCGCCCGCGGGCTGCGCGTGGCCGGTTTTCTGCCGCTGCTGGACAAGCCCCAGCGCCATCCCTACCGGCGCTCCGCCCCGGTCCCCACCGATGCGGACAAGCCCCTGCCCACGACCAGGGATAACGAGGATCTGCTGCGGCAGTTCGAGGAGGCGGCCAAGCGGCATCCGCCCCGCAGCCGCCGCTAGAGGGCTTCAGGCCTTTCCGGCTGGTCCGGAGTGGACCGGCGCCTTCTCGTAGAAAGTCATGCCCACGCGCTGGATATGCTCGATCAGGTCCTGGTCCCTGATTTGGCGGAAAATGGACAGGTCGATCGTGTAGGGAAGCAGCAGGTCGTCGAGGTCATTGCTGATTCGGTACAGCACATCCAGCGTCAGGTCCGCATCGCCGCACAGGGTCAGGTCAATGTCCGAACCGTTCCTGTAATTCCCCTTAGCGCGTGAGCCGTACAGTACCGCCTTTTCCACCTGCGGGTAGCGGGCCAAGACGGCTCCGATCGCCTGGATGGTGGCTTCTTTCAAGCCAAAGCGGAGCGTCACGGACTATCTTCCCTCAGGGATGCCAATTTGGCTTGCAGTGCCACGAACTCGGGAAAATACCGGCTGGCGATGTCGGAGGCAATCTTTTCGGCAATGTCTTCGTTATAGGTGTGACTGGTCAGGGTTCTGCTCGCGATCATGTCCATCCACACTTCGCCGTTCTCGATCAAGCCGCGCTTGAAAGCCAGGCGGAAGGTGTCGCGGCTGCCGGTGATATTGCTCTCGCCTTGAGCTTCAAAATAGTCCTTGAGGGTGTTCCACGCCAGCTCGTAGGTATATTCAAACGCCTGGATCAAGCCCTGTTTTTCGAGCTCATTCAGCGCGCCCTTGTCGATGAATTTCGTGAGCTGGCCCAGCGCTTTCGAAAAATGATTAAGTCTTTGTATCCAGCGGATGTCTTGCGTCATTGGAGATCTCCGTATAGGGTCACGCCAGCCGTTTCTCAGCTCTCCCAAGTGGGGCCTCCCGGGTTCGAACCGGGGACCGGCGGTTTATGAGACCGCTGCTCTAACCCGTTGAGCTAAGGCCCCGACACAAAGAAGAGCGGGTGACGGGATTCGAACCCGTGATATCAGCTTGGAAGGCTGATGCCTTACCGCTTGGCCACACCCGCATCGCTTGACAAGGCGCATTGTACAGTCCCCAGCGGACTGCGGCCAAATTGGCGTGACTTGGGATGGTCTATCCCATTAAAGCGGCGCAAACGTGGTCAGGATGACTTCGTACTGCCAGCGGTTGTCGGGGTTCTGGCCGGGCGTCACCTGCAGGTAGACATCCCCCACGCGGGCAATGACGGCCTCCATCGGCGCCTGGGACTCCTTGTTGACGCCGCGGAAGCGCGTGGCCGGGAACGCGCCCAGCATCACCGCCTCGGCCTTGTAGTCGTCGAAGTACTGCGGCGCCCATTGCGGCGAGGGGTCCTCGGCGGTGATGGTCACCGCCACGTCGGGCATGGCGCCGGTGTTCGGCGGGGGCAGCTTGCCTGCCGCCAGCCAGACCTGCTCCACGCCGGATTGGTAGGTCTTGTTCGGCAGCTCCACGGCCTGCCAGCCGTCGGGGTACTGCAGAGTGAAGCCGTGCCTGGCGTTCGCATAGGTCTGCCACTTGAGATAAGTGGCCATCCCCTCGGCGTTGAATCCTTCCGGCGCGTACAGCAGCCCGTTCCAATAGGGGGCGCCGCCGGGCTGGCGGGCGATGAAGGCAAGGCCTTCGCCCTTGCCGTCGCGGCCCAGGCCGGTCAGCAGCCACGCCTTCTCTGCCTTGAACTCGGGCGCGAAGAAGGCCAGGGGCCGGTTGCCCAGCAGGGCGGCCAGGTTGGCGCCGGGGTTGATCCGGGCGGCGCCGTTGGGCGCCAGGTAGTCCTTCTGGAGGACGGCGACGGCCTCGGTCGGCGTGTACTCCAAGCCGTCGCCCATCCACCAGATGATGTTGAAGTGATCGGCCATCGCCGCCTGCATCGCCGCCTTGTCTCCGCGGTCGATCGCCTGGCGCAGGGCCTCGGCGAAGGCCGCCACCGTGGCGTCGCCTGCCGGGGTCGCCGTGGCAGTGGGCGCAGGGACTGCGGGCGGCTCTGGGGTGGCGGTAGCCGTGGCTGGGGCAGCGATGGGTGTGGCGACGGCGGCCGCCTGGGAGGCAGGCGGCAGAGTGGCCGCGGGCCGGCAGGCAGCCACGACCAGGGGAAGCAAGAGCAAGGCGAAAAGGAACCGGCGCAGCAGCATGTCGGACTCTCCTGGGGGTGTGTCGGTATGGGGGATGGCGGCCGCACGTGCGGCGCCACCTCATGACGCCCAAAGGCCCCGCGCGGTTCCCGGCCCGTCCGCAGGCGAGCGGCGGACGAATTGAGGACGAAAACGGCGGGACATGTGCGAAAAAACGGCCTTTCTGTCTTTGTATAGATAGGAGGCGTCGCCATCAGGCGACCGTCCAGGGCGCGGCCGGCATCAGCCGTCCCTTCGCCGCCGGCGGCAGCGAATGCCGCCATCATCGCCCCGACTCAATCCGGAGGGAACAGCGCAGTTCCCTCTCCACGTGTAGAGTACAGGCAAGAGAGGTGAACAATGATGGACGCCCACGACCCCTGGCCAAGCTACACCCGTGACGAAGAGCTGAAGCGGGCCTCACGGCTCCTGCAGATCATCGAGATGATCTCGGTTTCGCCGCACCGGTACACGCGGCAGGACCTGGCCGCGCACTTCGAGGTGAGCGTGCGCATGATCGGCAAAGACCTGCAGATCATCCGCCACGGCCTCAAGTGCGAGGTCGTACGCGGGGACAAGGGCTATTACCTGGAGCGGGTGCCGCGGCTGCCCGCGGTCCAGTACACGCTCACCGAGGCGATTGCCCTGCTGACCGCGGTGCAGGCGGCGCAGCGGGTGTCGGGCGTGGGCTCGCCGGAGCTGGCCGGGGCCATCGCCCGGCTCGAGGCCCTGTTTCCGCCAGAGTTCGCTCCCCTGCTGCGCCAGGCCAGTGCGCCGCTGCCCCACAACACGGGGCGGGAAGAACGCCGCCACGGCATGCTCATGGTGCTGAACTGGGCGCTGGTGGAGGAGCGCAAGGTGCGGCTGACCTACAGCACGCGCTCGCGCGGGGGCGAGATCAACGAGCGCACCGTGCATCCCTATCACCTGATGCCCTACGAGCGCTCCTGGCAGCTCATTGCCTTCTGCGAGCTGCGCCAGGAGGTGTTGATGTTCAAGATCGACCGCATCCAGCGGGCGGCGCTGCTGCAGGACCACTACGAGATACCCGCCGACTTCGAGCTCGACCGCTACCTGGGTGACACCTGGGGCATCGTGCGCGAGCCGGGGCAGGCGCCGGAGCGGGTGGTGCTGCGCTTCGAGTCCGACGCCGGCCAGCGGGTGATGGAGGAAGACTGGCACGCCAGCCAGGAGGCGGTGGTGCAGGGCGACGGCAGCGTGCTCTTCACCCTCTACACCGTCGTGACGCCGGAGCTGTTGAGCTGGGTGCTGCGCCACGGCAGCCGGGTGGAGGTGTTGGCGCCGGAGGGGTTGAGGGAACGGGTGAGAAGTGAGATCGAGCTGCTGGCAGGTCTCTACCGGCAGGAGCGCGAATGACCGGACAGCGCGACGGGATGGAAGAACGGTGGCATTGACAGGGTGACGCCGATGAAATACTACGCCCACACGAAAGAAGGCGCGGACGAATCGGAGTGGCAGCCACTGCGTGACCACCTCATCGCCACGGGCGATTTGGCTGCCGAGTTGGGTCGCAATGCTGGCGTCTCTGAGCTAGTGCGGTTGGCCGGGTATCTGCACGACATCGGAAAGTACTCGCTGGCGTTCCAGGCCCGGCTGCGCGGCTCGACGAAGCCGGTCGATCACTCCACAGCGGGTGCAAAAGAGATCGTGCAGCTCTACCCCGATGCGCCGCCAAAGCTGCTGGCAGAACTGATCTCGTTCTGCATCGCCGGACACCATACCGGTCTCCCCGACTATGGTTCGATGGGAGACGTAGAAACGGACGGTACCCTCCTGGCCCGGCGTGAGAAGAAACCGGTCGAGGACTACACTGCCTACACTTCGGAGATCGAAAGAGACCTTCTTCAACTGCATGCCCCGCGGATCAAGATCAACCCCAAGAACCCGGGGTTCTCGATCTCGTTTCTGACGCGCATGCTCTTTTCCGCCCTGGTGGACGCAGACTGGCTGGAAACCGAGCGCTTTGTGCAAGGTGAGCGGAGAGACAGCGGGCACAACGCCAGCATCGAAGCATTGGCGCAGGAGTTCAACCGCTATCTGCGGAAATTCCAGGACCCCCAGAACGAAATCAACCGCAAACGGACAGAGACGATGCAAGCTTGTCTCGCCGCGGGACAACAAAGGCCGGGTTTCTTCGAGCTCACGGTGCCGACGGGCGGAGGCAAGACACTGTCTTCGATGGCTTTCGCCCTCAATCATGCTCTTGCCAACGGGCTGGCGCGCATCATCTATGTGATTCCATTCACCAGTATCATTGAGCAGAATGCGGCTGTCTTTCGCAGGGCGCTGGGGAGGTTGGGGGAAGACAATGTGCTGGAACATCACTCCAATTTTGACTGGGAGGACATGCGACAGCCATCGGACGACGAGGCGATCGGGCTGGCGGCGAAGCTGAGGCTGGCCGCTGAGAACTGGGACATCCCCATTGTGGTGACGACGAACGTCCAGTTCTTCGAGTCCCTGTTTGCCAGCAAGAAGTCACGGGCGCGCAAGCTGCACAACATTGCCCGCAGCGTGCTCATCTTTGATGAAGTACAGACGCTGCCTCGGGACTACCTGAGACCCAGCATGCTGGCGGTGCATGAGTTGGTGCAGAACTACGGATCAAGCGCTGTGTTTTGCACGGCGACGCAACCGTCGCTAGAGAGGTTCTTGCCTGAGGGCACTCAATTCGTGCCGCTTGCTCCCGACCCACAGGCGCTGTTCAATTTCTACCGGCGAGTCCGGGTGACGTACCTGGGAACGCTCCCGGACGCAGCCTTGTTGGAGCGCCTGAACGCACACCGGCAGGTGCTGTGCATCGTCAACACCCGCCGCCATGCCAAGGCGCTATTCGACGGCCTTGCAGGCGAGGGACGTTTCCACCTTTCGACGTTGATGTGCCCGAAACACCGCAAGGCCACTCTCGGAACGATCTACGAACGTCTCCGCAGCGGCAAGGTTTGCCGCGTTGTTTCGACGCAAGTGATGGAAGCAGGCATCGACGTTGACTTTCCTGTCGGCTACCGGGCGATGGCCGGCCTGGATTCGATCATCCAGGCGGCGGGGCGCGTCAACCGCGAAGGCAGGCAGCGCAGCGGCGATGTCTATGTCTTCGATCCTGAAACCCCCACCATCAAGCGGACGCCGACCTTCATCGAGCAGACGGCTGCCGTGGCACGAGGCGTTCTTCGCGACTTCGGCGACGATCCCACCGCCATCAACGCGATCGAGGCGTACTTCAGACAGCTCTACACCCTGCAAGACGAACGGGCCTTCGACGTCAGGGGGATCCTCCAATACCTGGACAAGGGTTCGAGACGATGCGATTTTGATTTCAAGACAGCAGCAGAGAACTACCGGCTTATTGACGACAATACGGTCGCGGTCATCATTCCCTATGACGATGACGCGCAAAGGCTGCTCAATGAACTCATTTACACATCGTATCCCGTCGGCACGCTGCGGAAGCTGCAAATGTACACCGTCAATATCTACGAACGGGAGTTCGCGGCCTTGCAGGCAAGCGGCGTCATCCAAACTATTGGCGGTAACTACCATACGTTGGCCGGCAGCGCGATGCCGGACTTCTATCATCCTCAGACCGGGCTTGTGCTTTCCGAGACCCCGCGGGGAGCGCCCATCTTTTTTGACTAGCAGGTAATCAGGAGGTCGAGACATGGGATATGGAATCTCCATCCGCGTATGCGGCGACTACGCTCTCTTCACCCGTCCCGAGATGAAGGTTGAGCGGGTCAGCTACGACGTCATCACTCCTTCTGCAGCGCGCGGCATCATCGAGGCGATCTACTGGAAGCCGGCTATCCGCTGGATGATCGACAGGATTCACGTTCTCAACGAAATCCGGTACACCAACGTCCGCCGCAACGAGGTCAGCGAGAGAATTTCGACCCGTGAGGCAGAACGGCGGATGAGAGGCGCCGCTGAACCGTTCTACCTCGACACCAATGATGCTCGCCAGCAGCGCGCTGCCATGGTGTTGAAAAACGTGGACTACGTGATCGAGGCTCACTTTGATCTTGTCCATGAAAAGGCAGGACCGGACGACACTGTGGAGAAACACTACAACATCATCCTGCGTCGCCTGCGCAAAGGCCAGCACTTTCACGCACCATGTCTCGGCACGCGTGAGTTTCCCGCCGTGGTAGACCTCATCGAGACAGGCAATATCCCTGCAAGCCCACTCAAAGGGACACGGGACCTGGGATGGATGCTCTACGACCTGGACTTTCGCGACCCGGCCAACATCACGCCGAAGTTCTTCAAAGCACAGATGGTCGATGGCGTGATCGATCTGAGCGACCTTCTGTTGAGAGGATAGGGCTATGATTCTGCAGGCACTCAACCGCTATTACGACATCTTGATCAAGGACCCACAGGCGGAGGTCGCCCCTTTCGGGTACGGCACAGTCAACGTGGGGTTCGCCCTTAACCTTTCGACCGAAGGCGACCTCCTGGATGTACTTCCACTGTACACACAGGAGCAGCGCGGAAACAAGGTCGTTGAAGTGCCTCGTCCCATGATTGTGCCGGAGCAGGTGAAGCGTACATCCGGTGTCAACCCTAATTTCCTGTGTGACACCAGCGCCTATGTTCTCGGACTTTCGGGGAAAGACGAAGCGCGCCAGGCATACAGCCAAGATCGCTTCTCAGCCTTTCGACGGTTCAATTCAGAATTGCTCGCAAAGGCGGATTCCGATGCAGCGCGAGCGACTGCGGCATATCTGGAACGCCACGAGCCGTCCACAGCGAACGGGCATCCCGCCATCATTCGTTACCTTGATGCCCTTCTGAGTGGCGGCAACCTGGTCTTTCTCTTTCGTGGCGCGTTCGTGCATGAAGACCCTGCCATTCGCGAGGTCTGGGGGAAATACAAGGCGGGACTTGAAGCGGTTTCAATGCAGTGTCTCGTCACCGGAGAGATAGCTCCCATCGCGCGCCTGCATCCGAGCCTCAAGCGCGTTCGTGGCGCGCAGTCAAGTGGGGCGACTCTGGTGGGGTTCAACGCATCAGCCTACGAATCCTATGGTCACACTCAGGGTCTCATTTCGCCTGTCAGCGAAGTTGCGACGTTCGCCTACGGCACGGCGCTGAACTACCTGCTCTCGGAGCGCAACCCCAACAAGAAGTTCTTCCTGGGCGATGCCACGGTGGTCTATTGGGCTGAGAGCGACAGCCACCAGGTGTATGAGGGCGACTTCGCCAGCCTCCTCGATCCTGACTATGTCGAGGATGAGGCATCCCTGCAGAACGAAGGGAGAGCCAAAGCTGAAGCTGCCCTGAAGGAGACAGCAGGCAAAGTCAGGCGCGCGCAAATGATCGACCTCAAGGCGCTGCAAGCGCACCTTGAGAAGGAGAATCCGCGTTTCTTCGTTCTCGGTCTCGCTCCCAACGCGGCGCGTGTCTCGGTTCGTTTCTTTATCACCGATCCCTTTGAGGAAATCATCCGAAGCATCCTCGCTCACTACGACGATATGGAGATCGTCAGGGAGTACGAGAACCAGCCGCGGTACCTGACGGTAGGACGGGTGCTCAGCGAAACGGTCTCCAAGAAGTCCAGGGACAAAGATGCTTCCCCCCTTCTCGCCGGAGCGGTCTTCCGCGCCATCCTCGCCAACACGCCGTATCCGACCGGCCTGTATTACGCGATCATCAACCGCATACGCGCTGACGCCGACGACGCAGACAGGGGGATTCACAAGATCAACTACGTGCGCGCTGCCGCGATCAAAGCCTTTCTCATCCGCAAGTATCGATATCAATCCCAAAATCCGTTCAAGGAGGTACTGGTTATGGCTCTGAACGAGCAATCCACGATCCCGGCCTATGTGTTGGGGCGCCTGTTCGCCGTGCTTGAGAAGGTCCAGTTGGAGGCGATAGGCAACATCAACGCAAGCATCAAAGACCGCTACTTCACTTCCGCTTGCGCCTCGCCAAGGAGCGTCTTTCCAATTCTCCTGCGGTTGTCCCAGCATCACATCGCCAAGGCGGAGTACGGCTATGCAAGCGACCGCCGCATCCAAGACATCCTGAACCTGCTCGACATCGACAAGAACCCGATACCTGCCCATCTGAACCTGGATGAGCAAGGCATCTTCGTGCTGGGCTACTACCACCAGCGCGCTGCTTTCTACAACCAGTCAGACCGCCAGGCTCTGGCTGTCCCAACTGCTCCCACTGTCTGATGAGCTTGATTTGGAGAAGAGATAATGACAACCCCGATCACCAACCGCTATGAGTTTGTCCTGCTTTACGATGTCGAAAACGGCAACCCCAACGGCGATCCCGACGCCGGCAACATGCCCCGTATCGACCCGGAAACAGGGTATGGCATTGTCACAGACGTCTGTCTGAAGCGCAAAGTCCGCAACTACGTCGAGCTCGTCAAGGGCGATGCGACAGGTTACCGCATCCACATCAAAGAGGGAACCCCGCTCAATCAGAATAATGCTGCGGCCTACGCATCGATCGGGTTGAGCAGCGGCGCCAAGGTCGACATCGGCCAGGTCAACAGCGCGCGGCAGTGGATGTGCGCCAACTACTTCGATGTCCGTACCTTCGGCGCCGTCATGACCACCGGCGACAACTGTGGGCAGGTGCGCGGACCGGTGCAGATCAACTTCTCGCGCAGCATTGACCCCATCACCCAGCAGGAAGTTACCATCACCCGGCAGGCAGTCACCCGAGTAGAGGATGTTGACAAAGAGCGCACGATGGGACGCAAGCACATCGTCCCCTACGGCCTCTATCGCGCCGAGGGCTATGTGTCGGCCAGGCTGGCCAACGACCCTTCCAAGGGCACCGGCTTCTCGGAAGAGGACCTGGCGCTGCTCTGGGAGGCCCTGGCCAACATGTTCGAGCACGACCATTCGGCGGCGCGCGGTAAGATGGCCACCCGCAAGCTGATCGTGTTCAAGCATGAGAGCGACTTGGGCAACGCGCCCGCGCATCTTCTGTTCGATCTGGTCAAGGTCGAACGCAAGCCGGAGGTGGTCGTGCCGCGCAGCTTCACAGACTACGGGGTGACGATTCGCCGTGAACGCTTGCCGGACAAGGTAGATCTCATCGAAATGGTCTGATGCTCTCCGAATACCCTCCTGACGCCTGGCTGCCGCTCTCTGGCATCCAGCACTTCATCTTCTGCCGCCGGCAGTGGGCGCTGATCCATGTCGAACAGCAATGGCAGGAAAGCGCGCTCACGGCGGATGGCCGCATCATGCACCGCGCGTGGACGATCCCTTCTTCACCGAAAAGCGAAAGGATGTGATCCTGGCACGGGCGGTGCCTGTGTCGTCGCGCACGCTGGGCCTGACAGGGCTGTGCGACGTGGTCGAGTTCACCGCCTCGAAAGAGGGGGTGGCGCTGCCCGGACGTACGGGGCGTTTTCTGCCCGCGCCTGTGGAATACAAGCGCGGCAGGGAGAAACGAGATCGCTGCGACGAGGGACAGCTTTGCGCTCAGGCCATGTGTCTCGAAGAGATGCTCGCCGTCACCATCCCGATGGCCTACCTCTACTACGGCGAGACGCGCCGCCGTGTTCACGTCGCGCTTACGGACGACCTGCGCGATCTTGTGCGGAAGGCAGCGCAGGAGATGCATGCCTACCATGGGCGCGGCTATACGCCGCGCGTCAAGCCCTTCAAAGGATGCCGTTCCTGCTCACTGGCTGACGTCTGTCTGCCCCGCCTGCAGGAAAAGACGGCAACGGCATCCAACTACATCCGCCTGCAGGTTGGCCAGGCATAGGCCATGAAGACCTTGGGGAACGTCCTCTACGTCACAACGCCGGAAGCCTACCTGTCCCTGGATGGCGAGAACGTCGTCGTGCGGAAGGATGATGCAAACTCGATGCGCCTGCCGCTCCACAACCTGGAGGGGATCGTCTGCTTCAACTACCCCGGCGTCAGTCCGGCCTTGATGGGCGCGTGCGGCGAAAGGAGCATCGCATTGACCTTTCTCAAGCCCAACGGCCACTTCCTGGCGCGGGTCACAGGCCGGACAAGAGGCAATGTGCTCCTGCGCCGGCAGCAGTACGCACTGGCGCAGAGCGAGATCGCCTGCGTGTCTGTGGCGGCGTCGTGTCTCCTGGGCAAGATCGCCAACAGCCGCAGTGTGATCGAGCGCGGTCTCCGTGACCACGCCCTGCTCGTAGACTGTGCAGCCCTGCAAGCTGCTTCGCAAGCACTCAAGGAGACGATGTACACCGTTCAGAAAGCGAGAACGCTTGAGGAACTGCGCGGGATCGAGGGCAATGCCGCCAAGCGGTACTTTGGAGCGTTCGAGCACCTGATCCTGCACCAAAAGGACGACTTCTTCTTGAATGAACGTTCACGCCGCCCACCGCTTGACAACATGAATGCCCTGCTTTCGTTTCTCTACACCCTCCTGGCCAACGATGTCGCATCGGCACTTGAGTCCGTGGGCCTGGACCCCTACGTGGGGTTTCTGCACACGGATCGTCCGGGACGCCCTTCACTGGCGCTTGACCTGATGGAGGAGCTGCGTCCGGTCCTTGCCGATCGATTGGCCCTCTCGCTTGTCAACCGCAAGCAGATCAGCGGGACCGGCTTCGTCACCAAGGAGAGCGGGGGCGTCATGATGGCTGACGATACGCGCAAAGAGGTGTTGACCGCCTGGCAGAAGCGCAAGGCTGAAGAGCTGATCCACCCCTTTCTCAAGGAGCGTATCCCGTACGGGTTGATCCCCCACGTTCAAAGCACGCTGCTGGCCCGCCACCTGCGCGGCGATCTCGATGCCTATCCACCCTTCTTCTGGAACTAGCGTGAGGGAAGCAAGCGATGATGGTTCTGATCACCTACGATGTCAACACCGGGACCCCAGCCGGGAGGAAGCGTCTGCGCAAGGTCGCGGAACGGTGCCAGGACTACGGCCAGCGTGTGCAGAATTCAGTGTTCGAGTGTCTGGTCGATGCGGCGCAGGCGAGGCAGCTCAAGCATGCGCTGACCGAGCTTATCGATTCCGAGACTGACAGTCTGCGGTTCTACTACCTTGGCAACGAGTGGCGGCAGCGGGTAGAGCACTTCGGCGCGAAATGCAGCGTCGATGTCGAGGGACCGCTGATCGTCTGAGCTTCTATGTCTGCGAACCCCAAGTGACCAGGGAATCCCAGGCAGGTTCGCAGCCAAAATGCACCTTAACAAGCGCATAGCCGACGACCGCAAGCCTTCAGCGGCGGCTTGCGACTCGGCATAGCACTACATGTAGTGGCTGTGAAACAACAGCCCCAAGATGTTGCGGTCGCTTCCCTTCGCGGGAAGCGTGGATTGAAATACGGTACTAAACGCCATGTAACTCGTGCGTGTCGTCGCTTCCCTTCGCGGGAAGCGTGGATTGAAATGCACTCGGGCTACCAGACTTCGACTTCCGACTCCTGGTCGCTTCCCTTCGCGGGAAGCGTGGATTGAAATTGCGAACATCTCGCGCATCTTGGCGCGTGAGCCAGTCGCTTCCCTTCGCGGGAAGCGTGGATTGAAATAGCTTGCCGGCAACGGGTGTAGGCGGGCACTCCTTGTCGCTTCCCTTCGCGGGAAGCGTGGATTGAAATTCGCAGATGTTACCAGGGCAGTTTCGTGAGAGGTGTCGCTTCCCTTCGCGGGAAGCGTGGATTGAAATCTCTCCATGTTGGCCCTGAGCAGCGTCGCCTGCTGTCGCTTCCCTTCGCGGGAAGCGTGGATTGAAATAACTCCTGCCCCAGCGTGGTCGGAGAATAACAATCGTCGCTTCCCTTCGCGGGAAGCGTGGATTGAAATTTCCGGGATGACGTGGCCAACGTCCATCAATGGGAGGTCGCTTCCCTTCGCGGGAAGCGTGGATTGAAATACCGCAGTCTTGCCAATTTCCGCCCACGGGCGCAGGTCGCTTCCCTTCGCGGGAAGCGTGGATTGAAATTTGACGGTCACAGATGGACCGAGCACACGCATCCAGTCGCTTCCCTTCGCGGGAAGCGTGGATTGAAATCCGCACATCGACCGGCGCCACCTCATCGACATTGGTCGCTTCCCTTCGCGGGAAGCGTGGATTGAAATAAGGCAAGGAGTGGGATGTTTTCATCCCATTGTGTCGCTTCCCTTCGCGGGAAGCGTGGATTGAAATAATGGCCTTGATCCGGGTATCGCTCTCGCCCTGCGTCGCTTCCCTTCGCGGGAAGCGTGGATTGAAATGCCGTGTGCGATCTTGTATGCCGTCCCTCCAGGTCGCTTCCCTTCGCGGGAAGCGTGGATTGAAATACCCATCTGGACCATAGCGGGCAGATTGCCGGTGGTCGCTTCCCTTCGCGGGAAGCGTGGATTGAAATATCGAGGTTACGGCCTACCTGTGGCCCCGCTACGGTCGCTTCCCTTCGCGGGAAGCGTGGATTGAAATATCGGCTTGTGCGAGGCTTTGGGGTAAGTCGCCAGGTCGCTTCCCTTCGCGGGAAGCGTGGATTGAAATTTTGCGTAACATTCCGGCAAATTTGCCGATGGGGTCGCTTCCCTTCGCGGGAAGCGTGGATTGAAATGGGACAATTGGAGCGGCAAGGTCAGCACTGAGGGCAAGTCGCTTCCCTTCGCGGGAAGCGTGGATTGAAATTGGATTGACCAAACCGGCTGCAACGTTTTGTGTGTCGCTTCCCTTCGCGGGAAGCGTGGATTGAAATCGCGTCTTGGCTCCGCATAGTTTAGGCATGTCCTGTCGCTTCCCTTCGCGGGAAGCGTGGATTGAAATACTTCTACCCTGGCTACACCGTCGAAACGGCACTCGTCGCTTCCCTTCGCGGGAAGCGTGGATTGAAATGTCCACTTGGCGGGCACGGCGATGGCAAGCTGAAGGTCGCTTCCCTTCGCGGGAAGCGTGGATTGAAATTGCACGACGAAGGCAAGCGCCTGGGAGAACAGGTCGCTTCCCTTCGCGGGAAGCGTGGATTGAAATGCCCGCCTCAAAGCCGAGATCGCCATGCTCAAAGTCGCTTCCCTTCGCGGGAAGCGTGGATTGAAATACCGAATCGCCCCAGTCCTCGATGTAGGTCGAGATGTCGCTTCCCTTCGCGGGAAGCGTGGATTGAAATTCGGCCTGCGCCTGCTTCTCGGCAGCCAGCTTGGGTCGCTTCCCTTCGCGGGAAGCGTGGATTGAAATCATTCACCTTCGGGCATATGACCGAGGCTAACAGGTCGCTTCCCTTCGCGGGAAGCGTGGATTGAAATGCCTTGACCACCATCACAGGCGACCAGGGCGAGGTCGCTTCCCTTCGCGGGAAGCGTGGATTGAAATCCTTCCCTGGTGAACCTGTACGGCTGCACCATGTCGCTTCCCTTCGCGGGAAGCGTGGATTGAAATGGTGATCGTGCCGATGGTGCCTGAGCCGATCTTGTCGCTTCCCTTCGCGGGAAGCGTGGATTGAAATAGTACGGGCAACTCAGCACGGTCGGGAAGGGAAGTCGCTTCCCTTCGCGGGAAGCGTGGATTGAAATTCTAGCGCCACGCCAAGTTGAGCGACCGCATAGGGTCGCTTCCCTTCGCGGGAAGCGTGGATTGAAATACCTGCCGCCGTCGTGAACGTGTACACCTTGAAGGTCGCTTCCCTTCGCGGGAAGCGTGGATTGAAATCCGACGTAAGAATGCTCACTGGCGAGTTCGGCGTCGCTTCCCTTCGCGGGAAGCGTGGATTGAAATTGCATCTCGTCAAGCGGCAGGCCAGGGGCGAGCAGTCGCTTCCCTTCGCGGGAAGCGTGGATTGAAATAGGGCCATGACGTATCCCTCCTGAGTGTCAGGGTGTCGCTTCCCTTCGCGGGAAGCGTGGATTGAAATCATCAAAACAGCGCGAGCGCTGCTACAAGGCGGCGTCGCTTCCCTTCGCGGGAAGCGTGGATTGAAATGTATCCAAGCTGCGAGACAAGCGCCGCGAGGGTGGTCGCTTCCCTTCGCGGGAAGCGTGGATTGAAATTCGACCAGAATCAGCGCCCCACCGGGCACCGTAGTCGCTTCCCTTCGCGGGAAGCGTGGATTGAAATTTCGAGTACGCCCGACTCCTGCGCGGCCTGCAACCGTCGCTTCCCTTCGCGGGAAGCGTGGATTGAAATATTCCTGCGAGCAGGGCGAAGGGTGCCCACAT
Source organism: Chloroflexota bacterium (assembly GCA_029782215.1). Taxonomy (GTDB): domain Bacteria; phylum Chloroflexota; class Anaerolineae; order J102; family J102; genus SSF26. Next base: position 207,119 of record JAKOVD010000079.1, read on the forward strand.
GTCGCTTCCCTTCGCGGGAAGCGTGGATTGAAATTCGACCAGAATCAGCGCCCCACCGGGCACCGTAGTCGCTTCCCTTCGCGGGAAGCGTGGATTGAAATTGAGTAACGGCGGTCGAAGTGGCGGGCGTTCATGTCGCTTCCCTTCGCGGGAAGCGTGGATTGAAATGTAACGTAGACGCCGCCGCTATACGTGTAGCCACGTCGCTTCCCTTCGCGGGAAGCGCGGATTGAAATATCACCGGCCATGAGGGCGGGACAGCGGCGGCCGGTCGCTTCCCTTCGCGGGAAGCGTGGATTGAAATGAAGATGCCGACATGCGCAAGGTCCTCGAAGCCGCGTCGCTTCCCTTCGCGGGAAGCGTGGATTGAAATCTGCAGGGTCTCAATCTCCGCCTGCTGCGTGTTGAGGTCGCTTCCCTTCGCGGGAAGCGTGGATTGAAATGCCACTGCCGCCATTCTGGCCCACGACCGCTAAAGGTCGCTTCCCTTCGCGGGAAGCGTGGATTGAAATTACGGCATCGTCACCATGACCGGCTCCTCCAGCGGTCGCTTCCCTTCGCGGGAAGCGTGGATTGAAATTGGTGGGCAACCTCCCTGCTGCAAGAAGCCTATTGTCGCTTCCCTTCGCGGGAAGCGTGGATTGAAATTATTCCCGCAGGCAGCACAATAAACGGTGTACAGGTCGCTTCCCTTCGCGGGAAGCGTGGATTGAAATGTGTACCAGAACGGGGTGTTCTACGACATCTGGGTCGCTTCCCTTCGCGGGAAGCGTGGATTGAAATACTTGACCACCTCCAGTAGTGTGATCCTCCGCCGGGTCGCTTCCCTTCGCGGGAAGCGTGGATTGAAATTCGAACATCGAGCAGCAGTCGATCGAGTTCGTGGGTCGCTTCCCTTCGCGGGAAGCGTGGATTGAAATATCGACAACACCGACCGCACGGATGAGGCCACAGGTCGCTTCCCTTCGCGGGAAGCGTGGATTGAAATCGCTCCATGGTCCTGCTGCAAGTCGCCGAGGCGGTCGCTTCCCTTCGCGGGAAGCGTGGATTGAAATGATGCTCACCATGGCGTCCCGTGCCCACTGCGTGTCGCTTCCCTTCGCGGGAAGCGTGGATTGAAATGTTGCAGTACGGGCAGTTCTCGCCGAACGCCACCGTCGCTTCCCTTCGCGGGAAGCGTGGATTGAAATGTGACTGTGTGCGGCAGCTTCGGCACGGGCAAGGTCGCTTCCCTTCGCGGGAAGCGTGGATTGAAATTACAAGCTGGATGGCACGGCGAAGCGCCCCTATGTCGCTTCCCTTCGCGGGAAGCGTGGATTGAAATTTTCGGGATGACGTGGCCAACGTGCATCAATGGGAGTCGCTTCCCTTCGCGGGAAGCGTGGATTGAAATTTCAGGGTCGTGCCGTCCGCCGTGGCTGCCAGGGGTCGCTTCCCTTCGCGGGAAGCGTGGATTGAAATGCACTCAGCCAGCCCCACTGCCGGCCGATGCTGGTCGCTTCCCTTCGCGGGAAGCGTGGATTGAAATCTTGCCGTTGCCCAGGTCCCGCTCAAAGCCGGTCGTCGCTTCCCTTCGCGGGAAGCGTGGATTGAAATCTCGATGGGAAGGCCCTCCGGTATCTCATAACCCAGGTCGCTTCCCTTCGCGGGAAGCGTGGATTGAAATATCACTGGGGACAATCGGTTGACAGCCATCGCTAGTCGCTTCCCTTCGCGGGAAGCGTGGATTGAAATGCCAACATCAAGGCAGCAACCGGCCCAACAACAGTCGCTTCCCTTCGCGGGAAGCGTGGATTGAAATGTCCAGTTCCGCCAGTTGTTTGATCCGCTGCACGGTCGCTTCCCTTCGCGGGAAGCGTGGATTGAAATACCATGACACAAACAAAGACGCGTGTGGCAGAAGTCGCTTCCCTTCGCGGGAAGCGTGGATTGAAATTGTCGGGGGGCGCTGCGCTTGGCGCTAACTCCGGGTCGCTTCCCTTCGCGGGAAGCGTGGATTGAAATGGACACGATGCAGAAGAAGAGCAATGGCACATGGTCGCTTCCCTTCGCGGGAAGCGTGGATTGAAATATCTATCCACTCGTCTGGCATTCGCAGCCCCGCCGTCGCTTCCCTTCGCGGGAAGCGTGGATTGAAATGTCGTCCTGGTGTGGCGGTGGCGGGTCTGGCTCGTCGCTTCCCTTCGCGGGAAGCGTGGATTGAAATAATTGCTACGGTGACGCCGTTAATTGTTGCGCCGTCGCTTCCCTTCGCGGGAAGCGTGGATTGAAATCACCTGCTCAGTCTGTTCAGTCTCCAATGTGTTGTCGCTTCCCTTCGCGGGAAGCGTGGATTGAAATGAGATCTCGCCGGTGACGTTCCCGGCCTATCCTGTCGCTTCCCTTCGCGGGAAGCGTGGATTGAAATTTCGTGGGCATCCACGGGTACGTGTCATGAGCTAGTCGCTTCCCTTCGCGGGAAGCGTGGATTGAAATTCGTCCGGCCCTGCCAGGATAGGCAAACCGTCAATGTCGCTTCCCTTCGCGGGAAGCGTGGATTGAAATACGGCGCAGGGCGCCACGCTGACCATCCACAATGTCGCTTCCCTACACGGGAAGCGTGGATTGAAATGGGAATCATGGTTAGCTCCTTGTCGCCAGGACGATGTCGCTTCCCTACACGGGAAGCGTGGATTGAAATAGTACGGCGTCGCCCTGGTCAATCCCACGGCAAGCGTCGCTTCCCTACACGGGAAGCGTGGATTGAAATGCCGTACTCCCAGGTGTTATCGTCGTCCGGGTCGTCGCTTCCCTACACGGGAAGCGTGGATTGAAATCTGAAGCTGTATGGGACGGCGAGGGCGTGGGATGAGTCGCTTCCCTACACGGGAAGCGTGGATTGAAATGTTCCGTACACGATGACAGCACGCCGGCCACCAGTCGCTTCCCTACACGGGAAGCGTGGATTGAAATCTTTGATGCACGGACGGGTCATGCAGGCATGGAGGTCGCTTCCCTACACGGGAAGCGTGGATTGAAATGCCTACGTCTCCGGGTTCGCCCCCCAGGGCTGCGGTCGCTTCCCTACACGGGAAGCGTGGATTGAAATTACCGGGATTGTGTCTGCCATGTTGTGACTCATGTCGCTTCCCTACACGGGAAGCGTGGATTGAAATAGTTTGTCAGTAGAAACGAGGTCCTGGCTGACCCCCTGTCGCTTCCCTACACGGGAAGCGTGGATTGAAATCATCCTGGCCAGAGTCAGTGCTGCCGGCCAGGTCGTCGCTTCCCTACACGGGAAGTGTGGATTGAGATTCCATCCTCTGCGCTCTTTGCGTGCTCTGCGGTGTCGCTTCCCTACGTGGGAAGCGTGGATTGAAATTGGGAAATCGCCGAGCTGGGGCTCGGCGTTCCCGTCTCTTGCCCACCGTGAAGCATGGATAGAACAGGCCGGGGGCCGCTTGGCAGCGCCGCCGCCGGCAGGGTTATGGCGCTGCCGTGCGGATGGCGGTGTCGAGGTCGGCCCAGAGATCGCCGGCGTCCTCGATGCCGACGCTGAGCCGGATGAGCGATGGGGGCAGGTGTTCCTGCCCCGCATTCGCCGCCCTGCGCTCCATCGTCGATTCCACGGCGCCCAGGCTGGTGGCATGGCGGATGAGCCTGACGCTGGCGCAGACGGCGTCGGCGTACGCCGCCCCTCCCGCCAGATCGAACGAGATGACGGTGCCGAAGCCCTTGAGCACGCGCCTGGCCGTCGCATGCGTGGGATGGGAGGGCAGGCCCGGATAGCGGACGCGCGTGACCAGCGGGTGCACCTCCAGCCGCTCCGCCAGCATCATGGCCGTTTGCTGGGCCCGCTCCAGGCGCAGCGCCAGCGTCCGCGCCCCGCGCACGGCCAGAAAGGCTTCCAGCGCTCCCGGCGTGGCGCCGGTCAGCCCGCGGGACCTCCTGAGGGCCTGCCAGAGGGCATCGTCATTCGTCGTGGCAACCCCGGCCAACAGGTCGGAGTGGCCGCCGATGAACTTGGTGGCCGACTGCAGCGACACCGCGGCGCCGAAGGCGAGCGGCTGCTGGTTCAGCGGCGTGGCGAAGGTGTTGTCCACCGCCACGATGGCGCCGGGCCTGCGCGGGGCGGCGCAGATCGCCTCCAGGTCCGCCACCATGAGCAGGGGATTCGAGGGGGATTCCAGCCAGACCAGGTCGGCGGCGCCGCAGGCGCTCACCCAACCGGCGGTATCGTCCGCGGCCAGGCGCTGCACCGACCAGCGCTGCCTCTCGGCGCCCGCTGCCGCCAGGCCCGCCACGCCCTGGTAGCAGTCATCCGGGAGCACCACCACGGCGCCGGCCGGAAGCTGGTCAAACACGGCGGCGATGGCGGCCATGCCGGAGGCGAAGGCCACGGCCCTGCCCGCTTCCAGCCCGCCGACGATCTCCTCGAGCGCTTCCCAGGTTGGCGTGCCGTCATTGCGGGCGTAGTCGCGCACCGTGCCGATGATGAAGTTCGACGCCGGCACCAGCGGCACGTTCAGCGGGGCGCCGGGCTCGGAAGCGCGGCCTGCCGCAACCAGCCACGATTCCGGCTTGATTCCCGAGGGATGCTTGTCCATGCTTGCGGATGCCTCCGGGCAAGAAAGTGAGGGCGCGGAACGGTGGGGGCGAAGTCGAATCCCACCCCCTGGACGTTCCGTCGCACGAGCGGCCCAACAAGGCCCAAAAAGGTCGGGGCGGCCGGACTTGAACCGGCGACTTCTTGGTCCCAAACCAAGCGCGCTACCGAACTGCGCTACGCCCCGACGTATGGGCTAGTATAAGCGTGCGCCCGCCCCGGCGCCAAGTTGGAGGGCGGGCAAGCGCCCTCATCCCTCTGCCGCCAGCCCCGCCATGCTCCATTCCGGGCCGGAAGTGGGTTGGAAGCGGAAGCTGATCGGGCCGCTGCTGGCCGGCAGCTTGAGGTCGGCCGGGTGCGCCGGGTCGAGCGACAGGGAGGCGTGCAGCAGCTCGCCCTCGGGACCGCTGACGCTGATGGCGCCTTCCCGGCTGGTGACGCTGTGCAGGCGCAGCCGCAGCCCATCCGGCTCGCGGGTCAGATGGGCGGCGCCGTTGGCGTCGGCGGCGGTGATGCCGCCGATCCCGGCCACCGGGTACCAGGTCTCGCGCCAGCTTGGCCCCTGGCCCGGCGGCAGGGCGAAGGTGCCGTCGAAGGTCGGCGTCAGCCCGCCCTGCATCTCTACGTAGCTGGAATCGTCGTCGGTGTAGTTGCCGGGGGCGATGGGCTGGCCCCAGCCAAGGCCGAAGCCCTTGAGGCCGGGCGTCTTGGCCGGGTCGAACACCCGCACCACCCCTTCGTCGGCGTCGCCGTCATACACCGCCGACCACCCGCCTGCGGCCTGGGGCGAGGCGAAGAAGCCCAGCCACTGGCCCCACGTGCCCAGGCGGCTGACGTCCCGCCCGTTGTGGACCGGCCACGAGAACACCTGGCCCGCCGCCGGCAGGTCGCTCTCGCCGGTGGAGTGCACCGACATCTGCGAGCCGGGGAAGAGGAAGCGCAGGTTCGGCCCCACCTTGTTGGCGGCGCCCGGCGCCAGCATGGCGTTGGTCCAGTAGGCGGCCTGCACCGGCGTATCGCCCGTGTTGTCCACGTCGAAGTCCAGGGTGAAGGCGGCCGTGTCCGGCTCCATGCCGATGTGGACGTTGAGCTGCGGCCGGTTCTGGTCCTGGGTGAACACGGTGACGGACGCCGCCGGGGGGTGCGGCTCGGTGATATAGCCCCACGGCTCGGCCCAGGTGTAGCCGTGCTCCTGGACGGGGAAGCCCCACTCGATGCCGCCGGCCGCCAGCCAGCCGTTGCCCTGCGGGCCCGGCCCCCAGGGCGAGGGCTTGATCACGGGGTTCTGGTAGAGCTCGTTGTTGCCGGTAGGCTTGAAGACCATCTGGTACAGCCGCCCGCCCAGCTCCGGCATAATGGTGAGCCGCAGCCAGCGGTTGTCGAGCGTGAGCAGGCGGTAGGTCTTGGGGCTGGGCTGGGGGTTGCTGGCCTCGTAGGCGGCGCGGTCAAAGCGGCCGTACGACCAGCGCGTGCCCTCATCCATGACCGGCTGGGTGAACGACCGCCAGGGATAGGTGGGCAGGGTCACGCTCGCTTCGCCGAGGCTGACCGGGTTCTTGGGCGCGGGAGGGGGTGTGGGGATGGCGGCGGCCACGCGCAGGTCCAGGCCCTGGGGTAGGCGCAGCAGCGAGGCCGCGATCCAGGATTCGCCCGGCCCTTCCAGGTCCAGGCGGATCCACTGGCCGTCGGCAGAGCGCGCCAGCAGGGCTACGTCCTGCCCGCTGCCGATGTCGCCGATGGCCGGGTAACCGGCGCCGGGCCCGCTGCGCAGCACGCCTTCCTTGAGGGTGGCGGCGCGGGCGGCGGCGACGGGCGCGGGGGTGGCTTCCGGCGTTTCCTGGGGCGTGGAGACCGTCCCTTCCGGCGTTTCTTGGGGCGTGGAGACCACGCCCGTACGGATTGGCGTTTGTAGGGGCGGGGTTTCCCCGCCCGTCGCGGCCGGCGTTACCTGGGGCGTGGAGGCCGTCCCTTCCGGCGTTTCCTGGGGCGTGGAGACCACGCCCGTACGGATTGGCGTTTGTAGGGGCGGGGTTTCCCCGCCCTTAACGGCCGGCTGTGCCGGCGCCGCGCAGCCTGCCAGCACAACGACCACCACGAAGACAGCGATCAGAAGCATGGGGGAATGTCTTTTCATACCTCCGATTCTACCGCAAGTTGCGCCTGCCGTCTGCGAACCCAATTTGTGCTACCATGCTTTGGCTATCTGCTATCTGCTATCTGCTATCTGCTATTTGCCACCTGCCACCTGCTGACGTCTGACGACTGGCTACTGACGACTGGTGTCTCTATGTCCATCTCCTCTTTGATCCAACTCCTCCAGCAGGCCTATTCCGGCGAGGCAGCCAAACGCTATGTCGCCGAGATCGCCCGGCATCACCGCATCCAGGCTAGCCCCGGCTACCGGGCGGCGGCGGAATGGGTGGCGGCGGCGCTGCGCGCCAACGGCGTCGACGCCGTCATCGAACGCTACCCCGCCACCGAGACGGATCGGTTCTGGGCGCTGCCCTCCTTCCAGGAGTGGGACTGCCGCACGGCCACGCTCGACTGGCTGCGCGGCGATGGCGCCGAGCGCCTGTGCGATTACCGGGCGACGGCGGTCTCGATCATCCAGCGCAGCATGGCCGCGGACGGCGAGTACGAGGTGGTGGACGTGGGCGACGGCAGGCCCGCTGACTATGCCAACCTTGACGTCGCAGGCAAGCTGGTGCTCAGCCGGGCGCCGGTGCGCCAGACCTATGTCGCCGCGGTCGCAGAACGCGGGGCGGCCGGCATTCTCTTCGACCACATCGACGCCACGGCGCCGGGCCGCAGCCGGGTCGACCTGCCCGACGCCCGCCAGTATGCCTCCTTCTGGTGGCAGCCCGGCATGGCCAAGGCCTGGGGCTTTGTCCTCACCCCCCGCCAGGGGGACGCGCTGCGCGCCGCCCTGGCCGCGGGCGAGACGGTGAGACTGCGCGCCCACGTCGACGCCGGCTTCGGCGATGGCAGCATGGAGGCGGTCGTCGCCACCCTGCCCGGCGCCGGCCCGGAAACCATCCTGGCCACCGCCCACCTGTGCCACCCCCAGGGCTTTGCCAACGACAATGCTTCGGGCGCCGCCTGCCTGCTGGAAGTGGCGACGACACTGCAGAGGCTCATCGCCGAGGGCGCCCTGCCGCCGCTCCAGCGCACGCTCACCTTTCTCTGGGTGCCGGAGATGACGGGCACCTTTGCCTGGCTGGCCAGCCATGAGGACCGTCTTCCGGCCATCGTCGCCGGGATCAACCTGGACATGGTGGGCGAAAGGCAGGAGACGACCGGCTCGGTGCTGGTGATCGAGCGTCCCCCGGAGGCGGCGGCGTCCTTCGCCCCCGACCTGCTCGAACGCCTGCGTGATGAGCTGGTCCACGAACAGAAGGCGATGGGCGGCGCCTTCGATTACGCCCTGTTCCGCTACACCACTACGCCGTTCAGCGGCGGCAGCGACCACATGGTCACGTCGGACCCGGCCGTGGGCATCCCCACGCCCATGATCATCCAGTGGCCTGACCGCTTCTACCACACGACGGCCGACACCCTCGACCACGTGGACCCGCGTTCGCTGCAGCGGGCCGGTGTGCTGACCGCCGGCTACCTGGCCTGGCTGGCGCAGGCCGGGGCCGACCAGGCGCGCTGGCTGGGCTGGGAGATGGTCGCGCGCTACGAGCGGCGGCTGGCCCAGGAGGTGCAGGATGCCACCACGCCGCTGCTGGATGCCGGCGCCGCCGAGCGGGACCTGGGCTGGCGGCGGCTGCTGGACCTGGTCGCCTTCCGCCGGGAGCGTTTGGGGGCGGCGCTGGCCACCCTGGAGCGCCTCGCCCCCCTGAGCGCGGAGCCGGCGGCGTGGCGCGACGATGCGGATAGTACGACGAACAAGGTGATTGCGCGTAGTCAAGACCAATTGGCTCACGTGGGCGCTCTTCCCGAAACGTTGGCGCCGCCGGCGCAGCCTGTGCCCGATGGCGAGCTCGTGCCGCAGCGCCTCTACCGCGGCCCCATCATGGACCTGGCCTCGCCGCTGCCCCCCATCCCTCTGTCTGCACCCGACGCCGCGGCCTGGGAGCAGCTCTACCGCGACGTGCCCGGCTGGATGGGCGTCCGGGCCTACGCCGAGTACTGGGCGGACGGCCGCCGCACCCTGGCCGAGATCGCCCGCCTGGTGGAGCTGGAGACAGGCCGGGCCCAGGGACCCGCCCTTGCCGCCTATTTCCGGCTCCTGGAAAAGGGCGGCGTGATGCGGCTGGCGCCTCCATTGCCATAATCCTGTCAAGGGACTCAAAACCTGCAAACCCTATGTCAAGCTCAAACCAAACCGAACTTCCCATTCCGCCTGCCTATCGTTACTACGACGCCCTGACCACGGCGGTGACGCTCGCGCAGCAGGCCGGGGCGCTCCTGCTGGCCATCCACCGCAACGGCCCCGAGCGCATCAAGCGCAAGAGCAACAGCTTCGACCTGGTGACCGAGGCCGATGTCGCCAGCCAGGACCTGATCCTGGGGGTCATTCGCTCGCGTTTCCCGGAGGACGGCATCCAGGCCGAGGAGGAAGGGGGCAGCCGGCAGGGCAGCAGCGGCGCCGTCTGGATCGTCGATCCCCTGGATGGCACCACGAACTTCGCCCATCGCTATCCCTCCTTTGCGGTTTCCATCGGCATGTGGGTCGATGGCCGGCCCGAGCTGGGCGTCATCCAGGATGTGGTGCGGCAGCGCACCTACTGGGGAGCAGTGGGCCAGGGGGCGTGGGTCGGGACCAGCCAGGCCCTGCGGGTGTCGCAGGTCGACGATCTGCACGAGAGCCTTCTGGCGACGGGCTTTCCCTACAGCCGCGCCGTCAACCCGGACAACAACATGGCCGAGTACGCCCACATCATCCTGCGTTCGCAGGGCGTGCGCAGGGCCGGCTCGGCCGCCCTGGAGCTGGCGCTCCTGGCCGAAGGCTGCCTCGACGGCTACTGGGAGGGCCATCTGTCCTCCTGGGACTACGCCGCGGGCGTGGTGCTGGTGCTGGCCGCGGGCGGAACCGTCACCGGCTACGATGGCCAGCCCCTGCGCCTGGGCAAGCACCAGGTGGTGGCCAGCAACGGGCCCCTGCACGCCCCGTTGTGGGAGGCCGTAAGCACCGCTCGCGCCCAGGCAGGTTTTGCCGCGAGCGAGTGAGCGCCGTGCTATAATCAGGTTTCGGCCCGCAGGTCGCCGGCCTCCGCCGTTCGCAGCGAAACGGCAGAGGTCCCTGGCTGCCCGCGGCCGGAATTCCTTCCGGCCTTCCGCCCTCTATGTACATCAGCGACAGCCGCAAACGTCGTCGTAACCAGCGCCGCAACCGCATTCTGATGTTCGGCGCGCTGGTGATCGTCGTGGCATTCCTCGTTTTGCGGCAGCCGGGGCTGGTGCCAAATCCCTTCCAGCCGACGCCCACCCCGACCCCCTCGCCGGCCAACTTCCTGTTGGCGGCGGATGTGGCCTATCAGGACGGCCGGCTTGAAGACGCCATTACGGCCTACCGGGACTATCTGGCCGTGCGGCCGGACGAGGCGGACAGTTGGGCGCAGATGGCGCGTCTGCAGGTCTACAACGGCGCCTACAAGGACGCCCTGGCAAGCGCCCGCCAGGCCTACAAGCTGGCGCCCGACAAACCCTTTAACAATGCCGTCCTGGCCTGGGCTCTGGACTGGAACAAGAACCTCAACGAAGCCGTGGAATACGCCATCAATGCGGTCGATCGCGATCCCCAGCTTCCCGAGGGCCGCGCCTACCTTTCGGAGATCTACGCCGACCTGGGCAACTGGAAGCGGGCAGAAGAGGAGGGGCTGGAAGCCGTGCGCCTGGATCCCAAGAACGTCGATGGCCAGCGCGCCCTGGCCTATGCCTACCACGTGCAGGGCAAATACCAGGAAGCTATCGCCGCCTACCAGGATGCTGTGGCCAGCCATCCCAAGCTCGCCTGGCTCTACTACGAGTCGGGGCTCAACTACTCAGCCCTGGAAGACTATGCCGCGGCGACCGATGCCTATCGCAAGGCGATCCAGGTGAATCCCAAGTTCAGCCAGGCGTATGACGCCCTGGGCTGGGCTTACTATTACCAGGACGACCCCGAGCGCGCCATCATCGAGCTGCAAAAGGCCGTGGAGCTGAACCCTGACAACGGCGAGGCGTTCGCCCATCTCGGGATGGCGCTCTACCGCCGCCAGCGCTTCGAGGATGCGGTCGAACCGCTGAAGAAGGGCATCGAGCTCGGCGTTCAAAACGAAGCCTACTACTTCACGCTGGGTCTGGCCTACCTGTATGGTGAGCCTCGCAACTGCCCGGATGCCGAGATCTGGTTCCAGAAGGCGCTCGACATGAACCCCAACTCCCAGCCCGCCCTCGTGGGGATGCGCACCTGCGCCCAGAGCTAGCGGCTGCGGGCGGTGCGGCGCCGGCGAAAGGGATTTTTGAAAAAAGTGGCGACAGGGACTTGACAGGAAATGGACAGATGACTATGATGGGGTCGTTAGCACTCTTGACCTGAGAGTGCTAACGTTGTGTAGGACCAGGGGGTGATCGCTAACGTCGCCCTCCACAACCAGTCAATCCACTATTCCTATATTTGTCTGGAGGTTTCCATCCCATGAAGCTGCGACCGTTGGGCGACCGCGTGGTCGTCCTCCCCACCGAGAAGGAATCCCGCACGCCGTCTGGCATCGTGCTCCCCGAATCTGCCAAAGAGAAGCCGCAGGAAGGCCGTGTCATCGCCATCGGCAACGGCAACCGCGACGACAAGGGCGAGCGCATCCCGTTGGATCTCAAAGTTGACGATGTGGTGCTCTACGCCAAGTACGCCGGCACCGAGGTCAAGATCGACGACAACAAGTACCTGATCCTGCGCGAGAGCGACATCCTCGCCATCGTCGAATCCTGACATCTTCCCCACCTCCTGCCCCAATCCCTTTTCAATCGCTAAAGAAGGAACCTGAGCAATGGCTAAGCAGATTATCTACGGCGAGGATGCCCGCAAAGAACTGAAGAAGGGCGTCGATTCGCTGGCCAATTCCGTCAAGATCACCCTCGGCCCCAAGGGCCGCAACGTTGCCCTCGACAAGAAGTGGGGCGCCCCCACCGTCACCCATGACGGCGTCTCCGTGGCCAAGGAAATCGAGCTGGAGGAGCCCTTCCAGAACATGGGCGCCCAGCTTCTGAAAGAAGCCGCCACCAAGACCAACGATGTCGCCGGCGATGGCACCACCACCGCCACCGTGCTGGCCCAGTCCATCGTCAACGAAGGTCTGCGCAACGTCGCTGCGGGCGCCAACCCCATGCTGCTGAAGCGCGGCATCGAGAAGGGCACCGCCGCCGTCTCCAAGGCCATCACCGAGATGGCCATCCCCATCAGCACCTATGACCGCATCGCCGCCGTGGCCGCCATTTCGGCCCAGGACCAGGAAATCGGCAAGCTCATCGCCGATGTCATGGACAAGGTCGGCAAAGATGGCGTCATCACCGTCGAAGAAGGCAAGTCCCTTGGCTTCGAGACCGAGTACGTCGAAGGCATGCAGTTCGACCGTGGCTACATCAGCCCCTATTTCATCACCAACCCCGACCGGATGGAATCCAGCCTGGAAGAACCCTACATCCTGATCCACGACAAGAAGATCAGCGCTGCCCAGGACCTGGTTCCCGTGCTCGAGAAGCTGATCCAGGTTGGCAAGCGCACCCTGGTCATCGTCGCCGAGGACATCGACGGCGAAGCGCTGGCGACTCTGGTGTTGAACAAGCTGCGCGGCGTGTTTAACGTCCTCGCCGTCAAGGCCCCTGGCTTTGGCGATCGCCGCAAGGCCATGCTGCAGGACCTGGCGGTCCTGACCGGCGGCACCGTGATCACCGAGGAATTGGGCCGCAAGCTGGACAGCGTGACCATTGCCGACCTGGGCCGCGCCGACAAGGTCGTCTCCACCAAGGACGAGACCACGGTCGTGGGCGGTCGCGGTTCCGACGCCGACATCCAGGGCCGCATCAACCAGATCCGGGTTGAGATCGATGCCTCCACCAGCGACTACGACCGTGAGAAGCTGCAGGAACGCCTGGCCAAGCTGGCCGGCGGCGTCGCCATCATCAAGGTGGGCGCCGGCACCGAGGTCGAGCTGAAGGAAAAGAAGCACCGGGTTGAGGACGCCCTGAGCGCCACCCGTGCTGCCGTGGAAGAGGGCATCGTGCCCGGCGGCGGCGTCACCCTGATTCGCGCCGCAGCCCCCCTGGATGCCGCCGAGAAGGACAGCAGCGGCGACGTGGCCATCGGCGTCAAGATTCTGCGCCGCGCCCTTGAGGAGCCCATGCGCTGGATCGCCCAGAACGCCGGCTACGATGGCGCCGTGATCGTCGAGGAAGTTCGCCGCCGCAACAAGAAGGGCGACATGCGCATCGGCTTCGACGTGATGGCCGAGACCTGGGTGGACATGGTCGACGCCGGCATCATCGACCCGGCCAAGGTCACCCGCAGCGCCGTCGAGAACGCCGCCAGCATCGCCGCCATGATCCTGACGACGGAAGCCCTCGTGACCGATATCCCCGAGAAGGAGAAGCCCATGCCCGGTGGCGGAGCCCCCGGTGGTGGCATGGGCGGCATGGACTTCTAAGTCCAGCCCCATCTGCGTACGCATGTGCGGCGCATCCGGCAAACGTCGTTCGTCAACGAACGTCGTTCGCTGGGTGCGCCGTACTTTTTTATCCGAACAGCACCCCGCACACCGAGACGACCGAGGTGTTGTGGTCGTCGGCCGGGCAGACCGCATAGCCAGCTCGCTGCCCTTCCACCGGCCCCAACAGCTTGAGCGTCAGGTAGAAGGGCGAAACGCCGCACACGTTGTTCCGGTCTTCGGTGCGCTGGATGAAGCGCCAGAACCCCTCGGCATCCCCGGCGCACAGGTGCCCGATAAGCTCTTCGTCGTGGGTCGCCAGGTCCGCCCGTTCGACGATGCCCACAGGCTCGCCTCCGAAGGCCGGGCCGATATGCGCAAGGTCGCCGGATGCGACGTAGAGCGTGCGTCGGCCCGTGGTGAGGTGGGCGAGTTCGCGTAGCAATACGGCAAAGGCGGGGTCCTGGTCGGGCGAGCTGCCCTCCCCGGCCAGCAGGGGCTGGAAGGACCCGACCAGGATCGGGACCACCGGCACGGCCTGGCCCTGGCGCATGTGATGGAGCCACACGGCCACCAGCTCGATCGCGTGCTCGCGGCGGTGATAGAGCTCCCCGGCAAACGCCCTGGCGGGGTCGAGGGCCGTGGCCAAAGCGTCCACGATCCCAAGCTCCGTCGGCAGCACCCCGTAGGGCGTGGCATAGCTCTGGCGGGTCAGCGTGACCGGGTTGAAGCCGCCGTAGTGATCGGTCCCCAGGATGACCACCAGCTCCGCCGCCTGGGCCATGGCCGCTGCCTGTTTCCAGACGCGGGCATAGACCTTGTGGCCTCGCTGGTAGTCGATGTGCGGGCTGATCAGCGCCCGGCCCCCCGCAGGCAGCGGCGCCACCGGCCCCACTTCTTCCAGGTAGCGGTCGAATTGCAGGCGCAGCGCCTCCGCATCGGCGGGGTAGCCGGCGCCGGCGATGGTGGCCGGCCGCGCGGGCAGCGAACGAAACGACCGGATGGCGGCTTCCAGGGCCTGCGCCGAGCGCTCGTTTTCGAGGAAGAGCGCCTCGTCCAGCGCCAGCAGCAGGTCGTCCACCACCGCCTGTTCGATGCGCAGCCCGTAGTCACGGACCAGGATGGCCGCCATGTCGCCGGCCTCGTGCCTGCCGTCGCAGAGCATGAGCGCCGCCCCGAGCGCCCGCGGCAGGATCAGGTAGCGGTCCGAGAGCTGCAGCGGGTCCTGCACGACCAGTGAGGGCCGCCGCTGGTGCATGGTGAAGTTGATATCGAGATGGCGGAGTTTGGGGAGCATGGTGGGCATGGAGTCTGGCTACGCGGCCGCGGTCTCGGCGCCGCAGAAAGCGCAACCGCGGCGTTCGGCCTCGACGATGGCCTGGTCGGAGCTCCAGAAGACGTTTGCCTCGCCGATGTCATGGATCTGGCCTCCGCGCACCAGCATCTGGTGCACCTGGGGAGCCAGGCCGGTCAGCATCAGGGTGCCGCCGATCTGGTGGAGCCGCTCCTGCAGGTGGGTCAGGGCGAAGAGGCCGGAGGTGTCGATCAACGGCACCCCACGCATCGACAGGATCAGGGCATGCGTGTCTTCCAGGTGCGCGAAGGCTTCGTTGAATTGGCCGGTGGCGGCAAAGAAGAGGGGACCAGTGAGATAGGCGACGCGCACGTGGCGGCAGCCGCCGGCATTCTCGATCCCGCGCTGGCGGAGCTTGTCGGGATCGACTTCCTGGACCTCGATCTGCATGCCGGCGATCTGGTTGAGGAAGATGGCGCCGGAAAGGAAGGTGCCGATCAGGATGGCCTGGGTGAGGTCCAGGGTGATCGTGGCCAACAGTGTAATGGTAAACGCGATCATTGCCGTTTTGAAGCGGTGGCTGAACATGTAGCGAATGGATTCCCATTCGTTCATCCGCCATGCGGTCACCATCAACACGCCCGCCAGCGCCGACAGCGGAATGCGCGACATGACCGGGGCCAGGGCGATCATCGAGAGCAGCAGGACGGAGGCATGGACCAGGCTGACCATGCGCGTCTGTCCCCCCGATTTGATGCCCACGCTGGTGCGGGCGATGGCGGCCGTGGCGGGAACACCGCCAAAGAAGGGGATGATAACGTTACCCACGCCCTGGGCGATCAGCTCCTGGTTAGCGGCCAGGCGGATGCCGGTCATGTTGCTGGCGACGGCGCCGCAGAGCAGGCTCTCGACGGCTCCCAGGGCCGTGATGGTCAGCGCCGGGGCAATGAATTCCGACAGGTGATTCCACGGGATGTTGGCGAAGGTCAGGCGATCGGCCAACAGCAGGCGCTGGGGAATTTCGCCGATCACGGGAATCTGCCAGCCCAGCAGGATGGTGATGAGCGTGGCCGCGATGATGCCGAGCAGGGATGCCGGGAAGCGTGCATTCCACTTCTTGGGCCAGAAGATCATGGCCAGGATGACCAGCAGGCCGATGGCAAGGGCGTGCCAGTCGACGGTGAAGGGAACCCGGAAATAGCCCAGCAGCTTGGCTGCCGCTGAATCGGCGCCGGGGGTCTTGATGCCCAACAGGTTGTCGATCTGGCCGATGGCGATGATCAGGGCAATCCCGGAGGTGAAGCCCGTGATGACGGGCGAAGGCACAAAGGCGATGAAGCGCCCCAGCCGCAGCAGGCCAATGATCAGCAGGAGGATGCCGGCCATGGCGCCGGCAATCCAGATGCCTGGCAGCCCGTAGCGCTGGGCCAGCACGATGAGAACGGCGCTCATGGCCCCGGTGGGTCCTGAGATCTGGTAGGGTGCGCCGGCAAGCGCGCCGATGATGAAGCCGGCGAGAATGGCGGTGACCAGGCCGGCCGCCGCCGAGGCGCCGGAGGCGACGCCGAAGGCCAGGGCCAGGGGCAGCGCCACGGCTGCCACGGTGATGCCCGCCAGCAGGTCACGGCGGAAGATGGTGGTCGTGTAGGCGCCGAATTCCTCGCGCCACAGTTCCAGCAGCGATTTGTGATGCATGATTTCTCCAGGTAGGGATGAAGCCTTGGCAGTGCGCGTCCTGTCGGCCTGCGCAGCGGCAAGTTGGAGCGTCGAAGCCTAGCACAACCCTCCCGCCAAGCACCAAGCACCACGTCTGACGTTGTGCGCCTCCGCGTGGTTCCTCAGGCCGCCACCCGTCGCCGCAACTTTTCCGCCCGCGCTGCGTAGATCGATTCAGGGCTGCAACCTCATCGCGCCCTTTCTCACAGAGGTCTCCACCATGTCTTGTCTTGGCAACATCATCTGGCTCATCTTCGGTGGACTCTTCGCCAGCATCGGCTACATCCTCGGCGGCCTGGTGATGTGCATCACCATCATCGGCATCCCCTTTGGCGTGCAGTCGATCAAGATCGGCGTCGCCAACCTGGCGCCCTTTGGCAAGGAGGTGCTGGAAACGAGCAACCCCTGGTCGGGTCTCACTCTGCTCTTCAACATCGCCTGGGCGATCCTGTTCGGCTGGGAGATCACGCTCGTCCACCTCACCTCGGCCTTGATCCTCACCATCACCATCATCGGCATCCCCTTTGCCAAGCAGCACATCAAGCTGGTGCCGCTGGCCTTGTTCCCGTTTGGCCGGACCCTGGGTGTGGCGGCGCCGCCCGTAGAAGTCTCGGCAGTGACTCCTGCCTGAGCTTCAGGAAGCGCCCGCCGGGTCAGCCGCGCACGTTGATCCGGCCCACCCACTTCACCTGGCGCAGGGCGTCGTCCGTTTCCGCAGGCACGATCAGACGGACGAGGCCCTGCGCTCGCGTCAGGGGGGCGCCGTCGATGCCGTAGGCCAGCACGATCTGGCCGGTTCTGCCTGGCGCCTCCAGCTCTGCCCGCCGGAGGCGCGTCCCGAAGCCATCGCCGCTGAGGATTTCAACTTGCGACCATGTCTGACCGGGGTCAACATGGGCAGCCAGCAGATCGACCAGCCGCACGCCGGTGAAGGTGAACGGCCCGGACGTGCCGTGGCCGGTGCTGACGATGGTGCAGTCGCTCACAACCGTGACCGGCAGCCGCCGCAGGTCGGCGACGTCCAGGGTTATCTCGCCGCCGCGGACCCCGGCCAACACAAAGGATGGGTCTTCCGAGGGCGGGTTAGGATTGGGGTCGTGCTGGTGGGGGGTGAATGGATCTTCTTTCACTGTCGTATGATTGGTGATGATATCATCGAAGTTCGGGATTGGCCGTAGGGACGACCAGCCGGTCGCCCCTACCATTGCCGAATCCGCCAATGCTCCCGTCATGAATCGATTGTCTGACCACCATCACCGCCATACCATTCGTCTGCCCTGGCACGACTATACACATGCGGGTGGCTATTTCGTGACATTGGTCACCTACAAGCGGGAGTGCCTGTTTGGGGAAGTAGCTGATGGCGTGATGCGCTTGTCGGCGCTTGGCACGGTTGCGCAGGAAGAGTGGTTCCGGTCGGCGGAAGTCAGGCAAGAAATTCGCCTGTATTCGGATGAATTCGTGGTCATGCCCAACCATATACATGGGATCATATGGATGGTAGGTGATGTTGTAGGGGCGACCGGCCGGTCGCCCCTACGGTTATGAGAAGAATCCCGTCGCGTTATGTGTTCGGCACCAGGTGCCTGACGCTGCCCCCCTGTTCTTCAGCCAGGCGTGCAGCCAGCAGCGAACGATGGCAGGCCGCAGGTTCGCCCTCGACGCAGAACAACGCTACCACCCGGGCCTCGGGTCCGAGCTCCTTCAGGAAAAGGGCGCTGTCAAACCTGGCCAGGACCTCGCGGGTATAGGCTTCGACAAAGGTAGAGCTCAGGACAGAGCGCTGGCGTCTGGCCGTCCTGGTCGCCTTGTCTGCCTGCGCCTGTCCTTCCCGGATGGTGGCGGCTCGCCGGCTCTGCCGCCGCTACGCCAGGGTCACCACCAGGTTCCCCCAGGGATCGACTTCGGCGGCGTCGCCGGCCGCGAGCAGGATCGTTGTGTCGGGCTGCACCACAAGCGCCGGGCCGCTGAGGCGGTGACCCGGCCGCAGGCGCCCACCGTCGTACAGAGGCGCCTGGACTGCCGTGCCGTTGGACTGCACGACCCGGCGCTGGCCGAGCAGCGCCAGCGTGGGATCGGATGGGCCTGGGTTGACCCTGGTCAGCGAGGGTGGATCGACCTTGCCGACGCCGCGCACCCGCACGTTGACGATCTCGATGGGCGCCTCCGGGTCACTGTGTCCGTACAGACGCTCGTGGCCGGCGTGAAAAGCGGCGAGAAAGCCATCCGTGAACGGGATCGTCAGCTCGTAGGACTGGCCCCGGTAGCGCATGTCGAGCTGGGGATAGAGCTCGATGCGGCTGGCCGGCACACCATCCGCCAACAGTCCTGACCGGCAGCGATCCATCAGGGGGGCCAACAGCCGTTCGAGTTCGACGCTCACTGTTCTGTCACTCTGAGCGGAGCGAAGGGTCTCAGGATAGTAGGAGAGCATGACGGTCTGGACATCGTCCTTGACCACGTCTGCGACCAGCATGCCGAAGGCAGAGAGCACCGCGGCGGTCGGGGGGATGAGGACCCGCCGCATGCCCAGGCTGCGGGCCAGGTCGCAGGCGTGGAGCCCGCCGGCGCCCCCGAAGGAAACCAGCGTGAAGTCAGCGGGGTCGTAGCCGCGCTCGACGGAGATCACGCGCAGCGCCCTTTCCATGTGGGCGTTGGCGATCTGCACGACGCCCAGCGCCGCTGCTTCACCTGCCGAGAGTCCGTCCTGCGCCCGCACGCCCGCCTGCCGGGCCAATGCGTCCAGGGCCGCAGCGCCAGCTTCGGTATCCAGGGGCATCTGCCCGCCCAGGAAATGCTCGGCGGGCAGGCGGCCGAGCACCAGGTTGGCATCGGTGACCGTGGTCAGGACGCCGCCGCGGCCGTAGCAGGCGGGTCCGGGATCGGCGCCCGCGCTCTGGGGCCCCACCTGCAGGGCGCCGCCCACATCGATGCCCGCAAGCGAACCGCCGCCAGCGCCGACCGTGTGGATGTCGATGACCGGAACGCCGATCGGCAGGCCGCCGATCTCGGCCTCGCTGGTCACGCGGATGTCGCCGTCGAGCAGGGAGACGTCGGTGGAGGTGCCGCCCATGTCAAAGGTGAGGACGCGGTCGTAACCGGCTATCCTGGCGACCTGCAGCGCCCCCACGGCGCCGCCGGCAGGGCCGGAGAGGATGCAGCGCACCGCCTGCCGCCTGGCCGCGCCGGCCGAGAGGCTGCCGCCGTTGGACTGCATGATGCGCAGATGCGCGCCCAGCCGCCCGGCCAGCCGGCCAATGTACCGGTCCATGACCGGTGAGACATAGGCGTTGATGGCGGTGGTGCTGGCGCGCTCGTATTCGCGAAAAGCGGGCAGAATGTCGCTGGAGATGGAGACGTCGATGCCCGCTGCGGACAGGGGGGCGGCAATCGCCTGTTCGTGCTCGGGGTGGAGGAACGAGAAGAGCAGACAGACGGCCACGGCTTCGACGCCTTCTGCCCGCAGCTTTGCCACAAGCGCCGGCAGCTCATCGGCGGCCAACGGCATGAGCACATGGCCGCGGTGATCGACGCGTTCGTTCACTTCAAAACAGCGTTCGGGCGGGATCAGGGGCGCCGGTCGACCGGCGCCAAAGTCGTGAAGATGGCTGCGGTTCTGCCTGCCGATCGTGAGCAGATCACGAAAGCCCGCTGTGGCCACAAACGCCGTACGCGCGCCCTTGCGCTCGAGCAGGGCATTGGTGGCGACGGTGGACCCGTGCACGATGGACAGGGGGACGGGACCGTCCCCGTGCAGCAAATGGGACAACCCGGCAAACACAGCGTGAGCCGGGTCGTCGGGTGTGGAGAGGAGTTTGTGCGTTTGGAGTTCACCGCCGGCTTCGTCGCAGAGGACGAAGTCCGTGAACGTGCCGCCAATATCGATGCCGAGGCGCATGGGGGTAGCAGATAGCAGGTGGCAGACAGCAGCTAGCAGAGAGCGGGTGGGGTGGCGTAGGGGCGAGGTTTCCTCGCCCACGTGTCTTCTTGCCCGCGGCGCGTACGGGGCAATTCTACCTTAGGTCGCGATCGCCGCCGCCTTTTGACACCAGCGCACCCATCCCGCTACGATAACCTGGCGCCGGCCTGCGGCTGCGCCAGTCTTCAGCGAGGAGAACTCAGTCACATGGATCCTTCCACCCCCACCATTGTCGTCATGCAGGGCGATCAGACGGGCCAGGAACTTCTGGCGGAGGCCCTGCGCGTCCTCGATCCGGGGGTGCTTGGCATACCCCTGACCTTTCTGTCCTTCGATCTGAGCCTGGAGAATCGCCGCCGCACCGGCAACCAGGTCGTGCTGGATGCGGCCGCCGCTCTGGCGGCCACGGGTTTCGGCCTCAAGGCAGCGACGATCACTCCGGAGACGGCAGGGGATGTGGGCAGCCCCAACGCCATTCTGCGCAAGGAAGTGGATGGCAAGGTCATCGTTCGCACCGGGCGGCGTATTCCTAACGTGCGTCCCACTGGCGGTGTGCATTCGCCGATCACGGTGGTGCGGATGGCCGTCGATGACGCCTACGGCGCCCAGGAATGGCGGGAAGACAGCAATGGCGACGAATGGGCTTACCGCACCGAGAAGATCAGCCGCAGCACCTGCCGCGCCGTCGCCGAGTACAGCTTCTACCATGCCCGGCGTACGGGCGCCAAGGTCTTTGGCGGCCCCAAGTGGACGGTCTCACCCGTCTACGAAGGGATGTTGAAGGAAGAAATGGATGCCGCCGCCCGCCGCTATCCCGGTGTGCGCTACGAGCCCCAGCTTATCGACGCCACCTATGCGCTGCTGATCACCAATGCCGGCGAGGCGATGGTCATTCCGTCGCTGAACCGGGATGGCGACTGCCTGAGCGACCTGGTGCTGCAGATGTTTGGCTCCATCGCCGGCTCCGAGTCCCTCTTGTTGTCATTCGACGCAAATTTCAAGGTCAAGGTGGTAATGGCCGAGGCGCCGCACGGCACGGCGCCATCGCTGCAGGGCAAGAACCTGGCCAACCCCATGGCCATGATCCTGGCGGGAGCGACCCTGCTCAACTACATCGACACGCCTGCCACGACACGTGCCGCGCGTGCCGTCTACGAGGCGACGCTGGAGGCGGTCTATGAGGGCGTGCGCACCTTCGACCTCGGTGGGCACTACACGACATCGGATTTCACGGATGAGGTCATCCGTCGCGTGCGCACCAAGCTGGAAGTGTGGGCCGTGATCGGCTAGAAGCCGGCGGCGAGTAGCGCCAGCCTGCCGCACGATCCTGCAGCGCCGCTTGCCACTCCGGTGCAGGCCTGTGCTAAACTCCATTCCGCAACGAGGCGCCTTGTGCAAGGGCGCCTCTTCTTTGTTCCCGGCCGGTTCTGAGCGAGCGCAGCCATGTACCTACTTGAACGCATTAATGCCCTGGTGGGCGAGCAGGGGAAAGCTGTTGGTGACAGCATTGTCAACGTCGATACGCTGCTCAACCACCGTATCGACTATACATTCAGCGCCTACGCAGGCACGGTGTTGGCGCGGGTGGTGCAGCAGCAGTCCATCGACGTCATCTTCACGGCTGAGGCGTCGGGCATTAGCATCGCCGTCTTCACCGCCATGACCGTCAACAATGAGCAGTGGCCGCATCCGGCATCAGTCGTGTTTGCCAAGAAGAGCCGTCCGATCACCCTTCCCGAGGGCGGTTACTACGCGATCGATTCCTTCAGCCGCACCAGGAACAGGCCGGTGACGCTGTACCTGGGCAGCCACGTCATCCCCAAGGGCGCACGCGTCTACATCGTGGACGATTTTCTGGCCCAGGGTGTCACGTTGGCGGCATTGGGGGACCTCGTGCTCAAGGCGGGGGCTGAGATCGCAGCCTTTGGCGTCGTGGTGGAGAAGGCGTTCGAACAGGGGCGCCGGGAGCTGGAGCGCTTTGGGGTCCCGGTGGTCTCCCTCGTCAAGGTGACGAGCCTGGAGGGCGGCGTGCTCAACCTGGCGCCGCCGAGCCTGACCTGACAAGTCCGCATGTTCTCTGTGCTATAATCGTCCCATGTCTGGTCGCTTCGGGGCGGTGAGCGCACTTGCCGGATACGTCCTTGTGGCGCTGTTGCTGTCCGCGCCTGCGTGGGCGCCGCTGACCCGTCCCGGCCTGCCTGCGAGCCAGTCAGGTCCGCTGTCGGTGCTCAAGCTGTATAGCTTCGAACGGGGCGAGGGCCTGGCATTGGGCCAGACCTCGGATCGCTGGCGTGGGGAGGGACCGTG
The DNA here is from genome assembly GCA_029782215.1 of Chloroflexota bacterium. Lineage (GTDB taxonomy): Bacteria > Chloroflexota > Anaerolineae > J102 > J102 > SSF26. The sequence goes on from JAKOVD010000079.1 coordinate 229,567, forward strand.
GGCCTATGGGGTCGCCCGCATGGGGCGGCTGGTGGGCCTGAGCGGTGTGGCGGCGGTCAAGCTCAGCATGGGCCTGGCCCTGGCAGTGCTGGCCGCAGCCCTTCTCGGATGGGTGAGTCTCCTGGCGGGGGTTCGCGCCGGCGTCCTGGCAGCGCTCCTGGCCGTCCTGGCGCCTCCTGTGCTCGGCGCTATCTACATCACCGGCGCTCCGGCTGTGCTCTGGGTGACGGCCGGGCTGACCCTGGCAGCCTGGGGTATGGTCGCGCCGGGGCGCTGGGGGTGGGTGCTTGCCGGCCTGGGCAGCTTCATCGCCCTGAGCGCTTTGCCGGGCCTGGGGCTGTGGGCGGCGGCAGTGCTGCTGGTCCTGGCTCTGAGCCGGCGGCGCTGGCCGGCGGCGGTGGCGGTTCTGGCCGGCGCCGGGCTGGGGCTGTTCCTGACCACGCCCTGGTCGCGCACCGTGCAGGCGGCGGGCGACAGCCAGGGTGTCCAGCTCTACCAACTCGTCGAGCCTGGCTGGGCCTGGGTCACCGATGCGATGGGGATAGCTGCAGCGCGCCCTGCCTTGAGCTTCTCACTTGGCTTTGGCCTGCTGGGCCTGCTGATCGTAGCCATCTGGGCGTTGGCCGATCGCCGGTCCATCCCGCGTGGGCCCTGGCTCTGGCCGCTGGCGCTGGGGGGACTCCTGGTTGCGGCAAGCCTGGATGAGGTGGCAGAGCGGGTCGCCTTCATCCGGGCGACGACGCCGGCGCCGTGGTATTTGCTGCTGCTCGCCCTGCCTCTGCTGGCAGCCACGGCTGCGTCGGCGTTGCGGTTTCTGCCCGGTCTGCGCCAGGCCCCGCTGTGGGCGGCGCTGCTGATCCTGCCCCTGTTGGCTGCTGTGCCTTTCCTCTCCCCGGACATGCTGGTCTACGACGTGCCGCCCGCTGCTGCCGCCACCTTCGGCGATCAACAGGTCATGCTTCTGAATCTGGAGCGCCAGGGAACCACAGCGCCGGGCAGCGACGTCACCTTGAAGGCCACATGGCTGGCTTTGCAGCCCCTCGATTTCGACTACAACGTTTTTGTCCATGCCGAGGACGCGTCCGGCGCCAGCTATGCCCAGGTCGACGTCCAGCCGCAGGCCGGCGTCCGCCCCATGACGACCTGGCAGCCGGGCGAGATCGTGACTGACACCTACCACCTGACCATTCCAGTGCAGGCGCCCGATGGCCTTCACCTGACCCTGGGCCTGTACAACTGGCAGACACAGGAACGCCTGCGCACCGGCAGCGGCAACGCCCTCGATCTGCCTTAGTCTGGCATGAAGCCTTTCTACCGTTCTCCCTCTTTTTGGATCACGACGCTGTTGGCACTGTTCGCCCTGGCGCCGCTGCTGCGTCCCGGCTATTTCTGGGGCGCGCACGATGCCCGGCATGATATCTATTTCATCCAGCAATACAATATTACCTGGAACGAAGGTGCGCTTTTTCCACGGTGGTCGCCGGATTGGGCCTTTGGGTACGGCTACCCCTTCTTCAATATCTACGCTCCGGCGGCGACCTTCCTGGGCACAGCGCTCTATCGTGTGTTCTCACTGACGCTTGAAGGCGCAGTCAAGGCGACCTTCATGGTGACTTTGCTGCTCAGCGCCTGGAGCATGTGGTTCTTTGTCCGCGACAGCCGGGGTGAACGGGCGGCGCTGGTGGCGGCGGTGGCGTACGTCTACGTGCCCTACCACTTGCTCGACATCTATGTACGGGCTGCCATGGCCGAGTCCCTGGCGTTGGCGCTGCTGCCGCTGGCGCTGCTGGGCGTGCGGCGCACGATCCTGCGACCTGGGCCGTGGTCGCTTGCCCTGGCGGCGGTCGCCTATGCTGCCGTTCATCTGAGCTCGAACCTGGTGGCGCTGCTCTTTACGCCCTTGCTGCTGGTTTACGCCTTGGTTTTGGCTGTGGGACAGGCGCGCCAGCAGGAGGGCCGGCGCCTGCGTGCGTTGGCCAGGGCCCTGGTGGGACCACTGGCGGGGATGGCGCTGGGAGTGGCCCTGGCCGCCTTCTTTGTGCTTCCGGCGTTGGTCGAGTCTCGTTATGTTAACCTTCAGCAGTGGTATGGGGGCTACTACAACTTCCACGACCATTTCGTCTACCTGGCGCAGCTCATTGATCCCAAATGGGGCTTCGGCATCAGCACCCCCGGTCCCGACGATCCCATCAGCTATCAGCTCGGCCTGGCGCCTTTCGCCCTGGCGGTCCTGGCGCTCTGGCGGTGGCTGCGGCCGCGCAGCGCCTGGCAGCGCGGCCAGCGCCTGGAAACGGGCTTCTGGCTGCTGATGCTCGGCGGCAGTGTCTGGCTGACGACGGCGGCTTCGGCGGTGGCTTGGGATCACGTGCCCCTGGTCGCTTCTGCCCAGTTCCCGTGGCGCTATCTCACCCTGGGCGGCCTCTGTCTGGCCATCCTGGCCCCTACCATCCTGCCGAATGATGAGCCGGAGACCGCCGGATCATCCTGGCTGGCGCCCCTGCTGCTGGCAGGACTGCTGATTCTAAGCAGCTCTCCCTATTTGCGCGTTCAAATCGCGGCCCCGCCGCCGGGCGGCGACACACTGGCCGGTCTCATGGAGTTCCAGCGCAGTGCCAACGAGATGACCGGGGTGACGGCGGCCGCGACCGAAGTGCCCACATGGTCTCCTCTTGCCGACCTGCACGTCGCCGACAAGCCCATCACAACCCAGGTGAACTACAGCCTGGTGCCTCAGAACGCGACCCTGGCCGTCGATGCACGCGAGCACCGCGTCGACAGCGAGCTGGTTTGGGTGCACTCAGGCCGCGAAGGGCAGCGCGTGCCGTTCTACCGGCAATGGTATCCGGGCTGGACGGCCACTCTGTTCGATCTAGCGACCGGGCAGGTGCGCAGTCGTTATGCCTTGACCCAGGCGGATACCAGCGCACCCTACGGGCTCCTCAATGTGCCGGTGCCGGCGGGCGAGTTCCTGCTGCGGCTGAGCTTCGAGGACACACCCGTGCGCCGTGCCGGTGAATGGCTATCCCTGGCGGCCCTCCTGGTGGTGGCTTCTCTCATCGCCTGGCCGGTCTGGGGACGGCTGCGCTCGCGGGCCGCCGGCTCCTCACGCTAAGCCGCACTCTTCGTTAGCACTCCCAGTTTACCGCCTACCCTTGTCTCGCCGTTCACCTTTCCTCCTCGTTTTCCTGCTCACGCTGTTTGCCTGGGCGCCTCTGCTCGCGTCCGGCTACTTCCTGGGCGCGCATGACGCCAAGCACAGCTTGTTCTGGCTCGTGGAGTTCGACCTGGGGCTGCGCGATGGTTTCCTCTGGCCGCGCTGGGCGCCCGACCAGGTGCTGGGCTACGGGTATCCACTCTTCACCTTCTATGCGCCGCTGCCGTTCTACCTGGCGGAGATCTTCCACTTGTTGGGCGCGGGCATTGCCGGGGCGATCAAGATCACGTGGGCGCTGGCTTTCGTGCTTGCGGGAGTCACCATGTATCGTTTCGCCCGGCGCCTTTGGGGAGAGGGTCCAGGCTTCGTGGCGGCGCTGCTCTACGTCTATGCGCCCTATCATTTCGTTAATATCTATGTGCGGGCGGCGCTGGCCGAGTTTGTCGCCTATGCCCTCTTCCCGTGGGCGCTGCACTGCTTCTGGGACCTGCTGGAACAGGGCAACGGTCGTCGTTTTGCCCTGGCTGCCCTGAGCCTGGGTCTCATTCTGTTGTCGCACAGCGTCACCTTGATTCTCTTCCCGCCGGCGCTGGCGCTGCTTGTTCTTTACTGGCTGGCGCTGCGCTGGCGCCGGGAGCGACGCCTGCCCTGGCGCCCGGCGCTGCTGGCTCTGGGCGCCGCCCTGCTGGCCGTTCTGCTCTCGGCCATCTTCGTGCTGCCGGCGCTGGCCGAGAGCCGCTACATTGTCCAGGAGCAGTGGCTGCCCGACACCTATCGCTACAGCAACCAGTTCATCTATCTCTACCAGCTTTTCAGCGGCGAATGGGGCTTTGGCAATGCCCTGCCCGGTCCTGCCGATGGCATGAGCCAGCAGGTGGGACTCTGGCTGGTAGTGTTGGGGCTGGCTTCCTTACCCTTGCTCTGGCGCTACCGGCCGGCGCAGCGGGGCGTGCTCGTGGGCTTCATTGCCGCCTCCCTGGTCTGTGTGGGCGCCACCCAGGCTGCCAGCGCGCCCGTCTGGGCGCTCGTCCCGTTGTTCGCCCTGATCCAGTTTCCTTTCCGGTTGCTGTCGCTGGCTGCCCTGTTCCTGGCGTTGGCTGCGGCCGGAGTCCTGGCGGCCCTGGACGCCAGGCGTCGTGGTCTCGGCCCTGCCCATATCGCCCTTGGTCTTGCCGTCGTGTTGGCCTCCTATCCCTACACGCAGCCACAGCACACCCCGGTCACCGATCGCAACCAGAGCCCCACGGCGGTGATCGACTTCGAGATGGCTTTCCCCGACATGCGCGGCAGCACCGCCTTGGCCGGGAAGCCGCCGGTTGATAGCCCGAAGCGGACAGCCTACGAGTCTGGCGCCGATCTGCCACTGGCAGGTATCATAAGCGGCGTGGGCCAGGTGACGCCTGTGCGTCATGGCGCCGGGTCCGAACAGGTGCGTGTCAGCGCCCAAACCCCTGTCACGCTCCAGTTCTACACCTACTGGTATCCCGGCTGGCAGGCTACCGCCAACGGGCAGCCGGTGGCGATTCGCGCCGGTGGACCCGATGCCCTGATCACCCTGGACCTGCCCGCAGGAGAGCACGAAGTCCGCATTCGCTTTGCCAACACTCCCATCCGCAGCGTGGCTGCCGTGCTTTCGATCCTGGCCGTAGTGATCATCGTCCTCCTTCTCATTGTGCCGGTGTGGCGCCGGCGCCGTCTGCTCCAACCTCCCTCTGCTTCGTGACCCACTTTTCCTCTCAAGAGCGTTATTGCCCTAACTGCGGCGCCCGCGTCAGTCACTCCGCCGAGGAGTGCTTCATGTGCGGCGCCGATCTCAACGCGCCCGAACGCCGGCGCCGGCGGCTGCCGTTTGGCGATATTGCCTTGCTGCTGGGCATTGTCGCCGCCGTGGTCGTCTGGTGGCGATGGGATTCCAGGCAGCGGGTCCTGGCGCTCACGCCGACGCCCACGGCGGTACCGACGGCGACGGCAACGCCGCCAGCCACGGCCACGCCGACACCCCTGCCCACGGCCACCCCGACGATCACGCCTACCCCGATTCCTGTTGTCTACACGGTGCAGTCAGGCGATGCGCTGCTCAGCATTGCCGGCAAATACGGCATCACCCTGGACGAGCTCCTGGCCGCCAACAATCGCAAGCCCGGTGAGCCGCTGCGCATCGGCCAGATGCTGATCATCCCGGCCCCGCAGCCAACGCCCACACCGGGTCCGGCGCCAGCGGCCGACGCCACCGCTGTCCCTGTGCCGGCCGGCGGTGTCATCAACTACCTGGTCAAACCAGGCGATACCCTGAGTGACATCGCCTCGCGCTACAACGTCGACGTCACTACTTTGCTGACCCGCAACGACATCGCCAACCCTGACAAGTTGATTCCTGGCACCTTCCTGGTGATTTCAACCGGACCTTTGCCGTCAGGCGCCGATGACATTGCACCTCTACCCACGGCCGTCTACCAGGCGCCCGTGCTGGTGAGCCCGCCCGATCGCGGCGCGCCGATCGAGGACGTCTCCCCCCTGTTGCGTTGGGTTTCCGCCGGGCTCCTGCCCGAGGATGAATGGTACAAGGTCAGCATGGCTTACGCCGACCCGTCGCTGCCGGCGATCGAGCCTGCGCTGACCAAGGCGACCAGCCTGCGCTTGGCGCCAGCGCTGCGGCCGCCGCATGACGCCACTTCCGCCGAGGTGCTGTGGTGGGTCTACGTGGTGCGGCAGGACGCGGACGGCCGTTACGTTGCCATGAGCCCGTCCAGCACTGTGCGGCGCTTCACCTGGCAATAACGACCCTAGGCCGGCATCACCATCGGCCCCAGGTGCCGTCCACCCAACAGATGCAGATGGAGATGGGGAACCGACAGGCTGGCATCCGGACCGTAGTTGAGCAGCAGGCGGTATCCCGACTCGGCCAGACCCTCGACCGCCGCAATCTGGTTGGCGGCCTGGAACATGCGTCCCAGGATGTCGCTGCTGTAAGCACGCTCATCGCAGATGTTGTCGATGTGCTGGTTGGGGATGATGAGAACGTGGACGGGCGCCGCCGGATGAATGTCGCGAAAGGCCGTGACATCGGCGTTCTGGTAAACGACGTTGGCGGGAAGGTCGCCGCTGGCGATCCGGCAGAAAATGCAGTTGGACATGGGAGGATGTGGGGTGCGGGTGAGGGGTGGAGGGATGCGTAGTTCGTGATGCGTAATGCGTGCCTTGAAGACGTTCTTGGTTCTCTGTGCTCAGTTCTCCATCGGGCGGCGGTCGGCGGACGCCGCAACCTCTGCCCAGAGGCTGGCGCCGTCGGGGGAGAGGGTGGTGAGCAGGGCCGGAGTGATCCGGTTGGTCAGATGGCTCGTTGGAGGAACGGCGGTTTCCACGGCGAGGTAGTTGTCTGTGTAGCCTGTCCAGCATCTGCGGCCATCTGGCTGCAGCGTCCCCTCGCGCTCCCACAGCACGGGTCGCGTCTGCCCAAGGTAGCGCTTGAGGTGGGCGGCTTTCATCCCGGCCGCCAGCTCGTGCAATTGCTGGCTGCGCCGGCGCTTATCGACATTGACCACCTGGCCGCGCATGCGCGCGGCCGCCGTCCCCTGGCGGGGCGAGAAGGCAAAGACGTGCAGATGGGCGAAGCCGATCTCCTGGACAAAGGCGACGGTCGCCGTCCATTCCGCTTCGGTCTCGCCGGGGAAACCAACCATGAGGTCGCTGGTCAGGGACAGGTCGGGGATAGCCACCCGTGCAGCGGCCGCCAGGCCGGCGAACGTGTCTGTGTCACAGCGCCGCCCCATCCGCCGCAGCGTGCTGTCGCAGCCGCTCTGCAGCGGCAGATGCAGGTGCGGCATCAGACGAGGGTTTTCCCACAGCCGCCAGAAATCGGGACGCAGGTCCCAGGGCTCCAATGAGGAGAGCCGCAGCCGGGGAATGCTCGTGTTGGCCAGGAGGACAGACACCAGCTCGTCGAGACTGGCGCCCAGGTCGGCGCCGTAGCCGCCGAGATGAACCCCTGTCAGCACGGCTTCCTGGAAGCCGGCATCGTGCAGCTCGTTGACTTCGGCCACGATGTCGGCGAGCGGACGGCTGCGCTCTTCTCCCCGCGCCAGGGTGACCACACAGAAGGTGCAGTGATTGCGGCAGCCATCCTGGACTTTGATGAAGGCCCGGGTGCGGCTGCCCGGGTAGATGTGGGTTTCGCCGGTCTCCACCACCAGCTCAGGCATGGCGTGTGGGTCCAGCAGCTCACTCACCAGGTTCACCAGCCGGGCTTTATCCCGGTTGCCGACTATCAGGTCGACCCCCGCCAGGGGCGCCAGCGCGGCAGGCTCCAACTCGGCGTAGCAGCCTGTGACGACAATGCGGGCGTTTGGGTTGAGCCGGTGAAGTTGGTACACCAGCTTGCGTGACTTGCGACTGGCCTCAGTCGTGACCGCGCACGTGTTCACCAGCACGACGTTGGCTTGGGCGGGGGTGTCAACCACGCGGTGCCCGGCGGCTTGAAAGCCGCGCGCCCAGCCGGCGTTTTCAGCCTCATTGAGCCGACAGCCAAGTGTGGTCAGGTAAATGCGCATAGGTGGGTGGTGACAGACAGCAGGCAAATCCCGTTCGCCGGAAGTGTACCATAGCCCCATAGTCGTCCCCAGCTTCCATTGCTTTTCCATCCGGGCTATACTTAGCTTTTCCCCTTAATTCAACCTTCTGAGAGCCTCACATGCGTGTCATTCTCTACACCGGCAAGGGTGGCGTGGGCAAGACCAGTATCAGTGCAGCGACTGCACTGCACTGTGCTGAGCTTGGCTACCGTACCATTGTCGTTTCGACCGACCCTGCCCATTCCCTGGGCGATAGCTTCGATACCCGCATCGGCCCGGAGCCGGTGGCGATGGCCTCCAACCTGTGGGCGCAGGAGATCGACCTGCTGCACCAAATGGAGCGGCATTGGGGCACCGTCCAGGAATACCTGGCAGCGCTGTTCGCCTGGCGCGGCATGGACAACCTGGTTGCTGAGGAAACCAGTGTCCTGCCGGGTATGGAAGAACTGGCCAGCCTCATGCAGATCGCCTACCTGGCGGAATCGGGCCTGTACGATGTGGTCATCGTCGATATGGCCCCCACGGGCGCAACGCTGCAGCTCCTGGCCTTCCCCGAGATGGCCACCTGGTATATCGAAAAGCTTTTCCCTGCGGAGCGCAAAGCCATGAAGGTGGCGCGGCCCTTTATGAAGGCGGTCACCGATATGCCGTTGCCCGAAGAGCAGCTCTTCGACGCCGTCGAGGACCTGGTGCGCGACCTGAACCGGCTGGAGCGCCTGGTCACCAACCCGGAGATCAGCAGCGTGCGGCTGGTGCTCAATCCTGAGAAGATGGTGATCAAGGAGGCGCGCCGCGCCTTTACCTACCTGAACCTGTACAATCTGGCCACCGACGCCATCATCAGCAACCGCCATATCCCGGCCAGCGTTACCGATCCTTACTTCGCTGCCTGGAAGGCGACGCAGGCGCGCTACCGGGAGATGATCGAGGATTCCTTCAGCCCTCTGCCGATCTTCCAGATTCCGATGTTTGATGATGAGGTGGTCGGTGTGCACTCTTTGCGGCGCATGGCCACGGCGACCTTTGACAGTTGTGATCCGACCACCATCTTCTACAAAGGCAAGGCCCAGCAGGTCGTCAAGGACGGCGATGACTACCTGCTTATTCTGCCGCTGCCTCTGCTGGACAAGAGCGACGTGAATCTGCACCGGGGCGTGCACGATGAGTTGGTGGTACGGATAGGCAACTGGAAGCGTCACATAAGTCTGCCCCAGTCGTTGATGGGCAAGCAGGTGGCGGGCGCCCGCTACCGTGAGAACCAGCTTGAAATCCGCTTCCGGTCGCGTCAAAACGGCAATGCGAAATGACATGATGATACGCAGCGTGCGTGTTTTATTGGCTGCTGTCAGTGCGCTCTTCCTTCTCGGGATCGTTGCGCACGGATGGCCGGCGGTCAAGGCCGAACCGGCTGCCACCGCCCAGCTCAAGAATGACAGCGGTGTGGTGGGGGGAAGCTACGATGGCCTGGTCTTGGGCCAGTCCGTGGCCGTTCGCCTAGATCTCCCCAGCCAGCGTCCTATCCGGGTGGACAGCGTTTCACTATACATGGAGCCCCAGCCGGGCAGCGTCACGGACTTTCCGTCCGGCCTCAGGCTGGAGGGAATTGTGAACAACGTGCCCGGTGGTCTGCCGGACTTCACGGTGCTGGGCGTGCACTTCAAGGTCGCGGCGCGGGGCTGGTATACCGTGCCGGTCGGCTATGTTCTGAGCAATCCAGGGGCCAGCCTCATCGTTTCCCTCAACGCGCAGCCCCTTCCCAACGCCGTCCCCCCGCGCTTGCTGATGGACGACAGCACCAACATTCCGGTCAAACGCAACTTCTACGGTTACAACTGGTCAGGCTGGAAGGAGCACTACGACTTCTGGAAGCCTGATGGGGCCAAAAAAGGACACCTGATGATGCGCGTGAACGTGACCACGGGAGCCGAGGCGCTGTACACGCCCACGGTGACGCCGACCGTGACGCCCACGGCGACCGCCACACCGACGGCCACGCGTACAGCGACACCGACGCGCACATCCACGCCCACGCTAACGCCCACGCCGACCCTGACGCCCACAGCCACCCGGACGCTGACACCCACACCAACAGCCACGCTAACGCCCTTGCCGGACGGCGTCATCGTGGAATTGGGCGCCAGCGCCGACACCTATGTGGCGGAGGGCGAGCCCGACGCCAACTATGGCCGCCTACCGGTCTTGGAGACAGGTCGCGACCAGTCGGAGGGGTTGAGTCGTATGCTCACCGGTGGCTACCCCATTAATGGCCTGCCGGCAGGCGCTGTGGTGAAGCAGGCGCGCCTGGCCCTGCACCTCAAGGATGGAGTGGGCGCCGCGGGCCTGGTGCTGCGGGCCCGGCGCCTGGTGGGCCCCTGGAGCGAAACGACCGCCACGGCTGCCAACACGGCGACCCTGTGGGGCGAGCCGTACGGCAGCGTCACGTTAGGGCCTAACACCCCAGCCGGCGCCTGGGTCTGGCTCGATGTCACCGAGCTTGTGCGGGGTTGGACCGCAGGCGCCTGGCCCGACTACGGCGTCGGGGTCGAAGCTTCACCATCCCAGGCCGCAGGGGAGCAACTGGCGGTTTTCGATGCCCATGAAGCGCCTTTCGCCGGTCCCAGGCTCTGGCTTGTCTATGCCAGCGCCACCCCGACCGCCACGCCCACCCCAACGCCGGCAGCGACCGCCATTTTCGTTACGCCTACGGCCACGGCCACACCCCGTCCCGGCGACAGCTATCTCTTCCTGCCGTTGGTGCGGTGAGAGGTGGGTTGAAGGTTCAACGTTGAACGTTTAGCGTTGAACGTTGACGAGGCTTCCCCGCAACACGTGCCACGCGACCACCGCCCGCCGCGCAAGTAGTCGGTTGCTTCACACGTATCACGTATCACGCAACAACCCCCCAATCCGCAATTCGCAATTCGCAATCCCAATTCCTCCATGCAATCCCTTGTCTGGGAAGCTCCTCGTGTGATGGCCCTGCGGGAGACGCCACCGCCGGCGTTGGCGCCGGGTGAAGTGCTGGTGCAGGTTGCCTATGCCGGCATTTGTGGTTCCGAGCTGAGCGGCTACCTGGGGAAGAATGCTCTGCGGGTGCCGCCGCTGGTCATGGGGCATGAGTTCGCCGGGACGGTGGCAGCCCTGAGCCCGGAAGCGCAGGATCAGACTCCCCACCTGCGGCCAGGCCAGGCGGTCACCGCCAATCCCCTGGTCAGTTGCGGCGCCTGCAGCTACTGTCTGTCAGGACGCCAGCACCTCTGTCCGCGCCGCCAGCTTATCGGCGCCCATCGCCCCGGCGCCTATGCGGAGTACGTCGCCATCCCGGCAGGACAGGTGTCGGCGCTGCCGGACGGGATGTCGCTTGCGGTCGGGGCCCTGGCCGAGCCGGTGGCGTGCGGAGTGCGCATCGGCGAACTGGCAGGGGATGTCGCCGGCGAGGATGTGCTCGTGATCGGCGCCGGTCCGATCGGCTTATTGGCGCTGCAGGCGCTGCGCCTGAGGGGCGCTCGCCGGGTCTTCGCCGTCGATCTGAGCCCCGAGCGCCTGGCAATGGCAGCTTCGTTGGGGGCTGAGGTCATCGATCCCCGCAGCCAGGATGCGGCGGCTGCCGTGCGCACGGCGACCGCTGGCGAGGGGGTGGTCGTGGCGGTGGATGCCGTGGGCGCTACTGCCACGCGCGGCCAGGCAGTTGCGGCGACTCGCGCAGGCGGCGCTGTGATTCTGAGCGGGCTGCACGAGGAAAGCGGCGTTCTGCCGGTCGCCGACATCATCCGCCGGGAGATCACGCTGCGCGGCTCGTTCGGCTACACGCCCGCCAACTTCGCCACGGCGTTAGCCTGGCTGGCTGAGGGCAGCGCCGGCCTGGCGCCTTGGGTCGTGGAGGCGCCGTTGGCGGAGGGCGGCGCCTGGTTCGAGAGCCTGGTCGCTGGCAAGGGTGCGGTGGCAAAAGTGCTGCTGCGACCGGCAAGATAGACGGCGAGCGCGCCCGAGCTTGCCGGCCCGCCGGCTGTGACGGGGGGACCTGAGACAGATCACATGGGCTGGGGACAAGGTGGACGAAGTGGTCTCGCGCAAATTTGTGAAACATCGCACTAGCTGATTGGGAGCGGCGTTGGTATAATGTTCGGCCAAGCGTAATGTCATCTACGTAATAACGACTGAAGTCGCTACTACGTTGTCTATCACCCCCCCAGCGCTGGGAACAGGGTGCGGTCCGGCCTGTCGTTCGCTTCACCGGGGAGCAAGATCTTAGTTTCATCGATAGGAGGAATTGGCATGGCACATGGTGAACGCCTCATCGGCATCAAGGTGCTGGTGGTCGATGATGAGCTTCCGGAGCAGTCAGCCAGCGGCCGCGCCGTGCGCGCCCTTGTCCAGGAATTGCGCGATCGTGACGTGACCGTCGTCGAATCGATGTCTGCCGACGATGGTCAAGTGGTGGTCCTCTCTGACCCATCGCTGCAGGCCATTCTGCTGGATTGGTCGTTCAGCGACGACGACGAGCACGACAAGGCCAGGATGCTGCTTCATCTCATCCGCTCTCGCAACGTCCGTATTCCCATCTTTATCCTGGCCGAACGCGATGATGGCGCTAGCCTCACTGCCGAGGTGATGCGCCTGGCGGACGAGTTGATCTGGAAGCTGGAGGACACGACGTTCTTCATCGCCGGTCGTGTCCTGGCAGCGTGCCGTCGCTATCGCGACCAGATGATGCCTCCGTTCAGCAGAGCGCTCGTCCAGTTTGCGCAGGTGTACGAGTACTCATGGCACACGCCCGGGCACACGGGCGGCACGGCCTTTTTGAAGTCACCGGTTGGCCGCGCGTTCTACGAGTACTTCGGCGAGAATCTGCTGCGTTCGGATCTTTCCATCTCTGTGGGTGAGCTTGGTTCGCTGTTGGACCACAGCGGGCCGATCGGCGAGGGGGAGAAGTACGCCGCCCGCGTCTTCGGCGCCCATCGTTCCTACACGGTGACCAACGGCTCATCGACGTCCAACCGTGTCATCATGATGTCGTCGGTGACGCGCGGCGACTACGCTCTGTGCGACCGCAACGCCCACAAATCCACCGAACAGGCGCTGACGATGACGGGCGTGATCCCGACCTACCTGGTGCCTTCGCGTAACCATCTCGGCATCATCGGCCCCATCTACCCGGAGCGCCTGGCGCCTGAAGCGGTCAAGGCCGCCATCATGGCCAACCCGCTCGCGGTCAACAAACAACAGAAGGCGATCCACACCATCATCACCAACTCCACCTACGACGGCCTGACCTACCTGACGCCGCGCGTGGTGGATCTGCTCGACAAGAGCGTCGACCGCATTCACTTCGACGAAGCCTGGTATGGCTACGCCCGTTTTAACCCGCTCTACAGGGACCGCTTCGGCATGTACGGCGATCCGAAGGACTACCCTGCGGACAAGCCCACCATCTTCACCACGACCTCGACGCACAAATTGCTGGCAGCGCTGTCGCAGGCCTCACTGATCAGCGTGCGCGATGGCCGCAATCCCGTGGAACATGCCCGTTTCAACGAAGCCTTCATGATGCACGCTTCGACGTCGCCGCAGTACGCCATCATCGCCTCCAACGAAGTGGCGGCGGCGATGATGGAAGGTGTGGGTGGGCTCACGCTGACGACCGAGGCTATCGCCGAAGCCGTGGGGTTCCGCAAGGCGGTGCACCGCGGCTGGCGCGTGAGCAAGGCCAAGGGTGACTGGTTCTTCACGACCTGGAATGCCGATGAAGTGCGCGACCCGGCGACCGGCCAGATGGTTCCTTTCGACCAGGCGAGTGACTGGCTGCTGATCAGCGACCCCGATTGTTGGGTGCTGCACCCCGGCGATGCCTGGCACGGTTTCAAGGGCATCGAAGATGGCTACTGCATGCTCGATCCGATCAAGGTGTCCGTGGTCACGCCTGGTGTGGCCACCGACGGCTCGTTTGAGTCGATGGGCATCCCGGCGACGCTGGTCACGGCCTACCTCGACCAGCGCGGCATCGTGGTCGAAAAGGCAACCGATTTCACGATCCTGTTCCTGTTCTCGATCGGCGTCACCAAGGGCAAGTTCGGCACGTTGGTCAACGCCCTATTGAGATTTAAGGAAGACTACGACGCCAACACCTCCCTCAGCGAGGTGCTGCCGGCCGCCGTCGCCGCCGCGCCCGAACGCTACCGGGACATGGGCCTGCGGGACCTGGCGGAGGAGATGTTCGCCCAAATGCAGGAGGGCCGCCAGTTACAGTGGCAGGCCGCAGCGTTTTCGACGCTGCCGGCTCCGGCGATGACGCCGGCGGATGCTTATGCGAAGCTCGTCCATAACGAGGTCGAACAGGTGGCCGTCGACGACATGGCGGGACGGATCGTGGCCACAGGCGTGGTGCCTTACCCGCCTGGAATTCCGATGCTGATGCCCGGTGAGCATGCGGGTCCCGATGACGGCCCTTATCTGGGCTATCTGCGGGCGCTGCAGGCCTGGGACCGTCGCTTCCCTGGCTTCGGCCATGACACGCACGGCGTCGAGAACGAAGATGGCACGTACTACGTGTACTGCTTGAAGTAGACTCCTGCGGCCGGAACCGCAGCCAGTTCCGGCCGCAGCTCATGCCTCATGGGAGGAAAGACTCGATGAGTAACGGAAATGGCAAGAGCAAAGCGCTGGGCGTCTTCGCGCTGGCGATGATCAACGTCGCTGCCGTGTTGAGCTTGCGCAATTATCCTTCGATGGCCGTCTATGGTTGGTCGTCGATCGGCTGGTACCTCATCGGTACGATCTCGTTTCTCGTCCCGCTGACCCTTGCCGGCGCCGAGCTGGCCACCGGTTGGCCCCAGGGCGGCGGTGTGTACGCTTGGGTCAGGGAAGCTTTCGGCGAGAAGCTGGGCTTCATCGCCGTCTTCTGCGAGTGGTCCAATAATCTGGTCTGGTTTCCAACAGTGCTGGCGTTCATTGCCTCCACCTTCTTCTTCGCCATCAACCCGAACCTGGCCAACAACAGCACCTTGATGTTCGTGGTGATGATGATTGCCTTCTGGGGCACGACTTTGATCAGCAACATGGGCGAGAGCGTCTCCAGCCGCTTTGGCTCCTTCGGGGTCATTGCCGGTTCCATCATCCCGGCGGTGTTGATCATCGTGCTCGGTCTGGCCTATGTGCTGACCGGCAAGCCTCTGGCGCTGCCGCCCTTCACCGCGGGAGCCGCCATGCCGACGATCAACCTGAGCACGCTGCCCTTCATCGCCACGGTGGTGCTGCTGTTCGCCGGCATGGAGATGGCCGGCTTTCACGCCCTGGAAGTTCGGAATCCCCAGAAAGACTTCCCCAAGGCCATGGCCATCTCGGCTCTGATCATCTTCTTTCTGACGGTGATCGGCACGTTGGCCATCGCCATCGTCGTGCCGGTCAGCAGCCTCAACCTGGCGGCCGGCCTGATGCAGGCCTTCCAGGCCTTCCTGGAGGCCTTCAATCTGACCTGGCTCCTGGCGCCGCTGGCCATCCTGGTGGCGATCGGCGGGCTGGCCACCCTCGCCTCCTGGTTGGCCGGTCCGGCCCTGGGCCTGGGCGTCGTGGCAGACGAAGGCCACATGCCACCCCTGTTCCAGCGGCGCAACAAGGTGGGGGCGCCCACCGGCGTCCTGGTGCTGCAGGCCGTTCTTGGCACCGCGATCTCACTCCTGTATCTTTTCATCCCCAGCATCAGCGCCGCCTACTGGGTGCTGTCGGCCCTGACCGTGCTGCTGCTGTGCATCGTCTACCTGATGGTGTTTGCGTCCCTGATCAAGCTGCGGTATTCACAGCCCAATACGCCGCGTGCCTTCAAGATTCCCGGCGGCATGGCCGGCATCTGGATCATCGGCGGGCTTGGTTTGCTCTCCAGCGGTTTCACCTTCCTGGTCAGCCTGGTGCCGCCCGGCGATTCGGGAATTCCCGTCCTGGGCTATGCTGTGATCATGCTCATTGGCACGGCCATCCTGGCGCTCCCGCCCCTGGTCTTCATGGCGCTCAAGAAGCCGAGTTGGAAGGTGGAGCCAACCGGCGCCAGGAAGGAGGCATAGGAAGATGTGGGTGCCATCGACAGGGCATTAGCCAGCCGGGGCCTGCAGGTCTGTGCGCAAGACACGTTGGCATGGACCAGGTTGCCCGGTTTTGTGGAAGGCAGGTATGATGACTTGGCCACCGACTGCACGGGTCATGACGCCAACAAGCCGGGCGCGCGTGTGGTGGTGGCAGCCTTCGCCAACGCCTCGGCGCGCGACGCAGCGGTGCGCCAGGCGATGGCCGATGCCGGCGCTCAATAGGAGACACACAACATGCCCTCACAAACCGCCAAAGACCTGATGGTTCGGGTTGAGACCATCGGCCAACTCTTCAATGCGCCGGACGTAAATCCCTTCTCGACCTGTCCGGCGGTCATTTTGGGCGAAGCCGCCTTGCCTCTGGCGGTACGCGAGGAGCTTTGGCGGCGTCCGCGCCACTGGCAAGGGAGGCGGTTGGTTATCCAACTACCTCCCGATCAGATCACGCCCGATCTGCAGCCACAGCTTGTTGAGGCCGTGCGGCGGTATGCGGCGGCCAAAAAGGAGCAGAACGCTCTCTTGATCCAGTTCTCCCGCTGGCGTGGCGTGCGCGGCCTGATCATCACCATTGTGGTCGCCCTGGTTGTGTTCGCCATCGCCGCCATCCTGTCGGTCACCTTGCTGGCGTCGGCATCAGACATCGTCCTCGGCGTTGTCGCCGGCCTGGCAGTCCTTTTTGCCTGGGTGACGGTGTGGGACCCCATCGAGCGACTGGCTTTTGACTGGGTGGAGCCGTCCTATGAGAACCGCATTCTCACCAGCCTGACGGAGATGGAGATCGTCATCGAGCCGGATCCGCGGGCAGGGGGCTCCCCCACCTGAGCCGCAGGCGGCGCCATTCGGGGCGCTAACTTCGTCTCTACCGCGTCACGAGCGGCAGGTACCCTTGCTGTCCCCCGGCGAAGACCAGGCCGGTGACTTCATTGTTGCCTTGGTCCGCCTCGAAAACTGGCGACTGGAGCTTGAACGGCATCGGCATGATGGTGGCCGGAGGCGTCTGCGACGCCAGGCCGAGCACAAGCATGAGCGCGGATTGAGCCCCTGGCGCGACGGAGTCCATCTCCCAGGTGACCAGTTGGCCATCGACCGCGGAGGGCGGCGGTTCGGCCCGCACCAGGGCGAGTCCATCCGGCAGGGTGAGTTGCAACACCGTACTGCTGGCAGTGCTGTCTCCCTTGTTCCCGTAGAGGAGCGTGGTGGTGACGCTTGCGCCCGGCTGTCCCACCGCCGTCGGGAACTGCGCCCACAGGTCGGGATAGGCCCCGGAACCCAGGCTGACCTCGTCGACCAAAGCCCAGGCGGCAGGGGCATTGGCGGGATGATGAAGACTGAAGGTCACGGTCACGGGGCGGCCTGCCCAAGGGGACATGTCCGCCCAGGCATGCGTCCAGGCAGGGGTAGGGACAGTGGTGGAGAACACGCTGGTGGATTGGAGGCCGTCATCCACGCTGACATCGAATCGATTGGCGCCGCCGGCCTTGAGGAGGTTGAAATCATACATCCAGGACAAAGTGGGAGACGCGGCAGAAAGGGGCACCTCGACATGCTGCCAGAGCCGGGAATCGCCGGCTGCCGGGACCGTGCCGCCCCAGGCATAGTAGATATTGGAGAAGCCGACAGTGACGGTCCAGGCCAGATGCGCGTTGCTGGAACTGTCGACTCCGAGGCGTGGGGCTCCCCAATCAGCGAAGTTCATTTCCGAGAGCCTCTGTGCTATTCTCTGGCTTCTGATCCATCCCTGTTGAGGGTCACGCACGGCGTACCACAGGTCGCGGGTATCGCGGGTGTCGCCGTTGAAGGCATACCAGGCCGAATGCACCGCACCCGACCCATCGACAACAATGGTGGGCTCGGAGGCCCAATGGGCAGTGTCAGACACCTGTTCCGGCGGCGACCAGGGTGCGCCGCGCGCTTTGTGAGCGTAGTAGATGTTTTGGTTTGACCATGCGGCGTGCAGGTTTCCTCCGGAGTCGGCCGCTACGTAGGGATCGGTGCCGGCGGCAAGCGGGGCGGGCGCCGACCAGCCGCCATCACCTGAACGCCAGGTATAGTTGATTTCGGAACCACCTGCCGCCAGTTCCTGTGGATAAAGCACGTGGAGGTTACCTTCATCGTCGAACACACAGGCCGGGCCGTCATTGACACCGCCCGAGCCGGAGATGATCTGGGTTGCGGACCAATCGCCCTGCGGGCTGCGCCATCGATAGCGTATTGACTCCTTGCCGAGTAGGTTTTCCCACCATGCCAGGTGCAGGTTGCCACGGGCATCGAGACCCAGCCAGGGCATAAGGGAGCGCCCCGTGCTGGTCAACTGCAAAGGTGCGGACCACTTGCCCGTGGTGTCACGCCAACTGTAGAAGAGATGGGTGTCGAATCCATAAGCCGCCGAGATGCCAACCCAGACGGCATGCACGATGCCGGAGCCATCGACAACCCACGACCGTCCGTCTTCACCGGGCCGGACTATGCCCTGAACGACAGGAAGGGTTTCAGGCGGCGACCAGGATCCATTCCTATCCTGGCATGTGTAATGCATGCGGTTTGTGTCGAGCCAGATGACGTGTGGCCGCGTGTCCGCGTCAAGCACAAGTTGAGGAAGGTAACCAGTGCTAGACACCACCTGCATCGGCTGCCAGGGTTGTCCCACCTGGCGACGGCGGTAGTAAATGCCACGATAGCTCGACCAGGTAGCATGGATGCTATCGTCGGACGCCACGAGCAGCGTTGGCGCTATTGCTGAAGGCTGGTCGCCGGCAAGGTTGAAAGGTGGCGTGAAGCCAGGCGCCGCCATGCCGACATTGGCGCTGGCGCGGCCGGTATGGCGGTCATAAGTCGTTAGGGTAGGTGTGACGACACCAGCCGGCGACCACGCTGGCGCGAGCACCGATTCTTCGAAGCTGCCATTGCTGATGGCGTCATTGGCCGGGGGTATGACGACGTCAAGATACTGGTCAAGGTAGTCCCTGAATTCCGTTTTCGGCAGGCTGCCGTAGCCAGATCTGTTCCAGGACGCAGCGAAGGTGTTCGCCAATTCCGTGACATAAGATGCATACCCGTCGCCTCCGCTGGTCGGCTGGCTGGCGAAGGCCGCAGGCGTCGTGCTTGCCGTTGTACCGTCGAGAGCTCCGCTACGATTGTCGAACGCCAGGCCCCGCACAGCCCATCGGTAGGTGGTGGCCACGACGTCTCCCGGGTCCGGCGGCCAGGCTTCGAGGTTCTGGGCCCGATCTTGGGCGCGAGTACGGAATGCATACTGAGCGCCAGGTTCGCCCCACAAGGAGTTTGCCGTGTTTGTGGTGTGGGTCCACAGATCCAGCCAGATGCCGTTCGGGATGCGGCGGTATTGGACGTCATACCAGGCGATCCCGGAATTCCCGGGATCACTCCCGCTCCAGCGCACCGGAGCGCCCATGTGAATGAAAGGTGGCAAGGGATCCATCGCGCTGATAGGTGCGAGAGCCTCGACGGTGGTCATCGTTTGATAGCTGGAAGGCCAGGGTTCGACATTTCCGGCTTCATCGCGGGCGCGGGCGCGGAAGTAGTAATCCACGCCTCCGCGGCCGGGAAAGCTCGCCTGTGTGGCGGCGGCTCCCATGTGCCAGTCATCCCAGATGCCGCCTGTGGTGGTGCGCACCTGTACGTCATAGCCAGCGACGCCAGCCGGGCCCTCGTCGACACCAGTCCACTGTACGAGGACTGGCGCCGGTGAGACGGCCGGCAGTGATTGCATGGTAGTGTGGGGCGGTGTGAGGTCGAAGGACTGGCGGTTGGGGAACATGTCGAAGCCCGAGTCCGGCAGCAAGGTGGCGACGTGGGAGTACATTGGGGGAATCTGGGCAAGGCCGGTTCCAACAATCACGAGCTGTCCATCTTCGACGCCATAAGCGACCAGTGTGATGACAAGGCTGAGGTCATCCGGCGACCAGTTTCCCATCCAGGCATCGACGCCGGCGCCAGTCGGATTGTAGTAGAGTGACAAGGAGCCGTCACTCACCTTCATGGCGACGATTTCATTCCAGTAGTCGCGGTCGTAGTCGCAGTCGAATGCCAGTCGCAGTCCGTCGACTGACCAGGTCAGATTCTGCAGATAGATGAGATTCTGGGATATGCGGTGCTGATTACTGCCGTCTGCATTCATCAGCCAGATCTGGCGGGCGCCATCTGTCAAACGCTTGATCCATGCTACCTGTCTGCCGTCGGGCGACGATGCGGGCCAGACATCATCTGCGTTAGTGGGGGCGGTCAGAGGCCTGGCGCCGGAGCCGTCGGCATTCATGATCCAGATCCCAAAGCGCTCATCAACGAGCCGGGAGAAAAGGATCTGGCTGCCGGCGAAGGTCCAGGAAGGATAGGCTTCGTCCTCCCCGGTGGCCGTGAGCTGGCGCATATTGTCGCCGTTCGCGCCCATGGTGTAGATGTCGAAGTTACCCGTTCGCTGGGACGTGAACACGATTTGGGTGGCGCCCCTGTTCAATCTTGGACGCACATCCGCAGCGCCGTTGTCGGTCAGGCGGACAGCTTGTGTACCGTCGCCGCGCGCCAGGTAGATCTCCCAGTTGCCGTCGCGGTAGGACTGAAAGGCCAGCTTGCTCCAGTCGCCAACGTCCTCCGGAGCTTGAGACGTGGCCGAAGCCGCCTCCCCGTTGGGCAGGGTCCGGCTTAACCCCGAGCCGGACAAGCGGTATGGCTCGCCACTGTCCTCCCGGCTGCCTTCCGCCCACCACTGCGCCTTAAGCTCGCCCAACGCGGGCGGAGGGGGAGCAGCGCTGGCAACCAACGGAGCCGCCAAACCCACGACAAGCAGACCAGCGTACAGCCGCAGAATCAGGCCGATCATATCACCTCGCTGTGATGGCACACCGGCTCAGGAGTTCAGGCCGTGATCGTATCAAACAAGTGCAGCACAGAACAAGTTGGCGCCCGCCGCTGATCGCATTCTCCGGACTATTTGGTGCACTTCGCGCTATCATTGTATTGTCTGCATAGTAGCTGAAGGCGCAGCGGCTTCGACTGATCGTCTGCTGCAACAACGTTGGCCTTGCCTGCCACAATTGCATCACTCCGACGGCAAAAAGCGCATGAGTCACGAGAAACTGGTCTCCGATCCGTCACCAGACGTTTCGCAGATCACCGATTACCTTTTCCTGTCATCACTGCCCCGGCACGAGCACGCCGAGCACATCCGCGACCTTGGGGTAAGCCTGATTGTGTCTATGCCGTTGTACTGGCCGCCCAGGGCCTACCGCCGGCCGCCGTTCATCTTTGTGCACTGTCCCACGATGGACTCGCCCCTGACTCCGATTCCTATGTTCATGCTCTTCCGGGGGGTGCGTGCAGCCATTCCGGTGATCGAACGGGGCGAGGGCGTCCTCATCCACTGCAAGGCAGGGGTCCACCGCAGCGTGGCCATGACGACGTGTGTCCTCATTGCCCATGGCTATACAGCCGATGACGCCATGAAGCTTGTCGTTGAGCGGCGTCCTGTGGCAGACCCTCATGCTCCGTACATAGAGTCGCGCATTCGCAAGTTCGAACGAGACTGGCAGACCCAGCATTCATAACATGACCCCACCCTATCCTTTCATCCATGTAGTCATCAATCCAGCGTCGGGCAAGAACCAGCCGATGTTGAATATTGTCAACGATGTGTGCCGCAAGTATGGCGTCGATTGGGACGCGACCGTGACGCACAAAGCCGGTGATGCGATTGCGCAAGCGCAAGCCGCCATTGCCCGCGGCGCGGACTTGGTCGCCGGTTATGGCGGTGATGGCACACAGCACGAGATCGCCAGCGCCATTCTCAGCAGCCCGCGCAAGATCCCCATGGCCATTCTGCCGGGAGGAACGGGCAACGGCTTCTGCCGCGAGAATAGCGTGCCCGAGGAGCTGGAGGCTGCAGTTGAACTAATGTGCGTCAGCGCCAATTTGCGCCACGTGGACGTGGCCAGGCTGGGTGACGGTTACTTCATCCAGCGCCTCTATACGGGGGTCGAGCCTGAGCAGCAGACCAGCCGCGAGATGAAGGACCGGTACGGCGTGCTGGCCTACGCCATGACGGTCCGGCAGCAGGCGAAGGAGATGGTTGAAGCACACTACCGCTTGACGGTCGACGGCGAAGAGATCGAAGCCATGGGCACCAGGTGCTATGTGGTCAATTCGGGCACAACCGGCAAGGGCATCAGCCTGGATCGGGACTTCAGCGTCACCGATGGTTTGTTGGATGTGTTTCTGCTCAATCGCGACCTGGCGCATGTCGCGGCTGCGGCTGGCCACTTCTTCCATGTCAACCTGCCCCAGTCGGGACTTCACTATTGGCGCGGCAGCGAGATCACCATCGAATCCGATCCGGACCGCCCTGTGTGGGCTGACGGAGAATACATCGGCCGTACGCCGCTCGCCATCAGCGTGCTGCCCGGAGCATTGGCGGTCGTCGTGCCGTGACTCTGAGCAGAGCAATGTTCTACGACTTGCGGGGCAAATGCCCGACATCAAGATGCTGAGGCAGTGATGCCTGGCTTGACCAGGGCTTGGTTAGCCTGGCGTTTGCACCCTCTGGTGGTAGCGGCCGAGACGAAAATCGGATATATGTTTGGATATACCCAGGAGGCCAAACATGAAATCGCGTTCTTTGCCAGCCTTGCTCGTCGGAGCGGGCGTCCTCCTTGCTCTGGTGATGCTTGTCCAGGCGAGTCCCTCGACCGCGCAGGACCAAGCAGGCCGCGTCCAGCGGATCAGCGAACGCCTGCACGCCGGTGAGGTGCATGCCTATCTGCTCCATGACCTCCAGGCCGGAGACAGGCTTGCAGTCTCGATGCGCGCCACATCAGGCAATCTTGATCCTGCGATCGGGATCAGGGACACGACCATACCCCTGAAGGAATTCGCGACCCAGTACAGCGCGGACGTTCAACGTCTCTTGACAGGGGGAGGGAACACGCAGTTGGGCCTTAAGGAACTGCGGAGCCGGTACTTCCTGGCCTGGGATGACGACAGCGGCGAGGGCTATGCGGCTGCGCTGGAGTACGTTGTTCCTGCATCAGGCGACTACATGTTGATCGCCACTGGTTCGCTTTCGGCGTTCGGCCGGGCCACGTCCGGCGACTATGAGCTGCTGCTTGGACTCAACGCCCCATCCTTTACGGATGGGGCGGTCGCGCCGGTAGGTGCACCCATTGCCGAACGCATCCAAGGCGCCTTGGGTGTCGCGTCGTCGGTTGAACAGGCAACGGGAGCCCTTACCGCCGCCGCCCCTATGGCCAGCCTGGCGCTGGTCGACATCGGCGCTGGCGAGACCTTGTCTGCGTACGTCGAAGCTACCTCCGGGAACCTGGTGCCTGTCCTCGTCCTGCGCGACTACGGCGGCAAGGCTCTCCAGGCAGGCAATCTGGGCGGCCAGGAACCTCGGGCATCCTTAGTGTTTACAACGACGGAGAGCCTTGCCGGCTCTTCGCTCGAGGTGCGGGCCGCGAAACTGCCGGATGGCACCTTGTCCGAGGGGGACTACCGGCTGTTGGTGGGGGTGAACGCGCCGGCTGTCGTGACTGGGCAAGCACAGCCTCAAGGCGACGGTGTCCTCGCCGCCTCCATTCCGGTGCAGACAGGCCTGAAGATCCTGCGAATTAGCGCCGTGGATTCGCCCAATGAGAATTACACGGTGCTGGCGAGCCTGCGGATGGACTGGACAGACCCGGCGCTGGCCTTCAGTCCGGATTCCTGTCACTGCTCTGTGAAGCTCTACAGCGACAAAGAGGTGGACCGCTTCCTGGCCGAGGTGGGAAGCCGGTGGCCCGCTTTTACATTCTTCAACCAGTTGGGCAACCGATGGATTCAGAGCCGGGCCGCAGCGATCTGGCCTGACGGGCGTGCGCGCTATGCGGAGAGCTTCAACACCACCTTCCAGGCGGACTTTGACTTTCGGAAGTACCCTTTTGACACCCAGACCTTTCCCATCTACCTGGACTTGTTGTATCCCACTTCGACCTACACCATGACCGAGCTGTCCGGCTACAGCGAGATCGACCCGGCGCACGGTGAAGATGAGTTCATTATCTCTGATCTCAAGGTTGTCCCAAGCACCGTGACGCCCAGCGCCGCCGACAAGCCCGTGTCACGCATGACCTTCAGCTTCAGCGCGCCGCGGCACCTGAACTACTACGTGCTCCAGGTCTTCCTGCCGATCCTTCTGATCATCCTGATCTCCTGGTTCACCTTCTTCTTGCGGGATTACACCCGGCGAATTGAAGCCGCAGCCGCCAACATCCTGCTTTTCATCGCGTTTAGCTGGACCCTGGCCGACAACTATCCGCGACTTGGCTACATTACCTTTCTCGACGCGGTCATGGCTGTGACATTTGCGGTGAACGTCCTGGTGCTGCTCTACAACGTGTTCATGAAGCGGCTGGAGAATCGAGGGGAGGATGAGCGGGTCCAGCGCATCGACAATGTCCTGGACTGGGCCTATCCGCTGTTGTATGCAACCCTGATCGGGGTGGTGGTGCTGTTGTTCTTCTGAACAACCGGTGCTGCCAATCCTCCAACTGTCGCGGCGACTTCGGCGAGAACCGAGGCCGCTCGGCACCCGGCGAGCCTGCATAGAGAGACTTCCCTCCTGTGTCACTGCGAACGAAGTGAAGCAGTTCCGATCGGGTTGGAGATTGCATCAGGGCTGACGCCCCGCTGAGGCCCTCCCATTAACGATGTCACTGCGAGCGCAGCGAAGCAGTCTCCAACGGGCCATTTGGAGACTGCTTCAGGACTGGCGCCCTTCGTAAAGGGGTTGGCTGCCGGGGCGGGATGTGGCACAATGTGCTGCCCAAGATGCAAGAGTGCAGATGGATCGTGCGTGCTCGCTGCAAGAGGTGTACAAGCTCGATTCGGACGCACGCATCACGCTGGCGCCGCAATGCCGGCAGTGCCATTCCTCTCGAGGACACTGAGTCTGGAAGCGATGCTTTCCGAGCCGCAGTCCAAGCGACATTCCCAACCGCATCTGCAACCCATCACCCTGGTCCGCGGCAAGCTCAACCGGCCACCAGTGACCAGTAGGTTGGTGCCGCGGCCCCGGCTCGGCGCCATATTGGCGCAGGGCCTTTTCGCGCCGCTGACCCTGGTGTGCGCAGGGGCGGGCTTCGGCAAGACGACGCTGGTCAGTTCCTGGCTGTCCTCTGCCCCTTCCAACCTGCCGGGCGCCTGGCTGACGCTGGACGAAAACGACAGCGACCTCAGCACGTTCCTCAGCTACTTCGTTGCCGCTCTGCGCACCTTATTCGCGGATGCCTGCGCCGAAACGCTGGCGCTCATTCAGGCGCCTCATCATCCCCCGGCCCATCTGCTCCGCGCCACGCTCAGCAACGATCTGCTCCAGCTCCCCGGGCCTTTCGTCATCGTGTTGGACGATTACCAGGTGCTGGACGGCAAGGCAGTGCATGATCTGGTTGCCGATCTGCTCAGACACTGGCCGGCTTTCATGCACATGGTGCTGATCTCGCGGCATACTCCTCCCCTGCCGCTGGCCCGTCTGCGGGCCGCGGGGCAGCTTGTCGAGGTCCGAAGCCAGCACTTGCGCTTCACGCACGAGGAAGTGGGGGCCTACCTGGAGCGGGTGCTGGACAGGCCGCTGAGCGAACCAGCCCTGACCAGGCTGGAGCAGAAGACCGATGGCTGGATTGCCGGTGTGCAGCTTGTCACCCTTTCTTTGGCCGAGACGCGTGACCCCGAGGCGTTTCTCTCCACCCTGGCAAGCGCCGACGCCAACGTCGCCGACTACCTGGTCGATGAAGTCCTCTCGCGCCAACCGGTGGCCATCCAGAAGTTTCTCCTGACCACCTCCGTCCTCGACCGTTTCAACGCCGCCGCGTGCGAGGCCGTGATGGAGGGCGACAATCCAGGGTGGTCGATTCGGGAGTGTCTCGATCATATCGAACGCGCCAATCTGTTTGTCACGGCTTTGGACAGCCAAAGGCAGTGGTACCGCTATCATCCCCTGTTTCAGGACCTTCTGCAGCAGAAGCTCCACAGTGAGATGGGGTCAGATGCGGTAGCGAGGCTTCACCGCCGGGCTGCTGCCTGGTTTGCCGGTCAGAACCTCATAGAAGAGGCGGCGCGGCACAGCAAGGAGGGCAATGATTTCGAGCAGGTGGCGCTGGCGATCGAGCGCGGTCTGGTCGACGTGCTCAATCGCGAGGATCGCCAGATGCTGGAGCGCTGGCTGCAGGTGCTGCCTGAGGACTTAGTTCGCAGGCGTCCGGGGCTGCGCATGGTCAAGATCTGGACCCTGCATTTTTCGTGGCAGCTTGGCGCGCTGGAGCAGGAATTGCAGCAGGTGGAACAGATGCTTGCTGAATCCGAAGCGCTGATGCAGGTGGACGATGTGCGGTACCTGCGCGGGCAGCTTTGTGAGCTGAACAGCCAGGCGGCATTTTTCGCCAACGCGCCAGCGCGCAGCATTGCCTATGCCCGGCAGGCGTTCGAGTTGCTGCCGTCCGCCTGGGCCTTCCCGCGCGGTGGGGCCATCCTTTATCAGGGTCTCAGCATGCAGGCCATGGGCCAGGGCCAGGATGCCGAAGAGGCGCTGCTTGAGCAGTATGGCTCTCTGCATGACAGACTGGATGGTTATGCACTTCGCCACCTGATGTCGTTGGGTTTCGTCTATCTCTTTTCGGGCCAGCTTGACAAGGCCAGGGAGAACGCCCATGTGCTGCTGCGTCAGGCCAGCCTCAGCGGCCTGCCGACCTTACAGGGTTGGGCCCAGCTCTTTCTCGGCACGGTGAGTTTTCACAGAAATGACCTGGAATCCGCCCGGAGGTACTTTGCCGAGATCGCCGAGGCTCGCTACAAGATCCATGCGCTCATCCCGCGCGACGGGTTGGCGGGTCTGGCCCTGGTGCAGTTCGCGTTGGGGGAGACCGCAGAGACCTGGCAGACCCTGGAGACACTGCGCCAGCTTGATCTTGACCGCATGGGATACGAAGGAGACCACACGCGCTCGCTGCGCGCCCGGTTGCTGATCATGTCGGGTGATGCCGAGGGCGCCGGCCGCTGGGCCGACGAGTCCACAGCGCCGGTGCAGGATCGGCCGCTGCTGTGGCTTGAGGAGCCCCGGATCACGAGGGCGCGCGTCCTGATTGCGAGGAATAGCGGCGACGATGCGCGCCGGGCGCTCGAAGCCCTTGAGACGCTGTATGAGAGCGCCGAACGCACTTACAAGATGCCTCACCACATCGAGATTCTGGCGCTGCAGGCGCTGGCGCTGGACGCCCTGGGCGATACCCAGCCGGCGCGGGCCACACTGCGTGAGGCGGTGGCGCTGTCAGTGCCCGGCGGTTTTGTCAGGATCTTCGTCGAGTTGGGACCACCCATGGCCAGGATGCTGGAAGAGATTGCCCGAGAAACCAGCGCCGGTGTCGCCAAGACGATCGGGCGGATACTGGTCGAGTTCCCCAAGCCATCACACCCTGCAGACAGCCTCTTGCGGCAGACTGGTCCGGGCATTTGGAGATCTGAGCTTGTGGAACCACTCACCGAGCGCGAGCTCGATGTCCTGAAGTTGATGGCGGAGCGGCGGAGCGACAAGGAAATTGCCGCAGCGCTGACTCTGTCGCCCCTGACCGTGAAACGCCATGCCATCAATATCTACGCTAAGTTGAACGTGCACGGGCGCTGGGATGCCGTGGTCAAGGCTGAGGAGTTGGGTATTCTCAACGCGAAGACGCAGACGCCAACGCACTAACCCTGGGATTCACTGTTTGTATGGGGAACTACACCCCGATTACACCTTTTGGTGGTATCGCCGGGGTGGGTAGTCATGTATACGTAGGGTAGATGGAGGTGCAGCCGCCAATGGAGTCGCTGACATTCGATAATCCTGCTTCCTACCTGATTCGCGTCCAGGGTCGGGTCTGGGAGAGCTGGTACGATCACTTCGAGGGAATGACGATCAGCCTGTTGGAGCTGAAAGATGGCTCACCCATCAGCACGTTGGTGGGCGTCCTCAGCGACCAGGCTGCTCTGGTCGGCGTGCTCTATATGCTCTACACCCTGCACCTGCCCGTTCTTTCCGTGGAATGTTTGGGCGCAGGAGTGCCTTTTCCTGTGCATTCTCAATAAGCGCCGGTGAACCAGTTGACGGCGCCAGCGCCAAGTACACCTCTGCAAAGGAGCACCCCAAAATGGCAGCAGCAACGCCCAAGAAGAGAAAATTCACATTCCCTTCCGCCTTCACCATTCTGTTCATCCTGCTCGTTCTGATCGCAGTCGCCACGTGGGTCATTCCGGCGGGGCTGTACGATTACGACGCCGACGGCGCACCCATTCCCGGCACCTACCATAGCGTACCCGCCAACCCCCAGAAGCTGCTGACCAGCGCCCTCAAGGGTCCGATCAACGGCATGTACGGCATCGAGAATGATACCGGCAACGTCGACGTGTGGAACTACGGCGAGTTGTTCGGCGCCATCGACGTTGCCATGTTCGTCCTCATCATTGGCGGTTTCCTGGGCGTGACGATGAAGACCGGCGCCATCACCGCTGGCATCGCCTGGGTCGTGAGCAAGCTCAAGGGCAAAGAGAAGTGGATGTTCCCCATCCTGATGACCATCTTTGCCATCGGCGGCACGACCTATGGAATGGCCGAGGAGACGCTTGCCTTCTATGCCTTGATCATCACCGTGATGCTCGCCGCCGGCTATGATGGGCTGGCTGCGGGCGCCTTGATTCTATTGGGCGCCGGGATTGGCACCCTGGGTTCCACCATCAACCCCTTTGCTACCGGCATTGCCTCCGGGTTTGCCGGAACGACGATCAGCGAAGGGCTGGTGGGACGGTTGGTCATCCTGGTGGTGGGGACGGCCCTGGGCATCCTCTTTGTGATGCGCTACGCCGAACGGGTCAGGAAAGACCCCTCCAAGTCGCTGATTTATGACCAGAAGGCCGCCAACGAGAAGCAGTTCATGACCGGCGGCAGCGGAGCGGAGTCCGTCGAATTCACGGGCCGTCACAAGGTGATCCTCGTCCTCTTCTTCCTGGCCTTTGTGGTCATGGTCTACGGCGTCATTCCCTGGGCGGACCTGGGGCTGCCGATCCCGACCTGGTGGTGGTGGTTCCCGGAGATGACGGCTTGCTTCCTGTTCTTCGGTATCCTGATCGGCATTATCGGCAAGCTCGGTGAGAAGACATTGGTCGACACCTTCGTGGACGGCGCCAGGGACATGTTGGGCGTGGCGCTGATCATCGGCGTGGCCCGCGGTATCACGGTGGTCATGAACAACGGCCTGATCACGGACACCGTGCTGTACTGGGCGGAACAGGCAGTGTCGGGGCTCGGCGGCGTCGGCTTCATCATCGTCACCTACCTGCTTTACCTGCCTCTCTCCTTCCTAATTCCCTCCAGCTCGGGTCTGGCCACGGTGTCCATGCCGATCATGGCCCCCCTCGCCCAGTTTGCTGGCGTCCCCAGCTACCTGGTCGTCACCGCCTACCAGACCGCGAACGGCCTTGTGAACCTGGTCACGCCCACTTCAGCGGTCGTCATGGGTGGTCTGGCCATCGCCCGCGTGGGCTACGGCACCTGGTGGCGCTTTGTGTGGCCGCTGCTGCTGCTTCTGGCTGCGCTCAGCATCGTGATCCTGGCTGGCGGCGTGTTGCTCTAGGAGGCAAGAACACTGACCGGCCGAGGTGAGCAGAGAGGTCATCTTGGACAGCAAGGTCGAAGCCGCCATCCAGTTTGTCGAGAAGACCGGCAAGCGGGCCGCCATTGGCTCGCTGGAGGATATTGAGCAGATCGTCGCCGGCACGGCAGGCACCAACGTCGCCGTTGCTGCGGCCCAGAAATAACCGGACCCTGGGCCAGTTGTTTGGTCCTCCGGAACGGCCAACTCTCATACCAGTAGGAGATTCAACATGGAACAGTTCGGCGTCTACTCAGAAGTAGGCAAGCTGCGCAAAGTCATCGTTCACCGCCCTGACCTCAGCCTTAAGCGGCTGACCCCCTCCAACCACGATGAGCTGTTGTTTGACGATGTGCTCTGGGTGGAGCGCGCCCAGTGGGAGCACGACCAGTTTGTCGCCGCCATGCGCGCCCGCGGGGTCCAGGTCTTCCTCCTGCAGGATCTCCTGGCCGAGGCCCTGGCTGCCAGCGACGAGGGCCGCCGCCGGATGATCGAAATGGTGGCGTCCGAATATACGGTGGGCTGGTCGATGGTGGATGAGGTCCGTGAGTACCTTTGGCAGTTGAAACCTGACGTGTTGACCAGGCACCTCATCGGCGGGTTGACTGCCGGCGAGATGGGTGACCTCCTTGAAAAACACAGGGCCGTCTCCCTGGGCGCGGCGGCGCTTGATGATCCGGGCTACTTCGTGCTGCCTCCCGTCCCGAATTCTCTGTTTACTCGCGATTCGTCCTGCTGGATCTTCAACGGCGTGTCGGTCAACCCGATGTACTGGCCGGCCCGACGCCGGGAGTCGCTGAACCTGTTCGCCATCTACCGCTACCACCCGATGTTTCAGGACGCCAGCTTCGAATTCTGGTACCCGGAGCGCGGCGACGACGGGCGCTTCAACGCCCAGGACTTTGGCCAGGCTTCGCTTGAGGGCGGCGATGTGATGCCCATCGGCAACGGCACGGTGCTGATCGGCATGAGCGAACGCACCCAGGCCCGCATGATCGAGCAGATCGCCAAGAACCTGTTCGCTAAGGGGGCGGCCGAGCGCGTGATCGCCGCCGTGATGACCAAGGATCGTGCGCACATGCACCTGGACACAGTCTTCACTTTCCTGGACCGCGATATCGTCACGGCCTTCCCCAAGGTTGTCCACCAGATTCGCGCCATCAGCCTGCGTCCAGGCAAGAAGGATGGTGACTTTCACGTCACCGTCGAGAAGAACTTCCTTACCGCCGTGGCCGATGCTCTCAAGGTCAACAAGCTGACCGTGGTGGAAACCGGCGGCGACGAGTACCAGGCGCAGCGGGAGCAGTGGGATGACGCCAACAACACGGTGGCACTGGAACCGGGCGTCGTGGTATCCTATGAGCGTAACACGTACACGATCAGCAAGATGCGCCAGGCAGGCGTGGAAGTCATCCCTATCGCCGGGTTTGAGCTTGGCAAGGGTCGCGGCGGCGGCCATTGCATGACGTGCCCCATCCAGCGCGACGGCATCTAAGGAGGACTCGCCATGAGCAAGGCCTGGTCGTGGGTGGCTGGTATTTTCATCGCCCTGTGCATCCTCGGTTTGATGGCGGCAGGCAGAGCCGAGCGGCGCTCCTACTGGGTGTCGCACGGCGCTGTGATGCAGCACGTCCAGCAGACGCACTCGCAGGTGGGCCCGCCCCAACCGAAGGCGCCGGGCCGCTAGACCTGGTTTGTCCATCGCCTAGAAGCACGACTCAAAGGAGGAAGCGTGTCCGATCCCGCAGGCAGCCAGACAAAGTGGTATAGCCTTACCGCCGAACAGGCAGCGCAGCAGCTTCAGGTCGACCCGGCCAAGGGGCTGAGCGCGGCCGAGGCCCAGCAGCGCTTGCAGAAGTACGGCCCCAACAAGCTGGCGGACAAGAAGAAAGAGCCGGGCTGGCAGGCCTTCCTGCGCCAGTACCGGGACTTCATGCAGATCCTTCTGGTGGGCGCAGCGATCGTCAACCAGATCTTTACCGGCGAGTGGGGCACCACCCTGGTGCTGCTTGGCTTGACGGTCTTCAACGCCGTTCTGGGCCGGAGCCAGGAAGCCAAAGCCGAGGCCAGTCTGGCGGCGCTGGAGAAGATGATGAAGAGCGTCGCCCGCGTGCGCCGCGACGGCGAGGCGGCGGAGATCGACGCCGAGAACCTGGTGCCGGGCGACATTGTGCTGATGGAGGCGGGCAACCGGGTTCCGGCCGATGGGCGTCTGTTCGTGACGGCGACGCTCGAGATCGAAGAAGCGGCTCTGACCGGCGAGAGCGTGGCCTCGTCTAAGGACGCTGAGGTTATCGACAAACCCGAGGTGCCCCTGGGCGACCGCCACAACATGGCCTTCATGAACACGTCGGTGACCCGCGGCCGCGGCGAGATGATCGTCACCACCACGGGCATGGGCACCGAGATGGGGCACATCGCCGACCTTCTGAACAAGACCGAGGCCGACAAAACCCCGCTGCAGAAGCAGCTTGACCGGCTGGTGGTCATCATCGCCGCCCTCGCCGGCGTCACCTTCATCCTGATGATCATCCTGGGCCTGCGCCAGGGGCAGGAGTTCGATGCCATCTTCCTGTCCGGCATCGCCCTGGCCATAGCGGCCATCCCCACCGGCATGCCCGCGGTCATCACCTCACTCTACTCGATGGGCACCCGGGTGCTGGCCAGCCAGAACGCCATCGTCAAACGCCTGCCGTCGGTGGAGACGCTGGGCTCGGTTTCGGCCATCTGCTCGGACAAGACCGGTACGCTGACGCTCAACAAGATGACGGCTGTCGAGTTTACGATCCCCGGCCAGAACCGTTACCGTGTCACAGGTGAGGGTTACGGCACCCAGGGAGAGCTGAGGCTGACTCGCGGCCTTGCCCCTGGCCAGCCCTGGCAGAAGGGGTCGCCAGCCTACACCACCGAGGGACAGATTCGCAGCGCTGGCGGCGCCAAGATCGACCTGGACCAGGTGATGCTGCCCATGGCCCTGTGCGCCGACGCCCGCCTGGACGGCGAGACGCTGATCGGCGACCCGACCGAGGGCGCCCTGATCGTGCTGGCGGAAAAAGGCGGCATCAGCGTGGACAGCGCCCGGGCGATGTTCCCGCGTGTGGCCGAGGTGCCCTTCGACTCCGACTACAAGTTCATGGCCACGTTCCACCACATGAACGACGAGAAGGGCAAGCCGGTGGTGCGCGCCTTCGTCAAAGGGGCTCCCGACGTGCTCATCGCCCGCGGCGGCTATTTCTGGATGCCAGATGGGCCGGCAGCGGCGATGACTGACGAGGGCCGCAATTTGGCGCTGGCCGAGAACGAACGTATGGCCCAGGCTGGCGAGCGCGTCATGGTGGTGGCCCGCCGTGATTTCGATGCGGCCACATTTGATCCGAAGGGTCCGGCCGGCGACGGCCGCCTGATCGACCTGGTGCAGGATCTGACCCTGTTGGCGATGGTCGGCATCGTCGACCCGCCGCGGGCCGAGGCCAAGGAGGCCATTGTCAAGTGCCACAGCGCCGGCATCCAGGTGCGCATGATCACAGGCGACCACGCCGTGACCGCGGCAGCCATCGGGCACGAGCTGGGCATCGAAGGCGAAGCATTGACGGGCGCGGAGTTCGCCGCCATTCCTGACGAGCAGTTGAAGGAGCGCCTGGACCAGATCGGCGTCGTCGCCCGGGTGGCGCCGGAGGACAAGATCCGGCTTGTCACGCTGCTCCAGCAGAAGCAGAACGTCGTGGCCATGACCGGCGACGGCGTCAACGATGCCCCGGCCCTCAAGAAGGCCGACATCGGCGTGGCGATGGGCATCACCGGCACTGAAGTCTCGAAGGGCGCCGCCGTGATGATCCTCACGGACGACAACTTCGCCACCATCGTCAAGGCGGTGGAGTACGGCCGGGCGATCTATGACAACCTGTCCAAGTACGTTCGTTTCCAGATGACGGCGCTGGTGGCGTTTATCGTCTCTTACCTGGGCGCTGCCTTCTTCCTGATCCTCGGCGGCGAGCCTTTTTCGCCCCTGGTGGTGCTCTGGATCAACTTCCTGGTGCAGGTGCCCATTGCCATCGCCCTGGGCTTCGACAGCCCACTTTCCGGCCTCATGGAACGCAAGCCGCGCCCCTTGAGCCAGCCTGTGTTGTCCAGGGCGCAGTGGGTCAGGCTGATCATCATCGGCCTGCTCATCTCCGTCGTGACGCTGGCTGTGGAGACGACGTACGAGGCAAACAACCATGCGGTCGCGGTGACGATGGGCTTCGTCGTCTTCTCGCTGTTCAACGTCGCCATGGGTCTCAGCAACCGTTCTGAGACGGAAACGGTGTTTCAGATGAGCACGGTGGGTGACCGCCGCCAGCTCATCCTCTATGGCCTGGCCCTTCTGCTGACCATCCTGCCCACCGAGATGGGCTTCACACAGCGCATTCTGGGTGTCACCGAACTCAGCCGGGATCAATGGCTGCTCTGCATTGCCTTCGCCGTTGCCCTGACCCTGGTCTACGAAGTCATGAAATTCTTCTTGCGCCGGGGACGCCAGCCAGCGCTAGCCCCGGCTGCCAGCCCTAGCGCCTGACGCCACTCCCTAGCAGCGAGGGCGCTGCCTTATCGTCCTCGCCATTCCTCATCCCATCTGAACCCATACTCACAGTTTGCACGGAGGTAAGCACAAATGCTACGCAGAGACAATCGTCAGGAACGGCGTGAAGAGCGCCGCGAGGGCGGACCCGGCGGCCCGGGCGGCGGCGGCGCCACCCACTATCAGATGCGCCAGAAGATGTTCGCCATCGGCGACGACTTCTGGATCGAGAACGACCGCGGCGAGAAGGTGTACAAGGTGGACGGCAAGGCGCTGCGCATCCGCCAGACCCTGATCA
>JAKOVD010000081.1 GCA_029782215.1 Chloroflexota bacterium
TGATCAGGGTCTGGCGGATGCGCAGCGCCTTGCCGTCCACCTTGTACACCTTCTCGCCGCGGTCGTTCTCGATCCAGAAGTCGTCGCCGATGGCGAACATCTTCTGGCGCATCTGATAGTGGGTGGCGCCGCCGCCGCCCGGGCCGCCGGGTCCGCCCTCGCGGCGCTCTTCACGCCGTTCCTGACGATTGTCTCTGCGTAACATAGAAAGATCTACCTCCGGAAGTGGGTTGCGAAAGAAAACAGTTCAGCCGGCGCCGTTGGCCGGGTCAGAGGTGACGGCGGTGGTTGCCGTGCCAGACAAAGATGTCGGGTAGGGAATACTGCTAAAGGAAAGCAATGGCAGCCCCAAGTCGTACAGCGTGTTCAGGACGCCAAGCAGGGCCGCCTGGTCCTGAAACGTGCCATGCAGCACCGTCACAGGGTCGTCTGGCGTTCCCTCGCCGGCGATCTCGACACCGCCCAGGTACTCCGACCATCTGGGGGCCAGAACACCGTAAACGCGAATCTCGTACTCTGCGGGTGAGTCAAGCGCTTTCAATCGACCACCTGTCATGGTGTTTGCCTTCATCCAGCCTGCAACAGCACCGCACCAACGCGGTAGGGAGGTCGTCTCGGGATCACAAGAACGTATGGCAGCGCTGTGTCGTGCCTTCGCGGTTTCACACGGCACTTGCAGTCGCAAATGCGACCTGGACCCCGGCTCAGGTCATCAATCACCAGAATACCCTTCTCTTGCCCTGGTGAGAAGGGTAGAAATTACCTATAAACTATGTAGTATTACCTATGCCGATCTACCTAGATGGCCCCTGGACCGCCGGGCGAGGGCAAAATCCCCAACGCCAGCGCCGCCGCCGCTGCCTCACGGCGATTCCCGACTCCCAGCTTCTGATAGATATTGGCGGCATGATTCATCACCGTTCGCTCGGAGACGTACAACTTCGCCGCGATCTCCTTATCGGTCAGCCGCTGCGCCAGCAGCTCCAGCACATCCATCTCCCGTGCGGTGAGGGGCTCGACCAGGCGAGGCCGCTTCGCAGCGGGAACTGGGGCGGCCATTGGCTCCGCACCGGCCTTGTACGCCTGCAGCAGCCGGTCGATGTAGCTGACCGCCACGCCGCGCTGGCGCAATAGGGACAGAAGAGTACCCATCCGCGACCCCAGGTCGACGAAAACACGGACCATCCCACCCGGCTGCGCCAACACCACGCTCTGTTCAAGCATGGCCAGGGCCGCATCCCGGTCACCGTTCTGATCGAGAAGAAGGGCCCGCAGCGCCCGCAGCTCGACAAGGTAGCGCACATTGTGGGAGGTGTTGGCCAACCCCTCCAGGAGATCGAGGACCGCCACGGCTGCCGCCCGGCTCCCTGGCCCGCCCGCCAGGTGCACCTTCGCCAGGCTGATATGCGCCGCATAGAAGGTGACCAGCGGCGGCAGCGGGAGCGTGTACTTGGCAGCCCAGTGCTGCGCCTCGGCAAGGCGTCCCTGCTGCAAGGCCAGGTAGGCCAGGTAGGCACGGGCGTCGCTTAGCACGCGCATGTTCTGCATCTCCAGCCCATAGGCCACCAACGACTCGACCAACGCCTGCGCCCG
This sequence comes from Chloroflexota bacterium, assembly GCA_029782215.1. Lineage (GTDB taxonomy): Bacteria > Chloroflexota > Anaerolineae > J102 > J102 > SSF26. The sequence goes on from JAKOVD010000081.1 coordinate 1,594, forward strand.
ATCAAGAGCACCGCGCGCAGCGTAGACGGAAGCCAACCCAAACGCAGCCTGGGAGTAGGGATTGCTGTGCGCCACATAGCGCTGCGCCACCACAGTCGCAAAGTCGGCCTCGGCCCCGGACAGGTCGTTCAACTGATAGAGGGCGCAGCCGCGCCAGCAGTGCGCCCAGGTAATGCTTTCGGTCAGGTCGCGCTCGATCCCCAGGCGCAGAAAATGGCTTGCTGTCTGCTGCAAGGCCGGCATGTCTCCCGCAATCCAGTCAAACACGCTGAGCCCGATGAGCAGCCGGCTTGCGAAGGAGTTCGCATGCAGGCGATCCTCCTTGAGGGCCTCATGGAGCGATTCCCGACCCATGCGGACGTCGCCCTGCAAGTGCAAGCCGGCCGCGTGATACAGCCAGGCCGCGCCGCGCGCAGAGGAGGCCTCCATGGGAAGGGCTCGCAGGGCCGCCTCGGCATAAGCGTAGGTACGCTCACCTTGGTGCGTATAGTAGGCAAGCATGCTGCGCAGGGCATCGATCTCGCCCCGCAGATAGGTGCGTGCAGGTTCTGGCGGCGGTTTCTCTGCCATGACCACATCGATGCGATCAAGGAACTGGGGGAGGTCGTTGAAACGCCATCGGTGCTGCATGATCCAGGCCTCCAACAGCAGCAGCTCCGCATGCTCCTCGACCAGCCGGCGCGACAGCAGGTGCAGCCACTGGTTAAGCTGCTGCCAATGCTCCTGGTTCATGGCCCGATGGCGGTGTGCTTCGACGATCTGCACAACCCTGTCGCCATCTTCGGCGGCCAGGGCATGCCTGATCGCCTCCTCCACCTGTCCGGCCCCCGCAAACCAGGCGCTTGCACGCCGGTGCAGGGAATGAATGACGTCCTCAGAATAGAGGTCCTGCAGCCGGCTTCGCAGCAACTGCCGGAAGAGCTGGTGATAGCGAAACCAGCGCCCCTGACCGTCGAGGGCGGTCACGAACAGGTTCTCCGCCTCCAGGCGCTTCAGGTAGGCTTGCCCCTCGCCGGCAGTGGGATTCCCCCCCATAACGGCTTCACACAGAGGCCCAGAGAGACGATCCAGGATAGAGGTCTGCAGCAGGAACTCCTGAACGGCAGGCGCCTGCTGCGAAAGCACCTCATCCATTAGGAAGTCCGTCGTAAAACGGTTGCTTTCCTCAGACCCTGCCAGCAGTCTGCTGGCTTCCGGTTCGTACCGCAGCGACAGCGCTGCCAGGCGCAGGCCCGCAATCCACCCCTCCGTACGCTCCTCCAGGGCTGCCGCCAGTTCCTCACTGACATTGCCAGCAAGCGCCTGCCGGAGAAAGGCCGTGGCCTCTTCAAGGGTAAACCGAACTTCCTGGCGGCGAATCTCCAATACCTTGCCGCGGGCCCTGAGAACTGGAAGCGGCAGCGCCGGATCGCTGCGCGTCGACAGCACCAGGCGCATCGCCGGCGGCGGATAGCGCAGCAGCTCCTCCAGGAAAGTCGTGACCGGCTGTGATCGCGCCAGGTGGAAGTCGTCCAACACCAGGATGAAGTAGTTACCCGGTCCCCCCGCGGGATCACCGGCCAGACTGTCGATCTCGTTCACCACGAGGCCGGCGATCGTCGCCGGCGGCGGCAGTTCCGGCGCCCGCAGCAGCGCCATCGTACCCGCACAGGCATCGGGAACAATCGTCCGCAATGCAGACACAAAGTAGAGCAGAAAGACCGAGAGGTCGGCGTCCCCCTCATCCAGCGTCACCCACGCACTGGGACAGGAGCATTCCGCCAACCAGGCGCTCAACAGCGTCGTCTTGCCGGACCCGGCCGGGGCAGACACCAGCGTCAGCGGGATGTCGCGGCCGTTATTGAGAACCGTGGACAGACGGTCGCGGCGCACCAGCGGGCTAGGGATTCCAGGCCGCCGCAGCTTGATCTGTATAAGGTTCTGAGACGGTTCAACAGGATTGGGCAACAGGTGTCAACTCTCTCCGCCCACGCACCTGACGCATATGTCAAAAGGAAAGCAATGGCGGGCCAAACGTCATTCATTATATTCGTTTCCGCGCCCCTTCACCAACAGCCAACTTGGATATCGCAGGGCTTCTCAAAAGTCGTCTCCGGGCAAGTCTGCGATTTCGAACAGGGCCACTTGACGCACGGGCGATGCCACATAGTCCAGTGGTTCCAAAGACGAAGTCGCACTCACTATGACGAAAACCTGACTTTTGAGAAGCCCTGTTGGATATCGCCTCAGAATCTCCTCTCACCGGACGGGAGAATGCCCACAGCAGCAGCCGTGGCCACAGCCTCGCGCCGGCTGGAAACGCCCAACTTCGCGTAGATGTTAGCGGTGTGACGTGCAACCGTCGGTTCCGCAATGCCGAGACGCTGGGCGATCTCCTTGTCGCTGAAGCGCTGCGCCAGCAGCCACAGAACCTCCAATTCCCGAGGGGTCAAGGCCTCCGCAGAAGCTTGTTCACGGCTCGGGACCGGCAAGTGCATGGCCTGTCCCATGGGGGCAAAGGCAGCCAGGACCACGGCGACGAAGCCATGAACGCCCTCCGAGCTGCTCAGGCGGACAAAGAGGTGAGCCATCCGCGGACCAAGGTCGATGAAGACCCGCAACAGACCGCCACGCCTGGCCAGGGCAACAGATTGGGCCAGTGTCCGCAGCGCCGCCCGTTCATCCCCTTCGGCATCGGCAAGGAGCGCCTGCATGGCCAACACCTCCACCGTGAAACGCGTATTGTGCGTGGCGAGGACATAGGCGTGGAGCCGGGAGAGCGCATCTGCCGCCGCCCGGCGGCTGGCGGGCGTGTTCAACAGCAGCAGCACCTTCGGCGGCGTCAACTGCGGTGCGTAAAAGAACGCCATCGCTGCGAGGGCCAGATGAGAACCCACCGTCGCCGCCCAACGCTCCGCCATGTCCAGCTCGCCCTGCACAGCCGCCAATTCGGCCGCATAGGCCTGGTGAAGACCCAACAGCCCCTGGCTCCCTGTCTCCCTGAGGTAGTCGCCGGCCACTTCCAGCATCCTCTTTGCCTGCTCCGGCCGGCCGCGCGCCTGGTGAACGGAAGCAAGAATAAAGGCACTCTGCAAAACGCAGATCGGGTGGCTGGTGTAGCGCTTCTGCAGCACCGCCTCTGCATTTTGAGCGGCAGGGTCAAGCTCATTACGCTGATAGTGAGCACAGGCAAGCATGTAGCGCCCCCAGCCCAGGGACTCATCGCGACCACCCGCCGCATAAGTTGACACCAGGCCCGTTGCCGCATCCAGGAGACCCGGAAGGTCGGCAGCCATCCAGTAGACAAACCCGGCCGAGCCGGCATTGCGCCCCTTCACCATCCCGGAAGGGGTCACGTCCTCCTCCTGTGCCTTCGCCAGCGTGGCATAGGCAGTGTCGAGGTCGCCCACCATTTGCTGTGCCAGCGCCAAATGCAGCCAGGCCTCAGAACGAGCGAGATACCACTCCCTGGGCATGGCCTCCAATGCCATGGTGGTCAGGCGACAGACTGCCGCCGGGTCCGTTCCCGCGAACCCCATGACCACACTGCGCAGGGTCGCGATCTCGCCCCGAAGCTGGCGCTCGCGCCCCGGCTGGCCTTCCATCTGCCCCAACAGCGCCTCGGCTTCGTTGGCAGCCTCAACCACAAAAGCAAAGTCGGAACGGCCCAGGAGCAGGATCCAGGCCCTGGCGAGGAGCAGGTCCGGAGACCGGGCAATCGTGCCAGCCGGAAAGAGCTGCAGCCAGCTTTCCAGCCGCGACCGCTGTTCGGTGTTCAGCAACTCGTGGCGATGCTGCGCCACCAACTGAATGGCGGACACCGAATCGCCGCCGGCCAGCATGTGCTCCAGGGCCTCTTCAAACAGACCCTGACCGGCAAACCAGGCGCCGGCAACCGCGTGCAACCTGGCCAGTGCCGTGGCGCCATACTGGCGCTCCAGGCGGCTGCGCAGAAGCATCCGGAAAAGCCGGTGGTAGCGATACCAGTTTCCAGCCTGATCCATGGCCATGGTAAAGAGGCCCTGCCGCTCCAGCCACTGCAGTTGGGTCTTCCCGTCGGGTACGGGGCCGTCCGGTCCCATCACGGCATCTGCCAGAGGACCGCAGAGACGGTCCAGGAAGGATGTCCGCAGCAGAAACGCCTCGACTCCTGGGGGAACCAGCCTGAGGACCTCGCTCATCAGATAGTCCATCACGTAGCGGTTGTCGGCGTCCAGCTCGGCAATGCGCCTGTCCACCTCGGCGATCCGGGTGTCAGCGTCGCCGGTTTGCTGCAGGGTCAGCGCTGCCAGCCGCAGACCCGCGATCCAGCCCTCGGTTCTCTCCGCCAGTACGGTCAGGGCTTCCGTGCCGAGAGGAACGCCGATGGCGTTGGCCATAAAGAGCGATATTTCCTCTCCGGTGAAACGAAGGTCATGGGCCCGGATCTCGGTCATATGGTCGCCCGCCCGCAGAAGGCCCAGGGGAAGCGGCGGGTCCGAGCGGGTGACCAGCACCAGGTGCAGGTGCTGCAGTGGATGTTGCAGAAGATCGGCCAACAACTCGTGGACCGCCGGATCATGGATGGCGTGGTAATCGTCGAGCACAAGGATGAGATCGCGGTCAAGCTCCTCGATGTCGTTGATCAGGCTGCCGGCAATGACGGCGGCGGAAGTCAGCGTCACGCCCGCCAGCAGAGACTGCGTGCGCGCGAGGGAACCGGGAAACACACCCCGGACCGCCGCCACGAGATAGGCGGCAAACGTGCGCAGGTCGTTGTCTTTCTCGTCAAGCGAAACCCAGACGCTGGGCCGCTCGCAACCCTGGAGCCATGAGCTCACCAGGATAGTCTTGCCAAAACCGGCGGGCGCTACCACCAGGGTCAAGGTACGGCTGAGACCGCGGCTGAGCCAGTCGGTCAAACGCGTGCGTTGGACCAGGTCTCCCGGCAGCCGCGGCCGGTAGAGCTTGGTGCGAACCAGGTTGGGAGATGCGGCGGACGAACCGTCCACGAGATGCGACCATCGCTGCCCTCACGTGCACCGCCCAGCTGGCGTGGGTGAGAGGCAAGCTTGTGCCCATGATAAAGGAATGCCCGACCTTACGCCAAGCAGGATCGCCTACCTGGCAGCCTCTGCCGTTGCGGCAGGCCTGCAACTGGCGACTTTCGACCGGGGGTTCCGGCAGTACACCGGGCTGGACTTGATGCTGCTTGAGGATTGAATCCCACCCAGGCCCATCACCGCCCGCCACTTCTGCGCTGGTGAATCCTCAGAACAGCGCCAACTGTCCCCCCACCTCAGGGTCTGGCGGCGGGACCTCGCCGGGCCAGACCGGCATCTCACCCACCGGCGCCCGCCCGGCCAGCAGGCGGTGGAACTCGCGCCCCAGTTGGGGAGCACAGACGTCGTAGGGACTGTGCATGTAGACGTAGGGGGTGCGCCCACCGGCAATCCACTCGGCCACAAGATCGGCCAGATCCTCCAGCCAGGGCAGGTTGGCCGCCACGTCGGGATGCGCCACAAAGCGGTACAGCGGATGGCGGCCGGTGGCGACGGGGTGCACGGGCAGATCGGGCTTGCGCTGCTGCGCTCCCGCCACCACCGGATCGCGGGGATCGGCGGTGCGCAGCGCTCTTGTGTCGAAGATAGCCCGGTCCGCCCCCAACCCGGCCAGCAGGTCGTTCAAGGCCTGTTCTTCCCGGCCGCCGCCAAAGAAAGCGCGGTGCCGCACCTCCACCACATACTGGTAGGTGGCAGGCAGCGCGGAGAACACCGCCTCCAGCGCCGGCAGATCGACGGGCCCAAAGGAAGGGGGGAGCTGGATCAAGAAGGGCCCCAGACGGGAACCCAGAGGCGCCATGCGCGTGAAGAAGGCCTCGATCTCAGCCCCGGCCTGGCGCAGACGTTTGTCATGGGTGACGGTGCGGGGTAGCTTGAAGCAAAAATGGAAACCCGCCGGCGCGTCCAGCCGCCAGCGTTCCACCGTCTTCGCGTCTGGCACGGCGTAGAACGTGGTGTTGCCTTCCACCGTGTTGAACACCGCTGCATACTGGCGCAGATAGTCCGCGGGTTTAGCCTCAGCGCTGAAGAGGTTGCCGGTCCAACCCCGAAAGCTCCAGATCGGACAGCCCAGGTAGTAGCTCGAGATGGTCATGACAAGAAAAAGCCGGACTTCTTTGAGAAGTCCGGCTTTTGGCCTCACAGAACCTTGCGGCTGCCGTACATGCGCTCGTAGTACTCGCGGAACTCGCCCGACTTGATCGGCTGCCACCACCACTCGTTGGCGACATACCAACGCACCGTCTTGCGGATGGCCGCCTCCGGGTCATGCCGCGGCTGCCAGCCCAGGCCGCGAACCTTGTCGATCTTCAGGGAATAGCGGCGGTCATGACCGGGACGATCCTCGACGTGCTGGATGAGGTCGCGGGAGGCGCCCAGCTCGTCCAGCAGAATCTCCACCATGCGCAGGTTTTCCATCTCCTGCCCGGTGCCGATGTTGTAGATCTCGCCCAGTTCGCCGGCGTGCAGCACGATGTCAATGGCCTCGCAGTGGTCGCCCACCCACTGGTAATCGCGCATCTGGCGCCCGTCGCCGTAGACCGGCAGACGCTTGCCCTCCAGAGCGTTGGTCACAAACAGCGGGACCACTTTCTCGGGATACTGGTAGGGGCCGATATTGTTCGAACCGCGCGTGATCGTGACCGGCAGGTTGTAGGTGACACGATAGGCGAGGACCATCAGGTCGCCGCTGGTCTTGCTGGCGGCGTAGGGGCTGCGCGGCGCCACGGGGTCGGTCTCCAGCGAGGAGTGCCCGGCCGGAATGTGGCCGTAGACCTCGTCGGTGCTGATCTGGTGGTAGCGTTCCAGCCCGAACTTGCGCGCCGCCTCCAGCAGCACGTACGTGCCGTAGACGTCGGTCTGGATGAAGGCATCGGGATTGAGGATGGAACGGTCAACATGGGTTTCGGCCGCAAAGTTGACGATGGTGTCGATGTCATGTTCCTGGATGGCGCGCTCCACCCCGGCTCGATCGGTGATGTCCCCGTGCACAAAACGGTAGGCGGGATGGTCGCTGACATCGGCCAGGTTGTTCAGGTTGCCGGCATAGGTGAGCTTGTCATACACCACCGCCCGGTAATCGGGGTGGGCCTCCAGGACGTGATGGACATAGTTCGAGCCGATAAAGCCGGCGCCGCCGGTGATGAGCAGGTTCTTCATCGCGGGACTCCTGTGGAATGGGGAAGCAGGTCGATGCTGCGGCTGAGGGTCAGGCAGGGCAGCCTGTCAAACAGGCCTGCCAGGTCTTCGTCGCCGGGCGGAAGCTGCTGCACGTGGCGTTCGCGCTCGTCTGGCGCCGCCGCGGCCACCAGGAAGACCATCGATGCCCGCTGGTAGAGCAGGTTGCCCGCGGCGGCAATCTCCAGGCGAGCCACTTCCAGGCGCCGCCGCATGGCCGGCACCACGACCTTGCCGAAGTGGTGGCCGAAAGCGTCGGTGTCTTCAGAAGAGTGACCGGCGGCAAAGTAGGCGGGACAGAACTGCTGCGCCCAGAAGCGCTCGGCGCTGCGGAAGGCCGGGGAAAGCAGGTCGGCGTGCAGGGTAACGTCAAGGGTGGCGCCCAGCCGTTCGATGCGCAGCATGGCGCCTAGCTGCGAAGGCCGCAGATCGAAGAACGCCCCGGCGTCGAACTCCTGCCAGTGCCGGTAGGCGTCCGGCAGGCGGTCGAGACGTTCGGCGAGCACGCCCACCGCATCGGCCAGGCGCACGATCCGTTCGCCCAGGCGGCGCCGGGAGGGCACGCGATAGGCGGGGACCAAAGGCTGGGCGAGGAAGATCTGCGCCTGGCTGCGGCAGGGCCAACTGCGTTCAGGATCGGCAATGGCGGCGATGAGGGCAGGAAGGGAGGAAGGCAAGGGAAATTGCGAAATGCGAATTGCGAATTGCGGAGGGGGCTGCCTGCCGCCTGCTGCCTGCTACAACAGCCCAAGCCGCGAGTTGTCGCCCAGCGTGAGCTTGAGCGCGCGCGGCTTGAAGTCCGACTGCCGCAGCTCGACGTGGCGGCCCAACAGGCTATCGGTAATGCGTGTGTGCACGTCCACAATGGCGCAGTGCTCGAGCACCAGGCTGTGCTCGATCTCGGCGCTTTCCACATGGCAGTCGTGGTAGATCGAGGTAAAAGGCCCGACGTAGCTGTTGATGATGCGCGTGTTCTCGCCGATGATCGTGGGCCCGCGCACGACGCTGTTGATGATCTGCGCCCCGGCCTCAACCGTCACACGCTCATCCACCTTGGAATCCTTGTCCACAAAGCCGTGCACCTGCGGCTTCAGCTCTTCCAGGACTTTGCTGTTGGCGGCCAGCATGTCGATCGGCTTGCCGGTATCGATCCACCAGCCGCGGTGGATGTAGGGGTGCACGCGCAGCCGCTGGTCCACCAGCCATTGAATGGCATCCGTGATCTCCAACTCGCCGCGCCACGAGGGCTTGATCTGGCGCACGGCCTCGTGGATGTGGTCGTCGAACATGTAGATGCCCACCAGGGCAAGATTGCTGCGCGGCTCGCGCGGCTTCTCCACCAGGCCTTTGATGCTGCCATCCTCATTGAGCTCGGCCACGCCGTAGTGCTGCGGCTCCTCGACAGGGGTGAGAACGATCTGGCAGTGATAGTCAGACCCCTCGAACCCGCGGATCAGGTTGCTGATGCCGCCCTCGATCACGTTGTCGCCCAGGAACATCACGAAACGGTCATCCCCCAGGAACTCACGAGCGATGAGGACGCAGTGCGCCAGCCCCAGGGGCGCGTCCTGGGGCAGGTAGGTGATGTTCACGCGCCAGCGCTCTCCCTGTCCCACGGCCTCCTGGACGCGGCGCCCGTTCTCGTCGTTGCCGATAATGATGCCGATATCGTCGATGCCGGCGTCGTGGATGGCCTCGATCACGCGGAAGAGCACCGGCTTGTTGGCCACAGGGATGAGCTGCTTGGCGTTCGTGTAGGTCAGCGGGTAAAGACGTGAGCCTTTACCTCCACTCAGGATAAGAGCTTTCATGGCTGTCACTTACTGCCTTGAAGACGACGACAGGGCCCGCCGCAGCGCCCACCGGCGGGCAGACCGGGGAGCGGGCCGCATCTGGGCGCGGTCACAAAAACCGGCAGCCAACGTCGCCGGGGAGACGAACCTCCGGCGGCCGGTCTGCCGGCTAGAGATACAATGGCACGGCAAAGGGCCTCGCATGAGGCTTTGCCCGGGATCGGCCTGGGCTAATTCTGGCCGTAGGCGCCATAGACGCTGGCGTCAAGGGCGGCGTTGGTGAGCACCGCGCCCACAAGCCGGGCATTGACCTTGGCCAGCAGGTCCTTGGCGCGCTGCGCATGCTCGCGCTTGGTCTGGCCGGCGCTGACCACCAGCAGCACGCCATCCACCTTGGCGGCGAGCAGCGCCGCATCGGTGACGGTGATCACCGGCGGCGCGTCCAGCAGCACCAGGTCGGCGTCGGCTGCGACCTGCTCCAGCAGCGCCTTCATCCGGACCGATGCCAGGAGGTCGGCGGGGTTAGGCGGCAGCGGGCCGCTGGTCATCACCCGCAGATTGGGGATGTTCGTGGCCTGGAGGGGAAGCGCGGTTTCGGCGCTGAGGATGGCGGTGGTCACCCCCAAATTGTTGCTCAGCTCGAAGAACTCGTGTAGCCGCGGCCGCCGCAGGTCGCAGTCGAGGAGCACCACCCGCTTGCCGGCCTGGGCGCTGATCACGCCCAGGTTGGCCAGGGTCGTCGACTTGCCTTCGTCGGGGGCGGCGCTGGTCACCAACAGCGTGTGGATGGGACGGTCGAGGCTGGAAAATTCCAGGTTGGTGCGCAGGCTGCGGTAGGCTTCGGCCTGGGGCGAACGCGCATCGGTCAACGTGATGAGGTCAGCGGTCATGGGTTCAGGTTTGAGGAACAGGGCGGCGGGCCTGTTCAGCCTTGCGACCGGCGCCCGTCTTGGCAGATTCGCTGGGTGGAATGGCGCCGAGAACGCTGAGGCCCAGGGCGCGTTCGGCATCTTCAGGCGAGCGGATGACGCCGCTCTCCAACCACTCCAACAGGAAGACGATCAAAACCCCTACCAGGGCGCCCAACAGCAGGCCGACCAGGGCATTCAAGCGCGTGTTCGGCCGCCAGAGCGGGGCGTCACGGGCGTTGTCGACGATGGTCACGTCAATGCGGTCGCCCTTGTCCTGCTGCTGGTTCCAGGTTTCGCGCTCGTCCACGAAGCTCTGCGCCAGCGTCTGCACGATCTCGATGGCGGTCTGCGGATCCGCGTCCTTCGCCACAATCCCGATCAGGAAGCGATCGGGCTCGGGATTCGCTTCGACCTCAGCCAGCAGCTCGTAGCTGTTCATGTCGAGCTGCGCCTGGTCGATGACCTTCTGGGCCATGCGGTGGGTAAGCAGGTTGGTCTGGAAGTTGCGCAGCAGGTCCTTGGTGGAGTTGCTCAGGCCCCAGTCCGCCCGCGCCGGCAGGACGCTGACGAGGATCTGGGCACGGTAGATGGGTTTCTGCAGCTTGCTGAAGCCAAAAGCGGCGGCCCCGGCGATGACCGCGGTCAGCAGGATGATCCACCCCCGCTTGCGCAGGATATGCAGATAGGCTTTGAGTTCCATCGTGATCGGTCAGGTCCGGGAAGCACGGCTTGTCGCCGTGAGGGATGGTGGGAAAGGCAGACTATTGTAGCACAGGGTTCGTGTCGGGCCGGGCAGGTCTGGCGCCAAGCTTGTACACTTGCGATGGAGACGAGCGCCGGGGCTTTCGGGTTCCCCGGCACGGGTCCGGCGCCAGGGACACGCCGGGCGGCTAACGCCGGGGAATCTCGCCGACGACTGGGATGCCGAGGGCTTCCAGGTGGCTGCGCTCGCGCACGCGGTTGTCGAGGTATTCGAGCAGGAAGATGATGAGGACGCCCGCCACCAGGGCCAGCGCCAGGCGCAGCGGCAGGTCAAGACGCTCGCGCAGGCTGCGGCCCAGGGGGGCAGGCTGGCCGCGGCTGACGACGGCTACCTCGCCGCGATCGGCCAGCAACCGGGGCATGAACAGGTGCCCGGAATCCTGCAGCGTGGCGATCACGGCATCGCCGATGGCGTTGAGCTCGCTGGGATCGCCGCCGTATAGCGTCAGTTGCAGGATGCGGTGCAGCTTGCCGGTCTGGGCGCTGCCCTGGATGGCGCCGGGCGAGACCGTGATGCCCTGGTCCGCCAGCCGCCGCGACACCTCGGCGGCGAACTCCGAGCCTTTGACGATCTCGCTGAAGTCGTCCACGAGGTATTCGGACGAGAGCGCCGTGTAGTAGCCGTCATAGGTATACTGGCCCGGCGTTTGCTCCGGCGTGATGCCCACGCTCAAGGACATCCCCAGGGCGTAGGCAGGGGGACGGGGCTGCCACGGCCGCTGTGTGACCAGGGTCAGGACCAGGGAAAGAAGCAGGAGAACGGCCAGGATCCACCAGCGGCGGAGGAGGATGGCCACATAGGAGCGCAAGAGCATATCGGCCAATCGACGGGCAAGAAGTCACGAGCGGCAACGCCGCCCGTGCGCGTAGTGTGGGGGTATCAACCCATTGATGTCAAGTTGCGACGATCACGTGGGGTCCCGATCCTCCCCAAAACAGTCCGCCCGGCGCAGAAGACTGGCCGGGCGGAAAGGTGTGACGAGGAAAGGTGCTCAGGCGGAGGGATGTTCCAGGTTCAGGGGCAGATCGACGGCAATGGGCGGCCGCTCGCCCTTGTGGAAGCTGATCTTGCCGTTGCGCAGGGCGGCGGCATCGTTGGCATCGCCATCGACCTCCGCTTCGACCACGATCAGGTCGCCGGTGGCGTAGTCGCCGTTGAGCAGGGCCTTGCTGAGCGGGCTCTCGATCACCCGCTGCAGCACCCGGCGCAGCGGCCGGGCGCCGTACTCCGGATCATAGCCCTGGGCGCCCAGCACGCGGCGGGCCAGGTCGGTCAGTTCGATGTCCAGCCCGTGCTCGCCCAGGCGCCTGGCCACCTCGGCCACCTGCAGGTCGACGATCTGGAGCACCTGGTCGGGCGTGAGCACATGGAAGGGGATGATCTCGTCCACCCGGTTGAGAAACTCCGGCCGGAACGTGCGCTTGAGCTCGCGCTGGATATCACCCAACAGGCGGGCGTCGTCGCTGGCGCTGGCGTCGGAGCGGAAGCCGAGGCGCCGGGTGTCGGTCACGTGCATGGACCCGACGTTGGTGGTCATGATCAGGACGGTGTTGCGGAAATCCACGGTGCGTCCCTGTCCGTCCGTGAGGCGCCCGTCTTCAAGAATCTGCAGCAGGGCGTTCCATACCTCCGGATGCGCCTTCTCCAGCTCGTCGAAGAGGATCACCTGGTAGGGCCGGCGGCGCACGGCCTCGGTCAACTGGCCGCCCTCGTCGTAGCCGACGTATCCCGGCGGCGCGCCCATCAGGCGGCTGACCGTGTGCGGCTCGCGGTACTCGCTCATATCGATGCGCAGCAGGGCATCGGGGTCGTCGAACAGGAACTCCGCCAGCGCCCGCGCCAGCTCGGTCTTGCCGACGCCGGTGGGGCCCAGAAAGATGAAGGAGCCGATGGGGCGGCGCGGGTCCTTCAGACCGGCGCGGGAGCGGCGAATGGCGTCGGCGATGGCGCTGATGCCCTCGTCCTGGCCGATGATACGCTGGTGCAGAAACTCCTCCATCCGCAGCAGCTTGCGCGTCTCAGACTCGAGCATCTGGCTGACGGGGATGCCGGTCCAGGCATGCACGATCTGGGCGATCTGCTCCTCGGCGACCACGCCGCTCAGCCCGGATTTGTCCTGCCAGGCGGTCGTCTTGACCTTGTATTCCTTTTCCAGCCGGATGGACTCGGTCTTGAGCTGGGCGGCCCGTTCGTAGTCGCGTTGGTTCCAGGCCGATTCCTCTGCCTGCTTGGTTTCGTCAAGGGAACGGCGAAGCTGCCTGAGCTCCGAAGGCTCCGACTGCATGCCCACCCGCATCTTGGCCGCCGCTTCGTCGATCAGGTCGATGGCCTTGTCGGGCAACTGGCGCCCGGTGACGTAGCGATGCGACAGACGCACGGCCGCGGCCAGGGCCTCGTCCGTAAAGCGGACCCGGTGGTGGTCTTCGTAGCGCTGGCGCAGGCCCTGGAGGATGGCGATGGCATCGTCGACGCTGGGCTCATTGACCCAGATCGGGGCGAAGCGCCGTTCCAGCGCCGAATCTTTCTCGATCTGCTGGCGAAATTCATCGGGGGTCGTGGCGCCGATCACGCGCAGCTCGCCGCGCGCCAGGGCCGGCTTCATCATGTTGCTGGCGTCCATGGCGCCGCTGGCAGCGCCAGCGCCGACCACGGTGTGGATCTCGTCGATGAAGAGGATGATCTCGCCGTTGGCCTGCCGCACCTCGTCCATCACGCCCTTGAGGCGCTCCTCGAACTCGCCGCGGAAGCGGGTGCCGGCGATCATGGCTCCCAGGTCCAGGGCCATGATGCGGCGTCCGCGCAGCAGCTCGGGCACGTCCTCCGCCACAATGCGCTGGGCCAGGCCCTCGACGATGGCCGTCTTGCCCACGCCCGCTTCGCCGATGAGGACGGGATTGTTCTTGGTGCGCCGGCTGAGCACCTGGATCACGCGCATGATCTCCTGCTCGCGGCCGATGACAGGATCGAGCTTGTCCTCGGCGGCCAGGCCGGTCAGATCGCGTGCGTACTTCTCCAGGATGCGGAAGCGCGTTTCCGCTTTCGGGTCGCTGACCTTCTTGCCCTGGCGCAGCTCGTCGATGGCGCGGCCAATGGCATCCTTGCCCAGGTTGTAGCGGCGCAGCAGGTTGGCCGCCGGCGTGTTCCGCTCGGCGGCGATGGCCAGGAAAAGGTGCTCGGTGGAGATGTATTGATCGCCCAGACGCTCGGCTTCCTCGGTCGCCACCTGGTTGAGCCGGTGCAGGCGGGGCGTGATGTAGATCTGGCCGGGTGCGCTGAAGTCCATGTTGGGGCCGCCTGTGCGCGGGGCGCGCTGCAGGATGGCCTCGAGGTCGGCATGGATCTTGTCCACGTCGGCGTTCAGGTGCCCCAGAATCTGCCTGACCATGCCGTCAGGCTGCTCGACCAGGGCCAGAAACAGATGCTCGGTGTCGGCCTGGCTGTGCTGGAAGCGGTGCAGTATCTCATAGGCGCGCATGAGCGCGTCCTGGGCGCGTTCGGTATAGCGTTCAAACTGCATCATAGTGGAAGTGCTCCGGATAGTTCGTGTGCAGGGACTCTTCTTCGGCTGGTTTCAAGTCCGTTCATCTCACTATAAGGGCAGCGGCAGCCACCCAAGCGTAAGTATGTTCTCAATTTGGGCAAACGCAAACGCAACTCAAATGGAAATCAAGAACGACGCACTTCGGAAGTGCGTCGCTCCTGGTGGTGCTCTACGTGATCAGGTGCGTCGCACCTGGCCATTGCCGTGTCAGAACCGGAGGAAGGCGCCGATCTGGTAGTTGTCCTGGGCCAACTGGTTGTCGGGGGGAACGACGATGACCTGCGCCCCCTGGGCGATGGTGCGCCGCGCCAGGGTGTTGATGGCATCAGGGAGATGCTGCAAGTGGCCGCCGCAGACCGGGCAGACATCGCCGCCCTGGGTGCTCAGGGAGTTGCAGGCCTGGCAGCGCTGGACACTCGCCTCCGCGACCTCGTACGTCTCGGTAAACAGAAGCTGGTAGACCCGGCCGCTTTGGATGGCGTCCACCGTAGGACTGAGGCCGATGACGGCGCCGTCGCCCTTGCCTGCCGCGACCATCAGGTTTTCGGCAAGCTGCTGGATATAGGCTGCACGGGCCTGGAGCGCTACGGCCTCGGCGCGCTCTCGCACTTCCTGCACACCGGCCGTCAGCTCCAAAGGCGTCGATCCCACGACCAGCTTCCGCAGGGCCTGCGGCAGCTCTTCGGTCAGACGGGCCAGGTTGTCATCGGTGCCCGCCAGGACCAGGCGCCGCCAATTGTGCTGGTGCTGCAGGTTGACCGTCTGTTCCACCACCTCGCGCAGGTTGGCCTGGGCCACCTCATCCTCCCGGCGCTGAAGACGGGCCGCCGAACGCCCCCCCTGCTTGTGCCGTTTCACCTCCTCGCCGATAACGCCCGCCGTCTCCTCCAGGCTGCCCAGGTGGAACGAGAAGAAACGGGCTCCATTCTTATCGAAATTGACGACGCCGAGATTGCCATAGGTGTCGACCAGATCCACCAGACGCCTGACCAGGGGACGGCGATCGACCATGATGGCATCGTCTACGGGAACGTTGAACGTGTAGCTGCGCCAGAACCCCAGCGCCTGACAGGTGAAGCAGACCACACTGCGCGCCTGCCGGTCATATTCCAGGTCCAGATAGTGCTCGATGCGCTCGCGGTCGGCGGCATCGAAACCCTCCACGCTGTCGAAGAGACCGCGCAGCGCCAGCTTATATTCCTCGATGGTGCGATAGCGAGGGTCCACCTTCAGGTAAAGACTGACGACCGGATGGCCTTGTCCATCAAACTCAACCAGCTCCCGCAATTCGGCTTCGTGAAACATGGCGTTGCCTCCTGCCAAACGAGTGTTCCCCGCAATGCCTCGGCATCGACGCGGATGGCTTTCGTCCCTCGACATTGAGGGGGATAGAGAATGGGGGTTGGGAAAGAAAGCGGCAGTGCCCACTTCCCCGGTGAAAGACCGGAGGCGCGCACTGCCGCATGGGCACGCTTAATTGAAAGAGATTGAATCGACGACTGGAATGAGCATCGATCTGGCCAATTGAAGAACCACGGGCCACATTGCCTCTCACCTCACTGCACTTACAGCTTAGCAGGTTGGCGGGCCATTGTCAATCATCTTTTCGGCCATCGCCCGGGCGTCAGGTTTCCGGCCAAGAGACCCCCTATGTCATTGCGAAGCCCGTATGGGCTGAAGCAATCCCCAACCGGCACGTTGGGGACTGCTTCGCTGCGCTCGCAGTGACATGGTGAAGGGACCCCCCTATGTCATTGCGAAGCCCGTATGGGCTGAAGCAGTCCCCAACCGGCACGTTGGGGACTGCTTCGCTGCGCTCGCAGTGACATAGGGAGCGGAAGTCCCCTGGGAGGTCACGCCTTCTTCAGCCTGTCCGTGAACTGCTTGCGGAACTTCGCGACCTTGGGCGTAATGACGATCTGGCAGTAAGGCTGGAAGGTGTTGTCACGATAGTAGTTCTGATGATAGTCCTCGGCGACATAGAAGTCGCCGGCAGGAGTCACCTCGGTCACGATGGGACCGTTCCAGATGCGGGCGGCGTTGACCTCGGCAATGACCTGCCCGGCGATCGCTTTCTGCTCGGGCGAGTGGTAGAAGATGGCCGAGCGATACTGGGTGCCCACATCCGCGCCCTGGCGATTCAGGGTCGTGGGGTCGTGGATGGTGAAGAAGACCTGGAGGATCTCCTGGAAGGAAACGACCTGGGGGTCGAACGTGACCCGGACGACCTCGGCATGGCCGGTGTTGCCCGTGCAAACCTGCTTGTAGCTGGGATGGGCGACAAGGCCGCCAGCATAACCGGATTCGACCTTGTCAACGCCGTTGAGCTCCTGGTAGACGGCCTCCAGGCACCAAAAACAACCGCCACCCAGGGTGGCGATCTCACGGCTCTGGGCAGCGGATGGGGATGGCGATACGTTCTCCATGACAGACAAACCTCCTTTGCGTTCGTATCCCCTAGAGTCCGGTCGGCGAACGCTTCTTACGGCTGCCCGAGCCTGGTCACAGGAGGATTCCCATCTCACAGGCAATCAGACGGAAATCGATCTCTGGAATCTCCAGGTAGCCAAAGCGAAAGGCATAGCCCCAATGCTTCTTGTCCTCTATGAAACTCAGATAGGCGCGTAAAGGCTCGATGGGCGCCTCCTGGCACGGCAGATAGTCGACGTCGATCCGAAAAGGCTTGAAGCCATTCCCCATGTCCACCTGGTAGATACGCTCGGAAGCGATGCGCCCGATGGCCGTGAAACGCTGGCAGCGGATCTTGCTGCCCAGATCTTCTCTGGGGGAATAGACGACAAGCCAGTCGCCTGTCCGCAAGTGCTGGAGCGGAGCCTTCTTTCCGTGGTTGAGCTGGATGAACCCACCCTGGACCCCCACCTGGATGTGGGCGCGGGAGATAACACCAAGCCAATATCGTATCGTACTCATCGCAGGGCGCTTCTTGCAGGCGTCTGGCTCATGCCGTGGCAGAGAAGTACTCGGCCATGGGCGTGAAGTAGAAGTCGATCCAGCCCTGCTGGTAGTCGGCTTCCGTGCCCTCTGGCAAGCCGCTGTGGATCAGGGTCAGGCGAGTACCTCCCGGTGCGGCCTCGAGCAGGATCTCCAACCGCGAGTCGGGCGCCCCTTCGGGAAAGTCGGTGGAACGCCATGCCTGGACGATGCGGCTGTAGGGGATCATTTCCAGAGTCGTGCCTGAGATATAGCCATCCCAGGCCGTAAAGGCGCCGCCAACGACCGCATCGACGGTAGCCGGGCTGCCGGCAAACTTGCTGTGTTCATCGCCACTGAGCCAGGCGCGAAAGACACGCTCCGGCAGCGCTGGTAGAAGGGTCGTCATTGTGAACGAGAGCGTCATCTCGCCATGTCTCCGTCATGCGAACAGAGTGGGTCCGGGTGAAAGCGGAGTAGGCGAAGGAAAGGAAGACCCTGTTGCCTGCTTCGCCGTGAGCGGCATTATACTGCGCACCATCACACCGGTCGAGCACCTGAGCGACCGAACCTTGCCGCCTCCTGGCTACGCCCAAGACTACCCAGTATGCAGACCCAAACCCGTATCCTCCATGAAGGGGACGACCGCAGCGCCCAGCATGGCGCCGTCAATCCGCCGGTCTACTACGCCTCGACCTTTGTCTTCCCCACGGTGCAAGCTTACTACGAGGCAGGCGCCGACCCCTTCCAACACTACTTCTACAGCCGCGACCGCAATCCCACGGTGCGGGCGCTTGAGGACAAGCTGGCGGCATTGGAGGGAGCCGAGGGCTGCATCTGCAGCGCCAGCGGCATGGGCGCCATCACCGCCGCCATCTTTGCCGCCGTCAAGGCGGGCGACCATGCCCTGGTGGTGGACACCTGCTACGGTCCCACGCGGCGGTTCATGGAGCGGATGCTGGCGGGTCTGGGTGTGCAGACTACCTACTATCCGCCCGATGCCACCGATCTCGGGCCCTGGCTGCAGCCCAACACCCGGCTGGTCTACCTGGAATCGCCCGGCAGCCTTTCCTTCCACATCCAGGACTTCCCGGCCTTGACGGCGCAGGCCCGCCGCCACGGCGCCGTCACCATCGCCGACAACAGTTGGGCCACGCCCCTGTTCCTGCAGCCACACCGCCTGGGCGTCGACATCGTGGTCCATTCGGGCACCAAGTACATCGCCGGCCATTCTGACCTGCTTTTGGGGGTCCTCACCACCGGCGGCGAGCATTTGCGCCGGGCGCGGGAGGTCTCCGTGATGCTGGGCGCCACCCTGGGACCCGCCGAGGCCTACCTGGCGCTGCGCGGCCTGCGAACGCTGCCGGTGCGGATGGCCCAACACCAGGCCAGCGGCCTGGCGGTGGCGCGCTGGCTGCAGGCGCATCCCAAGGTGCGCCGCGTGCTCCATCCCGGCCTGCCGGATTTCCCCGGCCATGCCCTGGCCCAGACACAGTTCTCGGGCTGGTCCAGCCTGTTCTCCGTTGAGCTTCAGGCCTCCCTCTCGCCGGAGCAGCGCCACCGCTTTGTCGAAAGCCTGAAGCTGTTCTCCATCGGCGTCAGTTGGGGCGGCTACGAGAGCTTGATCATCCCCATCGAAAGCCATGACCCCGTCGTTGCCGCCGCGCGCGCCCGCGTGGGGCTCAACAACGACTGCTACCGCCTTTGCATTGGCCTGGAAGACACCGGCGACCTCATCGCCGATCTGGCACAGGCGCTTGACGGATATCAGGTTGAAGGTTGACGGTATAAACTTTCAACCTGGAACGTTCAACCTTCAACCCCTACAACGGCCAGGGCCGGTAGTGTTCAAGCGTGGAGCCGCCGAGAAACTCCCTGAGGATCGAGTCCGAAGGAATCTCCTCGGCTGCCGCTGGCCGGAACCACTGCAGGAGCGCCCGCAGGCGATTTGCCTCGATGCGCTCCAGCGTTCCCGGCTCGATCTGGGCGAGAAGCGGCTCGACTACTGGCTTCAGCACCGCCAGCTCATAGGTCAGCGCTGAGTTGAACATGACGTCCGCGTAGTCCTGGAAGGGAAAGATCCAGCGGCGCTCGCCCCGCCGCACGCTCTCCCAACGGCTGATGGTCTGGGCGGCGGAATAGCCACGCGAACGGGAATCGCGGGCGATGCGCCGGATCAGCCGCGTGTCGGTGGTGGAGATGCGGTTGCAGCGGTCCAGATTCAACTGGGTCAGGGCGCTGACGTAAATACGGTACAAGAGCGATGGATCGACCTGGGGCAGCAGATCGGGATTGAGGGCGTGAATGCCTTCGACAATGAGGACATGCTCGGCGCTGATCTGGACGGAAGGTCCCGGTTTGCGCCTGCCTTCCTTGAAGTCGAACTGCGCAAGCTGCACGACTTCACCGGCGATGAGCTGATTGATCTGCTGGTTCAGATAGGCGATATCGACGGTGTACAGCGACTCGAAGTCGTAGTCGCCGGCGGCGTCGCGCGGCGTGTGCTCCCGGTCGACGAAGTAGTCGTCGGTGCTGAGGGCGAGGGGCCGCATCCCCAGCGCCAGCAGCCGCACGGCCAGGCGGCGGGCGAACGTCGTCTTGCCCGATGAGGAGGGTCCAGCGACCAGGATGGTACGCACGCGATCGCGGCGGCGGGTGATTTCGGTAGCAATAGCACTGATGCGCTGTTCGTGCAGCGCTTCCGTCACAAGAATGAGCTCGGTGAGACGCCCCTGTTCGACGGCGGCATTCAGACCAGCCACGTTGCGGATGCCCAATGCCCGCAGCCAGTTGCTGTACTCCGTGAATACATCATACAGGGGGGTGTCGGTGCGGGCCGGACTGACGGTGTCAGGAGCCCCCTGGCGGGGAAAGCGGAGCAGGAAGCCGTGATCGGCCGGCTCCAGGGCAAACAAATGCAGGCAACCGGTGCTCGGCACCATGAATCCGTGCAGGTAGTCCTGGGTCCCCAGCAAAGAGTAGACCATGAGCGTCGGCTTCTGTCGCACCTGCAGCAGCGCCACCTTGTCCTCATCCCCAGCGGCACGGAAATGCTCCCGCGCTTCGGCAATTGGCATCTC
The DNA here is from genome assembly GCA_029782215.1 of Chloroflexota bacterium. Classification (GTDB taxonomy): domain Bacteria; phylum Chloroflexota; class Anaerolineae; order J102; family J102; genus SSF26. The sequence goes on from JAKOVD010000081.1 coordinate 21,809, forward strand.
CTGCAGCACAATCGGCAGATCCGCCTCCACTACCTTCCTCATCTCCGCTTCCAGCTCTTTGAGCTCGGCGGGCGTCAACGGTTCGTGCCCCTCGACCCGGCAGTAGTAGCCGCCGCTGGTGATGGAGTGCTCGACATAGACGCGCGCCTCCGGGTGCAAGCGGGCGGCCACTGCCACCAGGAGAAAGACGAGCGACCGCCGGTAGATGCGGGCGCCGTCGGCGCTGTCCAGGCGCACAGGCGTCACAACGCCGTCGCGGGACACCGGCCGGCATAGCTCGGCCAGCCGGCCGTCCACGATGCCTGCCACGGCCAGGGGCTTGCCGTCACCCTCGGTGGCCGCGGCCATATACTCGCCCAGGGGTGTATGCAAAGGCGCCGAAAAAACACGCCCATCGGGAAAGGTTAGCCGGGCAGTGCGCCGTGGAAATGAACGTTGAACAGGCATATGGGTAGCGGGCAACTTCCGAGCACCGTCCGTGAGGGAGGTGTCAGAGCGGGTGGCGGGTGGCGGGTGGCGGGTGGAAACGATGATACGCGGTAAAAAGACGCCAAACAAAAACGACCACCGCCCGCGAGCAGTGGTCGTTTGGCAGACAAAGTGCGCCGCACGTCAGCGCGGCGTGAAACCGCTGGACAGCAGGCGCCTAGAAGGGGATTTCCTCTTCCTCGACGCCGCCCGGCCGATCGCGGAGCGCTCCGCCCTCAGCGCCAGGAGCACCGGCGCCACCCAACATGCGCATGTTGCGGGCGGTCAGCTCCAGGGTGGCGCGGGGACTGCCATCCTGTCCCGACCAGGCGCTGGCGTCAACCTCACCCTCGACCAGCACAAGCTTGCCCTTGGTGAGGTATTGGTTGCAGATCTCGGCCAGCTTGCCCCAGGCCGTCACCCTGAACCAGGTGGTCTTTTCTTGCGGCTGGCCGTCGGCGCCGGTCCATTTGCGGGTCGACGCCACAGAAAAGCTGGTGACAGCCTGCCCGCTCGGTGTGTAACGCATCTCCGGGTCCCTTCCCAGGTGACCCACAACCACGGTCGTCTGATACATCTTCCATTCTCCTTAAGCCGGCTACGAGCGCAAAACGAGTTGGTAGCAGTAACTCCAATTATAGGAGAAATGCGTTGTTTGTCAAGAACAGATGTTCGCTTTTTGACCTATGCCTCGTCGTCGTCGGGCAGCTCATCCCAGGTAGACTCGATCCAAGCTGAGGTGTAGACAAGCAGCGACCGTCCCGATTCCGTGACAAGCGTCAACACCATGCTTTCATCCTGATCGGCGGCGATCTCCTCCACCACTGCCCCTTCTTCGGCCAGCGAGCTGAGCTCGGTGCTGATCAGCTCCAGCCCCAGGAGCGGTTCGCTGTCCTCGCTGGGCAAAACGGCAGCCCCGTACAGCTCCAGGAGCGTCTGGTTGGCCAGGTAGAGCTCGCAGTCAACGTACATCCGGTTCTCGTCCGTCACCTCCTCTTCCATGTCCTCGTCGACGAGCGAGCTGTCCCAAATGACGATCGAAGCGATGGCGACGCCCTCGAGGTCGGCCATCTCCTCCCACAGATCATCGGTCAGCTTGAAGTTGATGTTCTCGGCGGTGGCGTTCTCGTTCACGGCGGCCTCCCAGGAGCGAGTGGTAGGCAAAAGGCGGTTTCAGGCGGGAGAGACGAGAGCACGCGAGGGCAAGATGCCCTGGTCGATGTGATCGCCGGTCATGATGAAGTGACTGAACGCCACCGGCAAGCCCTGGTCGACAAAGAGGCTGGGGCCGCTCTGCAGGTGATAGTGCAGATGCGGACCCTGGCTGATGCCGCTGTTGCCAACGCGGGCGATGGTTTGCCCGCGACGGACATAGTCACCCGCGGCCACAGCCACGGAGCCGGCGCGCAGGTGGCCAAAATAACTGCACTCCCCATGCCCGTGGCCGATGACCAGGCTGTTCCCGGTCATCAGGCGGGGATCGGTCTGCAGCAGATCCAGGTTGGGGGGCTGGCCAGGCGTGCAATCCGGCATGCCGTCGCGCACCCAGAGGACTTTGCCAGGGGCAGGCGCCAGCACAGGCTGGTCCCAGGCGTAGTGGTCCTCATTGTGCAGCCCACTGCCGGCATACATCCGGCCATCCGGTCCCAACTTGACGAAATCATAGGCAAAGGCCTGGCTCACCGGGTCCGCCTTGTGCAGATCGGTCCAGTCATTGCCCATGATGGCATACCAGGCGCCCTCGGCCACCGGCAGATGGAGCTCCGCTTTCTGTTCGTGGTAAAGGAGGGGGACGTCAAGCTGGGCCGAGAGCATGTGCCGCGTTTCGACTTCATAGGCGTGAATGGATACGCGCAGCCGTGTGAGCGCCAGCAGCGCCGGCTCCAGGAAATAGCAGCGCCGGAAGGCCAGGCCCGACTCGGCCGAGACGCTCACGTCACCGCCGGTCAGGGTCATCAGGCCGGCGCCGATGAGCTGGCGCACCGCAAACACATCGTCATCCGCATACACGCGCCAGACACAGTCCGTGACCACAGTGTCACAGTTGGCGGTGATGCCCACATCGCAGACGAACTCCTGCATGGGCACCAACTGCGGATAGGGCAACTGCAGATAGCGGGCAACGTAAAGCTGCGCCGGTGAGGTCTGCAGAGCGATCTGGAAGTCAGGCATCGCTGTGCAGGATAGCACGCCGGTGCCGCGGCGTCAACGCAGGTTGCCAGGCATGGCAGGCACGACGTGCGCAATGCTTGCGACGAACATTTCGTGCTGTGCATCCAATGGCCAGCCCAGCGGGAAAGAACACAAATACCCAGAGGCCGCTGAGAGCAGCAAGCCGCCCCATCTGCTAAACTTGGAGCCCGACGAACCCAACACCCCAACACAGGCAGAAGCAACCGCTCCTATGTGGCGTCCACCATCCCTTCTCAAAGCTTTCCTCATTTGCATTCTCGTCCTGCTGGCCGCGGGCCAGGCGGGACGCGCTTCGGCCGGAACCATCCCTGGCTCTGGCGCCTTCTTCTCGTGCGACGACGTGCGTGAGATTCCGCGCGGCGAGTGCGAAGCTCTGGTCGCACTGTTCCAGGGCGCCAACGGCCCCGGCTGGGCGAATCACGCAGGCTGGTTGGAGATCAGCACGCCGTGCAGTTGGTACGGCGTGCAATGTGAGGCGGGGTCTGTCCGGCGGCTGAGCCTGCACGGCAATCACCTGACCGGCGCCATCCCGCCGGAACTGGACAACCTGCTGAAGCTGCAGCGGCTCGACCTGAGCGACAATCAATTGAGCGGCGGCCTGCCGCCCGCCTTGGGTTCCCTGGCCAGCCTCGAATACGTCTACCTGTACGCCAACCAGTTGAGCGGCCCCATCCCCCCCGAGCTGGGCGAGTTGAGCAAGCTCATCCATCTTGACCTGGGCTCGAACCGCCTGGGCGGCGCCATCCCCCCGGCGCTGGGCAGCGTCTCCAGCCTGATGTATCTCGACCTGTCGGCGAACCAGCTTCAGGGCGCCATTCCGCCCGACCTGGGCAGGCTGGGCGAAATCGTCTACCTTGATCTCTCAGCGAACCAGTTGCAGGGCGCTATCCCGCCCGAATTGGGCATGCTGGCCCACTGCCAGTACCTCAGCCTGGCCTCGAACCAGTTACGCGGCCCCATCCCGCCGCCGTTGGGCGACCTAGTGGGCGTGCAGTGGCTCGACCTGAGCCACAACCAGTTGAGCGGCGGCATTCCCCCGCAGTTGGGCGACCTGGCGGGCGTGCAGTGGCTCGACCTGAGCAACAACAGGCTGGGCGATCTGTTGCCGCCCGACCTGGACAAGCTCACCCACCTGGGCTGGTTCGATCTGGCCGGCAACCCGCTGCACGGGGCCGTGCCCCGCAGCCTGACCAACCTTCGCCTCTACTCGTTCAGCTACAAGGACACGAACCTGTGCGAACCGCCCGACGCGCAGTTCAGGGCCTGGTTGGCCGGCATCGACCGCCTGCTGCGCAGCGGCTTCACCTGCTCCTACGTCTACCTGCCCTCATACCTGCAGTGAGCATGGCCCACTTCCGGTGCTAGAGCAAGCCCACGCTCCTGGATGCGGTTCAAAGTCCCGTGTCATGGCCAGAAAGCGAGGAGACCTCGCCCCTACAACCCTCACCCCCAACGCATAGACGTGAACGGCACCTTGTGAATGATCCGCAGATACGAATCGTGATTATTAGAATCGCGATTCGTATCTGCGGCGACTTTGATGGAACAAGAGGGTGCGGTTCACGTCTTCGCGCCATTCACCGCAAAGCCGACACGAATGGAAGGAACACAAATAGATTCCACCCACTGCAAAGATGGCGCCGGCTGATGCACAGACGCCCCAAGAGGCAATCTGCGATCATTGGTGTTCCCTCTTATTTGTGCCGGTCATCACGATACGCAGTGCGAAAGCATGCGCCGCACCCTGGACAATCAGCCAACTGGCCTCTATCCGCCGCCCACCTTCAACCTTCAACCTTTGACTTTCAACTGCTGCCACTCCCGCCGGGCCGCGGCAACAGGCTCCAGCAGCGCCCGCAGCGCCGCCTCGTCCTCCTGGGCCAGCGCCTGCCGGAACAAGTCCATCCGGCTCTCATAGTCAGCCATCGCCGCCAGCACCGCGGTGCGATTGGTCAGCAGGATATCGAGCAGCATGGTGACATCCGAGGCGGCGACGCGGCTGCTGTCCCGGAAGCCGCTGGCGGCCACCTCCCATACCGTGGGATCGGTTTCCGCCACCGCCATCACGTGCGCCACCAGGCCGGCGGCGTTCAGGTAAGGAAGATGGCTGATGGCCGCCACCAGGCGGTCATGGCGCTCTGGTTCCAGCACCAGCGGCCGGGCGGCGATGCAGTCGATCATCTCGTGGATGAGCGCCAGCGTGGCAGGCGTGGTGCGGGGCAGGGGACAGAGCACGAAGGTGCAGCCCCGGAAGAGCCCCGGCTCGGCCGCCTCCAGACCTGATTTCTCCTTGCCGCACATGGGGTGGCCGCCAATGGCCTGGACGTGGGCGGGCAGCGCCTCCATGGCCTGGCAGATGGCTGCCTTGGTGCTGCCCATGTCGATAAGGATGCCGTCCGGACGCAGCAAGGGACCCAGGCCGGTGATCTGGCGCAGCAGCGTGCGCACGGGCGCCGCCAACACCACCAGGTCTCCGGCCGCCACGGCAGCCGCGGCGTCGAGCGTCACCTCATCGGCGCACCCGGCCGCCAGCGCCGCGTCCAGCGCCTCGGGGCGGCGAACCACGCCGATCACACGACGGCAGCGTCCCCGCAGGTCATATCCGAGGGAGGCGCCCATCAGGCCCAGGCCGACAATGACGACCGTCGCTTGGGAGAGAGGCGTGATGGGTGAGGGGTGAGAGGTCATGGGTTGGGGGTGGCGAGTGGCGGGCGTTTCCGAGCACCGACCGTGAGGGAGGTGTGGGGAGGTGCCAGGTGTTAGTAGGAGTGGCGGGTAGCAGGCGTTTCCGAGCACCGACCGTGAGGGAGGTGTGGGGAGGTGTCACGTGTTACGAGTGGCGGGTAGCGGTCGCTTCCGAGCACCGACCGTGAGGGAGGTGTAGGTATCGTGCTCCTCGATCACTCCGTGGGTGATGGGTGGCTACACGAAACGACCGGACACGGCTGCCGTTCATGGCAGCGCATGGAGTTACAGGGTGCGCCCTACGACCGCCGCCAGGGCGCGCAGCTCGGTCACCAGCGCCGCAAAGCCCTCGGGCCGGAGCGATTGGGCGCCGTCGGACCACGCCTGGTCGGGATGGGGATGGACCTCGATCATCAGCCCGTCGGCGCCGGCGGCAATCGCAGCGCGGGCGATCGGCGCCACCAGGTCGGAACGGCCGGTGCCGTGGCTGGGATCGCCGATCACGGGAAGATGGCTGAGCTGTTTGAGGGCCGGAATGGCGTTGACATCGAACGTATTGCGCGTATAACGCTCAAAGCTGCGGATGCCGCGCTCGCAGAGGATGACATTGTAGTTGCCCTGCGCCAGCACATACTCCGCCGACATCAGCAAGTCCTCGATGGTGCTGCTCATGCCGCGCTTGATGAAGACCGGCGTCTGCGTCCGCCCCACTGCCTCCAGCAGGCGGTAGTTTTGCATGTTGCGGGCGCCGATCTGGAGGATATCGGCGTACTTGACGACCAGGTCCACCTCGCCCGCGCCCATCACCTCCGTGATGATGGGCAGCCCCGTGGCCTCGCGCGCCTCGGCCAGCAGCTCCAGCCCCTCCTCGCCCAACCCCTGGAACGAATAGGGCGAAGACCGGGGCTTGTAGGCGCCGCCGCGCAGGATGTGCGCGCCTGCCTCTTTCACGGCATGGGCCGATTCCAGGATCTGCGAGCGCGACTCTACCGAGCACGGCCCCGCCATGATCACCAGGCCCTGGCCGCCGATTGTCACCCCACCGACCTCGAACACGGTGGGCAGGGGTTTGAACTCGCGGCTCGCGATCTTGAAGGGCTGGGTAATGCGCACGGTGCTCTCAACGCCCCGCATCACCTCGAAGCTGGTGCGGTCAATGCCCGCGGTCAGGCCCACGACGCCGATGACCGTGCGCTGCTCCCCCTCTGACAGGTGGACATTGAGCCCCATCGACCTCACGCGCGCGACCACGCGCTCCAGGTCCGCCGGATCGGCGGAGGGTTTCATGATGATGATCATAAGCTGACCTCAGCAGGATGGAGTGAAGAAGTCCGTGGTGACGACGCCAATGTTCAGGCGGGAACCGGCAGTTCCTTGCCCACTCCAGCCGAGCGGCCGTCCAGCGTCTCGGCCCCCGCCTGGGCGTCGGAAAGGGTGCTGATGTTGCGGTCGACGGCCTCGGCCACGCGTTTCAACTGCTGCATCAGGTCGGCGAAGCGGGCAGGCGTGAGCGATTGGGCGCCATCCGAGATGGCCTCGGCCGGATGGGGATGGACCTCGATGATCAGGCCATCGGCGCCGGCGGCAACCGCGGCCCGCGCCATAGCCGGGACAATGTCCCAGCGCCCGGTGCCGTGGCTGGGATCGGCGATGACCGGCAGGTGGCTGAGCTGCTTGAGGACCGGCACGGCATTGAGGTCAAAGGTGTTGCGCGTGTACTTCTCAAAGGTGCGGATGCCGCGCTCGCAGAGCATCACGCGATAGTTCCCGCCGGCCAGGATATACTCGGCCGACATCAGGAGTTCCTCGATGCTGCTCATCATGCCCCGCTTGAGCAGGACGGGGCGCTGCACCCGGCCCACCGCCTGCAGCAAGCCGTAGTTCTGGATATTGCGGGCGCCGATCTGCAGGATGTCGGCGTACTCGGCCACCATGGGCACCGCTTCGGGCGTCATGACCTCGGTCACGACGTACAGACCGTATTTCTCGCGTGCTTCCGCCAGGATTTCCAGGCCCTTCAGACCCAGGCCCTGGAACGAATAGGGCGAGGTCCGGGGCTTGAAGGCTCCCCCACGCAGGAACTGCGCCCCGGCCTCCTTCACGGCCGCGGCCGTTTCCAGCAGTTGCTCGCGGCTTTCCACAGAGCAGGGGCCAGCCATGATGGCCAGGTCCCGACCGCCGATGCTGGCGCCGTTGACATGGATGATCGTGTCGTCGGCGTGTGACTCCCGACTGGCGAGCTTGAACGGTGCGCTGATGGTCGTGATATTCTCCACCCCCGGCATGCTCCGGAAGGCGTCGCGATCGACGTAGCGGGTCTCACCGACCACGGCCACTACCGTGCGTTCGGTGCCGTAAATGGGATGAGGGTTGGCGCCCATCTCCTGGACGCGGGCGATGACGGCGCCGATCTCGGCGGCCGTGGAATGGGCCTTCATGACGATAACCATAACGGCGTACCTCAGATCTGCAGGATGGCGCTCTGGCCGGAGCTGTTCAAATCGGGAATGGGTGCGGCGAGGTAGGAGCCCAGCAGCTTGACAAAGGCGGCACGCGCCAGCAGGCCCACCAGGGCCTCTCGGCAGGACGGGTCTTGCCAATGCCCCTCGAAGTCGAGATAGAAGACATAATGCCAGGGACGGTTGCGCCGCGGCCGGCTCTCCAGCTTGTTCAGGTTGATGCCTCGCGAGGCAAACTCGTTCAGGCAGGCGACGAGAGCGCCCGGCGTGTGAGCAGTGGCAAAGACGAGCGAGGTCTTGGCCTTCGCAGCGTAAGGGGGATCGCCGCGCCCGATCACGAAGAAGCGCGTATAGTTGAAATCCAGGTCCTCGATGCCGGGCGCCAGCACCTCCAGGCCAAAGAGCTCGGCTGCGAGAAGGCTGGCGATGACGGCTACGCCGGGAGCGGGGGCAGCGGCAAGGTCCTTGGCGCTGCCGGCCGTGTCGTACCAGGGCACCGCCTGCCAGCCATGCCGGTTGATGAAGCGCTCGCATTGGGCCAGGGCCTGCGGGTGGGAGCGCACGGTCGTGATCTGGTCCAGGGTGACGCCTGGCAGCGTCATCAGGTTATGCCGCACGCGCAGCAAGACCTCTCCCCACACCTTGAGGTCGTGGTCAAGAAGCAGGTCGTAGGCTTTGTTGATCGAACCCGCCACCGAGTTCTCCACAGGCAGGACGCCGTAGTTCGCCTGCCCCTGATCCACGGCGGCAAAGATGTCCTCGAAAGCATGGACGGGCTGGGTGACGACGCCGGCGCCGAAATGCTGGCGGCTGGCTTCCTCGCTGAAGGCGCCATGCTCGCCCTGGAAGGCCACAACAGGCTGGCTGTTCATCGTCCCGCCCTCTGCTGGCTGTTGAACGCCGCCAACTGCTGACTGATCCAGCCCTCAAGCTCATCCTCGTCGATCGGCGGCAGATCGGCCTTGTCCGGACGCAGCCTGGTCGCATTCTTCAGGTACACGTGCTGGATCTCAGAGGCCGCCCTGGTGGTATTCCAGTGCACGAGCACGCGCACACACAGGGGCAGGCTGTTGGGCACCTCCATTTCGTGCCCGCACATGAGCGCCGCATCCAGCCAACCCAACTGCCGCGCCGCCAGCGCCGGAAACTCGGCGTTGAGATCGTGCGTGGTTGTGAAAATGGCGCTGGCCACATCCTCCGGCGCAATCCCATTGAGGCGGATCATCAACGCCAGCATGTGTCGCGTTTCCCGCAGGATCTCCTCGCGGGTGTTGGATTGCACGGTGGTGGCGCCGCGCACGCCTCGACAGAACATCACAGGCGGCTCCTTCTGCGGATATCTCAGCGCCCAGACGGGCGCCGCAATGGGCGGGGAGTACCAAAGACCTGCTTGCAGCATCGATTGCCTCCTTGGAGATGGGCGTGCGAGCCGCCGCCCACGCTGCTGCCGGTCATCGTGTACTTCTGGAATGGTCGCAGGCAACAAAAAGAGCGTGGGCGGGTCGCTCCACGCTCGGGGATGTTGGCTGAAACCTGCGACTACTGCTGCGAACCCTGCCCGGCGGGAAGCGACCTTCTAAACGAGCCGTAATAAAAGTAGAAGGGCACAAAAAACCCGCGCCAGGCATCCATGCGCGGGTCATTCGTCGCCACCAAGGGGTGGGTCGCCAATGAATCTGGGCGGGCAACGGAGAGACCTGGCATGAGTGCGTTCGCCGGAGGTGAGTCGGCGCGGAGAATAACACAGGGCCGATCCGCTGTCAAACCGATTGACACCGGGCATATTGCCCTCTAAAATGAGCAGAATTGTGTTCGCTGCGCTGTTGGCAGAGAGTACACCTCCCCGCAGCGCTCGTGCTCGTGGAGACGACGATGTCGAAAGAAAAGAAGAAGCACAAGAGCGAAATCCCGGAGAGCGGCGCTGACTCGCTGCATGAGCCAGAAAGTCCTGCAGCCGACGTTCCTGCTGGCCGCGGCGCTGAACCGCCGCCACCGGTGGAGGGCGCCGGTGTGCGCCCCAAACTCAAACGCGAGACCTACGAAGCCGAGCTGGCGCGTCTGCACATCGAATTGGTGAAGCTGCAGGAATGGATCCGGTACAGTGGTCTCAAAGTCGTCATCCTCTTTGAAGGACGGGATGCCGCCGGCAAAGGCGGCATGATCAAGCGCATCACCGAACCTCTCAACCCCCGCTTTGCCCGTGTCGTCGCCCTGGGCGTCCCCACCGAACGCGAAAAGACGCAGTGGTACTTCCAGCGCTACGTGGCGCACCTGCCTGCTGCCGGTGAGATGGTCCTCTTCGACCGGAGCTGGTACAACCGCGCCGGTGTGGAACGGGTCATGGGCTTCTGCACCGACGAAGAATACTGGGAGTTCCTGCGCTCGTGCCCGTCATTTGAGCGCATGTTGGTGCGTTCCGGCATCATCGTGATCAAGTACTGGTTCTCGGTGAGCGACGAGGAACAGGAACAGCGCTTCCAGGCGCGCATCAACGACCCCACCAAGCGCTGGAAGCTCAGCCCCATGGACCTGCAGGCGCGCGTCAAATGGGTGGAGTACTCCAAGGCCAAAGATGAGATGTTCGGCTACACCGACATCAAGCAGGCGCCCTGGTACGTGGTGAACACCAACGACAAACGCCGCGCCCACCTGAACTGCATCACCCACCTTCTCAGCCTGATTCCCTACGAAGATGTCCCCCACGAGACGCTGACGCTCCCGCCCCGTCCGGACCGGGAAGGCTACATCCGCCCTCCCATGGAGTATCAGACCTTCGTACCGGAGGTTTTCTGAACGTTCAACGTTGAACGTTGAACCTGCGAACGGCGCTCAATCGGAACCGAGCAGAAGGGGCGCGGCCACGTCCACGGGCCTGAGCCAGCCCGGAGTAGTGGCCGCCCCTTCGGGCTGGCCTGTATACATGCCGATCAGCCGCCCGCTGCCATCCAAAGCCAGGGCGCCCAGGTTGCCGCGGCCCATGCCGATGTTGGTCTGCAGCCAGCCACGGGGCAAGCCCAGGGCATTGTCTGGCAGGATGCCCGTCACCTGGCCCCGCCCCAGGGCCAGAACCTGGTTGCCGCCAGTAGGCGTGGTGCCGGGATAGCTGAGCACGGCAACGGCGTCGCCCGCCTGAACGGTGCTGCTGTTGCCGGTCGGCGCCGGGGACCATGAGAAGCTGTTCGGGAGAGGCGATCCGTCCTGCTGCGCGAAGATCTGCAGCACGGCCAGGTCGCGCGCCCGATCGGCTCTCACCACCCTGGCCATGTACCAGCGGTCAAGCATGCCGTCGACTTGGCGCGGGTTGCTGCTCAGGCCAACGAGCACCTGGCTGCTGGGATTGTAAGGTCGCTCGGTTTGCGGGTCATAGACCGCGCGGTAGGCGGTGAGCAGGCGTCCCTTCTCGGTCAAGACCACGCCGGTGCTGGCGACGGAATTGGGTGTGTCGGCGATGGGGGCCAGCAGGAGCGCCGTGGCGTTGACGGCCTGGGCATAGACGGCGTTTGGGTCGGGTGCGGGCGTGGGGGTCTGTCCGGCATTCAACAGAGGCCGCAGGACCAGCATGACGACGATCGCAACCCCCACCAGGCCGATCAGAATCCCCAGGACGGCCGCCTGCCAGAACTGCTGGCGGTTGGGGCTGCCCGGAGTTGCAGCAGGCGCCGCCGGATCCCCCCCAACCGGCGCCGCCGTGGGCACGGCCGGGGCAAAGACGCCAGGAGCGGGCGCCGCTGCAGGCGCGTACTCAAGCCGCAGCAGCGTGCGGCCCAGGCGAATGACATCCTCCGGCCGGAGAAGGCGGGGAGCGCTGATGCGCTCCTCGTTGACGTAGACGCCGTTGAAGCTGTTGCGATCATAGAGCCAGAGCTGCTCGCCCTGGGTCTGGAGCAAGGCGTGATTGCGCGAAACCTCGTCATCCGCCAGAACAACGTCATTGTCGGCGGCGCGGCCCAGGGAAAGCCCCCCAGGACCAATAGGGTAACGAAAACCGGATGGATGCAGGACGAACCAGGACATGAACGTAGCAGGCTCAGCGCTGCGCCCAGTAATCGATGCCGCGGATGGCGCGATAGACAAACGACAGGGCTGGCACCGGGATGCCTGCATCCTGGGCATAGCGCATCAGGTCGCCGGCCAGAGCCTCGATCTCCGTGCGCCGTCCCACCAACAAGTCGTAGAGCATGTTCGAACCGATGTCGGTTTGGCCGCTGGCAGCCAGGGCGCCCCCGCGCGCCATGAGGACCTGGATGGCCTGCTCAAAGGGACTCTGGATGAGGCTGCGGATGCCGATGCCCGTCAGCTCGGGCAGTCTGATATTGTGCGTCAGGGCGATATGGTTAACCTCGCGCACCAGTTGCACAAACAGGTAGGCCAGGTCAGGACTCTGCAGAATCTGGTGGTAGGGCAGTCGTGTGAGGCCGCTCAGCGCCGACACCGGCAAGAGATAGGCGAGCTTGGTCCACTCGGCCGCCTGGATGCTCTCGGGCACCTCAACCGGCAGGCCGGCGCGGCGCCAGGCAGCAACGACAGCGCTCAAGCGCGGCGATTCCCGGTTGTCCAGCTCCCCAAACCAGGTGTGGGCAAAGAGGGTGCAGCGGGCGTGACCAGGCTCGACCATCCGGGCGCCGACGATGCTGGCGGCGCCCAACACCGGTCGCGGCCCGAACTGGGCGATGAGGCCATCATCTTTCCGCAGGCCATTCTGGAACGAAGCCACCATCTCCGGCCGCAGATGGGCCACGTCGGCGAGGGCCTGCGCCGTGTCGGTCGCCCGCACACAGACGAGAAGGAGGTCGGCCTCCGTCACCGTACGCACATCGCTCGTGGCCCGTACGCGCACCACGAACTCGTCATGACCCGAAATGCGCAGACCGTCTTGCTGGATGGCCTGGACGTTGGCCGGCCGGGCCACAAGCGTGACATCGTTGCCTGCTTCGGCCAGGTAGCCGCCATACACGGAGCCAAGGGCGCCAGCGCCAAGTACGACGATTTTCATGGGGTTCTCCGTAGGATAGGGAGGTGAGGGAGAGGGTTGTCGGCGAGAGTTGCGGCGGCGGCTGCCGCAGGAGCGGGCTATCGTGGCGGTGCGGCGCCCTAAGGATGAGAAGCAGCGCTTTGCTGCAGGAAACGGACGGCGGCGTCCGCCATGAGGGCGGCCGCCAGGGGGAAGGTGGACTCGTCGATGTCAAAATGCGGGGAATGGTGGCCGCCCAAGGCGCCGCCGGCCGGTGCGGCGCCGACCAGCATGTAGCAGGATGGCACTCTGCCGGCGATCTCGGCGAAGTCCTCGGCCACCATCAGGGGCTTCTCATGACCAAGCCGGCTAGCCGGCGCCAGGCTCGCTGCGGCCGACGACGCCCACTTCGTGACCTGAGGGTCGTTGTCCACGGCCGGGGTGTAGTCGGCCAGCGTCAGGGTGGAGGAGGCGCCGTGGGCGGCGCAGATACCGCCGAGTACTTCTTCCATCCGGCGAATCATCTGGCTGCGCACCTCGGGATTGAAGCTGCGCAGTGTGCCGGTGAGGATGGCCTGCTCGGCAATGACATTGAAGGCCACCCCAGCCTGGATACTGCCAACGGTCAGGACGGCGGCTTCGTAGGGCGGTAGATTGCGGCTGACGATGGTGTGGAGGGCGTTGACGGCTTGGGCGGCGACGTGGACGGCGTCCACCGTGGTGTGCGGCAGCGCTCCATGCCCGCCACGGCCGCTGATGACGATCGTGAAGCGATCCGCCGCCGCCATGATCGGGCCGCTTTGCACATAGACGTGGCCGCTCGGATAGGGGTTCCAGAGATGGAGGCCGAAGGCGGCCTGGGGAGCGGGATCGACCAGGACGCCATCATGGATCGTGGCCGCGGCGCCCCCCAATCCTTCCTCGGCCGGCTGGAAGAGCAGCTTGACGCGTCCCGGCCACGACCCGGCGGTTGCCGCCAGCAACGCCGCCACGCCCATGCCGATCGCCGTGTGGGCATCGTGGCCGCAGGCGTGCATGACGCCGTCGTAGACGCTGGCAAACGGCAGCCCGGTCGCCTCCTGCACGGGCAGCGCATCCATGTCGAAGCGCAGCAGGATCACGGGTCCCGGGGCCGCGCCTTCGATCAGGCCCACCACGCCGGTCTTGCCAACACCGCTGCGGGTCTCGATGCCGAGCGTCTGGAGGTAGTGGGCAACGATGCCTGCCGTGCGCACTTCGTGGAAGCCGAGCTCGGGATGCTGGTGAAAATCGCGACGCCAGGCCACCATCTGAGGGGCAAGCGTCTGGGCATGGGCAAGATAGTCAGTCATGGCTGCGTCTGGCGGCAGGATGCTCCCACGCGCGCGTTCATCCCAGCGAAAAACGAAAGAGGACGGACAGAAACCGCACTTAAGGGTGCCATTCTGTCCGTCCTCTTGAAACGCCGCCGTTGGGCTGCGGCAGCGTCAGCGCGGGGGAGGGAGGTGATCTCAGAGTAGGTGACAACGCCTGAATCGGCGTTGGTAACGGCATGCATCCTAGTTGATGGGCAAAGGCCCTGTCAAGCGTTTGGGGCCACGGTGTTAGGCGCCGCGAAGGCCGCCGTGTTGGTCAAGCGGCCACAAGCTCGCGATGGCGGACAGTGAGCCGCGCCTGGCCGTCGGCGTGGTAAGAAGAGCGCACCAGGGGGCCGGATTCAACCCACTTGAAGCCCATCGCCTCGCCAAGGCGGCGCAGCTCATCGAACTCGGCCGGCGTGTAGTAGCGCTCGATGGGCAGGTGGAAACGGCTGGGCTGCAGATACTGGCCAATGGTCAGGATGTCGGTGTCGACCGAGCGCAGGCCTTCCAGGACCTCGATCACTTCGTCCCAACGCTCGCCCAGGCCCACCATGATGCCCGACTTGGTCAGCGCGCCTGGGTCCATTTCCTTGGCCCGGCGCAGCACTGTGAGCGAGCGTTCGTACTTGGCCTGGGGCCGCACGCGGCGGTAGAGACGGGGCACCGTCTCGGTATTGTGATTGAGGATCTCAGGGCGCGCGTCCATAACCGTTTGCAGGGCCTTGTCATCACCCATGAAGTCGGGAATGAGCACCTCGATCGTACAGCCGGGGACGCGCTCCCGGATCTTGCGCATAGTGGCGGCAAAGATGAAGGCGCCGCCATCGGGCAGCTCGTCGCGATTGACCGAGGTCAGTACGACGTGCCGCAGATGCATCGTCTCCACCGAGCGGGCCACGCGCAGCGGCTCCAGGATGTCGACCTTGGTCGGGCGGCCGGTCTTGATCTTGCAGAAGCCGCACGAACGCGTACAGGTGTCGCCGAGAAGCAGAAAGGTCGCCGTGCCGCGTCCCCAACACTCGCCCAGGTTCGGGCATCCCGCCTCCTCGCAGACCGTGTGCAGCTTCTGGCCGCGCATCAGGTCATACAGGCGCTGGTAGTTGGGGCTTTCGGCCGGACGCACGCGCAGCCATTCGGGCCGGCGGCCGGTGGTGAGCTGCGGCTCCTGCCAGTTGTGACGCGGTGGGCTGGGGTCGATTTCGATAGGGGTGGACATGGGAGGAGCAGGTGACAGGTGACAGGTGACAGGTGACAGGTGACAGGTGACCAGTTTAGTGAACGGTCACCCTATCTCAAACTGATGCGGTGTACCGCAACGTTCTAACGTGTCGATGTTCGAACGTTCTTGCGTTCTAGCGTTCAACGTTGGCTTTCTCCGGCAGGAGCGGCACCGACAGCATGGTCTGCAGCCCGGGCGGGAAGTCACAGATCCGCAGGGCCTGGTTGACCATGAGGATGGCAGTCGCCGTGTCGCCCTGCAGGCCATCCAGCCGCAGGCGCAGCGACTGTGCGCCATCGATCAGGATCTCGTCATGGGTGCCGCCCTCAGCCTGGGCCTCCATCACGAGCTCCAGGATCAGCCGGGGCAGCCCCCGCGCCATGCCCGTGGCCCGCTGGCGGATGCCGATGACCTTGCCCGGCGGGATGGCGCCCAGGCCCGTCTCCGTCGATTCCCTGGCGACGATGGGACGGCTATCGACGTCGATGACGTCCATATGCCAGCCCAGGCCGGCGGCGAGCATCTGGACGCTGTTGCTCAAACCGACGTGGCCGATCTGCTCGTGGTCGAGCTGTTCCCTGACGCGGGCGGGCTCCATGCCCACGCCCATCTTGCGCTGCAGGGGAAGACGCCGGGTCGTGAGGTCTACGATGCGCTTGACATGGACGGCTTCGAGGTCGCCCGCCGCCCGGCTGAGCAGGACGGGCAGGGTGTCCATCACGAAGCCCGGATTGACGCCGACGCCCAGAACCGTCACCTCGTGTTCACGGGCCAGGCGGTTGA
This sequence comes from Chloroflexota bacterium, assembly GCA_029782215.1. Lineage (GTDB taxonomy): Bacteria > Chloroflexota > Anaerolineae > J102 > J102 > SSF26. Next base: position 37,907 of record JAKOVD010000081.1, read on the forward strand.
TCTCCCCGGCCAGCGCCGGATGATCATCCCACGGCCAGACCAGCTCTTCGCACGTCGAGACGACGTGATAACCGCAGGTGATGGCGGCGACAAGCTGATCCTTGATCGCCTCCAGGCGCGAGCCGGTTGCCTGCAGCACGACGGCGCCGGCCGGCGCGTGGGTGGCCGCTAAGCTGTCGACTACGACGATCTCAGGCAGGTCGGCATCGCAGACCTCGGCGAGGCGCCTGCCCAGGACCTTGGGATCGATATCGACGCCGGCGATCGCTTCAAGCTGCCTCTCGTCGGCGACCGCCTTGCCAATCGTCAGGCCAATGGATCCCAGGCCAAGCAAAATGACAGGGATAGGAGCCATGCGGTGCTACATGTTCAAGGAATGGCCCATGGCAGCGTGCGCCGCTTCCATGATCACTTCGGACAGGGTGGGGTGGGCGTGCACGTTGCGTGCGATCTCGGCAGGAGTTAGCTCCATCATGCGCGCCAGGCTGATCTCCGGCAGCAGCTCCGTGACTTCGGGGCCCACCATGTGAATGCCCAGGATCTCGCCGTAGCGAGCGTCGGAGATGATCTTGATGAAGCCTTCCCGCTCCCCCAGGCCAAGCGCCTTGCCGTTAGCCTGGAAGGGGAACTTGCCGGTGTTCACCTCGTAGCCCTGGGCTTTGGCCTGCGCCTCGGTCATCCCCAGGCTGGCCACCTGCGGGGTGCAGTAGGTACAGCGCGGCATGTTCGAGTAGTCGTCGATGGGCAGCGTCTCGGCGCCGGCAATGGTCTCGGCGGCCACGATCCCCTGGGCGCTGGCGACGTGCGCCAGGGCCAGCTTGCCGGTCAGGTCGCCAATGGCGTAGATGTGCGGGACGTTAGTGCGCATGACACTGTTCACAGGAACCCGGCCGCGGTCGGTGGTCACCCCTGCCGCCTCCAGGCCAATGCCTTCGCTGTTCGGGCGCACGCCGATGGCGATGAGCACCTGGTCGGCCTCGACGGTCTCGGCGTCGCCGCTCGTCACGTTCTTCAGAGCGATCTGCACGCCCGTCGCCGTCACGGTGACACTCTCGGTGCGGGTGTTGTCAAGAAGGCGGACGCCCTGCTTGCGGAACGCCTTGGCCACGACCTCGGCCACTTCCTCATCCTCGTTGGGGAGGATGTGCGGCAGCATTTCCACCACCGTCACCTTGACGCCGTACGCGTTATAGACATAAGCAAATTCCATCCCAATCGGGCCGGCGCCCACCACCACGATCGAAGCGGGCAGCTTGTCCTGCACGATGGCTTGCCGATAGGTCAGCACGCGCTCGCCGTCCACCGTGATGCCGGGCAGCAGGCTGGCGCGTGCGCCCGTGGCCAGGATGAAGTGGCCTGTGCTGTAGACTTTGCCTTCGACCTGCACAGTATGCGGATCGGTGAGGGCGCCCGTCCCCTGGATGACATCGATCTTGTTCTTCTTCATCAGAAAGCCAACGCCCTTGACCAGGCGGTCGGCATTCTGGCGGCTGCGCTTGACCGCCACGCTGTAATCGAGAGTCAGGTTGTCGAAATGGAAGCCGAACTCGTGACCGCGGCCGAGGATATGGACGATCTCGGCGTTGCGGATGAGGGTTTTGCTGGGGATGCAGCCCCAATTGAGGCAGACGCCGCCGAGGTTTTCCTTCTCCACCAATGCGGTCTTGAGACCCAACTGCGCGGCGCGGATCGCAGCGGTATAGCCACCAGGGCCGCCGCCCAACACAATGACATCGTAATCGTAAGAATTGGCCATGTCGCTAACCAACGAGAAGAGGAATGGTATGTCGGTGCATCCTGCGGCGCCAGCGTCCATCCACAACGGACAGCCGTCCGCAGGCATTGCGATTATACCATAGCGACGATGAGGGACCGCCGGGTGATCCCACCGCAAACGGACTTTGCCCGCCTCAGTCCCTGTGCTAGAATTGACTGTCTCCCTGCCGGCCGTGCCCTGATCGTCAATCCCAGCCTGTTTGCTGCTCCACGCTTGAAAGCTCTTGTCATAGTTCCCACTTACAACGAGGCCGAGAACATCGGACCGTTGATCGAGAGCTTGCTTAGCCTCGATATCGGCCTGGATGTTCTGGTAGTGGATGACGGGTCCCCTGATGGCACCGGCGCCATCGTCGCTAACCTTGCCCAGGACCATGTCCAGGTCCATCTCAAGTCGCGACCTCAGAAGATGGGCTTGGGCAGCGCCTGCACAGCCGGCTTCGAGTTCGCCCTGGAGCACGGCTACGACCGGGTCCTGACCATGGATGCGGACTTCTCGCACAACCCGCGCTACGTGCCCGTGCTGATCGAGCTGGCGGAACGACACCACCTGAGCATCGGCTCCCGCTACGTGCCTGGGGGAGCGGTGCGCCTGTGGGGGTTACGCCGGCGGATGGTGAGCCGGGGCGCCAATCGCCTGGCCCGCATCGCCCTGGACGTGCGGACCTCCGACTGCACGGCGGGCTTTCGTTGTTACCGTGCTGAGGTGCTGCGCGCCATCGACCCGGCTTCCATCACCAGCGACGGTTATTCCTATCTGCTGGAAACACTGTGGCGGGCCGCGAAGGCCGGGTTCTCGGTGGTGGAAACCCCCATCGTTTTCACCGATCGCCGCGGCGCCTCCAAGATTTCCTCTGGTCAAATCACCAAGGCCGGGTCCACCATCCTGCGTCTCGCCCTTAGCACTCCTCAGAAGGCGCCGGTTGTGACGCCAACCATCGTTCGCAATGAAAACTCCCCGGTCTGAACTCCAGTCAGAGAGCGGTCAAAGCGTGATCGAGTTTGCCTTGATCCTGCTTCTGATCGGCATCATCATCCTCGCCATCCTCCTCATCCTGGGCGATGACCTGCGCGCCTTTGTCTTCGACCTGCTGCAAACGTGGTTCCCGGATCGGGCGGCAGCGCTGACAGCCCTGTCGCTTATCTAGCCGCACACGGGGGCGCCCCATGAGCACAGGGGCCCAAGGGGGGCGGAACAGGCTGCTGGGGCTGGCGGCCGGACTGATCGATCTCGTCTATCCTCCAACCTGCGTCGCCTGCGGGCGGCTGGGCTCGCACTTCTGCCGCCCCTGCCAGGAAACCGCCGTCTTCCTGGATGACGCTATCTGCATTCGCTGCGGCACGCCTGCGCCCGTGCGCGGCACCTGCGCCCTCTGCCGGTCGCTGCCACCTGACCCCCTGCGGGGCATTCGCGGCGCCGTACACTACCGCGGGCCCATCCGGTTCGCCATCCACGCCTTCAAGTACCGGGGCATGACCGACCTGGCAGCGCCCCTGGCCGGATACCTGGTGGGCTATCTCAACTTCTATCCCATGCGGGTGGACTGCCTGGTGCCGGTGCCGCTGCACGAAGAGCGCCTGGCCTTTCGCGGGTTCAACCAGAGCGAGCTGCTGGCCGCAGCCCTGAGCAAGGCCAAAGGACTGCCCGTGGCCAGCGACGTGATCGTCCGCACGCGCCACACCACACCCCAGGTTACGCTTAAGGCGCGCCAACGCTGGACCAACATGGACGGTGCGTTTGCGCCTGTGCAGGCCGGCCGGCTGCACGGCGAAAGCATGCTGCTGATCGACGACGTGTGCACCACCGGATCCACCCTGCGGGCTTGCGCCGCCGCCCTGCACGAGGCCGGTGCCGGCGACATCTGGGCGCTGACGGTGGCCAGAGCGCACTGACGATCGGAAGGCCCCTTGACGTTTCCGTACGCATGGCCCTTCATTCATGCCATGATGACGACGGTCACCCAGCAAAACATGGTCACCCTACCTGCCGAGGTGCGCCGGCGCAACGGCATCAAGCCCGGCTGCAACCTCGACTGGCAGCCCGGCGAAGGATCAGAGGAAATCCTGGTGCGGATCATCCCCGATCGGGCAGAATTGGCGCGCCGGCGGCTGGGCGCAGGGCGACGATTTTCGCCCGACCGGGATGCCGTGGCAGAACTGATCGCCGAGCGCACGGCTGATGACTGAAGCGGTGCCCTCCTTGAACATGCAGGGAATTCCCCAAGAACTCGTCCGTTGAGCTGGCGGTGGGCCAGGTCCAGCCAGGTGGGGCGCTGGCGAAAGAAGTTCGTGAGGGCGCCCCGTGGCCTACGATGGCATAGGCGATAGAAGAAGATAGACAGGATAGGGCGCACAACGCTCCCCAAAGAGTCCCAGCGCAACGGCTGCCCATGGCGCTGGGACTCGACGAACAGGTTGGCGGTTCTTTTTTCGGCCACATGGCATAGGTAATTCCAGCCACATGGCAGATGACATTCTTGCTGCTTGCCTTCACAATGACACTAGCACCAAGGCGATGGCCGGCATGCCGGCAGTTGGACGCCCTGGCAATCGTCATTGCCTGGGAGAGAGAGGGTACTCGCCGTTGCCCTGCCGCGAAGGCCAGCAATCAGACGCACTACCGCCAACATGAAGCTCCCCACATCCTTTTTTGTCTCATCGCTGAAACAGGTCTTTGCCCTCCCCGAGTCGCTCGACGAGGAGCAAGTCGTCACGGCGCGCGTGCTGGCGATCTTCTGCTGGAGCTTCATCGTCTTCATGAACCTGGCGGGCATCCTCCTCCTGATCGCCTCGCCTGGACAGCCCATCCGTCCCCTTCTCGCCATCATCGTCGCCGGTTCGCTCTTTCCCGTCTACCTCGTCCTCCTCAGGCGCGGCAGAATCCGCCTTCTGAGCTACCTGGTGGTTGGGATCGGCTTTCTGCTGGTGACTGCATTCGCGTTCACCGGCGGTGGGGTGGATGCGCCCGTCTTTACGTTCTACCTCGTGCTGGCCTTCCTGGCCGGCATCACCCTGGGCGGACATGCCGTCTTTATCGTGGCAGCACTCAGCGGCCTGGCGGGGCTCAGCATGGTCCTTGTGGAGAACGCTGGCCGGCTCCCACCACCTCAGCACCAGTTCACGCCCTTTACGAAGTGGCTGGTGGCGATGAGCTTCATCCTGATCCTGGCCTTGTTGCAGAACTATGCCAGCCGCATGACGCGCCGCTCTCTCGCGAAGGCCAGGACGGAACTCGCAGAGCGAACCCGAGCTGAGGAATCGCTGCGGCTCGTTGCGGATGAGCTGCGCAGAAGCAAAGAGCACCAGGACGCCATGATCAGCGCCCTGCCCGATCTCATGTTCAAGATCGATCGAACTGGTCTCATCCAGGAATACCACTCTGCGGCCGGTGATCAGCTCCTGCTCCCCCCTTCCATGTTTCTGGGCAAGCAGGTGACCGACGTCATGCCCGCAGAGGCGGGCCATGTGATTATGGCGGCCCTTGACGAGGCGGCAGCGCTGGGTAGTCATCGTGGTGCTGTCTACTCCATCCCGCTGCCGCAGGGTCTCTCATGGTTCGAGCTTTCTGTGGCGGCAATGGGGAATTCGCATCAAGAAAAAGATGATTTCATCGTCCTGGTCCGCAACATCACCGAGCGCAAGCAGGTCGAGGAAGCGCTTCGTGAGAGCGAGCAGCGGTACCGCACCCAATACGAGCAGACCCAGGCCGCCCTGGCCGAATCACGCGCTCTCTACCGCGCCAGTCATTCCCTTTCCCAACTCCGGAGCCTGCCGGAACTGCTCCAGGATGCGGTCGATGCGGTAGCCGAATCCCTGCCCGCCGATCGCGTGTCCTTGTATCTTCTCGACGAGGAGGAGCACAAGGTCACCGGTGCCCTGGTGGGAGGAACAGGACTCCGGCACATCGTTGAGGTGGACTATGCGGAGCTCTCAGGCGGCCTGACCGGTTGGGTGATCAGGGAACGCAAAGCAGCCCTGTCTCCCAAAGGTAGCCTGGACCCGCGTGAGAGTTCTGCCGTTCAGAAGCGGCGCACCGAAACGGAGTGCGGCGCCATTGTCGTGGTGCCCATTGGCTACCAGGACGCCATGATGGGAACCATTACGGCGATCAATCTGCCGGAGGAGCGCGACTTCACCCAAAGAGACGTCGACCTCATGACCGCCATCGCCGGCCACATCGCGGTGGCGATCGAAAACGCGCGCCTTTTCGCGCAGGCCCTGGAGGCATCGCGTCTGAAGTCCGAGTTCCTCGCCACGATCAGCCATGAACTGCGTACGCCACTGAACGCCATCATCGGCATGAATGGGTTGCTGCTGGAGAGCAAACTGAGCGAACGCCAGCGCGACTACGCCGAGACCAGCCTCAGAAGCAGCGAAGCTCTGCTGTCCATCATCAACAACATCCTGGACTTTTCAAAGATCGAGGCGGGCAAGCTGGAACTGGAGGACCAGACGTTTGCGCTGTCGGACTGGCTGGAAGACGCCTGCGAAATGGTTCGGAAGAGCGCCGCCGACAAAGCGTTGGACGTGAGCATGGCAATCGTCCCGGGCATCCCGCCTATGTTGGCCGGCGATGCGGGACGTCTGCAGCAGGTTCTCCTGAACCTGCTGACCAACGCGATCAAGTTCACCGAACGGGGAAGCGTGTCCGTCAGTGTGACTTCCGAACGTTTGAACGTTGAAACGTTGACTCCCCTGAAAAAAGGTAGCTTCAACTCGCGTTAGTTTGCGAACTGAGTACAATCAGGAGAAGGGTTGATGTCGGCCCTGCGGACGACGTTTGAGTGACAGGAAAGAAGTTGTGAAGCATGTATCGGTCAAATAAGCGACAGCTACAACCAGCGTTAATCAGCAGCGTAAACGAGATGCCGGAGAAACGACGG
>JAKOVD010000094.1 GCA_029782215.1 Chloroflexota bacterium
GGCATGCCAGCCCCAACACGACCGCCCGCTACGACCGGCGACCGGAGGAGGCCAAGCGGCGGGCCCAGGAGCTGCTACACGTCCCCTATGCCAAGCGCCTCGTCTAGCTCAAAGCCCCGGCCTGCCACCGGGGCTTTGTGCTGCCACCGGCACGCCGCTACCGGTCACAGGCGACCCCCGTTGTGGAAAAAATTCCCGAACGGGGGGCCGTGCCCGCGAACAGGCCGCCGCCATGCTTGGCACGAACCCGCGCGGGGGGCCGGCATCGCTTCCGGAAAAAATTCCGGAACCGACAGGCGAGGCCGCCCGGACAGCATCGAACCTGTGGGAAAATTTTCCACAAGGTCAAACGGCAACGGCAAGGCGAAGGGGCTGCGGGCGCCCGCGATGTGTCCCGTGGGACACATGGGTGTCACAGCATCGGCACCAATTCCCGGGCCAGGGATTGACAAACTTCAGCACCCGCACCATAATATGTTCAAGTTTATTAGCAGTCAGTAGCACAAGGGAGACACATAATGGACAAGCAGAAATTTCAGTACATCGCCGAGCACCTGGACCCGATGGATACCGCGGGCGGATGGGGCAGCGGTGAGGCGTTCGCGGACGCCATCCTCGAGAACGCCGACGACGGCACGCCGCTGGAGGTGACACGCGAGGACCTGATTGACTATTGGCGGCAGGCCCGCCGCCGGGCAGAGCAAGCGCGGCTTGAGCGCACGCCCCTGCAGGTCTGGGTGGAATACGGCCTGCGCGGCAACCGCCGTTCAGCGATTGTGACCTTGACCGGGTTCACGATGGCCGACCCCCTCACGCCGAAACTCGCCCGGGCCGCGCTGCGTGCTGTCGGGGCCAGCACCGGCGAGGTGTGGACGCTGGCCCAGCCGGACCCCATCACAGGCGAGCTGCGGCACTGGGACGTCTACGGCTACCGCGTCTACGCACGCAGCGCGCGAAAGCTCAGCGCCCTCGCCCAGGCCCGGGCCTTAGGCCTGACCTAGTGCATTGGAGGCACATGGTGGACTACAGCGAATTCGTTCACGAAT
>JAKOVD010000101.1 GCA_029782215.1 Chloroflexota bacterium
AATCAGGTCGAGATCTGGCTCAGCATCCTGGTCCGCAAGCTGCTGAAGCGTGGCAGTTTCACCTCCGTTGATGAGTTGAGAGCCAAGGTTCTGGCCTTCATCGAGTACTTCAATCGCACCATGGCTAAGCCCTACAAGTGGACCTACAAAGGCAAAGCCCTGGAAGTCTAACCGTCGACAAGATTCGGCCTCAGTGTACTACTTGCCGTCTGACGCCCGCGTTCAGTCTGCTTACAGCATTTCTATCTGTTTACCCGAGCCGCACGCCTTCGACCTCGAGACTGCCGCCCGTTGGAAGCTTGCTCCAGCTCCGGCGCTGCCATTCTTCCTTGAGCACTTCAACGGCTGCCTGCTCCAGGAATTCCGGCCGCGCCCATTCGTCCACGTCGAAGTCGCGCTTGATGTAGCCGTGGCTCAACATGAAGTCCTTGCCGATCTTGACACACTCCAGGTTCTGGGCGCTCAGGCTTGGCACCATGTCCACGTCCTTAATACCTTCATACGTGTGCTCTGCGTCCAGGTAGAAGGTCTGGCGGTTCAGGATCTCCGCGGCGGCGTGTTTGTTGCGGTTCGCCCACAGGCCGACCTTGATCATCGCCCGCATGTAGGCGAGAACGAGCTCGGGATGCTCGTCGGCCATGACGTCGGTGCAGGTGATGACAGCAGGGGTGTTGGCAACCTGCAGCGTCCAGTCTGGAAGTTTGGACAGGTCGAAGATGGCCTTGATTTCGCCCGTGGCCTCCGAGAGCTGTCCCAGTTGTCCCATCTGGTTGTAGATGGCATCAACGGTCCCGTTCAGCAGCGCCTTCTCCAAAGGTCGGAAGGCATAGTCGTGCTTGTGGTCGCGGCGCATCCACAGTTCCGAGGGGTTGTTCATCGGCGGGGTGAGCATGGCAGGGTTGTCGTACCAGTCATCCGGGTAGGGAAATTCGACAAGCTCAATATCATCCATGGTCATGTCGTTCAGCATCAGGATGTTTTCGATGCCCATGTGCTCCTGGATCCGCCACCAATCGGTCTTGATTGTGTTGAGACTCTTGGTGAGACCGATCTTCTTGCCCTTCAAGTCCTTCACGCGGAAGATCTTGTCGCGGGCGCGCACCTGCATCACGCCACCCTCGTAGACCCAGGTCGCGCCAAGCAGCACGGTGCGGCGCATGTCGGCGTGGACGTGGATCGGAGGATACAGCCCACCGAAGCGGATCAGGTTGTCCAGGTTGTGGATATAGTGCGGGTACCAGTTGTTCTCGGGTGCGTGGCGGAAGTAGGCGTACTCCACGCCGATCTTCTTGTACTCCTCACGGCACCAACCCAGTTCCTGGTCAACGTTGTTGGCGGACACCATCGGGCAGTTGGTGAACCAGACTTCGTTCCAATTCAGCGGTACAGTGGTAGAAACTCTTCCAGTAGACATGGCTTGCTCCTTTTGGAAAGTCATTGGCAATCGGTTGCGCATCACCAGACCGGCGGTGATAGCGGATTGGTGGCATGTCAGGCCCGGCCGCCTGTAGGATACGAAGGCTCATCGTGACAGAAGCCCATACTGTCACTATAGGGCGATCTTGCGCGGCCGACATGCCCCAAAAGGATGTAGCAATGGTACATCCTTCTGACAGCTCGTCACCACACCCCCTGACCCCTCACGCCTTCAGCCCGAGATTAGGGGGACGGCGACTCCTCCCAGTCCGTCCATTCGACTTGCTGCATCTCCACGTAGCGGTCAACAGCCTGGCCCAGCGTGGGGAAGAAGAGCTCCGCGCCGAGCTTCGTGAACAAGCCGTAGCTCTTGAGCCGGTCCTTAACTGGGTCCTTCATCTCGGCAAAACAGAGCTCGATGCCTGCGTTCTGCAGATCATCATCCAGGGCCGAGAGCGCCTCGGCGGCCGTGACGTCGATGTCCGTGACGGGCTCGGCGGCGACGACGACCCACTTCGTCGGGGTCGGCGCCTCGGCGACCGCGCTCAGGATGTGCTCGCGGAAGACCTCGGCGTTGGCGAAGAACAGGGGCGCATCCCACCGGAAAAGCACGAGCCCCGGAATGCGTCTTGCCTCAGGATATCGTGTGATATCGTGATAGCCTTTCAACCCATCGACGCGTCCCAAGACGGCATCGTAAGGCCGCCACGCCCTCCAGATGAAGCCGAACAGGGCCAGCGCCACGGCAATGAAGATTCCCTGGATGACCCCGATCAGAGCTACGCCCAGAAAAGAGGCGATGGCAAGAGCGAACTCGCTGCGGCGCAGTCGATAGAGACGCCGAAAGCCCTGAATGTCCACCAGGGAGAGACAAGCGGCGATGACGACAGCGCCCAGGGCGGCGTTGGGCAGGTTCTGCAGCAGCGCTGGCGCAAACACCAGCAGCAAGGCAATGCACACAGCGCCGACCACGCCTGTGAGCTGCGTCTTAGCGCCCGCTGATTCCGCCACCGGGGTGCGTGAAGAGCTGCTGCTGATCGAAAACCCCTGGAACAGCCCCGCCGCCACGTTCGCCGCCCCCAGCGCAATGAGCTCCTGGTTGGAATCGACCTCATAGCCGCCGCGCAGGGCGAAGGTGCGCGACAACACGCTGGTATCGGCAAAAGCCACCAGCGTAATGGCAATGGCGCCCGCCAACAGCGTCGCCAGATCGCTGGGCGACACGATGGGGATCTGAAAGGAGGGCAGACCCTGCGGCAGCGGCCCCACGACCGAGACGCCCTTTGTCACGGCCAGGTCAAACACGCTGGTAACGATGGTGGCGCCCACCACGGCAACCAGGACGCCGGGGATCTTGGGCCAACGGCGCTTGAAGATCAGGACGGTGGCCAGGCAGGCAGCGCCAATGGCCAAGGACGTCCAGTTAGTCATCCCCTGCAAGACGCCCTGTACCAGGCTGATCGCTTCCTGAATCAGATTGTCTCCGCTCGACGGAAAGCCCAACAGTTTGGGCAGTTGGCCGACAAGCACGGTGAGGGCGATGCCGTTGAGATAGCCCAGGCGAATCGGTTTGGAGAGCAGATCCGTGATGAAGCCAAAACGCGCCAGCCCCGCCAGAATGCACAGCGCACCGGTCATCAGGGCAAGCATGCCGGCCAAAGCCACGAGGCGATCAGGATCCCCGGCGGCCAGCGGCAGAATGGTGGCGGCGATGATCCCCGCCAACGACGAGTCTGGACCCAAAACCAGGATGCGGCTCGGTCCGAAGATGGCGTAGGCAAGCAAGGGAACGATAGTGGCATAGAGGCCGTAGATCGCGGGCAGTCCGGCGGCCTCGGCATAACCCATGCCAACAGGAACGAGAATGGCTGTGAGCACCAAGCCCGCCGTAATGTCCTTCTGAAACCAGGCACTCTGATAGGTTCGAACCGTCGCAAGGGCCGGAACATAGCGGCTGAGGCCACCAGGCCGCGCGGCCCGGGCGAAGGGATGAGTGTCGTGCAGTTCCATAGGACAATAAAAAGGGCGCTGGTGGAGGCGGCTGGCCTTGGCTGCGATACCTGTCAACGCGGTCGGTCCAAGGCGTACTACTGCGGCCACTGCTGCTCTTCCGCCGAGTTCAAGCCCTCGGTCAAGTCAACATCCAGTTGCTTTGCGATGTCGCCGGCCGCCAGAACATGCCGCTGTGCCGCGTTGCCTGAAGGTTCAGCTCAAATACGGCGCTCAACTGCTCTCGCCCGGCCACCAGCATCACCTCCGGCTTTGGAGTCTGGCTGTGTTGGCCGCCCGGTGACTGCTCTGATCAGCTCCAGATGCAGGTTACCGCCAGAGGCTACGCCTATTCGACGATCACATTCTACACCAGAAAGAGAGAAACGCTCGCCCTGGATGGATGCAGCGGTGGCGTCAATCGGCTGACAGAATCGTGTGCGCCAGCATGCCGCCGGAGACCGTGCGGGCTTGGAACCCGTTCTGCAGCAGGATGCGCGTGGCATAGTAGGCGCGCTGGCCGGAACGGCAGATGACGTGGATCTCGCGATCCCGGGGCAGATCGTCGAGCCGCGCCCGCAGTTGGTGCAGCGGGATGTTGACCACGCCAGGCACCTGCTCGATGGCGAGCTCGGCCGGATTGCGCACGTCGAGGAGCAGAGCGGAGTCTGTAGCGCCCCAGTGGCTCAGCGGCATGTCGCCCGCCAGGACGTCGGCGGCCACCATGCCTGCGAAGTTGACGGGCGACTTGGCGCTGCCGAACTGCGGTGCGTAGCACAGTTCTGCCTCCTCCAGGTCGTAGACCGTCGCGCCCAACTGGATCGCCATCGCCATGGCGTCGATGCGCTTGTCCACCCCGTCCTGGCCGACGGCCTGTGCTCCCAGGAGACGGCCGTCAGACTTGCGGAAGATGATCTTCATCGCCAGGTACTTGGCTCCCGGGTAGTAGCCGGCATGGGAATTCGGGTAGAGGTAGATCTTCTCGTGGTCCGTATCGCCGGCCCGCTGCAGCGTCTTTTCGCTGGCGCCGGTCCAGGCAGCGGCGGCTCCAAACAGGCCGATGATAGCCGTGCCCTGGGTGCCGCGGTAGCGGGAGTCGCGCCCGGCAATCACATCGGCCGCGATGCGGCCCTGCCGGTTGGCCGGCCCGGCCAGCGCCACCAGCGACCACGCGCCGGTGATAGTGTCCTTGACCTCCACCGCATCCCCGACGGCGAAGATGTCCGGATCGCTGGTGTGCATCTGGTCGTCCACACGGATGCCGCCCCTGGCGCCGATCTCCAGACCGGCCTCCTTCGCCAGCCAGGTCTCGGGCCGCACGCCGATGCCGAGGACCACCAGGTCGGCCGGAGTGGCCTCGCCCTCGTGTGTGAGCACCTGGAGCGAGCCGTCGGTGTCTCGCCTGATTTCGTTGACATCGGCATGGAGGATGACATGGACGCCGTTCTTCTCCAGATAGCGTTCGACGTAGCACGCCATCTCCCTGTCCATAGGGGACAGGACCTGATCACCCCTCTGCAGAAGCGTCACCTGCAGCCCGAGATGGACCATGTTCTCCGCCATCTCGAGACCGATGAACCCCCCGCCGACCACTACCGCCCGTTTCGCGGGCAGAATCGTCTGGTAGCCCGTGTACGCATCCAGCCCGGAAGGCATGGCCGTATGGCCTTCGATCCATTCGCGAATGGCACGCACGTCTGGCACGGTCCGCACCCGAAAGACTCCGGGCAGGTCAATGCCAGGCAGGGGTGGGCTGATCGGCGCCGCTCCTGGCGAAAGGACGAGCTTGTCATAGGACTCAGTGGTCACCTCGCCGGTAACGAGGTTGCGCAGGTCTACCGTCTTGTTTTGTGGCGAGATGCGGACGGCCTCGCAGCACGTGCGCACGTTAATGGCGAACTGGTCACGGAACACCCGTTCATCCGCCACCAGGAGGCTCGATTCGCGTGTGATCACGCCACCCACGTGGTAGGGCAGCCCGCAGTTCGCGTACGACACGTACGGCCCGCGCTCCACCATCAGGATCTCAGCATTTTCGTCCAGGCGGCGCAGCCGCGCCGCACATGAGGCGCCGCCTGCGACGCCGCCAACGATGATGACTTTCATTCTGTAACCTAGCCTGAGTGTCTAGCGGCCTATGACGCCTCCGGTGCCCAGAGAACTATCGTGAAGGCGCCGTCAAGGGAGGGTTTGGTGTTTGGCAATGGTCGTCTCCAACGCCAGGTGTGACGGCTGGCAGAAACCCGATCCTCTCGACCGTGAGCAGCGGAAACCCCATCTCATACAGCGAGTTCAGCACTCCATTGAGCGCCGCCTGGTCGGTCACGTCGCCGGTGAGCGTCGTGACGGGCTCTGGCTCCGCCGGCTGCGGCGGGTCAATGGCCAAACCTGACAGCCGCTCGGACCAGCATGGATCCAGCCACCCCTGGATGCGTATCCGGTAGCAGCCCGGCCCATCGAATAGCGTGCTTCGCCTGTATGGACTCACGGAGGGACCTCTCAGATGGCAAGACGCATGGCTCAACATCCATAGCATCCGCCGTTCCGGAGAGGAACACCAGCCCCAAAAAGATGTAGTGATGGTGTAGAACGGTGTGATGCGTCCTACACCAGGCCCAGGTCCACCGCCTTGCCGACCGCCTCCCGCCTCCCGTTGACCTGGAGCTTCTGATAGATGTTGGCCGTATGTCGCTTGACCGTCTCCGGGGTAATGACGAGCGCCTGAGCGATCTCTTTGTTGCTCAAGCGCTGGGCCAACAGCGCCAGTATCTCCTGCTCGCGCTCGGTGAGCGGTTCGACCAGGGCAGGCGGCTTCACGCGTGGAGTCCCTGCCTTCGGACCGGAAAGCGGCTGAGCATCCGTACCGAACGCCTTCAGAATCTGGTTCACGTAGACCGTAACGACCCCTTTGTCTCGCAACCCGGCAAGCAGGTTCGCCACGCGCGGGCCAAGATCGACGAATAGGCGGATGAACCCGCCCCGCTCGGCCATGAGGGCGGCCTCTTCCAGGGTTGCCAGTGCTTGCGCCGCTTCACCCTGGGCATCGTGAAGCAGAGCCCGGAGCGCCAGCGCCTCGATGGTGAAGCGGACGTTGTGAGTGGACTTGAGGAAAGCAACCAGCCGGCTGAGCACCTCGGCAGCTTGCTGGCGGCTGTCTGGCGTATCCTGTGCCAGAAGGAATTTCGGCAGTACAAGCTGCGGTGCATGGAAGTACGGCAGCGCCGTGGCCGGCCAATGCGGGCCAATCGCTGTCGCCCAATGGCCGGCGGCGCCGAGATCGCCCTGGAAGATGGCCAGCTCCGCCTGGAACGCCTCCGCCAGTGGCAGGAGCCCGAGGCTGCGGGTCTCGTTCAAGAACTCAACGGCCAGGTCAAGCTTCTGCCGGGCCTGGTCGGGTTGGCCTCGCGCCTGCAGAATGAAGGCATAGATGAAGGCGCCCTGCAGATAGGTCATGGGCCTGCCCACATAGCGCAGGTTCTCGACGACAACCGCATGCCTCTCGGCGGTCGCCAGATCGTTGCGCTGGTAGGCAGCCGCGGCCAGCAAGTAGTGCATCCAGGCAAGCGATTCCCGGCGGTTGTGCCGCTCGGCAACGCCAAGCGATTGGGCAGCTCCCTGTGGTATCGCCTGCAGGTCGCCTGCCATCCACTCGAGAAAACAACGCGAGGCTGCCACTCGCACGCGGATGGCCCCATCCGGGGCTACGTCCTCGGGCTGACCTTCGGCCAGCGTGGCATAGGCCTGGTCAAGCCTGCCGGCCATCTGCAGAGCCGTAGCCCAATACAACCACGCGGTGGATCGCACGTAGTACCAAGCCAGGGGCAGGGTGGCAAGCGCCCGCCGGGCAAGGATGATCACCGCCTCGGGATCGGATGCCGCCTCGTAGGCCAGGATCAGGCGCAGAGTGTCGATCTCACCTTTCAGGTGCACGACGTGTTCCGGCTGATCCCGCATCTGCAAGACGAGACCTTCGGCCCGATCGACCAGATCCAAGACATGGGCAGGACCGAACCGGCCCAATCGCGCCATCCAGGCTGCCATGAGCGTCAGGTCTGCGTGCTCGGCAACTGACTGTGGGGGAAACATTTGCAGGCAACGTTCGTGAAGCTGCCACTGCTCCGTATCCATCAGGGCGTGGCGGTGATCGGCCATCAGGCGAACGGCCGCCGCCAGGTCGTGGCCCTGCAGAGCGTGGTGCAGGGCCCCCTCGAGCAGGCCCTCGCAGGCATACCAGGCGCTGGCCCGTTGATGCAGCGCTTCAATCTCACCAGCGCTGTGCTCCCTACGCAACCTGTCCAGCAAGAAGGCGCGGAAGAGATGGTGATAGCGGTACCACTGCCCCACCGCATCCACAGCTGCCGTGAACATGCCTCCCTGTTCCAGCCACTCCAGGTATGCCAGCGGATCGGTGCCGGCCTCATCCGGCCCCAGTATCTCCTGGCAAAGTGGGCCGCACATCTGGTCAAGAATCGCAGTCTGCACAAGGAAGTTCCTGACGGCTGGCGGCACAGTGGACATCACCTCACTCATCAGGTAGTCGATCACGTAGCGGTTCTCGGCGGGCAACTGGGCGATCTTTTGTGCTACATCACCCGCATGACGCAAAGTCAGAGTCGCCAGGCGCAGCCCCGCAGCCCAACCCTCCGTTCTCTCGGCCAACGCTGCAAGCGTCTTACCACTCAGAGCGACGCCCAGGACAAGCTGCATGAATTCCGCAGTCTCCGCCAGAGAGAAACGCAGGTCGTGGGCGCGAATCTCGTCGATCTGATGGCGCCCTCGCAGCAGTCCCAGGGGCAACGGTGGCTCCCGCCGGCAGGCAAGCACCATCTGCATGCCGCTCGGAGGGTGCTCCAGCACCACTGTCAGCAAGTCGTGAATGGCCTGTTCGCGGATAGTATGATAATCGTCCAGGACCAGGACGAAGTCGCATTGAATCTCGTCGAGCTCATTGATCAGGCTGGCGGCGAGCACCTCCACCGAGGGCATGCTGAGACCCGTCAGGTGCGTCTGCGTCCCGGCCAAACTGCCGGGGAAGATGGATTGAACCGCAGCCACCAAGTAGGACAGGAAGACGCCAAGGCTGTTATCATTCTCGTCGAGCGACACCCAGGCATAGGGAAGGCTACAGTTCTCCAGCCAGGCGCTCAGCAGCGTGCTTTTGCCAAAGCCGGCCGGCGCACACACCAGGACCAGCGCCTGGTCGCGGCTGCTGCTGAGCTTCGCCTCCAAACGCGCACGCGCGACCAGATCGGCAGAAATACGTGGCCGATGAAGCTTTGTCTTCAGCAGGATCGACTGGTCAGGGGAAGGATTCAGGGGGACGCTCCAATAGGCACTGGTGTAGCCAGCGCTGGCTACGCGCATCATCAGGCCCTTCCAGCATACGACAAGACCCTCGTCACGGCATATGCTATCACGCGCATGGGTGAGACGCAATCGGAACTGTTCGAGCACTCACCGATTAATCTCAGCTCGGCAGTCCATTTCGCTGCTCCGGACACGCAAGAGGTCCGCCACGTGGCGGACCTCTTTGTCAAGGCGAAACCGGGAACAACGACACGCGTTCTATGCCCCCTGGGGGGCTGGCACCACCGCTGCCGCATGGCTGTGACGACGCCGGAGGAAGACCTTGATCACCTCGTCGACGAGCAGCAGGGCAATGGCAAGGCCAATGCAGGTCAGCCAGTAACCCTGCCCGGTGCTGAGTGAGGTCAACCCCAGCCAACTCTGCATGAACCCCAGCTCCGTCGGCAGGAAGGTGAGCAGCAATGCCAGGCCGTAGAGACCCAACTGCCGCCGATCGGCAAGAATGTCGCGATTGAAGGCGCTGTGCATCTCGCTGCGGCAACTTAGGCCAATCACGATGTTGAACAACGAGAAGACGGCGAACGCCATGGTGGCCGCGAGCGCCGGACTCACCGGCTCATAAACGGATTCCAGGTACAGGGTGCCGATCGCCATGAGGATGCCGAGGAACGTGATGCGGACCCACTGCGACACCGTGAGCACGGGCTGGCGCAACGGGCGCGGCTTACGCTCCATCAGATCGGACGCTGGTTTGTCGAAGCCCAATGCCATGGCGACGGGCACCGTCACGAGGAAGTTGATCCACAGGACCACCACCGTTGTAAAGGGCACGCCGCCAGCGATGTAGAAGAATGCTGCTCCCAGGTACGAGGCGATGAACGCCACCAACGACGTCATCTGGAAGCGGATGTAATTGGACAGGTTGGTGTAGATTGCCCGCCCGTACTCCACCGCCTTGACGATGGTGGCGAAATTGTCATCGGTCAGGATCATGATCGCAGCCCCCTTCGAGACCTCGGTGCCGGTGATACCCATGGCCACGCCGATGTCGGCCTTCTTGAGGGCGGGCGCATCGTTGACCCCGTCGCCGGTCATGGCCACGATATTCTCCTGCCGCTGCAGAAGGGTCACCAGCCGGATCTTGTCCTCAGGCGCCACGCGTGCCACCACACCGATGTTGGGCAAGCGCTTCATCAGCTCTTCGTCGCTCGTCGCCGCAAACTGGGCTCCGGTCAGGGCTTCGCCTTCGATGCCCAGTTCATGGCCGATGGCTGCCGCCGTCACGGCGTGGTCGCCCGTGATCATCCGTACCTGGATGCCGGCGCTGTGGCACTTGGCGATGGCATCCTTGGCCTCGGCTCGCGGGGGATCCACGATGCCGACCATGGCGAGGAACGTCAGGTCCGTCACCAGGTCGATCAGGCGGCCGTCGCCGGCCGGGCCCTTCGGGTCGAAGGTCGCCGGGTCAAAGTCGCGGCGGGCCACCACCATGACGCGCTCGCCGGCCTTTGCCATGCGCTCGTTCTCCTGGAGCGCCAGCTTGCCCTGCTCCTCCGTCCCCATCAGGACCTGTCCACCCGGCGACCACAGGGAGCGGCTACGGGCGATCAGCACGTCCGGTGCGCCCTTGACGAAGCAGCGCACTACTGGCTTGCCCTGCTCATCCGTCATATTGTGGAAGGTTGCCATGAACTTGTAGTCGGAGTCGAAGGGCACCTCGGCGATCCGGGGATACATCTCCCGAGCGCCTTGTACGCTGATGCCGCCTTTTTCCGCCAAGACAATGAGGGCCCCTTCCGTGGGATCGCCAATGAGATTCTCACCGTCGAGACGGGCATCGGCGCACAGCGCCATCGGCAGCAGAACCGCATCGAGGTCGATCTTGGCGCCGCCGGAGTGGAGAAGCTGGCCCTGTGTACTGTAGCCCTCGCCCGTCACCTTGTAGCGGTTCTGTCCCGGAATCGTGAACTCACGGGCCGTCATCTTGTTGAGTGTCAGCGTGCCGGTCTTGTCGGAGCAGATCGCCGACACTGAGCCCAGCGTTTCCACCGACGGCAGCCGCTTGACGATGGCTCCCTGGCTGGCCAGTACGCTCGTGCCAATCGAGTAAAGAGTGGTCACCACTGCGGGCAAGCCGGTGGGGATGGCAGAGATCGCCAGCGCGATGCCGGCGATGAAGATCGCCTGGAACGGCTCGCCACGGCCCAGCCCCATGATGACCATCAGGATGAACGCGATGCCTGCGATGCCGGCGATGACGATGGTCAGCCGGTCAAGCTGCTTCTGCAGGGGCGTCTTGTCCGACTGGGTCTTGTTGAGCAAGTCGGCGATGTGGCCCATCTCGGTGCCCATGCCGGTGGTCGTGACGATCATCTCGCCCCGACCGCGGGTCACCGAGGTGTTCATGTAGGCCATGTTGTGGCGGTCGCCCAAGGGCACTTCGGACTTGTCGATGACGTCGGCTTCCTTGGATGAGGCCACGCTCTCACCGGTCAGGGCGGCCTCCTCGATCTCGAGGGTTGCGGCGACGAACAGACGCCCATCCGCCGGGACGCGATTGCCCGCCTCCATGAGCACGATATCGCCCGGCACCAACTGCTCGGCTTCGATCTCGATCGCCTGGCCATCGCGCCGTACGCGAGCGATGTTCTTCATCATCTTTTCGAGCGCAGCCAGGCTGGCTTCGGCCTTGGATTCTCCGCGCAGACCCAACAACGCGTTGAAGACTGTCAAGAGCAGCAGCATCCGCGCCGTGCTCCATTCACCCACCACCACGCTGAGCACGGCGGCGCCCAACAGAATGATCTGCATGAAGTCCCGGTACTGGCGCAGGAAAGCCTGCCAGCCGGGCTCCTTCTTCTTGGCGACCAGAACATTGGGGCCGTACTGCTGCAAGCGCTGCTGGACCTCGGCCGCGCTCAGCCCCTTCGCAGGATCGACCTGAAGCTGCCTGGCAACTTCCTCAACGGGTAGGCTAAACCAGTTGTTCTTAGGTTGTGGTTCCGCCATGGAACACGCTCCTCTATCACATGAGGGAATGGGTGGGATGACTCCGTCTAGTCCTTATCGGCTTCCAGGTAGACGGTGATATCCAGGAAGCCGGTCAGTTTGCATTCCGTCATCTTGCCCTTCTCGTGGCGCGACAGGCTAACGGTCGCCGCCTTGCCTCCCATCGCAGCGGAGACAGTCAAGGCACCATCATGCACCCGGTAGGACGCTTTGTCATCCACATGGGAGTTAAGATGCAGTTCACAGGGTCCTTCGCTCGCGGCCGGGTCCTGGTCGAGCAGCAGCAGGTGAATGCGCAGATCGCCGTTGTAGACTACCAGTTGCAGTTTACCGGCGATGTCGACTTCGTAGTCGGAAAGGGCCGCGACTTCGCCATGACCCACTGGCACCCACACAAACTTGCGGATCTTGAGTGAGGCTTTCTCCCCGGCATGAGCGCCTTCGGAGATATAAGGAAAGAGAGTTGCCATAAGATTATCGCCGTCAGAGATGAGGTATTGATGTTGGGGGCACACGTGTCCGCATCATAGCACATGGTTGGCTGCCATGACAGCGTTTGCGTCATGCAGAAGCCTAGCCTGCACCGGTGCCACTCACTTGTCGCCGGCGAATGGCGCAATGGACATCGCCGGCGCACCCCATGCCTGCATCAGGTGGCCGTAGAAAGTCACCATCCTGGCCATGCCATCCACCGGGATGCGCTCATCGATGCCATGCTCAAGGCCGCGGAAGCTTTCGTCCATGACCAGTGAAGTGAAACGGTAGATGTGGTCACACACCGGCACAAAGTGCTGGCAGTCGGTGCCGCCCAGCATCACAAAAGGTGCAACGGGAGGATTATCGAACACCTGGCGGATCACCATCCGTAGTCCCTCGTACGCCGGTCCTTGGCTGGGAGAAATAGGCAAAGCTTCGTTGAACTTGCCGGGTACAGGCTCGAACGTGACCCGCTCATCATCGATGACTCTCGCCGCGTACCGCAGCACATCGGCAATCGTGTCTCCGGGCAGGAGACGGAAGTTGACGATCGCCTTTGCCTCCGGCGGCACTGTGTTATCTTCGACGCCTCCCCGGACGATCGTCAGCGCCGTGGTGGTGCGGATGCTGGCGTTCATCTCCGGGATGCCCACCAACCAGCGCTTGAGCAGGGGGCCGAACAGCCAGATATTGGCGAAGGCAACCTGCAAGTAGAGGGGCACAGCACGGCCGATGCCGTGATAGAGCGGCCGCAGCCGGCGGAGGTGGGTGGGCAGGGGATGGGCTTCCAGGCGGGCCAAGGCCCGCGCCAGGATGCCGATGGCCGTCTGCGGCGGTGGCGTGGACGAATGTCCCGGCTGGCTTTGGACGGTGAACTCGACCGTCAGATAGCCCTTTTCGCTGACGCCCACGAGCGCTACCTCGCCGCGCACGCCAGGCGCCAACCCGGCGCTGATCCCGCCCCCCTCATCCACAATCCCAGCCAGGTGGATGCCGCGCTCCTTGAGTAGCAGTCCCATCACCCTGCAGCCGTTGACGCCGCCGGTCTCTTCGTCATGCCCCATGCCGAACAGGAGGGTGCGCTGCGGCTGGTAGCCCTGGCCCAAAAGCGCCTCGGCCGCTTCCATGATGCCGATGAGCTGGTTCTTGATGTCCAGCGTGCCCCGCCCCCAGACGAAACCATCGACGATCTTGCCTTCGAACGGCGGGTGCGTCCACGCCTCAGGGTCGGCTGACACCACATCCTGGTGGGCCATGAGCATCACAGGCTCGAGATCAGGCTGCGTCCCCGGCCACGTGTAGAGCAGACTGTAGCCGTTAACTACGTCGCGCTGCAGGTGCCTGTGGACCAAAGGATAAGTCTCTGCCAGCATCTGGTGCAGTTGCCGGAAGGCCTCTGGGTCAGGGGTACCGGTTTCATCCAGCGGCACCGTCTGGCAGCGCACCGCGGCCGCCAGATGCTCCGCCACCTTCTGTGCATCGACCGGAACACCTTCGATCTTCTTCGCCGCCTGCTGCGAGCGCTGGAACAGGATCGTGCGCACCACCACAATCGCCGTCGTAACGGCCAGAACGACCAAAACACCGTACAGCACAAGGGTAAGCATGGATGCCTTCTTGCAGACGCAGCTATCTGGTCAGCTCGTAGAGCGCATGAGCATAGATTTCCATCGCCTTGTACAGGCTGCTGAGCAAGACGCGCTCGTCAGGTTGGTGCTCGGTCGAAGGTTCGCCGGGCATGAGCGCTCCGAAGGCCACGCAGTTGTCGATGGCGCGGGCATAGGTGGCGCCGCCGGACGCGAGCGGCTGCGAAGCCGTGTCACCGCTGACCTCCCGGTACACGTGCATCAACGTTTCCACAATGTACTGATCGGTGGGCACATACAGGGGCGCCAGCCAATCGTACTCATGATAGGCCAATCCATACCGTGCGGCTGCCGTCCTCAACTTCGCCATGATCTCATCCTTGGACACTGTGACCGGAATGCGACAGTCGATACTGAGCTGTTCGGTGGCGCCCAAGTCGATCATGCCGATGTTGAACTTGAGTTCCCCCGAGGGTTCGTCGGCGCAGACGCCGAAGATGCGGGTGGCGTTGACATCCTCACCAACTTCTTCGGCCACAAAGCGAATGGCCCCAGACTCGACGCCGATGGCCTGCAAGGCAATACAGAGACGAGCAATGGCATTGACACCCAACTCGGGTTCCGAGGCATGGGTGCTCTTGCCACGGACCGCGAGGCCGTCCGCCGTACGGTCGTAGGCAAAACCCAGATCATCCAGCTTCCGCGCCAGATCATCTTGCCTTTCGCCATCATAGAACGCTGAGTCAGGCACCTGGTTAAAGCAAGAGCCACTCTTGAGTGACAGCCCGCTCGCAGCGCTGCCTGTCAGGTGGAACTGCAGCAACCCCATCTCGGCATGGGTGACCGGAAACGCCGAATCGGGAGAGAAGCCCATAGCAGGAAGCTCTTCCACCTGCTTGTAGCGCTTGATGCAGCGCCAGAGAGACTCCTCATCGGTCCCAAAGATGAAACGCAGACGCCTGTGAAACTGGACGCCGGCATCCATCAAGGCCTTGGCGGCAAACAGAGCCGCCAGCATCGGGCCTTTATCGTCCTGGACGCCGCGGCCGTAGAGAAGGCCGTCGCGTTCCACCGGGTCAAAGGGATCGGACGTCCAATCCTCGCGCGTTCCGGGAGGCACCACATCCAGGTGTCCCAGGACCCCGACCATCTCTTCGCCTTCGCCGATCTCGGCGAAGCCGTAATAGCCGCCGGCACCGTAGCAGGTGCGGAACCCCAGGTCTGCAGCGATCTGCAGCGCCTTGCGCAGGGCCTGTTCGACAGCCAGTCCAAAAGGAAAGCCGTCACCCCCCTCGACACAGACGCTGGGAATGCGGATGAGATCGCTGAGGGCGATCTTGAAGGGCGCCTGTTGAGCTAGCAGGAAACGGCTCAGGTCTGCAGTCATGGACCGAATTTCGTGAAGCGGCGAGAGTTGGCAGGCAGGGGATGGAGCAAGGCATCCATCCCCTTACCTGCCACTCTGTTTGCCTCTGTGAGCTCAGTCGCCCAGCGTCGCCACCATGATGGCCTTGATCGTGTGCATGCGGTTCTCCGCCTGCGCAAACACGATCGACCGCTCGGATTCGAACACCTCTTCCGTCACCTCCAACGCATCCAGCCCCGTCTTCTGGTAGATATCCTCCCCTACCTTTGTCTCCCGGTTGTGGAACGCCGGCAGGCAGTGCATGAACTTGACGTTCGGGTTGCCCGTCTTCTTGACCACGTCCGCGTTGATCTGGTATGGCTTCAGCAGCTTGATCCGCTCGTCCCATACTTCCTTCGCCTCCCCCATCGACACCCACACGTCGGTGTAGAGGTAATCGACGCCCTTGACGCCCTCGTCCACGCTCTCAGTCAGGGTCAGACGGGCCCCGGTCTCGGCGGCAATCTGCCGGCAGGTCGCCACCAGACCCTCTTCTGGCCACAACGCCTTCGGCGCACACATCCGCACATCCATCCCCAGCTTGCAGCCTGTGACCATCAGCGAGTTGCCCATGTTGTTGCGCGCATCCCCCAGGTAGCAGTAGGCAATCTCCTGCAGGTGCTTGTCGCTGTGCTCCAGCATCGTCAAGATGTCGCAGATCATCTGTGTCGGGTGAAACTGGTCCGTCAGCCCGTTCCAAACCGGCACGCCCGCGTGCTGGGCCAGCGTTTCGACGGTGGCCTGGGCAAAGCCCCGGTACTCGATGCCGTCGTACATCCGCCCCAGCACCCGCGCCGTGTCCTTCATCGATTCCTTGTAGCCGATCTGCGAGCCCTCAGGCCCAAGGTAAGTGACGTGCGCGCCCTGGTCATACGCCGCCACCTCGAAGGCGCAGCGCGTGCGGGTGGAAGCTTTTTCGAAGATCAGGGCGATGTTCTTGCCCTTGAGCCGCTGCCGCTCGTAGCCGCCGTACTTGGCCGCCTTGAGGTCAGCCGAAAGCTTGAGCAGGAACTTGAGCTCTTCCGGTGTGAAATCCAGCTCCTTGACGAAGCTGCGGTTGCGTAGATTGAAAGCCATATGAGCATCTCCTTTTCATGTGGGTCGCCGGGTAGGGCGAACACCTAAACTTGAGCAATGTGGTTGGACCACAGTATCGATCTCCAGTTCACAGCAGCCAACTGGGATATGAAGCTTGCGGAATTTCAAAGTATACCTGTCCGGCGCCTACGAGGGACACCTTGACATCAGTAGGGATCGGCCTATTCCACCAGATTAGCCGTCAAACGGCCTGTACGAACAGCTTCCACCAACGCCGCATGATCCTTCTCGTTTTGGTCGGCGTAGGCCACGGCGAAGTCAGCCAGGGCGTCCTCGAAGGCCGTGCTCGACCCCATGTAGCCGCTGAGCACGACGGCATCGCCAGATCGGGTATGGGCACGCGCCAGCGCCCGGCCACACAGCCCGGCGTAACCCTTCAGATTGAACGCTGACATGACCTCGATGACGGGCTTGATCTTGGCATCGCGCAGTTGGCGCATATAGAAGTCAATGTGCCCCGCTCCGGCGCCGGTGCCCCAACCCAGGAACAGGTCGCTGGCCGCCTGCATGAGCTTCTGGCCGATCACCACCCGCTGGCCGTGGTGTTTGAACGGGCTGGCCCCGGCGTAGGGCTCGAGGACCGACTGCCGGGCCTCCTTGAACTGGAGGAACAGCGGCTCGCCGTTGCCTGACATCAGCAGGGCGATGCCGCAGAGAGTGCCCACGCTGCCCACCCCTACGACCTTGATGGCGACATCGACCAGGTCGTACCGCCGGACGAGCAAGACGCGCTCCAGGGGCAGGTTACTGATGTAGTTCTGCAGCGACGCCCGAACGTTGCGACCAAACTCCTCGTCCCGCATGTCGCCGTAATGATAGATGAGGGGCGGCTGGTCGATGATGCGGGCCGGATACCCCTGCGAAGCGGCAAGGCGCGCAAATTCCTTTTCATGCGCACTCTCGGCCGCGGCTGCCTCTACCTTTTTGGTGTAGAAGCGTTTCATCTCCTTGTCCCGCATGCTGGCGATGATATCGTCGAAGTCCAGGGCGTCATACCAGCACTCAAGCACCGGCTTCTCGGCATAGGCAGCCATGGTCTGGCGATAGCCCTGCGCCGCCAGCCAGCCAGCCTCCCGGCAGTCGGCGGCGGCAAAGCCGTTAGACCGCCCGGCAATAACGAAGCTGGCGACCAGACGCTTGACGTCCCATTCCCAAGGCGCGAACGAGGCTTCGTCGAAATCGTTGATGTCGAAGATGAGCTTGCGCTCGGCAGTGGCGAAGCCGCCGAAATTGAGCAGGTGGCAGTCGCCGCAGGCCATGAGGTTGATGCCGCTGTTGGGCGTGGACGACAGATCGTAGGCCATGATTGCCGCGGCCCCCCGGTAGAAGGCAAAGGGGTTCGCCATCATGCGTCCGTAGCGGATGGGAACGAGCTCTTCGACGCGTCCTTTGCTGTTTTCGATCAGCAGCTCGACGGGATCGGCGCGCTGGGCGGCGGGCCGCCACTCGCCGTGCGCTGCCCGCGGCGTCTGCTGGCGCAGCGCCTTGCCCATCGCCCTGCGCTCGGCTAGAGGCTTGAGGTGGGTCTGCTCAGGGGCAGCGGTCTGTTTCGGCTTTGGGGAAGAGGCTTCCTTCTTCATAGGTCTTCTCAATGCTCCATGGTCTATGGTCAGAGAGAGCGGAGGTAGTGGGTCGAGTGTGGAGAGCGGTGGGTGCAGGGATGCGACGCTTCACACCTGCGGAGCAACTTTGGCATTCTTCCGGACAAGGTGCCCGTTCACGAGCCTTTCTCAGGCGCTTTGACCGCGTCCGCAGACTGCCTGAGATTGGCGACAAGGATGTAGATGCTGATCATGAGCACCCACAGGGGAAAAACCAGGGGCGCCCAATAGAAGAAGCCCAGGCTGAACAGCAGGAACAACGCCGACGCCAGGCCGATCCACACCATCCAGCGCGGGATGATGCCCGTCCGCAGCGAGATGGTGCAGGTCGAGATCATGAACACGCCCGCCATCCTCATGGTGTAGACATTCATGATTTGGTAGGCGACGGTGCGGCCGAACGTGTACATACCTGTCTCGATCAGCAGGCCAGGAGTCATGCCGTACATGTCCAGAATGCCGCCAGCCACTGCCGCGGAAACAAAGAGCATGGCCAAAAAGAGAATTCCGCTGCCGAGAAACACGGTGGCGAAGAAGCGATCCTCGAATTCTCCCAGGCGATCGCGCACCACGCCGATGAACCACAGGAAAGCGATGCCGGCAAACGGCAGCAGGTTCAAGGCAAGATTGACGGTCCGCCACCTGTGAACAAGCCAGTCTCCCGCATCACCGGGCCGCTGAGGGACCGAGACCCGGATCAGCACCAGGCTGGCGATAAGCAGGACCGAGAAGATGATGCCGGCGAAGGCCGCAGCACGCGGCGTCCGCAGACCTTTGCGTGTGAGGGTGATCTCCTGGTTCATTGCTACCACCTTCTGCGCTTGACTTGGCCGTGCAGGTAGGGATGGCTTGCGACGCGGTCTCTGGTTGCACTGGCAGGGGGTTGAAGTCCGTGCGGCTGTCGAGGGCTAGACGGTGGCGGCGATCGCCGCCGCCTCGGCGGCATCACCGGTGCCGGCCCTCTCCGGAAGCCGGCGCACATAGGCCAGCGCAATCAAGGTAAAGATGGCAATACCCGCAAAAGCGGATCGAAGGGCGGCGATCTGCGCGTCTGCATATTCCTCGACGAGGGTATCCGTCTGCTCGGCAGTCAACCCCGCCTGCTCGGCGCTCGTCCGCACCTGATCGACCGTGACGAAGTTGGCGTTGGCCTCCGCGGCTGCCGCCACCTCTTGGCTCACGTTGGAGAGAGCCGGATTGGACAGTACGCCGGTCTGGAAGTTGCTGACAAGCGCGGCGATCAGGATCGAGCCGATGAACGCCGTCCCCAGGGAGGCGCCCAGGTTCTGCGCGGTGCCCTGCAGTCCGCCCACCTCGCTGCCGCGTTCGGCAGGAACCGACGACATATTCACGTTGCTGATCTGGGAAGCCATCAGCCCCAGCCCGGCGCCCACCAGGGCCAACGCAATGGCAAAGCCAAGCCGGCGCAGGTCGGGGCCCGTGAAGCCCACCAGCAGGACCTCGCCGACAAGCATGCTGGTCAATCCCACCTCGACAATGCGCTTGGGTGAAAAACGGCCTGTGAGCGAGGCGCCGCCCAGGGCAAACACAAACAGCGACAGCGAGAGGGGCAGGATCGTCTTGCCGGTTTGCAGTGAATCGTAGCCAAGAACCGTCTGCAGATAAAGCGGGAGCACAAAGAAGGTGCTCATGATGATGAACTGCTGGCTCAACAGCGTGGTCAACCCTGCGCGCAGCCGGGGAATGTCGAGGAGGCGCGTGTCCAGCAGCGGTTCACCCCCGGCAGCGATGACGGCTTCCTCCCGGCGCATGAACCCCCAAAGGAGGATCATACCGGCGATGATCAGCCAGAACACGGGCGAAAGCCCCAATGGCGTGAGGGCAACGCCGTTGACTGTGGGGACCGACGGGCTCGGCGTCACCCAGCCCCATTGGCTTGACATGAGGACGCCGAAGACCACCGCGCCCAGGCCGGCCGCCGACAGGAAGGCGCCGGCCAAATCCAGCTTGCCCTTGCGACCGGCGGTCGCCGGGATGGCACGCAGGAAGAGCATGAGCGCCAGCACGACGACCGTCTCTGTGGCGAAAACAAGGCGCCATGTGAAATAGGCGGTGACCCAGCCACCGATGAGAGGGCCGATCGCAGCCGAGGCGCCGCTGACCCCGCCCAAGACGCCGTAGGCCAGGGCGCGCTGGCGACCCGTGTAGGTGGCCGCGGTCAACGCCGCAATCGCCGGGATCACCAGCACGGCGCCAAAACCCTCGATAAAAGACCATCCGATCAGCAGCACGGCCAGGTTCGGAGACAACGCCGTGGTCAGCGAGCCGGCGCCGTAGACGAGGAGGCCGATGGCATAGGCGCGCTTTGAGCCCCAGCGATCGCCCAGTTTCCCGCCGATGAGCATAAAGGCGGCCATCACCAGCGTGTAGACGGTGATCGCCGTCTGCAACCCGACGATGGTCGTATTCAGATCGCTGACGATCTGGGAAATCGACACGTTCATCACGGTCGTATCCAGGACCATGATGAACTGTGCCGCCGAGAGCATCCCGAGAACGGCCCAACTTGCGGTCTTGACCTGCGTATCTGCTTTCACGGTTTTCGGGCTCCAATTTGGCTATGCAGGGCGGCCTTCCCGACCGGCCTGACGGGCTTGTGGCGCCAGCCGGGAAGGAAAGAAGTCCGGCTTCTTGCAGAAGCCGGACTTCTCCAGGTCTGGTTTAGCGGCTGCGAAAAGCCTGGATGATCATGATCACGCCGCCGACGACGCCGGTGACGGCCGCCAGCCAAATCAGGGCCAGGCCCATGCCGGGAGCGCTGTAGTTGCCGATCAGGACCAGGCCGAAGATGATGCCCAGGCCGCCGAGGATGCCGGCGGCCCAGCCGGCGCCTTTAAAGGCCATGACCAGCATGATGACGCCCTGAAGCAGGCCCCAGATGCCGAGCACCAGCACGAAGATGCGCGGAATGGCGATGGCGCTGGCCACCGGGTACATCAGGATGTAGCCGCCGGCGATGATGCTGATCAGGCCCATGAAGAGCTTCCAGCCCCAGGCAGTGTGGTCCTGGAACATGCCGACAAGCTCAAGGATGCCGGTGATCACCCAGTAGATTCCCAGGATGCTGATGAGCATCATCCAGGCGTCTACCTTGGCCTTGACAGGCGACCAGAGCAGCACGGCGCCGACGATGAACGCGGCGATGCCGCCGATCAGGCTCAGCCACCAGGGGCGTTGTTTTGTCTCCAACGATGTTGCAGAAGCAGTCATGATAGATTCTCCTCTGAGAAGATGGAAGATGAGTGAAAGTTGCAGGTACAACGAAGTGAGATTGCAGTGTCGCGACCGGAGCCAGGCTCCGGTTCCCGCCAGCCCGGTTTGAAGTTTGTGAAGTACTGCTCCAGCCGGTCACCGGTTCGCTCCTGGGTCACCGGCGACCGGCTGGAAACGTCTGGCATGGCGCCAGACGTCCTGGTGATGTCGTCTCAGCTCAGCAGCTTCGCCTTGGCTGCCGCAAACTCCTCATCGGTCAGCAGTCCCTGCGCCCTCAGGGCGCCCAGGCGTTCGAGCTGCGCGATCATGTCGTCCTGGGGAGCTGGCGCCGGCGGCGCATACTCCTGCGGCGGCGGAGCATATGGTTGGGGCGGCGGGGCGTACTGCGGCGGCGGAGCTTGCGTCATCCCCGCCGAGTCCATCGCATTGGCATACGCCTTCGCATTCTTCTCCGCCTGCCGGCGGTCCACAGCGTTGCGCGTGGCAGTCGCCGTGCCTACCACGGCGGCGGTGCGGGCCATCCCTCGTACGAGTCCTGGCATCTCAGCCTCCTTTAGGCTTGTGCAGCGAGTGAGGCGAACGCCTCTTCGACAACGGGCGCCGGCACGCGGAAGTTCAATGCCACGTCCGCCCCGGCTTGGTAGAGGGCATTCACGAGCTCAACTGCCCAGGTGTGTTCAATGGCCAGGGCGATGACGGCCGAGCCGGGCACCATGCCCTCGAACAGTGTCTCGGCATCCTCGGAGTCGAACAGTCCCCGCGTCCCCGTCTCGATGAAGCCCACCGCCGACGCCATGTCCGCCGGCAGGTCCTCGATGTCGAGGCTCGAGAGCGTCCCGTCCTCGTCCTTCATCAGGATCATGGCGTCCAGCACGCGGATGATCCCGGCCGACGCCTGGCGCTCAAGCGCCGCAAAAACGGCGCCGTCAAAGCGCGGCTCTCCCAGGGCCACGACGACCACATCCACAGGTCCTCTGCTTATCATCAGGTCCTACCTCCTTCAGTAGGGTGGTGAGCGTGGTCACGCTCGTGAGAGGCGGCGGCAAAAAGCCGGCAGGACTGCCGGCCCTTCACCGCCGCCGGAAGTCCGTTCAGCTCGCCGACATGCCAGGAATCTGGTTGCGGTTGCTATAGGCGGTGCTGGTGTAGTGCATGATGTCGATGATCACCGCCATGATCAGCCAGAACCAGTCCCAGCCGTGCAGACCGGTTGGCGACCACAGGATGACGTAGAACAGCGTGGTGAAGGGCAGGAAGATGACGCCCAGAATCGGCCACAGCCAGCTCCCGTTGAACGCAGCGCTGAACATGTTCGGACGCGCCAGCCACAGGAACAGTGCCCCCAGACGCGGGAACATACCGGCCATCAGTGCAAACAAGCAAGGCATTTTGTAATCCTCCGAAACATGAGTGTATGGATAGACGGTAAACACGCCCCCTGGTGACACCTTGTCGGCGTCACCGGGGAAAGGCTTCCTCGCAAATCAGGCGCTCAACGGCTGGGGTGCGCCATCTCGTCGATCGCTACGGCAATGGCGATGATCAGCCCGTCGTCCTGCCCGGGCTCCACCTCGATCCCGTAGGTGTCCCGCACCCGGAACCACTTCTTCGAGACTTCCGCCACCTTGTCCCGCCCCTCCCCAATCGTGTACTCGTGGTCCAGGATGTTCCCCTGCACGTCCAGGTCGGGACCGTTCTT
>JAKOVD010000102.1 GCA_029782215.1 Chloroflexota bacterium
ATTAAAGAGAAAGCTCGCTGGGGGGCTTTCAGCCCGGCCTGACGGGAAGGCACACCGGCCTGAAAGCCCATTGGAGACGTCCGACTTCTTGAAGAAGTCGGACTTCTCGGTTCAGGCCCTGCGCGTGCGGAAGGCCTGAATGATCATGATCACGCCGCCGACGACGCCGGCAACCGCTGCCAGCCAAACCAGGGTCAGGCCCATGCCGGGAGCGCTGTAGTTAGCGATCAGGACGGAGCCGAAGATGATCCCCAGCACGCCCAGGATGCCGGCTGCCCAGCCAGCGCCCTTGAAGGCCATAACCAGCATGACGATGCCCTCGAGCAGGCCCCAGAAGCCCAGCACAAGCACAAAGACCTTGGGCAGGGCAACAGCCGCCACCAGCGGGTACATCACGATGTAGCCGCCGGCAATGATGCTGATCAAGCCTATGAAGAGCTTCCAGCCCCAGGCGGTGCGGTCCCGGAACATGTTGACGATCTCGAAGATGCCGGTGAAGATCCAGTACCAGCCGAGGACGGCTACGAGATAGACCCAGAGTCTCACGGCATCGGCCTTCGGCGCAAACAGCAGAATGGCGCCGATGACGAAGATAACAATGCCCGTGATCAACGAAAGCCACCACGGTCGCGGGTTGGACTGCAGCGAGGTTGCAGAAGGTGCAGAAGCAGTCATGACGAATTCTCCTTTGAGGAATGAGTGAAGGCTGCTGCGAATATGAGAGTGAAAGCAGGTAACTACGTCACCGGAGCCGTACTTCGCTTCCCGTCAGTCCGGTCCCTGCTTGCCAGTGTGTCGGGTTGACTCAATGCGCTGCATGCGCACGACGCGAATCCGATCGAAGAGAGCCAACAGGATGACCACCCCGTTGATGACATAAACAATAGTGAACGCCCTTGCCACCGGTGTCGTCGGCGTCAGGTCGCCGTAGCCGACGGTGGCAAGGGTGATGACGCAGAAATAGAGGGCGTCGAGGTAACTCCACCCCTCCAGCCAGTGATAGACCAGGGTGCCGATCAGGAGCGCGCTTGCCGCCCACAGCAGGGTGGTGCGAGAGCCGCGATCCTGGATCACGTCCAACAGGAACAGGCTGCGAACAGGGCGATAGGTTTTGATCTCGCTCTCGACGTGCTCGAGCGGCGGCTCTGACTCCATTTCCTTCTCTCGCAGACACTGTTCAGACCGGTCGCCGGTTCGCTCCTGGGTCACCGGCGACCGGTCTTGCAGCGTCCGGCGGCGCGCCGGACCTGTCGATGATATCTGGTTAGCTCAGCAGCTTCGCCTTAGCGGCGGCGAACTCCTCGTCGGTCAGCAGTCCCTGCGCCCTCAGGGCGCCCAGGCGCTCCAACTGCGCAATCATGTCATCCTGGGGGGCGGCAGCAGGGGCGGACTCCGGCGCGTACTGCGGCGGGGGCGGGGTATATTGCTGGGGTGGGGGTGCATATTGCTGCGGAGCCGCCTGCGTCATGCCCGCCGACTGCATCGCATTGGAGTATGCCTTCGCATTCTTCTCCGCCTGCCGGCGGTCCACGGCGTTGCGGGTGGCCTCTGCCGTTCCCACGATGGCTGCCGTGCGAGCCATTCCACGTACAAGTCCTGGCATCTCAGCCTCCTTCAGGCCTTAGCTGGGAGAGAGGCGAACGCCTCTTCGACAACTTCTGCCGGCACACGGTAGTTTGCCGCCATCTCAACACCGGCGCCGTAGATGGCATTGACCAGGTCCACAGCCCAAGCATGCTCGATCGCCAGGGCGCAGACGCCGGAACCGGGCACCATGCCCTCGTACAGCGCCTCGGCATCCTCGGAGTCGAACAGACCCCGCGTGCCGCTGTCGATAAAGCCCACCGCTGCCCTCAGGTCCTCCGGCAGGTCCTCGAGATCGATGCTCCAGCAGGCGCCGTTCTCATCCTTCATCAAGAGCATGGCATCCAGCACCCGGATCGTCCCGGCCGCCGACTGCCGTGCCAGCTCAGCAAAGACACTGCCATCCAGGCGCGGCTCTCCTGCAGCCAGGATGATCACGTCCACAGGTCCTCTCGTAATCATGTGATAGTGACTCCTTCAGTAGATGGGTTGTCGCTCAAGAGCCCGAGTAGCCGGGAATCTGCTTGCGGTTGTTGTAGGCGGTGCTGCTGTAGTGCATGATATCGATCAGAAAGGCCATGATCAGCCAGAACCAATCCCAGCCCGTCAGGCCGGTGGGCGACCACAGGATGACGTAGAACAGTGTGGTGAAGGGCAGGAAAATGACGCCCAGGATCGGCCACAGCCAGCTCCCGTTGAACGCAGCGCTGAACATGTTTGGTCGCGCCAGCCACAGGAACAGGGATGCCAGCCGGGGAAAGATGCCCGCAAACAAGGCAAAGAGACAAGGCATTTTCGAATCCTCCAGAACGTGTGTGAGTGTGGCAGATGCGACGCACCTTCGAGGTGCGTCGCATCTGGTTGCATACTTGGTTGGATCTACCTGCTGGGGTGCGCCATCTCGTCGATCGCTACGGCAATGGCGATGATCAGCCCGTCGTCCTGCCCGGGCTCCACCTCGATCCCGTAGGTGTCCCGCACCCGGAACCACTTCTTCGAGACTTCCGCCACCTTGTCCCGCCCCTCCCCAATCGTGTACTCGTGGTCCAGGATGTTCCCCTGCACGTCCAGGTCGGGACCGTTCTT
>JAKOVD010000108.1 GCA_029782215.1 Chloroflexota bacterium
CGGCCAGTAGCCTTCACCCCAGGGGGTCAGCCCAGCGGCTGGGGGATGTGCCGCAGGCACTTCCCCCAATGAGCGTTGCGCAGGCGGCCTGGAGCAGTGCCGCGCAGCGGCAATCCGAAGGATCGAGCCGAATAGGCGAGCTGCGGAAAGCGCCCGAAGGGCGCGCGGGCGTCCGGTGACCGCGCAGCGGGCAGCGCCCAGGGGTCAGGGCCGGCTCTCCCGAATGGAAGTTGAAAAGTATTCGTACAGGTACGAATACTCATGAGGGACGCTCCAGAACTGCTTTCATCAACCGCCTTCAGCCGAGCCGAAAGCACGCTCCATCTGCCGCTGGCGGCGCTGCTCCTGGGCGCGGTAGTAGCCTGCAGTTGTGCGTGGATCGGCTTGGCCCAGGTTGGCCTGAAGCACGTCGGGCGGCACTTCGGCTTCGGCCGCACGTGTCGCATGCGTGTGCCTCAGCCAATGCAGCGAAGCGTGACGTGCGTCTTCCCGTTCCTCATGTGACAGTGAGGATGCCCGCAGCGCAGCCCGTACAAACCGCTGGAAAGCCGGAGCGAGTGTTGAATAGCTGAGGTAGCCACGTTGCTTCCGCTCCTGCTCGTCTGGCCTCCTAACCAGCTGCCCTGCTTCCGGCGCATCCATCCCTGGAAGCTCTGGCGCTTTCAGGTGCGCAAGCAACGGCGTGTTCGGATGCGCAAGGTCGTAATCCAACCCACGCGCGCCGAAGTAGGCCCTTGTCGCCCTCATGGCCGATGCTGGCACAACCACGAAACGGTTGCGCGCGCCCTTGCCATGAACCCGAAGCCAATACCCTCCGTCCCGCTGCCGAATGTCCGCCTTGCGCCCGAACAGCAATTCTGTCGCGCGCAGGCCTGTGCCCTGGCCGAACTCCAGCAGCCAGCGCATGCGTGCAGCCGCCGCATCCGGCAGTTCCGGTACATGCGCATGCAGCACGGCCCAGGCCGTGGGCGTGAAAGCCCGCGACGCATCCAGCGACTCGTCCGGGTCATCGGGCAGTCGCAGATTCACCAGATCCCACGGATTGCGCGGCAGTTCGCCGGCGCGCGCGAGCCAGGCGAAAAAGGAGTTGATCACGGTCAGCGCATACCGCTGGCTGGTGATGCGCGGCTGCGATGCAAAAGGCGCCCATCCTTCGCGGAAGCGGGCGGCGCTGCGCCGGCTCATCCATTCCACGGGCACGGCCCGCAAGAATGCGATGTAGGCCGTGCAATCGTCCGGGCCAGCATCGCCCAAGGACTTGCGCCTCTCCGACACCAGCCAGACAAGGAAGCGCTGCGTTTCACGCCGATAAGCTCGGACGGTCTGCGCCGACTCGGTACGGGATGAGATCCACTGCTCGATCAACTGGTGCGCGTTCTCGGCCAGGTCGCGCGCTTCCGTCGAAGCGGCCCAGGTCGGTGCGGCCGGCCAGCCGACCAATGCGCCGACCTGAGCTGCAAGCTGTCCGGCTTTGACCGGACCGTAGCCCGGCAGGCCTCGCCACCATCGTCCACCCAGAACGATGGCGGTGCGCAATTCGCCCATCAAGTGGAAGCCGGCACGCTTCAGTCGCACGGCCAGGTCTTCGGGGAACCAGGCCGCAACGGAATCGCCGAGAGAGGGCGGCTCGACAGCGTGAGCCTCCAGCTGCTGCAGCAGTTCCATCCTCGCACGTCGCAGCCGTTCGATCTGCTTTGTCTTGCGGTCGGTGCCGAGGGGGCCGTTCTCGGCCTCGTAGATCTCGCGCAACTCTTCAAAGGAAAACCCGTCATAGCCATTGGATTCCGCCCATTCTTCGAGGGAAACGGGCTTTGCCAGCGCTTGGACCGGCAGCTGTTGCACGCGCAGCAGCCGCCAGCGCGGGCCGAGGCCCGCGCGTCGCGCGACGGCGGCGGCCATGTCCACGGCCGCGCGATGCACGGCGACGGCCGAATCCTCCGAGCAGTCCAGATAGCGCCGAGCCGAGCTGGCCACCGGAAATCCTTCGGCCACGGAACGCAGGTGGGCCAGCACGTCGCGCGTCAGGCGCAGCGGGGAAGCCGGCAGCTTCTTGGGATCAGGCATCTTTTCTCCCCGAGAAATCATTCGCTCGCACGCCAGCGCTCCAAGGCGGCCATGACATCCGGGTTGATACCGGCCCTAGGCACCGTGTCAACGCGGTCCACCAGCATCTGCGCCCACAGGCCAGCCATGGTGTTGGCATCGGGATGCATGCGACGCTCCAGGCCCTCGGGCGGGTGGGCTTCCATGCATCGGGTGAGGGCGGCGTCGATGGCCCGAAAGCTCAAGCTGTTGTCCATGGATAGGCTCCATTTCTCTCCGAGAAAACACGCACGGCATGAAGGGCAGGGCGGTCGCTCCTCGAAGACAAGCGCTTCGCACTCCAAAAAACTCTTTGCCCATCAACGGCTTAGGCGCATCGTATCTTCGGACACCGAAAAGGGCAACGAAATAGCATGCAGTGATAAGTACAGTTATCACTGTACTATTTTAGCTCTTGCAATGTAGCTACACGATATATATACTATTGCCCTGAGCTGAACCGTCCGCTCACCGTGGCCTGGGGTATCAGGCCTCAAGGAACTGCCATGCAAGACGTGACGCGCGCGCCGACAGCTGACGAACAAGGCGGCATGGACTGGTGGAATGCCCAGTCGGAGCAGTTGCGCAGCTACTGGCTCAAAGAAGTCGGCAGCACCACCGCCTCGGCGGCCGATGCCTGGCTGAAATTCAAGGCTGCGCGCGACCTGTCCGAGAAACTGTATGGCCAGCGGCCATTGCGCATGCATAGCGGCCTTGAATTCGTGGGATTCGAGTTCTCCCTGGGCGTGTTCCCCGGCGATGACGGCTGGCTTGGCGTCAGGGTCGTTGCGGAGCCGCCGGCCACTGGATACAAGGAGGGTTGCACGCTGGGAAGCGAGAGTACGTCGCTCCTGCGCTTTGGCGTCAATGCTCAGATCGGATCGACGACGCTGGAGTGGTTCGCGCAGAACGAACACGTGCCGCTCTACTGGGAAGGCTTCAAGCTGGTCCTGCAGCCGCACCAGTGCGAGCAGCTGCGCGCCTGGTTGCCGCGGCTGGGCCGCACAGCCGTGCTGGCACAAAGCCTGTCCACCGCCGTGAAACGCAGCATTGGCGAGGACGTTCCCACCTTGCACTACGTCGGTGGCTTCGTCGCGGACCTGGCCGCGCGAGTGATGCTCGACGGCCAGGCGACCGCCGACGCCATCTCAGCGCAGCTTGCGGAACATTGGGCCGCGAAGGAGAAGGGCCTGCAGGCGGCGCTGCAAGGCCCGGAAGTCACAGCCCTGCTGGAAACGGCACGGTTCACGGAAAAACAAAGGAGCGCATCATGAACGCTGATCCAATCAAGACCGCCCGTCTGTTCAGCAGCGGCGGAAGCCAAGCTGTGCGCCTGCCGGCCGAGTTTCGCTTCGAGGGCACCGAGGTCCTGATCCGGCGCGATGCCCGCTCGGGTGATGTCGTGCTGTCCCCGGTCAAGGCCGTCAGTTGGGCGGCATTCGCGGCGCTGCGCGAGCAGCTGGCCGAAGAGCTGGCTGCAGAAGGCCTGGAGGACTATCTCAAGAACCGCCAGCAGCCGATGGATGGCCCTCGCGACCCCTACGCGGACTGGATCGAGCCGCACAGAACAGGTGAGGGCGCCGCGTGAGCGCGGTCTACATGCTGGACACCAATGCCAGCAGCGCTGCCATCCGCGGTGACGCGGCAATCAATGAAAAGCTGCTCGCGCTGCCGCCGGATGCCTGGTGCATTTCGACGATCACGATGGCCGAGCACGTCTACGGGTTAGCCAAGAAGCCACAAGCCGTGCGGCTGGCCCAGCTGGTTCACGCCTTCCTCAACCTGGCGAACGTGCTCACGTGGGACCGCGAGGCCGCGGAGGTGCTGGGCCCGGTGCGTGCCGAGTTGGAGCGCATCGGCCGACCGATCGGCGCCTACGACACCCTGATCGCTGCGCATGCGCTGTCGCGCGGGCTGGTCCTCGTCACGGCAAACGTGGGCGAGTTTCAAAGGGTGGATGGCCTGCGCATCGAAAACTGGCAGGCACTGGAAAAGCACTGAAGAGAAAGAAGGGACGGCATGAGTGACCTGCTCGCACGCTTTCAAGCGCAGACACGCCGCAAGGCCGATTCCGACCTGATCCGTCGCTGGGAGTGGGACGCCAGGTATCACGGCGACAAGAACATCAAGATCCAGGCGTCGAATGCGAAGCGCTCGGCCACGCAGATGCAGAAGATCAAGGAGCAGTTCAGCAACTTGAAGCCTGAGCACGAACTGGCGATCAATGCGGCCGCCAGCGCCCTGCGCGCCATGGCCGAGGAGCTGACGTTGCTAGCGGCGTGGGCCAAGGACTATCAAGTGTTTTGCGCTGCCGCGTGGAAGAAGGAAGAGGACGCCCGGCTGGAGGCACTGGCACAAGAGCGCTGGGGCGATGACCAGCAAGCCCTACAGTTCGAGATTGACCTGATCGGAGAGCTGGCAACCAAGGACGGGCAGCATGCCTTTGCCAGCTGGTGCCACTCGGCGGGCAAGTACAAGCACTGCCAACTTGATCAGATCAGCTGCCATGTTGATCAACTGAAGAAGGGGGAAACACCGCGAAAGCGGGCGGCCCTCACCGTTCAGCAGGGCATGGACCGGCCATCACCGAATATGTGGAATGGCATGTACGGCCCGACCGTGATCGGCAGCTGGCCGGACTACGAAGCCTACGTGGCCTATCGCAAAGAGGTTGCCAGGACATCCGCGCGCATTTTCGAGCACATCGGAAGGCATTCCTGAAAGGGTACGTCAAAGCGAACTGCCGAAAGCTGCCCAAAATTTCTCCCCGAGAAATTCCAGGAAGCGAGATCAAGTTTGAGGGCTTGACAATTGTTAGTAACGTTACTAACATTGGCGCAGATGGATATTCCACCTGCCCAGGCCCGGGGATCGGGTTCAAGGAGACGACGGCCATGCACCTCAATCCCATCGACCTCGCACGCGATGACGCACTCTCCGAGCGCGGACTTCCGCCCATCGCCTATGCCGACAACCCGAAGGGCGTCTACGGCACGTCGCCGGTGATCGCCGTCAAGCGCGGCGAGCCCGGCTACTACCCGATCCACACACGGCTGACAGCTGACGAACTCAATGCCGCCGAAGGCGTCACATCCGCGCAGCGCGAAGCCATGCTGACCGGCTCCATGTTCGGCTGGCACCTGCAGGGAGCCAACCCGAAATTCCACGAGCAGCTGATGACGCGAAAGCATCACCAGCAGGGGAGAGAGCGATGCACCCCTGGTTCGTGACTTACACAACCGGCCCGCTGGATGTGCGCAAGACCTTCGAGGTGGACGCGGACACCAAGGCCGACGCGATCGTCCTCGGCGATACCCTGGCCGCCGCCTGGCTGCGGCTGCACGGATTGGTGCCGGGCGATCTCCGCGGCGACCCGGCGGACGGCAGCGAGAGCGCGGCGGCCCGGTTGTCGTACTGCCAGCCGGCACCGCCGGCGTGGGTGGGCATTTTCGGACGCCGCGCCGATGATGGGCACCACACCCGCGTGACCACGGCGCCGATGGTCTCGGCCATCCTCGACCACCACGGAGCGGTGCCGGCACCCTGGAACGCCACCGACGAACTGCCCTGGCGGATCGACCTGCGCAACCATTCGCCCAGCGGCCTGGAATGGGGGTACATGGGCTCGGGCCCGGCGCAGCTGGCCATCGCCGCATGCGCCTTCGCACTCGGCGACGAGCGCGCCGAAACGGTCTACCAGGCCGTCAAGGATCGACTCTTTGCCGGCCTCCAGACCCCCGAGTGGGTGGTAACGGTCGGCCGGCTGCGCGAGCTGGCCGATGAGATCGAGCAGGCTGCCCGGGAGCATGAGAAAGGGGTTCGCCATGCATGAAGGCCAGCCGCCCGTCCGGTTCGTGACCCTGCGCATCAGTGCGACCATCGCAAACGAGTACGCCAACCGCTGTCCCGAATGGCTGTCCGAAGAACTGGACGAGGGCCGCAGGCGCGTGCCGCTGGATCTGGCGCAGCAGATTTTGCTGGACGCCGAATACAACAGCGACCGCAGGGCACAGGACGTGGGCGAGTACGGCATGCCGCTGCCCATCTTCAATGCCTACAGGGCGCTGGCCAGGCAAACGCGCGCCGCCATCGCCGCCGAGAACAGCGGCACCACATGAGCCGCTGTCGGCCGACGCTGCGCATTTCATTGGAAGGAAGGACCATGGCACAACCGATCACAACCGTCACCGCCCGCGAGTTCGTGCACAACGTCAGCGCGTCAAAGCGCGTGGCGAGCGAGGGTGGCACGGTCATCATCACCGATCGCGGTGAACCCGCACTCGCGCTCATCCCGATCGCCGAGTACCGGCGCCTGACCAAAACCGACAGGAACCCGGTGGAGTTGCTGCGCCAGAACGAGGCCGACGATTTCGACATCCAGCCGATCCGCATCGACGCCAGGGAACTGGACGCATGACGGCGACCACG
The DNA here is from genome assembly GCA_029782215.1 of Chloroflexota bacterium. Taxonomy (GTDB): domain Bacteria; phylum Chloroflexota; class Anaerolineae; order J102; family J102; genus SSF26. The sequence goes on from JAKOVD010000108.1 coordinate 6,511, forward strand.
GGGTCGGGCAACGCCCGGATCGCGCGCACGGCCGGTCCAAACAACATTGGCACCTTCGACGGTCAGGAAAAACCATGCTGATTCTGGACACCAATGTCTTGTCCGAGATCCGAAAGAGTACCTGCCATCCCAGCGTGGAAGCCTGGATGGAAGCGCAGGCCATGGACCAGCTGTACATCACCTCCATCACGGTGCTGGAGATCCAGCGCGGCATCAGCCACCTGGCACAGCGTGGGGACGAGTCACAGGCGGCGGTACTGGCGCGCTGGCTCGATGCCATGGTGCTGCCAGCCTTCAACAGCCGCATCCTGCCTGTGGACCACGCAATCGCCAGGCGCGCGGCAAAGCTGACCCAGGCGGACAGCCGGGACTACCGCGATGCGCTGATGGCCGCTACCGGCCTGGTTCACGGCGCTGCGCTGGTCACGCGCAACATCAAGCACTTCGAGGACTCGGGAGTGCTGCTCATCAATCCCTGGGAATTTCTCGCCGAGAAATCGAGAGTCCCCCGCACGTGAAAGAACAACCATGCAAAGCCTTGGCATCAACAGCGAGAGCATCGACTACGAAGTGGCCCTGGAAAACCTGGGCCAGCGCCTGCAGCCCTTCATCATGGCCCTCCAGCACGAGCGCGAGAAGGCCCAGCCCTCGGCCGCGCTGATCGCCTATTGCGAGGCCCAAATGGCCGCCATCTCCAATCTGCAAGAGGATCTGAGGGTCAACGACCATGAGACCATCGCGCGCATCCTGAACCCTCAAGACAGCGTTTTCGGAATGCGCACCCCGCAGGAATCCGCGCGCCCATGACCGGGGAAGGGTACAAGCCGCTCACCGACGAATCGGTGGCGGCCATCACCAGCAGCTACTTCGCGCAGCGTGCGGCGCGGTCCTCGGCACAGGATCAACCCCGTGTCGTGCTGGTGGGTGGCCAGCCCGGCGCAGGCAAAAGTGCAGGGGGCGAGCTTGTGCGCGACGAACTCAAGGCGCAGGGTGGCTTCGTCCACGTGGATGCGGATCGCATGCGCGAGCGCATCCCCCTCGGCACCGCCAGACTGCCATCCAGCGAGACCCAAGCGGACGCCGGCCGGCTTGCGAACGCCCTCCGGCTCATGGCGATCGAGGCGCGGCGCAACATCGTGGAGGAGGGCACCTTCCGCAACCCACAGTCGGTCCAGCGCTTCGTGGACCGGCTGCAGGAGCAAGGCTACAAGGTGGAGATGGTGGTAGTAGCCACCAGCAGGGAAGAAAGCCTGCTCGGCATCTATCAACGCCACGAACGCCAGCACCAGGTGGGCAACCCGAACCCGCGCTTCGTCACAGAGGACTACCACGATGCGGCGATGCAAGGGTTCAGTGCTACGGTGAGCCAGCTGGCCCATCAGCTGGATCGGCTGCGCATCATCAACCGCGGCGGCCAGCTGCTCTACGACAGTCAGCGTCAACCCCGCGACGATGCGACCATGGCCCTGCAGGCCGCCCGGGAGATACCCGCCGAGCGACGGACCATGCTGGCCGATGGCTGGGCGGCTGTGGCAGCTGCTGCCCGCGAACGCGGCGCAAATCCCCAGTACCTTGATGCGATAGGCGGACACGCGAGGCGGGTCGCTGCGAGTGCGCAGTTGCAAGGGGACAGGGGCGCCAGGATCACGCCCTACACACGCGGAAAAGAGCAGGCCCTTTCCCGAGGTGCCAGCCCTGCCGGGCCATTCACCAGCCTAGCGGCCACGCCGCAGGCGAGCAAGCCTCCTGCGCGCAGCCGCTGAAAACATCACGCGGCCAAGCGGTGTTCGTAGTACGGCCGCGCCTTGTCATCGAGCAGCGCATCCAAGGCGTCCAGCGTGCGCCCCTGCGGCGTCAGCCAGGCTTCAACGTTCTCGGGCCGCAGCTGCACGATGCAGCGGTCATGCCCGGCCGCGGCCACTTCGGGCGGCGGATCATCCGTCACGGCCGCGAACGACCACAGGTCGGGCTCGTCGGAGCCCGCCGGCGGCGTCCAGTGCGAAAACAGGCAGGCGATGTACATCTCCTGCGGTGGACTGGGCTCGAACCGGAGCACGATGTTTTCTGGCGCCTCGCCAGCGCGCAGCGCCCGGCCTTCGGCCGCGTGCCGGGCCACGTTCTCGAAGAACGTGGTCACGAGCATGAGTGCGTGCGTCTGCCCGAACTGCTGCTTCCAGAACCCGCGCAGGTTGTCCCGGCGCGCGTTGTATGTCCCGGGGTACTTCCTGTCGTAGAGGGTCGGCTTGCCGGCCGGCCGGCACCCGTAGCGCATGGGCCAGATCACCGGCTCGCCGCCCTCGATCACCAGCACCGGCGCCCACCAGCCGGGGAAAATCCGCGTATCGCTTTCGCTCAGTTCGGGTCGCTTCAGCCTCGTCAGGCGCGCGAGCGCCTGGTCGATCTTGGCGGTGGCGATGCGCTGGTCTTCCTGGGCCTTCTTCGTCACCTTGGTCTGCAGGGCGCGCTCGGCGTCGGCTAGGCGCTTGCGCTGCGCGAACAGATCCTGCTCCAGCGCGGACACCTGGCTCGCGTCGAATTCCGCAATCAGCGCATGGATCTCGCGCTCCTCGGGCGAGTGGGGATGCGTGAACTGCGCATCCATCACCCTGGGCGTACGCATGGGCGGCTTGGGCTGCTGCCTGCGCCGCCAGTACAGATCGAAGAACGCCTTGAGCGCCAGGCGGGACCTCGGGAACAGGCGACGGAACGCGGCGTAGTCCGCGCGCACGGCGGCCGAGTAGCACATGGAGCGATCCTTTCCCTGAAAATCTTGACAGCAGTCTAGGGGAGGCTGGTGCATAGCGCCCGAAGCGTCGGATTTATACTGTACGTATGCACAGTGCAATCCAATGTTTTAACGTCCCAGTGCCGCTGGCCAGCAGCGGCCTGGTGCTGCCATTGGCCAATGCCAGCGTGCATGCCGGCTTCCCCTCGCCGGCGGACGATTACTTGGTCAAGCGGATCGACCTCAACGAAATCCTCGTCACCCATCCCCAGGCTACCTTTCTTTTCCGTGTTGCCGGGGACTCCATGCAGGACCTGGGCATCTTCGACGGCGATCTGTTGCTGGTGAACCGAGCCCTCAAACCCTGCCACGGCAACATCGTGGTGGCCGTGGTGGACGGTGAATACGCCGTCAAGCAACTGTACCTTCGCGCCGGCCGGCTCAAGCTCAAGGCAGGCAACCCGACGTACCCGGAAATCGTGCCTACGGAAGGGCAGACGATCGAGGTTTGGGGCGTGGCCACCAGCTGCATCAAGCGGTTCCAGTGATGCACCATGCTGGCACTCCTCGATGGCAACAATTTCTACGTGAGCTGCGAGCGCGTTTTCCGGCCGAGCCTGCAGGGCCGGCCGGTGGTCGTGCTCAGCAACAATGACGGTTGCGCGATCAGCCGCAGCAACGAAGCCAAGGCGCTGGGCATCAAGATGGCCCAGCCGCACCATGAATTCCGCCATCTCGAAGACCGCGCCGGCCTGGTCAGCCTGAGCGCCAATTTCACCCTGTACGGCGATATGTCGGACAGGATGATGAGCTTGGCCGCAGGCCTCGGGCCCGGCCAGGAGATCTACAGCATCGATGAGTGCTTCGTGGATCTTCACGGCGTGCGTGGCAACCTGGCCGAGCGCGCGCATGCCATCCGCGCTCGCATCCACCGTTGGATCGGTATTCCGACGTGCATCGGCATAGCGCCCACGAAAACCTTGGCCAAGTTGGCCAACCACATCGCCAAGTGCGCAGAAAGGAAAGCCGGCAGCTACCCTGCGCAGCACGCGCAGGTATGCCACCTGGGTGCGCTGCCGCAGGCCGACGTGGACCTGCTGCTCGCCATCACTGACGTGGGCGACGTGTGGGGAGTTGGGCCGCGTATCGGCGCACAACTGCGCGACGCCGGCGTGGCCACCGCGCAGGATTTGGCGCGGCTCGACCCGGCTTCGGTGCGCCGCCGCTGGTCGGTGGTGCTCGAACGCACCGTTCGCGAGTTGCAAGGCATGCCCTGCATCGATCTGGAAGAGGCTCCCACGCCCAAGCGCGAGATCGCCGTGACGAGATCCTTCGGCCGGCCGGTGCGCGAGTTGCCGCAGTTGCTGCAGGCCGTGAGCGACTTCGCGACACGCGCGGCCGAGAAGCTGCGGCGACAGGGGAGCCTGGCCGGGCGCGTGCTGGTCTTCGCGCACACCTCGCCGTTCCGGCCAGGCCCGCGCTGGGCCAAGTCGCTCGTGGTGCCGTTGCGCCGGCCCACGGCCGACACGGCGAAGATCATCCAGGCGGCCACGATGGGTCTAGAACTGATTTTCGAGCCCGGCTACAACTTGGCGAAAGCCGGCGTGATGCTGCTGGACCTCTGCGACAGCAGCATCCTGCAAGGCGAACTCGATCTTGAAGATGAATCTGGCCGCAACCGCGGCCAGCTGATGAGCGTGGTGGACAAGCTCAATGCCCGATGGGGAAAAGCCACGGTGAAGCAGGGCAGCGTCGGCACCGCGGCCGCGCGGCGTGACTGGGCAATGCGCCAGGCCCGACGAACACCCCAGTACACCACCGACTGGCGACAGGTTCCCGTCGCGCGCGCCTAAAGCCAGCGGACGGCGTTGCCCTCAATCACCTTACCCAACTCCATAAAGGGGAAGTGCAACTGTTCTTGCGGCTGACGATGTCAGCGGGCATGGAGCGCCTGCGCCTCGAAATTCTGGATCGCTATGAAAGTGGCATCCTCGGCATGCTTATGCTGTTGCTTAATATCAGTATCATTTTTCTTAAGCATTTAGCGAAAACGGGACGTATACATGGGTGCAGGACATTCACACGGAGCGACGACGCCTTCCGGCACGGCCGCAGGACGGCACAAGACGCGGTTGATGGGAGCTTTGGCGCTCACGACCATATTCATGGCCGTGGAAGTCGTCGGTGGCCTGTGGACCGGTAGTCTCGCTCTACTCGCCGATGCAGCGCATATGCTGACCGATGCCGGTGGCTTGGCCCTGGCGCTGCTTGCGATCCGTTTTTCCGAGCGCCCTGCAACTCCTCAGAAGACCTACGGCTATGTCCGATCTGAAGTGTTGGCAGCACTGGCGAACGCCGTCGTCCTTCTTGTGCTGACCCTCTACATCCTCTACGAGGCTTACCAGCGATTCCTGAACCCTCCTGAGATTCTGAGTGGCCCGATGCTGATCGTCGCCGTCGTCGGTCTCGCCGTCAACCTAGTGAGCATGAAACTCCTCTCTGCCGGGTCGTCAGAGAGCCTCAACGTGAAGGGCGCCTACTTCGAGGTGCTCGCCGACATGCTAGGTTCGCTCGGTGTTCTCGTCGCGGCGGCGATCGTCATGTTCACGGGCTGGAAGCTGGCTGATCCCATCGTCGGCGCCGGCATTGGCCTTTTCATCGTTCCACGGACATGGATCTTGTTGAAGCAGGCGATTCATATCCTGATGGAAGGCACGCCCCCTGAAATTGACATCTCCTTGTTGGAAGACAAGCTCAAGGAAATTCCCGGCATCACGGCCGTGCATGACCTCCACGTCTGGACAATCACATCAGGTGTTGATGCGATGAGTTGCCACTTGGTTGTGACCAATATGGCCGATGCCCCTAAGACACTGGTTGCCGCCAAGTCAGCAATGGAAACAACCTTCGATATCACCCACACCACGATCCAGATCGAGGATCAAGATTTGCGCAAGGCTGAGAGAGAACTCAAATATTGATTCTGTTGCCAAACACATTTATGCAAACCGCTGCAATGCTCCTTTCAAAGAACCGGGTCAAGAGCCGTTCCCCATCGGGCAACGGCGGAACTTAAGCCGCACTAATTGGATCATGACGCCTGTGCCCAGGCGAGAAAGCTTGGCTGCCTGTGACTCGGTGTATGTCATCATCGCCGATTGCTCCGCAGGCTTGGTCCGTCGCGAGCGTCAATGAAGACCTGTACGCGCCTGCCTGCCATGCGCACAGAAGCGCCACCTGTTCCTTCGATCCGCGCAGTAGGAGCTACCGCGTTGGAGTGGAGCCTGGCGAGTGGGTGCAGGCCGAAGCGATGTCCAAGCGCGCATCGTAGACCTGGGTCGTGATTGCCATCAGACCGAGGACGGAATGGAACAGGTTGTCATGGGACAGTGCCAGAGCGGTCTTGCCGTTGAGACATGCTGTATCGAGCCCACGGCTTGCCTTGAAAGATTCGGAGAGCCACCACACCATGGGTACACGGGTCTGTTCGTTGGGGGCAATGGCCTGCGGCAACCCGTGCAGGAAGAGTCCTTTTTCACCCAGGGACTCGCCATGATCCGAGACATATATCATCGCGGTATCGAAACGCTCCTGCTGCGTCTTGAGATAGGCGACAGCCTGGCTCAACACATGGTCGGTATAGAGAACGGCATTGTCATAGGCATTGACGATGCTCTGGCGATCACAGCGCCGCAACTCGCCGGTGTCGCAGGTGGGCTGGAAGCGGCGAAAGGCGGTGGGATACCGTTTGTAGTACGCAGGACCGTGATTCCCCAGCATATGAAGGACGACCACGATGTCTCCGGTCGAGCCCTGGGTAAGAGCGCCAACGTTGCGCAGCAGCACTTCGTCGAAGCACCGTCCGTCTTCGCACAAGGCGGCGTCTGCCTTGGGATCGACGATGGTCTCACCCAGGCCGTCGCACACCCCCTTGCATCCTGATTGGTTGTCCTTCCAGCGCACGGACACGCCTGCACGCGACAGCACGTGCAACAGGGATTCGCTGGAACGAATCCGCTTTTCGTCATAGTCTCTCCTGCCGACGGCCGAGAACATACATGGAAGCGATGTCTCGGTATTGGTGCCGCAAGCAGTGACGTTGCTGAAGTTGAGCACGTGTTGATTCATTTCCAAAGCTGGGCCATTTCGGGACGCATTCACGTTGAAATTTGAGCCACGTTGCCGCTCTATCCTGCTGAATTTTTCAGCACGGGGGAGCAGGAGTGATCAACGTGAGCACATTGAGCAAGTTACGCCGCCTCGTGCTGAGGCAGGACGTGTCGGTGCGCGAGGCCAGCCGGCGCCTGGGCATCTCGCGCAACACAGCCACCAAGTGGCTCAAAGACGGGCAGATGGCCGAACCCCGATACCCGCAGCGGGTGTCGGGCCCCAGCATCCTGGATCCGTACAAGGAGCAGTTGAGCCAATGGCTCAAGGCCGATAGCCATCGCAGCAAACGCGATCGACGCGGGATCAAGGCCATGTTTGAGGCGCTGCGCGCGCAGGGCTACAGCGGCAGCCGAGGGCCGGTCTACGCCTTTGCCCAGCGCTGGCAGCAAGAGCAAGGCAACGCTGCGCGTGGTGCGGGGTTCGTGCCGCTGAGCTTCGAGTTGGGCGAGGCGTTCCAGTTCGACTGGAGCTGCGAGTACCTGTTCATCGGCGGGCTGCGCCGCCGCCTGGAAGTGGCACACACCAAGCTGGCGGCCAGTCGCGCCTTCTGCCTGGTGGCGTACTACAGCCAAGCGCACGAGATGCTGTTCGATGCGCACGCACGGGCGTTCGCCCTCTTCGGTGGCGTGCCCCGGCGGGGCATCTACGACAACATGAAGACCGCTGTGGACAAGGTCGGCCATGGCAAACAGCGCAGCGTCAATGCACGCTTCGAGGCGATGACCGGGCACTACCTGTTCGAGCCGGAGTTCTGCAACCGGGCCGCCGGCTGGGAGAAGGGGGTCGTGGAGAAGAACGTTCAGGATCGGCGCAAGGACATCTGGCGTGAGGCCAGCGAGCGGCGCTGGGGGACGCTTGGTGAACTCAACGACTGGTTGCAGCAGGCCTGCGTGAAGGCCTGGGCTGAGATGAGTCACCCGGAATGGACTCAGCTCACGGTGGCCGATGTCTGGCAGGACGAACGTGCTCGTCTCATGCCCAACCCCCGTGCGTTTGATGGCTACGTGGAGCAGCCGGTACGGGTCTCTGCGACCGCACTGATCCACTTCCAGCGCAACCGCTACAGCGTGCCGTGTGAATGGATTCATGCGGTGGTCAGTCTGCGGGCCTACGCGGATGGCCTGCTGGTGGTCGGGCCCGATGGGCGACAGGTGCGCCTGGCGCGCAGCTTCGAACGTGATCAGACGCTCTACGACTGGATGCATTACATCGCGCTCATCGAGCGAAAGCCCGGCGCGCTGCGCAACGGCGCGCCCTTCAAGACCATGCCCGAGCCACTGCAGGAAATGCAGCGCCAGTTGCTGCGCCACAGCGGTGGCGACAGGGTGATGGCGCAGGTGCTCATGGGGGTGAGCCTGCATGGACTGGAGGCCGTGGTGGTGGCGGTAGAGCTGGCGCTGCAGTCCGGGCGGGTGAGTGCCGAGCACGTGCTCAACGTGCTCTCGCGTCTGAAGGAGCAGCGCGTGCCCGAGCCACCGGTGGCCACGATGCTCAAGCTCAACACGCCGCCACTGGCCAACCTGCAGCGCTACGACGCACTGCGCAACGTCCAGCCTCATGAGGCATCACCGGAGTCCGACCATGCATGACGTCATTGATGCCCTCAAAGCGCTGGGCCTGCACGGCATGGCCAGTGCCTGGCCGGAGGTACTGGGCACCGCCCGCATGAAGTCGCTGGATCATGAGGCCGTGCTGCACCAGCTCATCAAGGCCGAGACCGCTCAGCGTGAGGTGCGTTCCATGGCTTACCAGATGCGCGTGGCGCGCTTCCCTTCGCACCGTGACCTCGCCGGCTTTGACTTCGCCCACGCGCAGCTCGACGAAGCACTGGTGCGCCAGTTGCACACCCTTCGCTTCGTGGAGTCGGCGCACAACGTGGTGCTGGTTGGTGGCCCCGGCACGGGTAAAACCCACCTGGCCACGAGCCTGGGGATCGAGGCCATTCGCATGCATGGCAAGCGGGTGCGCTTCTTCTCAACGGTGGAGCTGGTCAACGCCCTGGAGCTGGAGAAGGCGCAGAACAAGGCCGGGCAAATGGCGCACCGCCTGATGTACGTCGATCTGGTGATCCTGGATGAACTGGGCTACCTGCCATTCACGCAGTCGGGCGGCGCGATGCTGTTCCACCTGCTCTCCAAACTCTATGAGCGAACGAGCGTGGTGATCACCACCAACCTCACCTTCTCGGAGTGGAGCAGCGTCTTTGGAGACGCCAAGATGACCACGGCCTTGCTTGACCGGCTCACGCACCATTGCCACATCGTCGAGACGGGCAACGAGAGCTGGCGATTCAAGCACTCCAGTGCCGCTGGCGCGGCTCCCCCAAAGCAACGCCCAAAGAGCCAGAAAGGAGATCGAAAAACAGCAGACCCGATAGACTTATCCACAACCGAATAGTCAAAGAATCCATCAACCCAGTGGCTCAATATTCAACGTGATCACTGGCTCAGTTGTGCTGATGAATCAACAC
>JAKOVD010000109.1 GCA_029782215.1 Chloroflexota bacterium
CGGCAGGGCGGCCTCGTCCCACTCCCCTTCGGCCAGCAGCGCCAGCGCCCGGTTGTAGGCGTCGGTGTCCACCTGCTCCGCGCCCAGCATCACGCCGCCGCTCCACGCCTTGCACAGCTCATCAAAGGGGCGCAGGGCGTCGTGCAGGCGCTGCAGCACGGCCTGCTTGTGGGCGATGTCGTCGGGGTCCAGCCCGATGGTACTGTCCAGTTCCGCGATGATGGCGAGGGCATCGGTAAGGCGTTCGCGTAGCCGTCCCCGCACGCGCTGGGCGAGCGCCATGTCCAATGAACCTGTCGCGTAGGGCGGCAGCAGTGGCGAATCATGCCCGCCCTGGGTGATGTTGATCGGCCCCAGCAGGGAGTCACCGCACAGCAGGCGGTGATCCAGGAAGGTCAGCGGCAGCCCTTCGGCGAAGCTCTCCAGCCACAGGGCTACCTTCGCCAGTTCGACGGCCAGCGGGTTCTTATCCACGCCGTAGAGGCAGTTCACGGCCACCAGCCGCTTGCAGATCGCGCGGGCGCGGTCGGCGCTCAGCCCGGCGGTGGATTCGCCCTCCAGCACGCGCCCCGGCAGATACGGCGCGACCTCTGGCGGGATGCGTTCCCAGAGGCCCTTTTCGGCGGCCTGGCGGCAGGCTTCGTACAGACGCTCCCCCAGGAAGCGGCACGCGCCCACCAGGAAGTGCCCGCTGCCCATCGCCGGGTCGAGCACGTTCAGTTCCAGGATGGCGCGCGGCTGCGGGTCGTCTTTGGGGCTGCGCTCATCGCACTGTGGCCCCAGCGTCTCCTGCACCAGGAACTTGACGAACGACTCCGGCGTGTAGAATGAGCCGGATGCCTTGCGTCCCAGCCCGACGCGCAGGTAGAAGCGTCCAAAAGGGTGAGCGTCATCGGGGCCGGGGATGGCTTCAATCCACTTGATCTTGCCCTTCTTACCGTCCTCTTCCTCGTCATCGTCATTAGGCACTGCTGCGCGGTATTTCTCGCCCTGCTCGTAGGGAACCACCACTTCGAGCTTCTGGCGGCGCAGGCGCACCATACGTTCCGATGTGATGCCCGGTTCAAGTTCGAGCAGCGCCTCATAGACGCGGCCCAACTCCTCCACGTCCAG
>JAKOVD010000113.1 GCA_029782215.1 Chloroflexota bacterium
ATTACGAGTATATCTACATCAAGGACTACGTCTCCGTCCTCGATCTGGACCTCGGTTTGCTGGCCTACTTCCCCTTATATAACAACGAACGTCCGCACCAGAGCCTGGGTTACCGCACGCCCGCCGAGGTCTATCTGGGCGCCCCGCAGCCTACACCCGGGCAGCTCATCCTCTGACACTTGGCGGGGAGGGGGAAACTGCTCCCCCTCCCCTGCACCCCTCCCCCTATCTTAAAGAAACTGATCTTCCTACACCTTATTTTCACCGATCCGTGGTCTTGACAATGGGGCCAACCTCACCCTGTCCGTGCCGGCTTGGGGCCCAAGCGGACGGTGGAGCATAATGGACGCTGCGAAGGAGGGTTGGGGATGTCAGCGGTACCGTCATCCTATGGCTACGAACCGTCAGGCTCCGTCCGATGAATTGCTGGTGTCGAACGCAAACGTGTTCGCCGCCGTTCCCGGCCGTTCACAGGCGCAAGGAGCGGCCCAGGCGCTGCCCGGCCCAGGGACCAGAACCGATGGCCGGGCACTCCCTCCAGACACCCCGGCGTGGCGCCCCAACCGCCGGCCCCAGCCGGCACCGATCCAGCAATGGACATCGGCAGCACCCATGCCCTGTTGCCGGGCGCGGCCCTAACAAAACGGCCGCCCGCAGAGGACGACCGGTGGGTGCCTGCACGGACGGCCGACATACGCTGTCTGGGCAGCGGACGCAAAACTCGACCAGGGCTCGGACAGCCGAAGTAGGCTCTCCTGGCAAAGTCGGCTCCCCGGTCGCGGCCTTGCGCTCAGGGCTCGGACGAGGAAGGCGTCGCCGCTCCCGGAGCCCGCCGGCGGCGGTGCCGGCGGCGCTGCTTGCCCTCCGCCCCATCGGCGCTGCCCTCTTGGTCGTAATAGTAGTAGTAGTAGTAGCTATACCCGGCCTGACGCTCGGAGACGCGATTCAGCACGACGCCCAGCAGGCGGGCGTGCACCTTTTCCAGGCTGGCCAGAGCCCGCCGCGCCATCTCCCGCTGTGTGGAACCCGCATCCACCACCAGGAGCACGCCGTCTGTTTCGGAGGCCAGCACCGCCGCATCGGCCACGGCCAGGACGGGTGGAGTGTCGAGGACGATAATGTCGGCCTCCCGGCTCAGGACGTCCAGGAGTTCCTTCATCCTGGCCGAACCCAACATCTCTGACGGGTTGGGCGGCAGGGGGCCGGAGGTCAGGACCCGGAGGCCCGGCACCTTGGTCTCCTGCAGGAGCGACAAGGGGTCGGTTTCCGGTTCCACCAGGGCCGTCGTCAGCCCCACGTTGTTGGGAAGCTCCAGGAGGCGGTGCTGGCGCGGCCGGTGCAGGTCGCCGTCGACCAGGATCACCTGCCGCTCGCCCTGGGCCAGGGCCACGGCCAGGTTGGCCGATGTATACGACTTGCCCTCCTTGGGCGAAGGGCTGGTGACCAGCACCCTCCGCAGTGGCCCGCCGACGGCGGCGAACTGGAGGTTGGTGCGAAGGATGCGGTAGGCCTCGGCGCTGCCCTTGTGTCCCCCCTGGACGGCCGACAGCTCGCTCGTGGTCGCGGCGGCCGCGGGTACGGCCGTTAGGGTGGCCAGACCAAGGCTTTCGGTGACGTCGTCGGGGTTCTGCAAGGTGTCGTTGAGGTACTCGAGCAGGAAGATCACGCCGAGGGCCAGCATGGCGCCGACAATGGCGGCCAACAGGGTGTTCTGGGTTGTCTTCGGCCGGATCGGCGACACGGGCATCTTGGCCTGCTCGATGACGAAGATGCTGTCGGTGCTCTTGGATTCCTCGAGGCGGATGCTGGCCAGGCTTTGGGCCAGCGCATTGTCGGTGGACTGCATCTCGGCCAACGCACCGCGCAGACGCTCAGTGTCGGCCGCGTTGTTGTCCGTCCGCGCCCGGTCCAGGTCGGCCTGCGTTTGCGCGATCTCCGCCTGCAGCTGGGTTCGTTGGCCTTCCACACCGGCCTTGGCTTCCTTGAAGCGCTGCGCCTGCATGGCGCCGCTCTGCTCCCGAAAGACGACGGGCAGCATGTTGGCGATCGCCGCGGCGCGGGCCGGATCGGTGTCCTCGACCGCGATCACCAGGAGCTGCGTGTTGCGCACCGGTGTCACGTTCACGGCCGCGGCCAGGTCCGCGGCCGAAAACGGCAGCTGCATGCGCTTAATCACCTCGTCGAGCACTGGCTGCGTGCGCAGCCACTCCACGTAGGTCTGCGAGAGGCGCTCGCTGGTCAAGATCGAGTTGTAGTCCGTGGTCGCCTGCTTGGACTGGTCGATCAGCAGCTTGGTCGAGGCCTGATATACGGGCACCGAGGTCCGGCTTACATAGTAGGCAGTCCCGGCCGCGACGACGATCCCGATGGCGACCAGCCACCACCAGCGCAGGAGATAGTAGAAGTAACGTCGAAGCTCCATGGGTTGGATTCCTCTATGTGGATCGGGTTCCGTTCAGCAGGGCGTTCAGTGCGAGATTACCTGCGCCCGGTGGCCGCTGTCTGCGGCCGCGTGCTGCCTCCGCCGTCGACAGGGACAGTCTAGCAAGGACAGTGGCATTTACCAAATGGCCGGCGGGTCAGAAGTGCGGCCGGTGTTGCCGGCACGGCCGACCCTGGCCTCTGCCGATCTTGGCCGCCGGTCGGCTTCGGAGTCGAGGTGCCTGCGCACGATCTGGCGGCCTGCGCATGCTCACCGCCTCAGCCCTCCGCCGCGGCCGGCCGCACCGGGGCCGCTTCGCCAGTGGGAGCCGGCACGAACCCGGTCGCGGGCGCCGCCAAGCGATAGGCGGCCATGGCAGCGCCCCAGATCACCCACACGGTCACCGCCGGCCGCGTGTTCCAGGTCACGGCATCCAGCAGGCCGTGGACGGCCATCGCCACCAACCCGGCGAAGAGTCCCGCCCCCCAGGCAGCATAGAGACGCTCTGAGCTTGCGGCCGCGCCGTCGCGCCCCTGCCTGTACACCCGCCAGCCCGCCAGGCCCGCCAGCAGGAACAGCGCTCCCCAGGCGACCAGCCCCGGTATGCCGAGGTCCACCGGAACCTGCAGGAACAGGTTGTGGGCATGAGGGATGTCGGCGTCGGGACCGGCAAGGAAGAAGGGATACATGGCGTTGGCCACTTGCGCAAAGGTCCCCATGCCGATGCCGGTGAAGGGGAAGTCCTGGATCATGAAGACCGCCCGTGACCACACCTCCAGCCGGCCCTCCAGCCCGCCGAGAGACTGCGTGGTGGTCAGGGCCTCCACCACCTGGGCCAGGCCGAGGCGCCAGATCGCCACGGCGCCCGCCAGCAAGACAAAGGGCGCCACCATCCAGCCCTGTGGCCAGCGCAGGGCGGCCAGAACGAGCAGGGCCATACCCACGGCAAGGTACCCGCCGCGCGATTTGGTGAGAACGACGACGCCGAGCATCGCCGCCGCCGCCAGGCCAGCCGGGAGGCGCTCGAACCAACGCAGTTCGCCCCAGCCGAACATGAGCGCCCCCAAGGCACAGGGGAACAGGATCACCAGCGCTCCGGCCATGACGTTGGGGTGGATGGGGTCGGCCAGAAGCGTGGGCAGGCGCTCATAGACGGACGTGGGGACAAAGGTCAGCTTTGCCTCCGCAATCCAGCGCACGCTGACCGGGGCGCTCAGCGCCAGGACCAGACCGGTGCCGATGACCCCCATCATGAGCAGGCGCAGCCGTACCGGCGTGGCGGTCCAGTTGGCAACCGCGTAGAAGACTGCAATCCCCAGGAGCAGCCTGTAGAGCTCCGGACGCGTAACGTCCGGCAGGGCCGTCGCCCACAGGGTCACCGGCATCATCGCCAGCAGCAAGATCACGGCGCCGTCGCCGGCGGTGCGCACGCTGAGGCGGCCCGTCACCAGCCAGCGCAGGGGCCAGAAGAGCAGGGCGATGCCGATGGCCAACGGCAGCAGGCGGGTCGAGACGACCCCGGCCGCCACCGCCAGGGCCACGACCCCCAGCTCGACCGCGGTCAGGCGCCGCGCCAGCCCGCGGGCCCGCTCAAGGCTTGCGGCCATTCTGCAGGGTATAGCCTGCCTGCCGGGCGTCGTTGTAGAACATCCTGACGGTGTCCAGCGAGTAGTCGTCCAGGTCTTTGCCGACCAGGGCCAACTTGTGCAGCACGTCGTTGGTGACCGTGATGATGTGGCAGCCGATGGCATCGGCCTGAAAGATGTTCAGGAGCTCCCGCGGGCTCGCCCACAGGAGTTCGGCGCTGGGCACCGGACGCAGCAGCTCCAGCGCCGCTGCCATATGCGGGACAGGGTCGCGCCCCGTGTCGGCGATGCGGCCGGCGAAGACCGAGACAAAGCAGGGGGCGCCGCCGGCCACGGCGTCAGCCACCGCGCCCACCTGCGTCAGGGTCATCATCGCCGTGATGTTGAGCTTGACCCCTTCGTGCGACAGCCGCCGAACCAGATCATAGGCCGGCTCTCCGCGGGTGTTGGTGATCGGGACCTTGACGTAGACGTTGCCGCCCCAGCCGGCGATGGCGCGGGCCTGATGTGCCATCTCGTCGAACTCATCGGCAAACACCTCGAAGCAGACGGGCCGGTCGGGAATGGCCTCGAGCATGTCGAGGGCGAAGGCCTCGTAGTTGCTAACGCCGGCCTTGCGCATCAGGGTGGGGTTGGTTGTAAAGCCCTTGATATAGGGCTTCGCGTACATCTGCAGCATGCCGGCCTTGTCGGCGCCGTCGGCAAAGAGCTTGACCTTCAGGTCACTGACGATCTTCGGTTCGCTGATGGTTTGCAGCATTGCGTCCTCCTCACGGGGCCATGCTTGAGAGGATCCAGTCGGCGGCTTCGGCGAGTGACCGCACCCGGATGTCGGGTTGTATCGTTAGAGACTCAGCGTAGGCATAGTCGACCAGGACGGTGGTGCACCCGGCCCTCCGTCCGGCTTCGATGTCCCGCCAGCGGTCCCCGACCATGAAGCTGCCGGCGAGGTCCAAATCTTCCGACGCGGCGGCGGAGACCAGCAGGCCCGCCTTGGGCTTGCGGCACTCACACGCGTCGGCATCGTCGTGATAGCAGACATGAAAGCCGTCGAGGGGAAGGCCGCGGGCCACAAGTTCGGCGTGCATCGCCTCCACCGTCTCCCGTGTCTGCGTCCCGCGGGCGACGTCGGGCTGGTTCGTCACCACGTGTAGCCGGAAGCCGGCGGCGCTCAGGCGAGCGAGCGCCGCCGGCACACCCGGGAGTACTGTCAGTTCGGCCAGGCTGGCCGGGGGATGGGGCCGGCCGTCGCGCACGAAGGCGCGATTCAGCACCCCGTCCCGGTCCAGAAAGACCGCCCTCCGCCTCAAGGCACCGACTCCCACTTGGCCGAGGCGGTTTGGACGGCGGGATGTGACACCAGAAGGTGCCAGATTACGGCCTGAAATGCCTCGGTATGCGGGGTGACGGTGGCCGGGTTCACCGTGGGCACGATGAGGCAGGCGTCGGCCACCTGGGCCGTGTAGCCGCCGTCTCGCCCCACGACGCCGATGACGGTGGCGCCCACCTCCCGGCAGTACTGCAGGGCCCGCACCAGGTTGGGGCTGACGTTCTTCTCCAGGCTGCCGCCGCCGACCGAGATGACGAAGAGCATGTCCCCTGGCTTGAGGCGGCTGGTCTTGAGCCACTCGACAAATACAGTCGGCCAGCCCTCGTCGTTGGTGCGGGCCGTCAGCTCCGAGACGTTGTCGGTCGGGGCGTAGGCTTCGATGCCGGCCAGCTTGCGGAAGTCGTTGACCGCATGCGAGGCGTGGGCGGCGCCGCCGCCGACCCCCAGGATGAAGAGCCGGCCGCCCCGCTGGCGGAGGGCGGCCAGATGGGAGGCCATGCGTTCCACGGCGTCTTGGTCAATGCGCAGCAGGATGGCGGCAGTCTCGTTCAGGAATTGTGTGGTGTAGGTCATCATGGCTCCAGGGACGGGAGTGCAGCCCAAGAGAGGCGCAAACGAAGCAGAGAATGCTGCTCTGTCAAAGGAGAGGTTCTACCGAGGGCGTGGCTAGAAGTTAACCAGGACCTTGGCGCCTTCGAAATCGAAGTCGTAGGGCATTTCGCGCAGCCCGGCCGCTGTCAACGTCTTGCGCAAGCGACCCTTGCAGCCGTTGGGACAACAGAACATGAAAAAGCCGCCACCGCCGGCACCCATGATCTTGCCGCCCAGCGCCCCGTTCTCGCGGGCAAGGTCATACCAGGCATCGATCCGGGAGTCGCTGATCTGGGTGGAGCGCTTCTTCTTGTTCTGCCAATGCTCGTCCAGCAGCAGTCCGAAGAGCTCGATATCGCCCGCCTCCAGGGCTTCCTTGATGCGGTAGCCCAGCTCCTTGGTGCGGTGCAGACTGTCCACCACGCTGGCCTGTCCGCTCTTCGTATCCTGTTGCTGGGCCCGCAAGATATCATTGGCCTTGCGCGTGACGCCGGTGTAAAAGAGCGTGACGCTGTTCCGAAAGTCCTCGAGGGCCGTGACCGAGATGTCCAGGGGCGTCACATGCACTTTGCCGTCCGGCTCAATCTCCAGACAGGGAATGCCGCCAAATGCCGCCAGGTAGTGGTCCTGTTTGCCCACCGGATGTCCGGCGAGCTCCATCTCGATGTGGCAGGCGATTTCCGCCTTGGTCTGGATGGGCATCCGCTCCCGCTTCAGCTCGAACAGCGCCGTCAACAGACCGACCAGGTAGGTGCTGGAAGAGCCGAGGCCCGTACCGGCCGGAATATCGGCCATCGACACGATCTCAATGCTTGCCCCAACGTTCAGGAACTTGAGGCACGGCCGCACGAGGTCGTGCTCGACTTCGTCAGCCGTTTCGACCTGTTCATAGCGTGAGTACTTGACGCGAATGAACTCGTCGGCGGCCGGGCGATTGACGTAGACGTAGAGATACTTGTTGATGGCGGCGCTGAGGATGAAGCCGCCGTAGTGGGCATAGTACGAGGGCAGGTCTGTCCCACCCCCGCCCAGGGAGATGCGGAACGGCGCGCGCGTCAGAATCATGGTGCCACCTCCCGTGGTCTCCAAGCGGCCTGGACGCGTTCCAGGTCCGCAGGCGTGTCGATCCACCAAAGCCCTTCGGCCTCGGACAGCCGGTACCCATACAGCCGCTGGTTTGCGGCCAACAGGGCGGGCAGGACATCGAAGGAGAAATCCTGGCGACCCTGGGGGATGAAGTCCAGCACAGCAGGCTCCAGGACCAGAATGCCGGCATTAACCCAATGGGAAAAGACCTGGTCGGGTCCCGGTTTCTCGAGAAAGCGCCGAATCCGGTCGTCATCGTCCAGGTCGACGATGCCGCTCTGGGATACATCGGCCCGGTTGAACAAAGCGATGGTCGCCAATCCTCGCATACAGGTATGAAAGTGAAGCATGCGATACGGGTCGCAGTAGCTCAGATTGTCGCCGTACCAGACGAGAAACGGCGACCCCTTTCCGGTCTCCTCAACGTCGTCGAAGTACCCCGCCACGTTCTTGACCCCACCGGCTGTTCCCAGTGCTTCCTCTTCGACCGAGTAGGTGATCTGAACGCCCCAGCGCCTGCCGTCGCCAAAGTAGTCCATCACGACCTGTGGCATGGAAGACAGGTTGATGATGATGTGCCTGACCTCGTGACGGGCCAACCACGCCATCGTATGCTCGAGGATCGGCCTTCCTCCAATCGGAACCATGCACTTGGGAATCCGTTCCGTGAGGGGGTGGAGCCGTGTTCCCTGACCGGCGGCGAGGATCATCGCTTTCATGGCAGGCGCCGAATCGTGGCTGGCACAGATGGGTCGAGACCCACCGGCAGGCCTGTACGGGCTGATTGATAAATGGCAGCGATCACGCGCATCGCTTGTAGGCCGTCCTCCCCATTCGCCAGCGGCTGCCGGCCTTCGTGGATAGCGGACGTGAACTCCTCCCACTCGGCCTGCCACGACCGATCGGGGCCAGCGAAGTCAAAGGTTTCCACGGTGGGGGCTCCACCCTCCGGCTTCCGTCGTCCGACTTCCAGCCGCTCTACACCATAGCTGCCGCCGAGACCCTCCACCCGCACAAATCCGTCGCGACCGAAGACCTCGAACGAGAACCGGTTCTGCCACTGCGTCCAACTGGTGTGAAATTGGGCGACGCGGCCGTCGGCAGTGCGGAGCATGGCAAAGGCGTTGTCTTCCAGCCGGCTGCTGCGCCGCGAGTAGCGCCAATCGATGGGGATCGCGCTGGGCCCCTCGCTTGTGTATTGATCGGCTGCAGGGAAGCTGCCAAGTTCCCAGAAATAGGTGTCCGTGACGCCGACGACCTCTGTAAACTCGCCACTCGTGCTCGCATATGCGGCCATAAACCAGCGGCAGAGATCCACGATGTGGACGCCCTGGTCCAACAGCTCTCCCCCACCCGCCAGGTCGGCATCTGCCCGCCACTCCTTTTCGTAGCCTGGCCGCCCGCCGTGGCCGTAAACGGCACGAATGAACATCAACGGACCGATAACGGCTTGGCTGCAAAGCTCATGGGCACGCCAGATCGCCGGGTGATGCCTGTGGTTGAAGCCCGTCTTCAGCAGTACACCGCCGAGCCGAGCCGCCTCCACCATTTGCTGAGCTTCGCCGGCATTGCGACCCAATGGCTTCTCGCAGAGCACATGCTTTCCAGCTTCACAGGCGACGATGGTCACCGGGGCCAAAACCTGGTTGACAGTAGAAACGACCACGGCGTCCACGTCGTCCCGTTCAATCACATCCTGCCAGCGGGTTGTCCAGGCGCAGCCATTTTCCTGCGCTACCTGCCGCGCACGACTTGCATCCACATCGGCGACGATGACAATCTGGTCACCCAGCTCGCGCCCCACCGCCGCTCGGCGCCTGCCGATCAAACCGCAGCCGATAACACCAACGTTCATTCTGGCTCCAGGCTGAAAACGACATGTTGCCCTGTCAGTTGACTACTTGCCATCAGATAAGGTCTTTGATCAAGGGTTTGATCGTGAATGGGTCCAGGCGGCGGATAGTATACATTGGCGTGGCATTAAGCTCATCTGCCTTGTCGGTCCACTCGCGCCAGGGATCATAGGGCGCTGCAATCAGCTTCCCAGTCAACTTGCCTGACATGGGCGAGGCAAGAAAGACCGCAAGACTGGCCGCCACATCCGGTGAGACAGCCCCTGCACCAGTTTCTCGGGCCTTCTTGATCTTTTCCAATAGCGGCCCGGCGAGGTCACCCGCAGTCAGCACTTCGTCCTGCAACCGTGTGTCGACCAGACCAGGGGCAATGACGTTGACCTGTATATCGAATGCTTTCAGTTCCTCAGCCAGCGTGTCGGCCAACCGAACCACTGCAGCCTTCGACGCGGCGTAAGAAGAAAAGTTTGGCAAGGGTGCAGTAGCTCCCCCCCCACCCAGTAGGATGATCTTGCCTTGCCGCGTCTGCAAGAAGTGCGGAGTGAGCGCTCGGCAAAGATAGAACGTACCGAACAGGTTGACCTCCACTGCGCGCGTCCATGCGGCAACATCATTATCAGCAGTAGGACCAATCGGACCATAGACGCCCGCCGCGTGGACCAGGATATCGACTTGAGTGCTTTCGTGAATGGCAGTGGCTACCAAATGCTGCACTTGGCCCCAGTCTGCAACGTCTGTGACGACTGTGCGAGCAACCCCACCCAGGTCTCGACATGCTGTGCCGGTCTCTAGCAGCTCGCCCTCTGTGCGTGCTGCCAAGTACAACTGCGCGCCTTCTTGAGCAAAGGTCAAGGCAATCGCCCGCCCAATACCGCGGCCGGCCCCAGTAACTATCGCTGTGCGATTTTTCAACACCGATCCCATTATCAAACCTCCTTTCTAACGGCCGATACCTAAATACCGGAACCCAGCCTGCGTCATGCGGCCGGGGTCGAAGAAATTGCGCGTGTCGAGGAAAACATCGCCCCCCATCAACGCCCGCAGCCGATGCAAGTCTAGCAGGCCGATGTCCGACCACTCTGTGATCAGAACGAGAGCGCGACTTCCCTCTGCGACCTGATAAGGATCCGAGCACATCTGCATCGGCGGCAAGTCAGCGACTTCCTCAAGGTTGGCCAACGGGTCAAAGGCTTTCACTATGGCACCTTTCCCAACCAAATGACGCACGATATCCAATGAGATAGCGCGCCGTAACGTGCTTGTCCCCGCCTTGTACGTCAACCCCAAGACGCCGACTTGGCACCCTTCCAGGCTGCCAAGCACCGTAGACAGCCGGTGGCCGACCAGTTGGACGCGCCCGCCGTTGATTTGAAGGACGGCGTCCATCAATGGCGTCGGCATCTGCCGCGCGGCACCGAGCTTCTGCAGAGCACGGAGCTCGCGGCCGAGCGTGCCTCCAGCAAAACCTAGGCCTGGGCTGAGGAATGCGTGTCTGCCAATCCGCTGATCTAGTTTGAGGATACGTGCGACCTCGGTCGCATCCGCATCCAGGGCCTCACATAGGTTGGCGATCTCATTGATGAAGCTGATGGAAGTAGAGAGGAAGGCGTTCGAGGCGTGTTTTGCCATCTCTGCCGAGCGGACATCCGTGTAGACGATCGGCCGTCCAAGTGGTTGATACAGGGCGGCCACCCTGGCGGCCACATTCGGTTCATCACAACCGATCACAAAGCGGTCTGCCTGGCGGAAGGTCTCCACAGCGATGCCCAGACGGAGGAACTCAGGGATGTAAGCAACAGTGCAGGCGCGGGCAGGCGCCAAACTACGCACGATCTGAGCCAAATGCTGGCTGGTGCCAATGGGCACCTGTGCCGTCACGCATAAGACGATATCGTTGTGCAGATGATGTCCGATGTTCTCAGCAAGGCCGTAGATGGAGGATAGGTCAGAGTCGTCATTCGCATCTACCGGTGTATCGGTGCAAATAAAGACAAACTCCGCTTCAGCTAGACCCTCAGCAAGATCGGTTGTGTACCTCAGCCGGCCTGCTTCAAGGTTACGTTGGATGATCTCCGGCAATGCTGGTTCATGTACCGGGGGCTGACCGGCATTGAGAAGCGCCGCGGTTCTTTCATCGCAAACTCCAAACACGGTGTTTCCAAGGTCAGCCAGACAGGCCGATACCACGGTCCCCTGGTGCCAGATGCCGGTAACGCAAATGTTAGTCAATTCGATTGCTCCTTCTGTTGGCGGAAGACGGTCTTTCCCTCATCCCTTCTCCACCCACTGCACAACTCCCTGCTCACGCATCACCCGATCTGCCTCGTGCAAGAACTCGTCCGTGGTCTGTTGCTGGCGCATCCATTCCACATATTCATGCACGTTTTGCTCCACCGGTATCGCCGCCTGCCAGCCCAACGCCTCCAAGCGGGACACGTCCGAGATGGTGTGACGGGTGTCGCCCAGGCGAAACTCGCCCGGCACGAGCGGTTCCAGGTCGCTGCCAAACTCAGCCACCATGATGCGGGCAAATTCAAGCACCGTCACGGGTCGTTTGCCACCGACGTTGAAGATGCCGAAGTTCGCGCGCTCGTCTTCCATAGCCAAGACGTTGGCCCACGCCACGTCCTTGACGTTGACATAGTCGCGCAGTTGCTGCCCATCCTCGAAGCAGACCGGCGGCAAACCGTGGAGTAGGCGCAGGGCGAAGATGCGGGCGATGCCCGAGTAAGCGTTGTAGAAGGAATTGCGCGTCCCCTGCACGTAGGTGTAGCGCATGCAGGAGGTGGGGATGCCGTAGCGCCGGCCCAGGCGGTCGGCAAGGAGCTCGATGGCGTACTTAGAAATGCCGTACGTTGTGCCTGGGCTGGCGACCGTCTCCGGGATGACGGCATGCGTCATGGTCTGGCCGCAGTAAGGGCAGTGCAGCTCCCAATCGCCACGCCGAAGCTGCTCGACCGGCCGCGGAGGCGGCGTCAGCAGGCCATGCGCAGGGCAGCGATAGAGACCCTCACCGGCCACCGACTGCGAAGAGGCGAAGACGATCTTGCGCACCGGCAGTCTGTCGGCCACGATCAGCTCAAACAGAAGCGCCGTGCTTTCGGCGTTGGTGTGAATGAAGGTCGAGAAGTCCGGCAGATAGTCCTGGTAGGCCGCCAGATGCACAACGTAGTCGACCCCCCGCAAAGCGGGTGCCAGGTCGGCACGATTCGCCACATCACCCCGGATGAATTCGGCCTCTTTGGGCACCCAGGCCGGCACCCCCCGCGGGTGGACACGCGGCTGGAGGTTGTCCAAGATGCGGACGGCATGTCCTCTTTCGAGCAGCAAGTCAACGGTGTGCGAGCCGATGAAGCCGGCCCCACCGGTGACAAGCACCCGAACCGTCAATGCGCCCCCTTGCCCGTCAACATGACCCAGGGTGTGAACAGGATGATCTTCGTATCCAGCCAGGGTGACCGCCGCCGGATGTAACTGAGGTCGATCTCGATCATCTCCTCAAAGGTCGCCCGGCTGCGGGCCGTGACCTGGTAGAGGCCGGTGATGCCCGGCAGCACATCTAAGCGATGGCGCTGCCGGGCATCGTAGTGCACGTACTCATAGTACAGAGGCGGTCGCGGCCCGACCACCGACATGTCACCGCGTAGCACATTGATGAACTGTGGCACCTCATCCAGTCCCGTCTTGCGCAGGATACGGCCCAACGGCGTCACACGCGGGTCGCGAACCAGCTTGTAGACCGGCACCTGCGCCCCGTTCTTCTCCACCACAGCCAGCGGCTGGCCGTCAATGAAACGGGCGATGGCGTGCTTGTGCAGGGTGTCATCGTTGTTGTGATACATCGTGCGGAACTTGTACACCGTGAACTCACGGCCGCCCTTGCCCACCACCCGCCGCTGGCAGTAGAACGCCGGACCGCTCGTGGTCAGGCGGATGGCGACTGCGATCACAACCCAAAGGGGTAAGAACAGAGCCAACACCAGCAGGGCGATCGTCACGTCCACCATGCGCTTGGCAAGTTCGAAGCTAGGTCCTGCCGCAGCCCCGCTGCCGGGCACGGGATGCCACGGCAACGGCGCGCTGCCTGGCGAGGCGTTGAGAGTACCTTGGCGCTCGACTACGTCTGTGGCATCGTTCGTCATGACTCACCCTCCTGCAGAGGTCGCTGGTGACCTGCACCTAGCTGCATCGCTCGTTCGGGCGGCGCACCCAAATTTAGGTCGCTTTGTCACGATTCAGGCTTCAGCCTGAACCAGGAGTGGCTGCTGGCGAGGTGGTAAGCCCCTCAGTCAATGGTTCTGGGGCCCGATCCTTGGCGATGAGATCCCGGGCACCCATCTGCGGGATGCGTTTCGAGTAGCGGGCGGAACGCATTACTGCACACTACCAAATAGACTTTAGCGCGAGAGGTCGTAGCGCGCCATGATCTGGATCATGTTTGCGCCTCAGATCACCTGCGTTCCGGCCGTAGTTGCGTGCTTTCAAAGCCGCCGGCTGGCGTCTCCTTCATTCCTCGGCCCGCACTCTGACCCAAGCGCCGCTGATTTCCAGCGACTGCTGGCAGGCTTCGAGCACCCGGACGGCCGCCAGCCCGGCGCGACCGTCGGTGTGCGGCACTTTTCCGATGGCGACGCAGGCGATGAAATGCTGGCACTCGCTGCGCAACGGTTCGGTCTTGGGTAGGTCCACCGCCTGCCCGCCCTCATCCCGCCAGTGCCAGCGCAGCCGGCCCTGCGGGTCACGTTCCTCGCTCTGCTGGTACCGGCGGTCATAGCGGACCAGTTTCGTCTCTGCCAGATCGTCGTAGGCCAGGATGGCGTCGCTTCCGATCACGGTAATCTTGCGCGCCTTCTCCAGAGCGTACCAGCTCGCATACACCTGGGCCAGCGCTCCTTCGCCGAAGTCGAAGGTGACAAAAGCGACATCCTCCCGGTCACTCAGATAGCCCCGCCCCACCGCCAGCACCCGCTGTGGCGGACGGCCGAAGAGCGCCGGCAGGATGTAGGCGTCATGCACCAGCGCGTCCCAGACGATGTTCGTGTCGAGCCGCGCCGTGCCGGCCATGCTGGTGCGCACGCCGTGGGCATACCGCAGCTCCCCAATGGCTCCCATCTGGGCCAGGGTGATGAGCTGCCCCACGGCGCTGTCGTACAGAAAAAGGTGGCCCGTCATCAACAGGCGCCCCGCCGCCTCAGCGGCCTCCACGATGGCGGTGGCGTCAGAACCACTCGCCGCCAAGGGCTTCTCCACGAAAACGTGCTTGCCCGCAGCCAGGCACGCTTCGGCCACGTGCCTGTGGCTTTCGGCAGGTGTGGCGATGGCCACGGCCGCGATCTCTGGATCGGCCAGCACATCCGCCAACCGGGTGGTTGTTCGCAGGCCGGGGTGCTTCTGGGCGACCAACTCCAGCCTCCCGGCGTCCAAATCGCACACCGCCGCCAGCCGGCATTCTGGCAAGCTGGCGAAGTTGCGAATGAGATTCGGCCCCCAGTAGCCGGCGCCAACAACGGCGATGCCTACTTCCGGGTTGGCACCGCTAGGCACGGGCCAGGACCTGCTTCAGGGTGTCCGCTACGTGGTGAATCTGCTCGTCCGTCACCTCGGCGTACATGGGCAGGGAGAGGATGCGCGGGCCCAAGGCGTGCGACACCGGGAAATCCTCGGGTCTGTGCCCAAGGCGCGCATATGCAGGCTGCTCGTGCAGGGGGATGGGATAGTGGATGCCCGTCTCGATTCCTGCGGCCTTGAGCGCCGCCTGCACCCGGTCCCGCTCCGGCACCTGGATCACGTAGAGGTGATACACAGGCTCCATCCCCGGCGCCAGGTAGGGTGTGACCACGCCGGGCACGTCCTTCAGCAGCTCATCGTACAACGCCGCGTGCGCCCGCCGGGCCGCATTCCAGCCGTCCAGGTGCGGCAGCTTGACGCCGAGCACGGCCGCCTGCAGGTTGTCCAGCCGGTGGCAGCTGCCCTCGACCAGGTGCACGTACTTCTCGCGCTGGCCGTGGTTGCGCAGCAGGCGCACGGTGTCAGCGATGTCGTCGTTGTCCGTGCATACCGCGCCTGCATCTCCATAGGCGCCCAGGTTCTTGCCAGGATAGAAGCTGAAACACGACGCGTTTCCGACGTTGCCGATCCTTTGGCCGCGGTACCTGGCTCCATGCGCTTGCGCCGCATCCTCGATCACCATGAGCCCGTACCTGGCCGCGATCGCCATAATCGGCTCCATGTCGGCCGGCTGGCCGTACAGATGAACCGGCAGAATTGCTTTGGTCCTGGACGTGATGGCCGCTTCCAGATTGGCGGGATCCAGGTTGTAAGTACGTGAGTCCACCTCGACCCAACGGATCGTTGCGCCAACCTGGCTGATCGCCTCACAGGTGGCGATGTAGGTGTTGGGAACGGTGATCACCTCGTCGCCGGGGCCAATGCCGCACGCCTCCAGTGCCATTTCGATGGCGTCTGTCCCCGAGCAGACCCCGACACAATGTTTGACGCCGATATACTGCGCAAACGCACGCTCGAAGTCAGAGACCTCCTTGCCTAGGATGAAGGCAGTGCGGTCGAGCACGCTCTGGATAGCCATGTTCATCTGCGGTCGGAGTGCCTGGTACTGTGACGCAAGGTCAACTAAGGGTACTTTCATGGAATTCCCCCACCTTGCTTGCTTGCACCACTCAAGGCCGCTTCATAGACCCCTTCATGCTGACGGGTTATCTCATCCCAGTCAAAAACCTTAGCTCGTTCTCGCGCCTTCTGCTCATAGGATACGATCTGCTCAGGATGCGCCAGGAGTGCCTCGATCGCTCTTCGCAACGCACGAGCATCTCCAGCGGGAAAACTCACCCCCGCATCACCGATGATTCCCATTGTTTCCGGCAGTGCGCTGGCGACAACGCATTTCCCCATTCCCAGTGCCTGTATCAAAGCTGGGGAACTGCCATCAGCCAGGAGTGGATGTAGGTAGAGCAAGGCGTGGCTGACGAGTTGCTTGAAACCTTCTCCAGGTATGAAGCCCAAGAAACGGATTCTGGGGTCTGACGTCTGCCGGAGTTTTCGAGCATAGTACTCGACCTCAGAATACGGCGTCACCCCCAAAACCAACAGGGGCAAATCGGTTGCCAAACCCTCCATGGCCCCGATGGCGATGTCCTGGCCTTTGTCGGGGGTCAAGACTCCGGAACACATCAAGTACCGTCTCGGCTCAAGGTGATATTGTTCAAGAACGTCTGTTTCGGTACGTGTTTCCTGATCTGCACCATAGAATACAAGAAAGCTGTCGCGTTCATACTCATCTTGTATGAACTGGCGGATCAGGACATTGTCGGAGATGATCGCATCGGCAAAGCGAACCATGAACGGCACTGACTCGCGCAGCATCCAGCGCGCTACCTTCCCCCACTTCGGCCGTGTCCAATCGGGGCCGTCAATCGTGACCACACTCTTCTTAGATGGGAAGAGCTTGAGCAACGGCAGAAGCCAGCTGTTTCCCACGCCGTTGAAATGCAGGATGTCGGCCCTGTTGTGCAGCACGACGTCGAAGATTGACAGAAGTGAATGCGCAAGGGTATCGGCACTCTTGATCTTGGGTGACGGCAGGACAATTCGTTCCATTCCCTTGTAGTAGCGATCGGGAATGCTACTGTTATGCCGTCGGCAGTACACGACAACCTGGTGGCCTCGCTCCACCAATCGTGCGCCAATCTCTTCGACAGCGGTGTCCGACCCCCCCCAGCGAGCTGGGACTCCTCGATTGCCTAGCATTGCGATCCTCATCGTTGCGTATCTCCTTTGTGGCGGCTCACGAACCGCCCGTGCACAGATTCATAAACTGCTAGAGTCCGTCGCGCTGTTCCTGTCCATGAGAAAAGCTGTGCCCTTGCCTTCCCGGCCGCTGCCTTGTGGTCGTGCAGAGTTCGATCTGCGATAAGGCGCAACATGGCGCGTGCAAGTTCTTCGGTATCGTCTGGATCAACAACAAGTGCGGCTTCGCCAACCACCTCTGGCAGCGAAGCACGATCAGAGGTGACGACCGGCGTCCCACACGCCATGGCTTCTAGAACCGGAAGTCCGAACCCCTCAAACAGCGACGGGTAGACGAAAATATCTGCGGATGCGACGAGAGCCGGCAAGTCCTCATCCGGTACAACGCCAAGGAAACGCACGGCCTCTGCAAGCCCTAACGAACGTGCCAACTGAATCAACTCGGTGGTATTTGCGCCATTTCGTCCTACCAAGACCAACGAATGTTGGATGTCGTTCGCTTGTCTGAGCAAACGATACGCACGAATCAGAGCTGTCACGTTCTTGCGGGGATCATCTGTGCGTCCCACGAACAGGATGTATTCCCCACTCAGATTCCATTTGCGTCGCACTGCTGCTAGGCTGTCGGCCGCTTTCGGTGCATAGAACCGCTCGTCAGCAGCAATCGGAATGGCGAAGATTCTGTCGAGTGAAATACCGGTGACTCGCCCGATATCGCGCCGGGAATACTCGGAGATGGTAATCACGGCGTCAGCCCGCCGCGCCGTCCAGTTCACCCAGCGACGGGCAATATGCAAGGTCTGCCATGAGTAGAATTGTGGATAGTGTTCATAACAAACATCAAAAATAGTGACCACCAAAGCCGAACGCCATATTCCTGGAGCCAAGTACTGCACGTGCAACACTTCGACTGGATCGCGAAAAGCAGCCATTGGCAAACCAAATAGCAGTCTGCCAATGGGTGAACGAGATACTCGCTTCAAGCGAATGTTGGGCATGTTTTGAAAGGCATCGTAAGCTCGGTCGTTCGTCTCGGCGTAGAACACGTACTCATTAGTCTGGTCGATCTCCGCTAATCCTTGGGTCAATCCGGCATAGTATGTCCGGTTGCCTGTGCCGGGTGAGCTGATGGCGTGTGTATCAAGTCCGATTCGCATGAGACAAGTTATGTTCTGAGTGATATCGGGCGCGCGGGCGCGCCCGCCACGACGGTATAGGGATCGACACTCTTCGTCACCACGCTACCTGCCCCTATCACTGCACCTCTGTGCACTGTTACGCCATCCAAAATGATGCTGCCCGAGCCGATCCAGCAATCATCCTCAATGACAATGCCCTTTCTGATTACACCTTGCTGAGCGATCGGCAGACTGGCATCACGAAATTGATGATTCTCGGCATGCAGATTGACCCGCTGGCCCATGCTCACATGATTGCCAATCGTGATGCCGCCCGCAGCGCCCAGATAGCAGTAGTCACCAATTCCGGTATTGTTACCGATCTTGACACCGACCCCTAGATTGCGCAACGTGCCTGTAGCACGGATAAGCACATGTGTGCCGAGCGTTACGTTGTCCCCAATCTGGACCCCTTCTCTGGAAAGCGCATCAATCTGGACGCCATCCTCCAGGGTTAGATTACGGCCTACTACGATATGCTTTCCATGTCGGATTCTGACGCCGCGTCCGACGAACATAAGTCCGCCGACATGCTTGAAACGTAGAGAGTACCATGCCCCTCGCAGGGCAGTGATAGCTCGCACGAGAATGATGCTGACCAGATCGAGATCAGATGTGGATGGGTCCAACTCATAGGATGGGCTCCTCTTGAGCTTGCGCACAAACCTGCTAATAGCTCGGACTAGCATGAACCCTCGTCACGCACCTTGGTCCGTCTGACCTCAAGTGGCTGCAAGAAGTCGCTCCCTGTCTGAAAGAGGTAGCCCCAGGCTTTCCAAATCGAGCATGTCGCCAAAAAGCGATCGCTGGGGCTCCTTCGAATAGTGGCTACTAACCATGACAACAGGTTTCGAGGAATTCCCGCAAAGGTACGCAGTAGGGCCTGAACGATCTGCTTACCACGTCCCCAACGGATGCGGTGCCAAATGGCCAGGGAGCGGCCATTCCAGCATGTACGGTGTATGAGGTACCCTTTCGTCAAGCGCGCCGCAGGAACAAGATGACGGACTGCAGCATCAGGTGCGTAAAACATCCGCTTCTGGTCTTGTCGCAGCCGATAACACAAATCGATCTCTTCGAGGGCAAGCAGGCTGTCCTGCACACGACCGAGGGTCACCGAGAAAGGTCCAGCAACATCTAGCGCCTGCCGCCGGAAGACCATGTTGGCTCCAATTGGATACTCACTCGCCTCAAATTCTCTGAACTGCTCACCATAATTGCTGAGGCTAACTAGGGATAGTAGGTCGTCATGCAACCAGTCGGGACGCGGGGCCTCCCATTCGCCAATCACTTTGCCCCCAATGGCATCGCACTCAGGGTAATGCTCAAATGCGGCCAGAACCGCCGCTACCCATGAGGCGCCTACAAATGCGTCGTCGTCCACATAACCAATCAAGTCGGCTGCAGCTTCCCGAAAACCTCGATTGCGTGCATGGCTCAGCCCTGCTTGTTCTTCTAACACGCACCGAACGACGACGTCTGTATTCAAGCTGGCAGTCTGGACCAAGGCGCGAACGCTCTTACTGGGGCAATTGTCTACGATTATGACCTCATAGTCATCGGTGATGCATCCTGTTTGCTCCAGCAGTAGACTAAGACTTCTGGTCAACAGGTCAGGTCGATCATATGTGCAGACAACCACGCTGAGCCGTGGCAGTGGTGGCATCGTCATTTAACCGCAATAACGCAGATACCGTGAGCGCCGACTGCGCCCGGCGTTAAGTTTGGTGCAAAGAACACACGGGAACACAAAAGAGCCAAGCCAGTCCAACCGATACCGTTAATCAAGACCTGTGGAATTGCACGCCACAATTTCTCAAAATCAACGTGCTTGTTCGAGAAATAGAGGCGCGTCCGTACATCAAGCGAAGTAGGCGCAATCAATCGAGTTGTGATGGCCTGATCATCATAGACTCTTTGAGTGGCTGCTGAGGAGTAGGGAGATCTACCTGGATTGAACCCTTTGGTCGAAAACGGGCAGGTCAATATCAGTCTTCCCCCCGGCTTGAGAACACGCGCAAGTTCACGCATTGCGATTGAATCCCCGTCACCGGGGATATGCTCAAGCATCGAGATCGCTGTGACCGCGTCAAACGTTCCATCTGCATAGGGCAAAGCACAAACATCCTTATGCTCAAATCGAAGCAAACCGTTCTCAAACAAACGACCTTCTCTCTTTGCCAAAAGATGAGATTGCTTCTGTATAGTCACATCATTGATGTCTATTGAAGTAGTCTTGTAGCCACAAAAGGCGAAAAATAGCGGCAGGATCGATGTAGCGGACCCCACATCGAGGATATGCGCATGTTGCGCCAAATCAACAACGAGATAATCCCATACTACTGGATACTCAACATAGCGGTAAAGGTCGAGGCGCTTGATCCAATTTCGTCGATCCAACGCCCCACAAAAACGATGGAATGTCAAAGCAGTGACCGGTCGGTTTGGCGCGCTATTTGACATGGTCAGTCTCCTTGGGAGCTACTGTTGAAATGCTGTATGTGGCACCCGCAAGCATCCAGAAAACGAAGGCCGTTGCATCAGATTGCCATACATACCAATAAGCCGTCGAGACCAGGAATACTACTAGAACCCCGCGGAAGCCCAGAGAAATGCCTTTCCAGAAAGGTTCTACATCAGAACGATTTAGCAATTGCTGACTGATGCGGTAGACGCGTAGGATCATAACCAGATACAGAAGCACACCTGTGATGCCCCACTCAAGCAGTCCACGGCTGATTTGTGTTAATCCGAAAACCGATCCCAGATACCCGTTGTCGTTATATAGCTGCCCTACGATGTCGCCGAAGTAACTCGGACTTGCGGCGCCTGGGCCATAGCCGAGCAAAAGAGCATGGGGAGTACGTCCTAGTAGTTCAATGGCAAACTGAATATCCCCGCGTCGAGACATGGGGACGCCTGTCTGGGCAAGTGGACGCTCGTATATCTCGAAGATCAGACGTGGCGACGCCAAGAAGTCGCCAAGCTGCGACCTTGGAGCGATTACCGGCAACGCTTGAAGGCTTACGAACAGTACTATAAGGAGCAGTGCCAAAACGACAAACACACTTCGGATTCGATTTGGCGCGCGATAGGCAAATATGAAAAGTACCATGGGCAGCACCACAAAGTAGCCGAATTTGCCTTCTCCCATAAGGATGGGGACAAACAGACCAATCCCTCCCAGAATGTAGACCCATCCCTTACGCGACACAGTCGCGAGTCCAAACAAAAGGCTCATCACCATCAGTGCCATGATCGTAGCGATTTGAGTCGCCGAATACCCCAACGTTCCACCCACCTCGTCTCCCACCCCGTACACTTGCGCCTGCAGAACTGTAATGGGTATCTGAAGAAGTTCGAGTCCTATGAGGAGGATGATGAGATGCTTCAGAGTTCGAGGGCTCACATCGAGATTGATGATCACATAGAATAGCATGAGTGGCTTCAGCAGCGTCCGATAACCATTCAGGGCCGTTGCAGGTGATGACCCATTGACAAGAGCGGACATGATCCCGAAGATTATCAGCACCAGGAAAGGACCATCTAATGGAGTTCTACGTAAGCCTTTTCGCTCGAGGACTGCCTTCGCTATCACCACAAGGGCCAGAGTAACCAGAATCAAATCGGGAAGCCATCGCGCCTGTGTCGGCAATAGTCCGAGCGCCCGCGACAGCCAGTCGAGGGAGTAGGCACCGACGAGTATTGCATAGAGACCAATCCAAGGTTGCACGATCATGGCTATGCCCGCAAGCGGGACACATAGCAGCGCACCCAACAGGCTATTCTGTGCGATTGCCGCTCCCATCAACGAAGCCAGCAGCAGAGCTCCGATCACCAGCAGGGAGAGATTTGCTCGAAGGCGGCTATCTAGTATTGCCTGCATCACTAACCTCCAGGCGGTCCAACGCATGCTGTGCAAACGTCATCTGTGGATCGATCCGTAGAGCTGCCCGATATCTCATTGCAGCCTGATCTGGTTGCTGCAACTGCTCGTATATCATTGCCAAGTCAACATAAGCCCACGGGTCTTCTGGGTTAAGTTGGACGGCCTGCTCGAACGCCAACAGGGCTTGGTCGATCTCGCCCAATGCCTGATACCAACGCCCTAATGCTTTGTAAACGACAGAACGGTTGACATCCTCCCCCGCAGATTGTAGCGCCGACTCGTAGGCTTCCCGCGCCTTTGCCATGTTACCCTTTTCGACCCAAACATCACCCATGCCAAGGTAGGCGGCGTAGCGAGGCCAACCGTCCGGCTGGGAAACCGACAGGACTGACTCAAAAGCAACAAGAGTCGCCTCCCAGTTCTGGAGCCTCTTTAGGCAATCTCCCATGTAGAAGTACAACGTGCCTCTAGCCCAGTCGGGCAACTGAGGTAGGGCAGTATCAGCTGCCTCAGACTGATCGAACAACTTGAGGGCCTCAGGGCACTTTCCCAGTTGGCGGAGTATCATGCCGCTGCGCAGGTAGCCAGTCGCCGCAAGTTGTGGGTCGGCTTGAGATCCTTCCAGATATGCTGCCAGTGCCCTGTCAGGCTGACTGTGAATTTCGTAGAAGGAGGCTAGTTCGTACCAGACCTGTGCATCATCAGGTGCTATCCTGGTTGCCAAGATGTAGGTGCCTTCGGCAGCAGCATAGTCCCTTAGGCCTGCCCCCGTTCGTAACAATCGAAGCGCCCACAACCGAGAGCCTTCACCCGATGTGCTAGATGCCAATAGCTGACGCAGATGAACTTCAGCCAGTGATGTGTTTCCGGCTAAGACCGCTGACCACACCATCATCTCGGGATTCATGCCCGTGAGAGCCCGGTCTTGGCCGCCAAGTTGCCGGCTACCCTCAATCGGAGCGAGAACCCCTTTTGAGACACCTATTGCCTGCCGATTGCCAGAAAGTGCAGGCCATGCATGCAAGATCGCCATCGCAATCAGCGCTACCGCTGCAAGTGGCATTGCAGTGTGTCTCAAACCTCTCTGCCCAAGCATTCGCAAGACACCATTCATACAGTGTCTTCCCGTTCTACTCTGCACATGGAGATGTAGGCGATTGTCTTCAAGGGATTGGCGGCGTTGCGGACGAGAGCAGTAGCGATGTTGGTAACGCTGGTCTGATGCAGCAGCAGCACATTCATGACAAGGCTACGAAGGCCTCACGCCCCCTACCGGTGCCGACCCTGAAGAGATGCAGAAGGAATTGAGCCAGGCGCAGTCACTGGATGACTTCTTCGGCAAGGACGGCATCTTTGCCCGGCTGTTTGCGCGGACGATCGAAACAATGCTGGAAGCGGAGTTGGCCGGTCAGCTCGGCTACGAGCGCTATGCGGCGGAGGGACGGAACAGCGGGAAAAGCCGCAACGGCAAGCGCCGGCGGGAGCTACGGACTTCGGCCGGGGACCAGACGATCCTGGTGCCGCGGGACCGCAACGGGGAATACCAGCCACTGCTGCTGCAGAAGTACGGGAAGAACACGAACGAGATCGAGCGGAAGGTGCTGGCGCTGTACGCCAAGGGGGTGTCGACGCGGGACATCGAGGAGACGCTGCAGGAGTTGTACGGGATCGAGGTGTCGGCGGCAACGATTACGGCGATCACGGACAAGGTGTGGCCACAGGTGGAGGCCTGGCAGAACCGGCCGCTGGCGCCGGTGTACGCCATCGTCTACCTGGATGCCTTCTTCGTCAAACTGCGGCGCCAGCACCGCATCGAAACGGTGCCGGTCTACAACGTGCTTGGCGTCGACCTGGAGGGTCAGCGGGACGTGCTGGGGCATTGGATCGGGGAGGGGGGTGAAGGGGCCCAGTTCTGGCTGGGGGTGCTGACGGAGATGCAAAGCCGGGGCGTCCAGGACATCCTCATCGCCAGCGTGGACGGCCTCAGCGGCTTCAAGGAGGCCATTCAGGCCATCTTTCCCCGGGCTCGGGTCCAACGCTGCATCGTCCACCTCGTCCGCCAGAGCCTGCGCTACGTCACCTGGAAGGACCAGAAGGCCTTTGTCGCCGACCTCAAGGCCGTCTATCAGGCGCCCACCCTCGAGGCCGCCGCCGCCAAGCTGGAGGCCCTCATCGCCGCCTGGGGCGACCGCTACCGCATGGCCATCCGCCCCTGGAAGACGGCCTGGGACGAGTGGACCACCATGTTTGACTTCCCCAACGCGATCCGCCGCCTCATCTATACCACCAACGCCATCGAGGGCTACCATCGCCAGCTGCGCAAGGTCACCAAGACCAAGGGCGCCTTCCCGGCCCCCGAGGCCGCCCGCAAGCTTCTCTTCCTCCTCCACCAGGACATCGTCAAGGACTGGACCCGGCCCCTGACCGGATGGCCACCCACCGCAGGTGGGACCTCATCCTCAACCAGCTCGCCATCTACTTCCCCGACCGCCTCGCACTCTAGCGTAACGGTTGTGCAATCAGAGCCGGATTCGTTGAAAACGGCGCAAAACTGCAACTTTGAAAAAGCGGCAAGCTGACCTGGAAGGCCCAGCCGCCGGTCTGGATGGTGCGACCGGCATAGAGACTTTCGTCGGTGAACTTTAACAAGCAACCGCCAGGCAGCCAGGCGACGTTGGCAGGCGTATGTGCCGCGACCTGGACCAACGTCTTGATGCTGGCGACAACGGGATCGAGTCACTGTTCGGGTTCCTGGTAGCTCTGTGTGCGGAGCCAGTGCGCTGCCCAGCGGACGAAGTTAGCGGCGAAGGCGGCAAATTGTTCTTGTAGCCAGAGCGCCGGTGCCGTGCGGACCTTGAGATGGTGCATGTGGAAGACACTCTTGCCTTCTTTGATGCCCGCCTCAATAGTCTGTCTACCGTTGAAAAAGACGAACCAGGCAGGTAAGTCATCACTTACGGTATCGCGGCCGAAGTGCAGGAGCACGCCATAGCGCAGGGTCTTGCCCGTGTAGAAGCGTTCCAAGGCCACATCGACCGGGTACGAACAGCCCGGGAGAGTCTGGGCTGGCCAGGCGACCATATCGGCGTTATCACCGACCCGGGTCCAGGCGGTGGTGTCGCCCACGCGCCCCAGCAAGCTATCCCGGATCTGGTGGTCATGGGGTCGGGTGTAAACTTCGTAGCCCATTTCGATGAACAAGGCGACGTTGTCCCAGGTCCCGAAACTGGCATCCAGGCGAAAGACCGCCGCCGCGGGCGCCGGGTTGGACGCATTCTCGTTCTCAAAGCGCTGCAGGCGCTCGCGCAACCCGGCTTCTTGGGCCTGCACAATGGCGACTGCGTTCTGTTGGCGCTCGCACTGCTTGGCAGCCTGAGCCACCACTTGAGCTTGGCGTGCATGCTGGCGCTGTCGGGTCTGTGCCTGCTGACGGGCTTGGGCGAGTTGACTATGCGGTCGCTCGGGCTGCTGGCGGTCCCGGTAATCCGCGGCCAGTGTGGCCAGCCTCGCTTCGGCCACCTGCAAACGTTCCGTACGAACCTGCAATTCAACCTGAGCTTCCGCCAAGACGGCCCGGTGTTGTACCTGCCGCTGTTCAGCATGGCGACGCCGTTCGCACAAGGTCTTCCAGCGTTGACGGAGCAGTTCCGTACGCCGCCAAGGGCGCACACCGCTGTTGGCTTCGGCGGCCAAGACCAGTTCCTCGGCCAGTAGGCAGGACACCAGGTTGCCGGGATGGGGCTTGACCGCAAGCCAGAGCCGGCCATAGGTGGGACTACGCATGCTGACTACGGCTGCATGCTAACCTAGCCGCACATCGTCGTCCATGTGGCCGAAAGCCGCATTCGGATAGGTCGTACTGGTGTTGGACACCGGCCGCCCGGTCAGATCACCATCGCAAATCAGGCGGTCGTGCTCAACCAAGGCTTGCGTGACCTGTTCGACGATGAAAGGGCGGCTGATCTCAGCCAACACTCGCCGGATGGCTTCGGCTTCGGCCTGCGTCAACGCTTGCAAGGTCCGCCCGACGCCGCTATAGTCGGCCCAACCCGCTTGCTGCCAGGCCGCCGCCACGGTCTGGTCCTGATCTAAAGGCCGGCCATCCCGGCTGATGTCCTGCAAGTGCGGGAGGCCCGCCAGAACCGCCACCTGAAACTCTTACACCTTGGTCTGTGGACTGTGGATATAGGTATTCTGGTGCAATGGTACCTCCATCAGGGCTTGAATCAGGCCCACGTGCTGCGCGTACTCGCCCAGCAGGACCAGCAGAGCATGTTCGGTGTGGTTCGAAAGGGTCGCATTCGCGCTCATGGCGGCTCCTTACTGGACGAGCAGAGATGCGCCCGAGCATAGCCGCCGATATGTCGGTTGTAAAAGTTCGAATTTGAGGTCGATTTCTACGATTCGGCCTCTGGTTGCACAAAACTTACGCTAGACCGCCTGCCAGCCTCGAAACACAGGTTTCTCCCTACTCTGCTCTCACCCGATTACACACCTCTCTTGACAAACTCTGTATTTTACACCCTCCCCTCAAAGCAAACCCAAATGATTCGCCAAACGTTCCGCCTGAAGTTGCCATGTAAACTGCTCAACCACTAGAGCCCTCCCAATCTGTCCGCGCCACCTGAATGTCCCGATCTGGGTATTTCTTTCTCTGTAGAGCGAGGCGATGGAATCAGCCATGCTCTTCGGATTCTCAGGTTCACAGTACACTGCACAGGGTAATTCGCCAATGACACGCCTGTTTGCGTCAATACATGTGGCTACAACCGGCAGTCCCGACGCAAAGTACTCAAGCAGCTTCAGCGGCGACTGCCCCTTCCACCATGGACGGTCCTTCCAGGGCACCACACCAATATCAGCTTTTCTCAAGATGTCGGGTACTAGATCGTGAGGAACTGGTGCCAGAAACTGCACGCGGTCGGCGATGCCAAGTTGGACGCATTGTGATTCAAGTCCCTCGAGAACCTGTGCACTGGAGGCGTCTGATCGGTCACCTCCAAGAATCAAGAGTCGTAGACCTCGACACTCAGCGAATACCAGAGCGACGGCCGCGACGAGGTCATCTAAACCCCTCGTTGGCGAAACCTCGCCATGATAAATAACAACAAAGTCATCGTCAACTCCGCCTTCGGGATTCCTGACAGGGTGAAACTGGTCAGTATCAACACCAGACGACCAGTATCCAGCCTCGGGAAACTCAATTCCATAGGCTGACTCAGTCTCCTCTCGTAACCCCTCCGTAATGAATGTGAACTTGTGCATCAGCCTGCTTGATAACCAAAGGCTCAGCCAGTAACGACTGCGTCGAGGGCGATGGCGGCCCTTCTGCGAGGGTAGCTCAACCGGTCCACTCCTCAAATCTAGGCAAAAACATGTGTCAATAAGCCCTATGCGCGACAAGACCGCCCATGGCGTTATGGCAAGCACTCCATCGGCATCCGTCATGATAACTTGCGGCCTTTCGAATATGATGGAGCGGCCAAAGTACAGAGTTAATGTCAAAATGCGAAACAGCACCCCTACCTTGCCAGTCCCAAGGAATGGTATGATTCGTAGTGAGGAATCCCATTGCGGTCGGCTAGACCATCCGAGCAAAGGATGGTGATACACCAACGCCACGCGCACCCCGTGATGTTTGAGCGCACGCAATATGTTCTGGCGGGCAGAGTAAAAAGAGCGCGGTACATCGCTATCCCGACCAGACGAACTAAGGTCGCATCGATACCAGACCAGATCAACATGCGGCATTGGCTATAGTCGGCCCCCAAGACTGGACCAGTGGCTAAGGTGGAAGGACAACATATTGATCACCTGCAGGAGATCTGGCTATGGCCACGAAGCGACGTCAGCATAGCCTCGAATTCAAGTTTCACGCAGCGCTGGAACCAGTCCAGCACCTCTGAACCAGCAGTCTGTTACCCACTGAGCGAACAGACGTCATCCATGATCGGTGGGCCTTGCGATACAGACCAAGTGGGCTCCCGTCGACGGAGTCGCCATATAAGTGCGGCGCTTGTGAATGCTCCAAATCCCGGCAATGAGCTTCGGCTGATTCAGCACAAACAGCGGATTGCAGAGACAGCGCACAAGCGTCCGCTCAAGAAGACCCCGTCGATAGACCCACCAGTGCTTTTCGACTGTGTAGCTCGGGGCTAGGGTAGCAGCAAGGGTGTCCGTTGAGTAGTGGCGGTAGTGCTTGGGAATGACGGGCACGTTGATCGAAGGGACGGAGACAAAGAGCATTCCCGTATCGCTGATGCACTCCCGCAAACTGGCAATGAATGTGGGCATAGCCGCATCAGGAATATGCTCCAGGACCTCGACGAGCGCTATGGCGTCGAACCGGCTAGCCAGGTCGGCTACATCGCCGCATGTCACGGTGAGTTCCGGATTCATTGCTCGAGCCAAAGCAACCGCCCTCTCAGACATGTCAATACCTGTGACATGAGGCAACTTCCCTTTGACTTCGTGCAACAAGCGACCATCGCCGCATCCAACATCAAGCAATGCTGTAGGCCTGTACGTCTCGATCAAGTGCGCCACGAACGAAGTGTAGGTGACATACTCGAGACCCCAGCCCATCACCCGGTGAACGGCGAAGGGCGCAAGGGTGGGGACGTAATGATAGGGGAACTCGTACTGCGCGTCCTGCAGTTCGAATCTGGAGGGAATACCTGTCACGATTTGTCCTCCCGGAAGCTGACTGGCGGAGTGCAACGAGGACAAACTCGTCAACGTGAGTGAAGCGCCAGCTGGGCGTAGCGAATGCGAAGATAGGGTGGAGAAGTGCGGCAAATTCGCGAAGAACCTGGCAAATGCCCTACCCGGAATCTGGACGACGCGGGCCACTCAATGCATGCTTTCGCATGTTGACAGCGTCTAACAGATGCAGCAACATCGGCCTGTCCAGAACGCCAATGAGCAGGATATACGCCAAAAAGCCTGCCAGAGTGCTTACAACGAGAACGACCAAGGGCGAGGCAGTATCAAGCTCTCCGATGAGCCAATAGGTAATCACCCCGGAAATGATGGCTGGCAAACCGTACTTACCCATCAGTCCGAGCAGGGTTTTGATGGGGACAATGTGCCTTCTCGATAGAACCACAGCGAGCACCGAAGTCAGAACTCCCCACTGAATGACTTGCGCTGCCGCCAGACCGACGTAGCCAGCATTGCCCTGCATGAGCAGGCTGGCCACCAACAGATAGAGCAATGATGCCGCAGAAGCAAGAACAGGCACCGTGATGGTATCGCCTTCCACATAGATCGCACGAGTGAGAACGTTGCACACCATTTGGAAGACGACCACCCCGAGAAAGAGAGGAACTGCTCGGCTTACGGCCTGGCTGGTGACAGGGGTGAAAGCACCGCGCTCGAATAGGACTTGAACTAAGGGGACCTTAGAAAGACTAAGAATAACGAGAACAGGCAGGGAGACTACGAGCGTCAGTCGCAGACCGAGCACAGTGGTTTGCGCCAGCCCATCGCGCTTTCTCAATGCATAGTTCCGCGCCATCTGAGGTAGTATGGCAGCTGCTATCCCTGCGCCTAGAATTGCCAGTACGATTCCTGCAATCTTCGATGCATACCCAAGAAAGGATAACTCACCATCCGGCAAGTCAGAGGCGAAATAGCGCTCAAGCACTGGTGTGACACGCGTTAGAAGGCCAAATATCACGAGAGGTGCTACAAGCCGTCCAAACCTCCTTAGTCTATCGTCCCCCAAAGGCAGTAGTCTGGTCCAACCGTGACGCCAGACTGGCCTGACTACAATTGTGGCCTGCAGGATACTCGCCGACACTGCTCCCCAGGCAAGCACAACCACACCCAGCTGGCGATATCCCAGCCCGACTACAGCCATATTGACCAGAGCTCCAACTCCAGGTGCAAACGCAGGTAAAAAGAAACGGCCAAGCGAATTCTCGATGCTGCTTGCCACACCGGCCACACCAACAAAAGGTAAGGTGAACATTAGAATTCTCAGCATAGAAGCTGACAGTTCAGCTTTTTCTGGGCTCAAACCTGGCGCCGTGATGGCAATAATACTGTGCGCGGCAATTGCACCAACGAGGGACAGGCCTATCAGAATCGCTGCTACCAAATAGAAGACGGTTCCAACGAGCGCCCATGCATCCGCTTCGCGCCCTTCGGACTGCTGTGAGACAAACAGCGGAATCAGGACAAACGCCAGCCCACCGAGCAAGACAGCCTGCGCATAGGTCGGAATGACCTGGGCTGTCAGGTATGAATCCATGTCCAAACCCGCACCGAAGGCCCACGCAGCCACCAACTGGCTACCAAGACCGAGAAGCATCGCCAGTATTGCGCCAAGTGTGCCTGTAAGCGCGGACTTTGCGACAGAGCTATTCGCTTGAGAACCCAATGCTCGGTCCTTTCGACACCACGCAAACGCAAGCGTTGGCATGAGACGTGGCGGTTAACCCGTGGCAGGTCGGCTGCGCAATTGGTTGGGCGCTGGGACGGGATGCCCACTCCATCGGCGAGTGGATTGATGAGTCAAGGGAGCGAGCCAGCACAACGTCACTCGGTAATCACGTCCTTTGCCCACTGCCGGTTCTCCCAATACCACTGCACAACGGCCGCAATGCCTGAAGCGAAAGCGTGCTGCGGGTGCCAACCCAGCAACCGCTCCGCCTTCCCGATATCAGCCCAGGTCGCCTTCACATCGGCTGGGTGGCTGGGCTGGTATTCCAAGAGCGCCTTCTGGCCCACCATGTCCTCCACCAACCTAATCGCATCCATCAGCGCCACCGGCTGATCCGAGCCGAGATTGATCAACTCGTAACCCAATGGTTTCAATCCCGTAATCGTTCCGCGGGCGATGTCGTCCACGTAGGTGAAATCCCGAGACTGGTGTCCGTCCCCATAAACCGTCACCGGCCGCCCCTCGCTGATCCACTGTACCATGCGAAAGGGCATCATGTCGGGCCGACCGGCTGGCCCATAGACCGTGAAATAACGGAAGGCGGTGACATCAATGCCGTACAAGTAATGATATGTGTAACAAAGGGTCTCCGCGGCCTTCTTGGAGGCAGCGTAGGGGGAGAGTGGGTGGTCGGTGCCTTGATCTTCCCTATACGGTAGCTCATTACTATCGCCATACACGCTTGAGGAGGAAGCCAGCACGAACTTCGACACACCGAACTCCCGGCACAATTCCAGCAGGTTCAGCGTGCCAATGGTATTCGTCTCATAGTAGACCCAGGGATCTTCCACCGAGTAGCGCACACCTGCCCGTGCTGCCAAGTTGATAACGGCATCAACTGTCGTGTTGCGGCCTGTGATCCACGACTTAACGAGCTTACGCAGCCCGTCCCGGTCGCATATGTCGAGCCGATGGAACTCAAAACCAGGATTGCCCTCGAGCTGTGCGAGCCGCCACCGCTTGAGCCGCACGTCGTAAGCGTCGTTCAGATTGTCGACACCAACGACGGCGTGGCCGTCTGCAAGTAGGAATTCAGCCACCCTGGAGCCGATGAAGCCAGCGACGCCCGTCAGCAGATAAGTCGCCATCAAACTCGGGCACTCCGCAGACCGCGCATCACAATCGGTACGGCCGGGTAGGTGTTGCCGGACCCCAGCCCCGCCACCGCTATGACAAATGTCTGTCCAACCAACCCTCTGAATTCAGTGTGCAAAGCAGTGAGCCCCTGCATGCGAGGGGTAAATACTGTTCAGCGAGTTGAGCGAGAGAAGCAGGTCCAAATCATACCAATTCAGTCAATTGATAGTTTCCACAT
Source organism: Chloroflexota bacterium (assembly GCA_029782215.1). Taxonomy (GTDB): domain Bacteria; phylum Chloroflexota; class Anaerolineae; order J102; family J102; genus SSF26. The sequence goes on from JAKOVD010000113.1 coordinate 31,464, forward strand.
GTGTCAGATTCTGGGATTTTGCCCCCGCCGCCAACACCTGTTGCTCAATCCAGGGATAGGTCTGCGCGATCCCATCCGCCAGCGGGAAACGCGCTCGCCAGCCTGTGCTGTAGATGCGCTCGTTGCTGAAATTGCGCGATTGCACCCCCACCGGCCCCTGCACCCACTCGATGTGGAAGCGTTTGCCCGAGACCGCTGCTACCGTGTCCACCAACTCCTTCACGCTGACGTATTCGGGGTTGCCGATGTTCACGGGGCCTTCAAGATCCGACTGCATGAGCCGGCGGATGCCGTCCACCATGTCGTGCACGAAAGTGTAGGAACGCACCGCCGTGCCATTGCCCCACACTGGGATGGTGCCACCCTCCTCGACCTCGGCCACCTTGCGGCAGATGGCCGCCGGCGCCTTCTCGCGGCCGCCGGTCCAGGTGCCGAAGGGCCCGTAGCAGTTCTGGAAACGGGCGATGCGCACGGTCATCGGGTAGCGGCGGCCGTAGGCCTGGAGCATGCGCTCGGAATAGAGCTTCTCCCACCCGTACTCGTTGTCGGGGTTGGCCGGGATCGCCTGGGCCTCGGTCATCTCCGGATCGCCGGGCTGCATGTCCGGGTAGACACAGGCCGACGAGGAGTAGAAATAGCGGGGCACGTCCATCTCGGCGGCGGTGTGGGTCATGTGCACATTGATCAGGATGCTGTTGTGCATGATCTCGCACTCGGCTGAGTGGATGAAGCCCATGCCTCCCATGTCGGCGGCGAGCTGATAGACCTCGTCAAAGGCGCCGCTATCCAGCGTCAAGGCCTGCCGGCAGGCCTCAGGCTCGCGCAAATCGAGCAGCAGGAATTCGTGGGCAAGCGAGTCCCGGAACTCGTGCGCTTTGATGTCTACGCCGCGCACCCAGTATCCTTCCTTCTTGAGCCGCTCGACCAGGTGCCCGGCGATGAACCCGCCCGCTCCGCAGACCAATGCTCTTTTCATGAGTTACCCTGCAATGAGTCCTTTGTATGATGCCAACTTGAACTGCGACCAATCGCATATCCATGCGTCCGTAGCCAGCCGATGCTCAGCCAAACTGGCCCACGAATGCCCGGAGACGGTAGCAAACCTCCCCAATCACTCGTGCCATTTCCGAAAGGTGCGCCTTTCGGAATAACCCACCGCACAGACAATCACAGCCCGGCCCATGCCAGCCATGCCTCGACTTCGTCCAATGGGGCCCGGTCCCTGCCCCCGCCGTCACCGGCGGCATTCGCCAGCGGCGGGAACGCGGCCGGCGCCAGATCCAGCGCCGTCGGCGTGCGCAACGTGATCTCGCGGGCCATGGCGTCTGTCAGCTGCAGGTACACGCCCGTCGTGGCCAGGTTGGTATGGCCGAGCAGGGCCTGGACAAAGCTCACGGGGGCTCCTCCCTGCAAGTAGTGCACGGCAATGGAGTGGCGGAGGGTGTGGGGACTGACGTGGCGATGCAGGCCTGCCCGCCGCGTGTAATGAACCAGCCGATAGCTCACGTTGCGGGTCGACAGGTGCCCCTCGTCCCGGCCGGGAAACAGATAGCCGGAGATGCTCTGCTCGTCGATGTACAGGCGCACGCCGTCCATCAGGGCAGGCTTCAGGTAGACACAACGCTCGCGATCGCCCTTGCCCGTCACCCGCAGCATCTTCTGCTCGAAGTCGAGATCGCATAGGCGCAGCCGCACCGCCTCGCCCACGCGCAGTCCGACCCCGTACAGAAGCGAGAACAGCACCTGGTCGCGCTGGCCGATCGGTGCCCGCTCCTCCGCCATCGCCGCAAACAGGACCTGCGTTTCGGCAAGGGTCAGCGCCCTGGGCAGGTGCTTGCCCGTCCGCGGCACCGCCAAGCGCACGGCAGGATCCGTGGTGATGTAGCCCTCGGCGGTCAGAAAGGCGAAATAACGCTTCAACGTCAAGACCCGATCGCAGACCGTCTTCGCGGCAAGGCCGCGCTGCTGCAAACCTATCACGTACTGCCTGAGTTGGGCCGTCGTCACCTCAAAGCAAGATGGCACCTCGCCCGCCAGCGCCGCGAAGAAATCGCGCAGAACCTGGTCGTACTGCCTGATCGTCCCAGCCGTCACGTTGGCGACCGACAGAAAGGTCATGAAATCGTCCACATGCGTGCTTCCATCCAGAGGTTCTCTGGATGCCGATCCTTTGCTACCTGCCATCATCCGATGGGTGACGTGCTGCCTCCAAACGAAATGGCACAAAGAAGGAGACTGGGGGAGGGTGATGATCCTCATATCGAACACGGCGGAACCCATGCTCCGCCCGACCAACATTCTCGTTGGTCCTGCAAGTGTCTGCTGGGCAGTCAGCGGAGCTACCGCTACGACGCCATGCTGCCGTTTGTGCGTGAGCGTGCAACTCCCAATGGGGTGCACCCTCACGTCATAGCATACACTTCTCCGCAGCCGCACCGGCGCGGGCGAGGCGCTGGCAAACAGCTGAGGAACTCGGTGTGTCAGGCAAGCGATCCTGGGAATCCCGCGACCACTGCGTATCTGGAGACTGCGGTCTCAGGCGGCTGCGGGGAATCCAGCGGACTAGCGTCCTTGGACACGGTCGTTAGGATACCAGACTACAATTCGCGTGTCAAATCGTCCGCTCAGGGCGTGGAAGAGTCGCGCCTCTCACCAGATCTGCGTAGGTGTGCTGTCAAGACGGGGGGACTTCAGCCCCCTGTTGCTGTGCCAAGCAGCATGTTCGCAACCGGTGGTCTGCTCCGTGAGGACGTCTGCAAGACCTTGACCGGCCGCGGCGCCAGCTTGATGCCGGCAATCGGCCAAACGAGGCCCTCGTACAACGGTCTAGGCCCCGCCTCGCCCTACGCCGGCACCGGCGCGTTCGGCGCCGGAATCCCCCGTCGCCAACGGTGAGGACGCCCTGCTCACCCAGGATGCGGTACCGCCGAGCCCGAGCGGGCCCTGAACGCTCTGGCGGCCCTCCCCTGCCCGCACGAAGGGAAGCCGACCTTCTTCTGCTCGCTGCTGCCGGCCGGGGCGGGAATCCATGCGCCTGCGCCAGAGAGGGTCTGGCCCCGACGCGCCCACCCGGATCGGTGTCGTCCGGTCGCTCCATCTTCCCACTTGCGCCATCGGTGCGGGACCGGCCTGGCATCGCCGTCATCCAACCCTTCCCGTCCCGTGTTCCGCCAGGTTAGCAGACAGGGCGAGCGGCCTGGATCGATGGGTTGACGTCCGCAGCGATCGCGACCACGAACCGTCACCGCTGGCCTGCGTGCAACCTCCTGCCAACACGCCGGCCAGGCAGGGGCCGACCAGCTCCCAGACAGGGATCTCGCACGTGCACGAGCACAACAGGAGGGCAGGGGCTATCAAGTCAACGGCTTCCTCTCGTCGAGGCAACTCGTGATGCAGCCCTCACCTCCTCAGGGCACAGGAAGGGCAAGTTCCGAACCGTCCGGCGGCATGGCAGCGACCGCTGTGAAAAGCTTGGCACCTGTGGGCCGGCGAGTCGCCCCAGACGGTGCGTCGGAAGTTCTACGATAAGCATCGTCGAGCATGGTTCGCGTGAAGGGCCCTGCGAAGTCCCAGCCCTTGCCTTCAGGTGCGTGAGGCTTCAAAACAGTCGCAGTCTTGCCGCCGAGGGAGGCCGATGTGCCAGTTTGGCGGGACTTCGCGCTTTCCCTGCCTGAGCCGGTGGTGTGCAGCCGCTGGCGGCCCACCCGTTTGCGGGCTGATCCGGGGCAGGGAGGGACGAGCGCCGCATGTCGCGCCGCCCGACGGAGAAACGGGAGTACCCCGTTTCCGGAGGCAGGTATCCGGTCGTGCGGGGGAAAGGCCTTGCAGAGAGTGAGCGCAGTTGCCGCAGGCAGGACCGCGCGCCGCGGCGAGAGGGTCTCGCCGCCTGCGCTGCTTTGGCCTGCGGGGGTCGACGGGACTCTCCTTCACACTCCCACCGTCCGTGCCATCTGTGCCATCTCTCGGGACGGTGACAGCCGCAGGCATCGCGGCCATGGCGCGAGAGGGCAAAGCCAAGTCCATGCTGGCCGCGACAACGCCGTGGCACTCTCGCCACCTGACTGCAGAGCTGGGTACGAGAGCGCGCTGGGAGCATGGCCCCCGCCCGCGGCGCGGCGAGCGGGATCGCCCGCCACCGGGCCATGCCTCCTCCGGGCCCGAGGGAGGACGAAGGCGCCAGCATTTGGCACCCCCGCTGACTTCCTGGCGGGCAACCACCGCGCGCGACGGCCTCACCACGCCGCTCCCGCCGGCGACCAACGCTAGCCGCGGCTCCCGGCAGAGGCGTGGGCCAGGCCACGCCGGGGGAGGGTTGGAGCGACGCCTCGAGGGTGAGGTGCACCCGGCCACGAGGTCCCGCCGCGCATCCCCCGGTGGTGGCGGCCGGGTGGATGCGGCGGTGTGGAAGCCGGGGCGGGGGGAGGATTGCGCAGGCAGGGTTGGCGGTGGGCGGTGGCACCGAAGGCGCGGCCCGCGGGCGCCCGGAACAGGATGCCCTGGGGGCCCGCCGAACCCTAAGGTCGCAGACCCGGACGGGAGAGGCAGCAGCGAGGCCGGGCTAGACATCGCCCAGAACTAGCGCCCCATTCCCGCCGCAACGGCGCCAACGGCACAATGGCACCGACGGGCAAACGGCCGCCCGCCGCTGCGGCGCCTGCGGTCGGGCTGCCTTCAGGGCGTCGCCTGCCCTCAGCGGCTCCTCTGTCCTCCCCCCACCCTTCCGGCCGCCGATGTGTATGGCCCACTTTGGCGTGCTGGCGCCGCCGCCGGCGTCTGGTCCCCTGGCGGCGGGCGGCGGGCGCTCAAGGCGCCTGGGTCCTGGGTGCGGCCCCCTTTCCCTCCGCCCCCCTGTATGTCCACCGTGTGGTCGCGGGGCCTGGGCGGGGCCTGGGCGGGACCCGGGCGGGGCCCAGGCGGGGCGGGAACGGGGACCGGGCGGCCTGGCCCCGCATGCCCCGCGACGGCCTCGCCCCCAAATCGGCCGCAAAGATAGTCAAATTGTGTCATGACAGGCTCACCAAAACCTGCTAGCGTAGAACAGACACCAAGACCGCAGCCGGCCGCCCGGCCACCGCCGTCGTGGCGGCGGCCATTTCCAATGCGTCCCCTGCAAACCGCCGGCCCCCATCCACAAGGATGGTCCGTGCCCCTCCAAAAGTACAAAAAAAGCACCATACGTTTGGATGGTCGCAATGTTAAGAGATCTGTACTCTACTGTACTTTTGGATGGGCGAAGAACCATCCTTTTGTACGGTTGCCGACCATACTCAGGTATGGTTGTTATGCACAAATATCTCACAATGCGCACATTAGCGCCAGATTACTTCTCAAATCGGCCAATAAACCCCTTGACAGAGACAAGAACCCGTGATATGCTTGCATTCAAGAAATGGCTACTGCGCCTCCACGCGCGCAGTGGCCATTTTTCGTTTCCCGGCTGTAACGCCGGCCACAGCCTGGACGCCTCGCCCACCCATCCCCTCATCTCCCTCCTCCAGGACACCCTGCCCATGACCACTCCCTCCCGCGCCGCCACCCCACACCACCGACCCTTGCCGCCCACTTGGACGTCCGGGCCCACCACCGCCGAACCCGAACCCGACGGACCCGACGACCCCGGCCTGGTGGGCCTCCAGGTGTTCGGCTACCTGCTCCACTTCCAGACCAGGCAGCTGCCGGAAGCGACCCTACGCTCTTACACCGAACACCTGCTCGGCTTCGCCGGATTCCTAACCCGGCAGGGCATCAGTAATCTGCGCCAACTCAGACCCTCCCACATCGACGCCTACCTGACCTCGTTGCGGACTGGCGACGGGCGGCCGGACCGGGCCATGGCTGCCGCCCGGGCCATCCGCGCCCTCTGCACCTTTTTCGCCGGGGAGGAGGCCACGGTGGCCACTCCCCTCCCGTCTGAACATCGTCCCGGCTGGCTCCCCACCCCGGCGCCGGTCTTCGCCGCCGATGACGTCTGCCGCCTGTTGGCCGCTGCCGCCGATGCTCGCGACGCAGCTCTCGTCCTCGTGCTGCTCGACGCCGGCTGCCGAGCCGCGGAGCTTGTCGCCCTCAACGTCGGCGATGTCAATCTCGCCACCGGCGAGCTCCGCATCCACTCCGACCGTCCGGGCCGGAACCGCGTCGTCTGGCTCGGCACCCGTTCCCGGCGCCAGCTGCAGCGCTATCTCGATGAAAGGCGGCAACACGACGGTGACGAACCGATCTGGCTGGAACGGGCGAAGAACACCCGTCTCAGCACCGCCGGGCTGTCCGGGCTGCTCTACCGCCTCGGCCGACAAGCCGGGGTGGCGGACTGCCATGTCCGCACCTTCCGTCGCAGCTGTGCCTGCTGGGCCCTGAGTCACGCCACGGCCAGCTTCGACCAGCAACCCGAGTGGGGCCCCTGGGTCCGGGCTTACCTTGTGCACATGGCCGCCGCCGAGGCGGCCGCCGACCGCTATCACGGCGTCGTTGACCTCGTCCTCGGGAGCGTCTGAACCGTGGGCGAGCCACCGACCTTCCCCTTCCGCCGCTGCCGATTCGCCCGCCGCCAGCGAGCCCTGCCCGGCCTCAAGCGCTGGCAGGGCTCCCCCTGGCGCCGCCGCTGCCTGCAGCTGCGCTATCCCACCCCGGCCACCATCGAACTGCCCCAGCCGCTGGGCGACCGGCCCCCTGACCCCTACGCCCCCCTATGGCAGCACTCCGGCCGCGGTTGGAGCCGGGACGCCCGCGCCCTCAGCCTCATGGCCGTCACGGGCTGGTGCAGCCGCCTGTCCCTGACGGAATGGCTGGTCGCCCACGACCCCTCCCTCGGCGCGGCCGACTCGGGCTCGGTCAAGCGTCTCTGGCAGCGCCTGACCCGCCGCGAGCTCGACTTCGGCGACCCTCTGGCCTACGAGTACCGCATCACCATCGATGCCGGCCATCACTTCCAGGTGGCCACCGTCTGCCTCACAGGCCAGGGGCGTGACTTCGTCAACGAAATGGGCATTCCCCTGGCGACGGTCTGCGAGTGGGACCGCCTGGACCGCCGCCACCACGGCCACAGGCAGCCTGTGCACTCGGCCATGGTCATCCTCGCCGCCCACTACTTCCGGCGGCACGGCTTTTGGACCCAGGTCTGCCCGGTCCTGCCCTGGCCCCTCGCCCCCGACCTCCTCGTCGTCGACCCCGCCAGCGAGCGCCGTCTCTACGTCGAGGTGGAGGCGCCGCAGGCCACCGGCAGGGCCAAGGCCGAGCGGCTGCGCCGGAAGTGGGAGCTGCAGCTCGAGCTGCAGGGCTTTGCCTGCCTGGTCGCCCTCTCGCCCCGCCAGCGGGTGCAGCGCCAGCGCTCGGCGGCCGCCGTAGCCGCGGACGGCCTGGCCACCGACCTGCGGTCCCTCTCGCACGAACCCGGCACCCTCTGGACCGCCACCTGGGGCCGCTTCTCCCGCCACAACCCCTTCGCCGGGTCCGCCGCCGGCCAGACGCCGGGGATACAGGGGGGCGGGGGGAAACCGGGCCGGACAGGGCGGCCCAGCCTCCCTCTGCCGCCGGGCTCGCCCCCGTCTGGACAGACACTGCCGGCTCCGTCCGCCGACCAAAGGGGGCCGGACGGAGCGCCGCCGCCGGCCACACCCGCTACGGACGCAGCACCCCTCCCCGCGGCGTCGTTTCATGCCCCATCCCATTCCCGATGAGTTGACCATGCCCGCATCTCTACCTTCCACCCCTCCCCCCGCGCCTGCAGTCGAGATCCTACCCCGGCCGCCGCTGGTCATGCGCCGGCCCTTGTGCCTGCTTGAAGGCCGCGGCTACGCCGCGGCCTGGCTGGACGTGCGCGTGACCCATCCCCCGCGCCCGTCAGCGCCCCACCCGTCAGCGCCCCGCGTGATCGAAGAGCAGCGCCTCTTCATCCTGCGCGATGACGGCGCCTTGTTCGGCGACACCACCAGCCCGTCCCTCGGCGACCTGCCCTTCCGCGTCCACTTGCCTGAGGCGCCGCCGCCCGCACGCTGCTGGTCGGCCGCCGGCATCGCCGCCTTCCACCAGGGGCAGCGCCCCGACCCCCTGGACCTGTTTGCCCGCCTCACCGCCGTGCTGGATACCTTCCTCGACTTCCGGCGCAGCCTCGCCGACCAACGCACGATGACCGAGCTGCTGGCCACCTACGCCCTCGCCACCTGGTTTCTCGATGCGTTCCAGGTCTTCGGCTACCTGTGGCCCAACGGCGACCGTGGCAGCGGCAAGACCCAGTGCCTCCTGCTCATGGCCGAACTCTGCCACCTCGGTCTCGTCGTCCAGGGCGGCGCCAGCTTTGCCACCCTGCGCGACATGGCCGACTATGGCGCCACCCTTGCCTTCGACGACGCCGAACCCCTCGCCTCCCCCGGCCGTACCGACCCCGACAAGCGCACCCTGCTGCTGGCCGGCAACCGCCGCGGCAGCGTCGTCTCCCTCAAAGAGCCGGTCGGCAAGGGCCGCTGGCAGACTCGTCTCGTCAACACCTTCTGCCCTCGCCTGTTTTCGGCCATCCGGCTCCCCGACCCGGTGCTGGCCAGCCGTACCCTGGTCGTGCCCATGGCCCGCACCAGCGACCGCCGCCTGGCCAACGCCGAGCCTCTCGACTTCGGCCTCTGGCCACACGACCGCCGACAACTGGTCGACGACCTCTGGGCGCTGGCGGTCGCGTCCCTGCCCGGCTTCGCCGGCGGCGGCTACGAAAGCCGCGCCACCGAGCACGCCCGGCTCAGCGGCCGCGAGCTGGAGCCCTGGCGAGCCCTGCTGGCCATCGCCCTCTGGCTGGACGACCAGGATCGCGAGGGCAGGCTGCAACGGCCGCGCACGGCGCCGGCGGCGGCACCGGCCCCGCACGCCTGGTGGACCGCGACACCCGGCGACAAAGTCGGGCTGTATGTTCGCCTCGAGGAGCTCTCCTGGCGCTACCAGGAGGAGCGCCGCCAGCTTGAGAACAATGACGTCACGCGGCTGGTCGTCCGCAGCCTGTGCCGTTGTGCCGTCCGTGCCGGAAGCGGGGGATGGGGAGCCCCACCGGCCCTGCCGTCGCCCGAGACCACGCTGCGGCTCACGGTTCAGCAGATCGTGACCGAGGCCCTGGCCGTCGCCGGCGATGAAGGCTGGAACGTGCGCGACGCCCTGGTCACTCCGCGCCGCGTCGGTCGCGTCCTCGCTCACCTGCGCTTGCGCCAGGCACCGCGCGCCGGCGGGCAGGGCAGCCGGCAGTGGGAGGCGACCGTCGCCGACATTGTCGGCATGGCCCAGGCCTACGCTGTCCCCTGCCCCGAACTGGCACCGGAGCCCACCCCTCCCGAGTCCTCCGCCTCCCGTCACGGCGGTGAGGTGATCCTGCCGCCGGGTTGGCACCGGAGATGACCGCCGTTCGCCCTGCCTTCCGGGGGCGGCTGGCCTCCGCCGGTCGGGGTCCGGAGCCGCGGTCCCGGGTGGCGGAGGTACCGTTGACACCGCTCCTGGGCACGGCACCGGCGGCAGGGCCACGGGACGCCGCCCGCTTGGCGGTCGTGTGGACGGTGCGGCGCCGGCCGCACCGCTATCGGCAGGCGGCGCTATTCCCGATTTCGGCAGCAGTGCGTATACTTAGGGGCATCGTCTTTCAGTCTTGTCTCCCTCACGCCAAGGAGGAACGATGGATCAGGAGAGCACCACCCAGACCCTGGCGCGGATTGCCCGGGAAGCGTTGGCAGCCGCCGAGCGAATGGGGCCCGCCGAGCCGATCGAGAAGGCGACGGCAGTCATCGGGACCGGCGCCGGCATGGCCGGGATCGCGGCCTTGACCCTGCTACTGGCGTCCGGCCCGAGCACGGCCGCCGGGATCTGCGGTCGCTGCGGCTAAACGAGACGGAGGCAGGAGCACGACGTGGTGTACCCGCTCCACCGCGCTCCTGCCAGCTCTCTCCCTGCAACAGGCGATGGACGGCGAGGAGTGGCTGCGGGCCTACCAGGAACGGGTCTGGCAGGCAATCAGGCACCGCGGCGCCGACTTCTGGGAGTGGACCGATCTCGCCCGGGTTCTTGAAGCCTGGGGCCGGGAGACGGCGGGGCCGCCGGTCAGCGACAGTGCCGTTCTTCCTCTCCTGGCCTGCGGGGCCGCCGGCGGGGACCCCGGGCGGGCCCTTCCCGTAACCGCCGCCTGGAACCTCTACAACCTGGCTTCAGACTTGCTCGACGACCTGCAGGATGGGGACCAGGCCCAGAAGCAAGTCCCTTGGCGGACCTGGGAGCCAGCGCTGCTGCTGCAGGTGGGGCTGGGCCTGCTGTTTTTGGGCCAAGCCTGCCTGGCGGAGACTACCCCGCGCATCCAGGTCCTCTTCGCCGAGACCGGCATCCTGGCCGCACGGGGTCAGAAGCGCTATGCCGGCACCTCCCTGCCTGCGTGCCTGGAAAGGATGGCCGCCACCAGCGGCCTGATCTTCAGCACGGCGGCCCAGGCAGGTGCCCTGGCGGCGGGGGGCAGCAGCGATGGGGTGCGGCGGCTCACCGACTACGGCGCCGCTCTGGGCATGCTCATCCAGATAGCAGACGACTACCTCGACCTCATCGGCGGGACGGTGGCCCCGGATTTCACGCGCGCCCAGTACGGGCTCCCCCTCGTCTACGCCCTCAACCAGCACCAGCAGACGGAGGATCACGCCGCGCTCCGGCAGGGGCTGGCCAGCCAGGACACCGCCCTCGTGCTGCAGTGCGTGCAGCGTCTCGGCGGCTTCCGCTTCACCGCAGCCCTGGCCGGCCGGCATGCCAACCGCGCCGTCGCCGCTCTGGAAGGGCTGAACCCTCCCTACGCGGTGGAGCTGCGCCGGTATGTAGCCCGGATCGCCAGCAGGATTCCCGAATTGGCGCCGGACTGGGGGTAGGCAGCCCGGCGTCTTCCCGCGCCCAGGGTGCGAAGGCGAAGAACGATCGCCTTCTACCCGCGTTTGCGCGCCGCCATGGCGTCCATCGGCGAAGCGGTGCGCGCCGGCCGGGCCGGTTGGATCCCACCCGCGGCGATCAGGTTATGCCTGCCGCGCCGAACGGACCTGCTCCTCAATCCAGGGATAGGTCAGGGCGATGCCTGCCGCCAGCGGGTAGCGGGCGCGCCACCCGGTGCTGTAGATGCGCTCGTTGCTGAAGTTGCGCGACTGGACGCCCACAGGTCCCTCGACCCACTCGATCTGGAAGCGCTTGCCCGAGACCGCCGCCACGGTGTCCACCAACTCCTTGACGGTGACGTATTCAGGGTTGCCGATATTGACGGGGCCTTCCAGGTCCGAGTCCATGAGCCGGCGAATGCCGTCCACCATGTCGTGTACGAAGGTGTAGGAGCGCACCGCGGTGCCGTTCCCCCACACCGGAATGGTTCCGCCCTCGGCGACCTCGGCCACCTTGCGGCAGATAGCCGCCGGTGCTTTCTCGCGGCCGCCCGTCCAAGTGCCGTAAGGCCCGTAGCAGTTCTGGAAGCGGGCAATGCGGACCGTCATGCCATAGCGCCGGGCGTAAGCCTGCAGCATACGCTCGGAATAGAGCTTCTCCCACCCGTACTCGTTGTCGGGGTTGGCCGGAATCGCCTGGACTTCTGTCATTTCGGGATCGCCCGGCTGCATGTCCGGGTAGACGCAGGCCGACGAGGAATAGAAATAGCGGGGCACGCCCATCTCGGCGGCATGGTGGGTCATGTGCACATTGATCAGGATGCTGTTGTGCATGATCTCGCACTCGGCCGAGTGGATGAAGCCCATGCCTCCCATATCGGCGGCGAGCTGGTACACCTCGTCGATGACGCTGTCGCCCAGGGTCAGGGCCTGCCGGCAGGCTTCGGGCTCGCGCAGGTCCAGCAGCAGGAACTCATCGGCAAAGGTGTCCCGGAACTCGTGCGCCTTGATATCCACGCCGCGCACCCAGTAGCCTTCTTTCTTCAGTCGCTCGATCAGATGCCCGGCGATGAACCCACCGGCTCCGCAGACCAATGTTCTCTTCATGACTTTCCTGACTTGAATTGAGAGAACGCAGCGCCAGCAGGGGCCATCTTGACCCCTTCGCAGGGGCGCTGGCGACGATGACTTAGCTGCTGGATAACAACCTGCCGCGGACTATACACCAAGAGCACCCCGTAGACAACGTCTCCAGGGGCTCCGCAGAAGGAAGGCCACCGGCGTCAATAGCGGGGTACGACGGCGGCATCGCCCGCCCTGGTGGCCACGAGGTGTGTCAGGCGTCCCCTTCGCTGCCAAGGACGTCAAGCAGCACGGCTAGGCCACCCCGACAGGACATCGGGCCCATTGCTAAGCGAGGCGTGTCAGGCCCGGCAGTCCTTCACGTCGCTATTTCTTCTGAAACCATCCAATCAGGAAGCGCCACTCCCGTGGCTCGTGAGTAGAGTGTCTCAGGAGCGATATCGATCTCGCCTGCCCATGTCAAAGTTCCAAGTTCTGGGTCGACTCGGAACTCGCGAAAGAAGGCAATATCTCGAAAGCGTTCAAAGACGCCTCCACGCCGAACATACGGTGTGAAGTCAACGACCCCATGTTCACCATTGTCAAAAGTAAGCTCCATGAGATAACCACCCTTGTAGGTGGCCGACGCGACATCACGAAGCATGCACGGTCGACATCTCCTTCAGGGGCAGCCGCCGGCCGGCCGCCCATTGACTGCATCGGATTATCCTTTGGCCCACGTGCGGATATCAAGAATAACCGGGAAGTGACCCAGAGCTTCTCAAAAGTTAGCGTTCCATCGGATTTCACACGGCTGCGCCGTTGGAACCACCCGACTTCGTGCCATCGCCTATCCAGCAAGTGGCACTGTTTGAAATCACAGATTTGCCTGAAGACGGCTTTTGAGAGGCCCTGGGAAGTGACCGCTGGGCAGCGGTCACCGGCCAAGCAGCCGTCACCCCGGCGTCAAAGCCAATCCTCCAGCCGAAGGTCCTGAAAGGCGATGTAGTCATCACGGTTGAGCGTCACCAGGCTCAGGCCATTCGTCACGGCAATGGCGGCAATCTGGCCGTCGGCGAATGGCGCCGGTCTCCCAACCTGGGCCAGCCGCGCTCGCTGCTCGGCGTGCCACAGTGCCGCCCGCCGATCGTAGGACAAGATCGGAATCGACTGTGCGACCACGTCCTTGAGATAGGTCTCGATCACGGCGCGTTTGCGTGATCTGGGCAGCCGATAACACCCATACCACAGCTCGTTCCAGACGACCGATGCAATCGCGATCTCGGTTGGGTGCTCCCGCATGTGATGGAGCACCTCCTGACTGGGAACGGACCGCAGCGGTTCAGAGACAACGTTAGTGTCGAGAAGGTAGCGCAGCGTCACCAGGTCATCTCCCGTCCGGTGGAGGGTTCGCGCAGGCCTTCGAAGACCTCCGGCTCGATATCCACCTGGGCCAAGTCAACCGTGCACAGGAAGGCATCGTAGGCGCTGCCGAAGCTCACGCGCCTGCTGCGCAGCTTCTCGAACTCTGCGATGGAAATGAGAACCGCCACCGGCCGCCCGCGCCGCGTGACCTCGATCTGGGACACATGCTCCAGGTCACGGACGAGCTCGGCGAAGCGGTTCCGCGCTTCAGCAACTGAGTAGGTGGGCATCATCGTCATCCTCCAGATGGCTATCTTCATAGCCATTTTAGAGGAACGCCGAGCCGCTGTCAAGTGGGCTGGTTCCTGCTCGGGTGTGCCTCGTGCTCTACGCCGGCCTTGTCTATCTATGCGCCCAAACATCTGTCTTTTGGCCCAACCCTCTTGACAGCCGCACCAGATGGTGCTACCATACGACCAATTAGAACAAATGTTCCGAACATCTGTACGACCATGACCGAGATCTTCACCACCAACCGCCTGACCATCCTCCTGGGCCATCTGCAGGCTGCCACCGGCCAGCGCCTGACCCTCCGGGGCCTGGCCGCTCAGGCCGGTGTGCCCAAAGACCTGGTATACCGGCTGGACGCCGGTGAGGCGCGCTATGTCGAGTTAGCAGACCTTGCCAGCCTTTGCCGGGTGCTCCGCTGCACGCCGAGCGAGATCCTGGTCTGGGGCGACCCCGCGCGAGGCGAACCGTGAGACCGCAGCCCGAGGGCAATCCCTTCGACGTCCTCCCCTGCCAGCTCTTCAACATCCTGGGCACGGGCGGGTTCGCCAACCTGCAGCGACATCACGTAGCCGTGCTCCTGCGCATCTACGACCTGGCGGAATTCAATCGCTTCGGGCTCACGCGGGAGATCGTGCTGGCCGAAATCGTGAGCTACCTGGGAGACGCGCAGGCCGCCGCCGAGGTGGCGGCCTCGGCAGCAGCCGAGGGTGAGGTGCGCCCGGCCGGCGAAAAGGCCCTCCCCGAGTACGCCAGTTGGCTGCTGCGCCGGCTGGCCGAAGCGGGCTGGATCGAGCGCGAACAAGGCGCCGACTACACGGAGTACATCACGCTGCCCGATTATGCCTTCACGCTTCTGGAGGCCCTGCGCACCATCGGCCAGCAGCGCCCCCGCGAATACGCGGGCCGGCTCTACGCCGCGCACCAGCTCATCACCAGCGAGCACGAGGAGTTCTCTCCCGCCCTGGCCGTGACCCAGGCTTTTGAGAACGTGCGCAGCCTGGTGCGGGATCTGAACGAGCTGAACCAGAACGTCCGCCGCTACACTGAACGGGTGACCCAGGACAAGACCGTCCCCGAGCTGATGCGGATGCAGTTCGACGACTACGCGCCGGCGCTGGGCGCGGCTTACCATGCGCTCAAGACCAGCGACCACATCTCCCGCTACCGTCGCGACATCATCGACCACCTGGAAACGTGGCTGCAGGACGGCGACTGGCTCGACCGCGCCGCCAACGAGCTGGCACTGCAGCGCCGCCTGACTCCTGCCCAGGCCGAGGCCGAGATCGGCCATGCCCTCCGCTTTATCGTCGACCAGTTGGAGGGGCTGGATCCGCTGCTGGCCGAACTGGATCGCCGCCACACCCAATACCTGCGCACCTCCCTGCGCCACGTGCGCAGCCAGATGGGGAGCGCCGATGGCAACTTCAAGGATCGCCTGGTGGCCCTGGCGCGGGGCCTGGCGCGCCTCCAGGAACAAGGGATGGCCATGCTGCCTGAGAGTGCACCGGGGCCGCGGCTGACCCCTGTGCGGGCGCCCGATGCCGACAGCCTGTATACGATGCCCAGGGCCCGCGCACCCTTCGACCCGGCAGTGATCGCCGGCGCGACGTTGGACCCCGAGCAGGCGGAGATGCTGCGCCAGGTCGTGCTGGCCGACATCGGCGCCGGCGTCACACCGCAGCGGATTCAGCAGTTCGTCAGCCGGTTCCTGAACGGCAGCCAGCGTCTGCAGGCGGCCGAGCTGCCGCCTGATTTCTTTGCCGACCTGCCGTGGGCGATCTTCGCCCTCGCCTACGGCCACCATCCCGAGGTCGGCTATGGGGTCGAACCTGTGGACGGCGCCGCCCTGGCGTTCGGACCATACCTGGTGCAGCCTTTTGAGCTGATAAAGCTCCCCAACGGCAGCCCACACAACGCAAACGGAGGCTAGACCATGCCGATCGATGCCGATGCCCTCCTCACCCCCGCCGGCCTGCCCGAACGCACGCGCCGGGAGGTCCCGCGCCTGGTGAACCGTCTGCTGGGCCAGACCTTTCTCCACCGCGATGTCGAGGCAGACAAGGAAGACTACTACACGGTCGCCCGCCACCGCGACGTCATGGCCGCCGTCCTGGAGATGTCCGGATTCACCCTGCTGCACGACGACTACCACAGCATCTTCCAGGCCGTCTCCGACCACAGCTACTGCCGGGCACGGTACAGGCTGGACGAGTCGCTGATGATCGTCGTGCTGCGCAAGCTCTATGAGGAGCAGGCCGAAAGCCTGCGTCTGGCCATGGACCCCGTGGTCACGGTCGGCGAGGTGCGCGAGGAGTACCGCACCCTCACGGGGAAGGAGCGCGACCTGGGCGTCGTGCAGTACGAAACCCTCCTGCGCCGGCTGCGCAAGCTGGGGCTGATCGATACGCTGGACGGCCGCAGCATCAACGTACGCGACAGCGAAGCCCGCCTGCGCCTGCGCGGCTCGCTTAAGCTCATCCTCCCCGTGCAGACGGCCACCGACATGGAAGCCTGGGTGAATCGCTACCGCGCCGCCGGCGCCGAAGCCGCCGAGGGCGCGGAGGAAGCGTCCATCCCCGGCGGCGCCGGCTGGGATGATGTCTGAAGCGCCAAGCCCGCATCCCGGCCCTGCGTTCTGACCACCCGCACTCCCCCTGGCAACTCCACCGCCGCTCCCGGCCCTCTTCCTGCGCCATGAAACAGCTCACCCGCATCCGTCTCGTCAACTGGCATCTGTTCACCGACGCCACCATCACCTGCCAGGGCAGCACCTACTTCCTCGGCGTCAACGGGGCCGGCAAGTCGACCGTCCTCGATGCCGTCCAGTTCGCCCTCGTGGGCGGGCAGCGCGACGTCAAGTTCAACCAGGCCGCCCTGGCCAATTCGCGGCGCACGCTGAGCTCGTACGTGCGGGGCGAGCTGGGCACGGAGGGCCAGCGCTTTCTGCGCGGCGACTGCACCGGCCTGGTGGCGCTGGAATTCGCCAATGACGACGGCACGCACTTTGTCCACGGCGCCCTGGTGGACGCCTACCAGGACAACCATAGTCCCGACATCACCTACTTCATCGTTCACAACGCCCCCCTGAACGATGCCTGGTTCTTCCGGACCCCCGGCCGCCTCTTCGATACCGGCGCCTTTCGCCGCCACCTGGAACATTTCGCCCTGCCCACAGGCGCCAAGGCACAGACGTTCACCCGGTTGGAGGACTACCGTGCCAACCTCCTGAACCGCCTCGGCCAGCTGCGCGACACCTTCGTGAGCAAGCTCGTCAAGGGCGTCGCCTTCAGCCCGTTGACCAACATCCGCGACTTCGTCCACAACTACCTGCTCGACGAGGCGCTTGTGGATGTGCGGACGCTGCAGGAGCAGCTTGAGACAATGCGCCACTTTGAGGCGCTCGTGGCCGACATTGTCGCCCGCATTGCCGCCCTCGACGGCATCGCTGAGGTGGACGCCGAACGCCTGGCCAACCGCCGTCGCCGCCTCACCAACGGCTTCGTGCGCCGCCAGGCCGAGGCCGACCTTATCCTGGCCGATCTCAAGCGCCACCGGCTTCAGCGCGACGAAGCCGACCTCGGCCTGCAGCGGGTCCAGCTCACCCGCGAAGGTCTGGCGGAGAGTCTCAAGTTCGCCCAGGAGCGGCTGGTCGAGGCGCAGATCGCGCTGCAGACCGATCGCACGGCCGCCCGGCAATCTGAGATTGGCGCCGCCATTGCCCGCGCCGAGAGCGATCTCGCCGGTCGGGAACGTCTCGCCGCCGAGACCGCCGCCGCCCTGGCGGCCGAGCACAGGGCCATGCAGGCGCTTGCCGGCCTGGTGCATGCCGACGGCCGGCCCCTTCCCCCGGCGCTGGCCGAGGCGCTAGCCCGCTTCGGCGAGATGGCCTGGCCGCCATCGCCCTTCGCAGAGACCGGAAGGGGGGACGGGTGGGAGACGCTGGCGCCTCTCGTCCACTCGCTGCCGTCCACGCTCGCCGATCTGGGCCAGTCGTATGCCGACCGCCGCGCCCTGGTGGTGGAACGAATGCGCCTGCTGGCAGACGAAGGCGCCCGCCAGCGGCAGGAGCTCGCCCGGCTGCGCACCGGTGATCATGAGGCGGGATACGAAACGGAGGCGCCGGCGGCCGCGCGGCTCCGCCGCCTGCTGCGCGCCGAGCTGGGCCTGGACGCCGACGAGGTGGTCTACCTCTGCCAGGTGCTGGAAGTGCGCGATGAGGCCTGGCAGGACGCCGTGGAAGGACTCCTGGGGCCCGCCCGTTTCCACTTGCTCGTGCCCCCCTCCCATTACGATGCCGCCCTGCGCCTCTACCGGGACCGTCGTTTCCAGGACGACCTGCACGGCGTCGGTCTGGTGGATGGCGAGCGCCTTCTGGCGGCGGCCGCCAGCGCCAGCCCGGCCAGTCCCCCGGCCAACCGCCTGGCGGCCGAAGTCCGGACCGGTCACCCCACGGCCCGCGCCTACCTCGACCTCCTCCTGGGAGGTTATGTGAAGTGCGAATCCGTGGAGGAGCTGCGCACACAGCGGCAGGGCGTGACCCGTGACTGCTTCGTCCGCCGCCAATTCACGACGAGTCACCTCGACCCGAATCGTTATCGCCGCTGGTTCATCGGCAGCCGGGCCCTGCCCCGCCGGATCGCCGAGCGCGCGGCGCAGGTCCAGGCCAACGACGGCGAGCTCGCCGTCCTCACGGGACAGCTCGCCGGCCTCGACCAACGTCTGGCGCTGACACGCGACCGTGTGCGCGGCCTGATCGACCTGGAGGGCCGCCTGCCCGAGCTTGAACGCCTGCCCGAAGTCAGGGCAACCCTGACGGCCCTGCAAACCGAGCTGGCGAGCCTGGACGCCGTCACGCTGACCGCCCTCACAGCCGAAGTCCAGGCTGCCAAAGCCGCAGTCGCCGAGGCCCAACGCCGTCTGTCCGAGGCCGACCAGGCGGTCGGCGACCAGCGACGGCTCCTGCTCACGTTGGACAGCGAGATCCTTCCAGCGCTGACGCAGCAAGGCGCCGCCGCGGTACAAGGGGTGGCCGCCTTTCTCCACTTGGAGGAGGCCGAGCCCTTGGGCGAAGAGGCCGAACGCGAATACGCCCGCCGCCGTGAGCGCCAGCCCCTGGAGATCGTGCGCGACAATGCCGCACGTTATGAAGACGACTATGCCAGGGCCGAGGTCAAGTGCCGGGACCGGCTCCTCGAAGCCAAGAAGGACTACAGCGTGCGCTACGATTTCGGCTATGACAGCCAGGAGGACGCCGGCCGGTATGCCCTCGAACGCCAGCGCTACGTCGAAACCGAACTGCCGGACTATGAAAGCCGCGTGGCGCGCCAGCGCGGTCTCGCCGAACAAGAGCTGGTGGAGAACTTCATCCACCGGCTGCGCGAGCAGATCGAAGACGCCCGCAGCCAGCTCGACCACCTGAACAGCACCCTGAGCAGACTGCGCTTCGGTGGCGAGCGCTACGAGTTTCTCGCCAGTCCGGCGCCCGAGCTGCGTCCTGTCTACGACATGGTGATGGACAGCCGCGCCGTGCTGGGCGCTTCCCTCTTCGACTCCGACTTCCGGCGCTCGCACCAGCAAGGCTGGGATCTCCTGTTTGAGCGCCTGACCATCGGCGCCAAGGATGAGCGGGCGGAGGAACTGCGCCGACTGCAGGACTACCGCAACTACCTGTCGTACGACATCCGCATCCACTACCCCAACGGCGATCGCGCCCTGCACAGCCAGATCAACGCCAAGAAGTCGGGAGGCGAGACCACCACCCCGTTCTACGTCGCCATGGCCGCCAGCTTTGCCCAGGCCTACCGTCTGAACCAGGCGCGGCCCTCCGACACCATCCGGCTGGCCATCTTCGACGAAGCGTTCGGCAAGATGGATACGGCGCGCACCGCCAGCGCCCTCAAGTTCATGATCGACACCGGGCTGCAGGTCCTGCTGGCCACGCCGCCCGACAAGGCCAGCGGCCTCCTGCCGCACGTGGACAGCGT
>JAKOVD010000133.1 GCA_029782215.1 Chloroflexota bacterium
GTGCCGGGCTGCCGGAACAGGTCCAGCTCGGCCGCGTCCGTCGGGTTCAGGACCAACACGTCAGGCTGCGCCCCCACGGCCCGCATGGCCGCGATGGCATGACGCACCCGCTCAATCAGGTTCGCACCCATGTAGCTGGTGGGCGGGTTCTCGGCCAGAATCTCCCGCAGTACATGCTGATCGATGGCCTGGGCCACGACGAACCGGCCTTCGGTCTCAAGGAAGGTCTCAAGCTGCGGAAGGGACCGAAGGGCCTGGTTCGGAATGTCGGGCACGACCACCGCAAACTGCTTGGCCTCCCTCACGACATGCTCAATCTTAACGTTGAGGGTCGCCTTGTCCGTGTCGGCGTCCACGGCCCGCTCCACGTCACCGGTCACGGCCCGCTCGGTCTGCCGGTAGTCTTCGATGGCGGCCGCGTCTTCGATGTCCAGGGCCGGCAGCAGCGGGAACAGGAACCGCTCATCACGGCCCATCGGCTCGATGTCGTCAGGATAGATACGGCGCCACTTGTCGGGGTCAGGGAACGCCTGCGCCAAAGGCACCCGCACCACCGGGCGGGTCCGCGGGTCGAATCCCTGGGCCAGCACCGCCCGGGCAAAGGCCCCGCCACGATGACCGGCGCCACCGCCCAACTCGTCCGCAGGGTCAGGATAGACCCTCCGGCCGTTGGCGACCGCTGCCGCCCGGGCCTCCTGTTCCTCACGGGCAAGCGCGGCCTTCTGCGCGCGCAACACCCGCACTTCCTCCATTGCAGCCTCGGCCGCGGCCGTGTCTTCGTTCTCCAGGGCGGCCTGGACTCGGGTCTCGGCCTCACGAAGTCGGTTCAGCACCTCACGCATCTTCTTCGTCATCGTCGTATCCCTCCAGCTCGACGGCCACGGCGTGCAGCCGGGCCAGTCGGAGATATTCGGCCTCTTCGGCCTCCGTGATGTTGCGGCCCTCGGCCTGGGCATTGTCCAAAATGGCCTGCATACGGGCCGCCAGACGTTCAGCTCTTGTCGCCTGCATCGTCTTTGCCTCCTTGCCGGGCCGGGAAAAGACAAAGGCACCCAGCCCGGCCCCCTGGTCATCGCAGGGGACATCGGTCCGGGTGCCTCCAACGGCTCCACGAACCTGCCGGCACTCCACCGCGCCGGCAAGCATATTCAGTTGTGCTCTGCTGTGGGCCGCTCCACCGCAGCCCACATTTTTATTATACCACGAAGCGCTCACTCGTGCCACTCCTTGCCGACTGCCAGCAGGACTTCCGGAAGTGGAAATCGCGACTGCAGCAACGCAGGTCCAGGGACCGGTATCCGGTTAAAATTGGCTCTTACAGGAACATCCAACCGTCATTCCGCACCCATAAACACAGTTGGCCAGAATTTCTACCAGGGATCTAGGTGTCGATCGGCTTAATGCAGATCTCAGGATCATAACCGGCAAGGT
>JAKOVD010000159.1 GCA_029782215.1 Chloroflexota bacterium
GGTACCACCTCCTCCTAAAGCACAGCGGCCGGGCTACTTCCCCAGCCGCTCCACTAATTCTTCATATTCCGTCTTGGCTTGCTCCGGCGTCTTCAGAGCCTGTCGCCTGCTTGCCGGAGCCAATAACCTCTCGAGGGATGGCAACTTGCGCTGTCTAGTGAATAAGGCGGTCATCCACGCGATTTCTATGCGGCCTCTGGATTCCTGCTCCGAACGAGCCAGCACGATGTCCCGGAGTTCACCAGGGGTCAGTCGCCCGATATCCCAAGGCATGAGCCCTGCAGCATAAGCTGCGGGCAACGAACCTTCGAGCCACTCAGAGAAGCGGAGGTCGGCTACTCTGCCGCCTCCGCTTTCGAGTTTCCCTCATCGCCGGCGCCCGTCTTGAACAGGCCGGACGCGAGCAAGGCCTGTGTGACCGCCTCGGCCAGGGACTCGACGGTGCCGCCCGCCTCGATATACAGTTGCATGAGGGCCCCGGTGCGTTCCAGCGTGAGGCCCCGATCCTCCCACCGGAGGCCGGCCCAGAGCAGGGCCCTGATCACCCGGAATCCGACCTGCTGATTCAGCATGGCGCCGATGCCGACGCCCAGGGCCTCCTCAGCGTCGCAGAGGGCGTTGGTGTCAAACCTGATGCGCCGCGGCTTATCCAGCTCGATGTTGACATAGTTCACGGCCGATCACCTACGGAGTGGGCTGCAGCACCGGAGCCCCGCAGCCCTGCAGTTCCATGGAGTAGGTGGCCTCGCCGTCATGCGGGCCCTCCAGGTCGCGAGAGGTCACAATAGCGAGCCCCTCATAGGTGGCCTGCCCGGCCTCCTGCCAGCGGACCTTTACCTTCTTGCGCTGGCGCATCGCGTCCACCAGCGCCTTGTAACCAGCGTCGTCGGGGATGTAGACCCCGTCGCAGCTGATCGTCCAGTCGACCAGGCCGGCCTCATAGGTCTTGTAGCCGCCGCTGGCCTTATGCGTGGTCTCGATGGTGTCCACCGACTCCGACAGGGTCGCCCCCCGCTGGCCGCCAACGGGCGTCCACTGAGGAGTGCCCTCGGTCCCGGTGTCGACGAGAATCAGGATGTCGACGCCCTTCATCTCAGCCATTCAGATCACTCCCTATGCCAGATTCGGAACTCCAGGGTCCGCACATATACGGGCGGGTCCGGGGTTTCCTCGTAGCCGTCCTGCTCGTTCTCGCAGACGGCCGGGCCCGGGTACCGCTCCATCGCTGCCCGAACAGCGGCCGCCAGGTTGCGCACGGCCACATAGGTCGTGGCGTAGCAGTCGATCTGCAGGCGCGGACGGGAGAGCCCGGCGTACCCGCCCTTCGTGTAGACCCTGGGCGTGTCGATCCGGTGGTATCGGATCGCAGGGTAGACGACACCCTGGGGAAGCACGTCTGGGTAGATGCGCGTGTCCACCAGGGCTTTCACGTCCGGGTCGTTGATCAGGTGCGCCCTGACGGCGATCTCCATCTACCGCAACCTCCCCTCTATCAGGGCGCGCAGGTCGTCCTCGATCTGCTTCTTCACCTCGTCCTTCTTGGTATCCCAGGCCGGCCGAAAGTATGGCTTTGCCCGGCTGTGGCGGGTGCCGTACTCCACCAGGTAGGCGTGGGGGGCCTTCTTGAAATCGACCGCGCTGAACGCGCCCGCGACGAATTTACCCCGGCGTTTGCCGATCCGCGCCTTGATGGCCGACTTCAATAGGCCGGTTCTGACGGGGACGCGCTGTTTGGCCTCGTCGCGGACAACTCTCATGCCCTTGACCAGCACCTGCTCGACCTCTTTGGCCTCCAAGGATGAGGTGAGGGACCGGACCCGCCTCACGGCCTCATCCAGCCCCTCCACCTGCACCCACATGCCGCTCTTGCCCATCAGACCACCTCCCGGCACATGAGTTGCAGCTCGACGTGCCGCTCCTCGGGGTCGATGACGGAGAGGATGTTGAACAGCCGGCCGTCGTAGAGCACGCGCATCTCGGGCCGGATACCGCGGCGGTAGCGAATCCTGATGCGGGTCGTCACCTCGGCCTGCACCTGCTGGGCGGCGAAATACTCGCGGCCTCTGAGCGGCTCTACGGCGGCCCAGACAGTCGCCACGTCCTGCCACATGTCAACAGGCTGCCCGGCCTCGTCCTGGCCTGTGACGAGCTCCTGAAGGGTGATGCGGTGCCGGAATCGTCCCGCAGCCATCGGTCATCCCTCCGGCCCCGAGTACCAGAATCGGTCTTGCCAAAGCAGGGCCTCGACGGCGAACTCCATCGACCGGCTGATGCTCCCGACCAGCACCGTCTCCCGGTTCTCGTACCAATGGCCGACCAAGAGCAGGATAGCCTGCTTGACTCGCTCCGGCACGGCTGCAGCCGCTCCATAGCCCGCCGTAAACTCGACACGGATCGGCATCCCTGGCGCCAGCTGACCAGCGGGCCAGGAAGCGCCGGGCGCCAAGTAAATGGTTCCGGGCTCCGACGCGGCGTCGACGACGTACTGGCTCGGGTCCAGCGTCTCCACCGTGCCGTCGGCCAGGATGTACGTGATAACCTCAACCGACTGAAGCGGCGGCTTGGGCAGGACGATGATCCGTCCGCAGGGCCACCTCTCCAGGCTCATGCGGAACCGCCGGGAGACGTAGGCCCGCTGTTGGGTCTCCTCGCAGAACTCCCTAGCGGCCCGAATGGCTCGTTCGATCCAGGTGTTCTCTTCGTCGCCGTCGACCCGAAGGTGCAGTTTGGCATCAGCGAGGGTGACAGGCTCCTCGGTCGGCGCTTCGAGCTCCTGCAGCGCCCACCGCATCTTTCGCATCCCCATCACCCCTTGCGCCGTTTGATTGTCTTCGGTGCCGGTTCGGGCGCCGGTTCGTTGGTCGCCGTGGGCTTCTCGACCAGCACGATGCAGCCGGCCGCCACCAGCCGAGCTGCCCTCTCCGGGTCGTCAAACGAGACGAAGGAGCCGGGCTGTACCCGCTCCCCCGTCCTCAGGTCCACGAACTCAGCGATGCAGCGATGCCTCATCGCTTTTCACCACCTTAGGCGGCCGGCACGTCGAGCACGACGTAAGGAGACACCTGGGTGATGCCGTCTTCCAGCGTGAGCGGCGAAGCAACCCACCCCTTGCCGTCGACGTTCCAGAAGACCTTGATGACGGTCTTGTTCTCCCGAAAGTAGACGTGCTCGCTGGCAGCCACGAACGGCCCGGAGCCGTCCTTGATGAGGTAGTACTGGAAGTCGACCAGCATGAGGTCGCCCTTCTGGCCAAGCGCCGGCGTCCGGCCCGTCCAGCGGATCGGCAGGCCAGCCAGCGTATCTGCAATGCCACTGGTCGCGTCGCCGCGGATGAAGATCAGGTTTCCGGCGTCGTCCTTCAGCTGCATCAGTCGGGGCAGGACGCTCTGGTTCGCAACCCACACGGCCCGACCAAGGGAGTCGGGAAGCAGCTTGGCCAGCATGTTGACAATGTCAACATACTGGATCTGGTTGGCGGCCGCCCGATTGACAGCGATGGCACCCGCGCTATTCAGTACGCCCAGAGGCTTGCTGGTGCCGTCACCGGTCAGGAAGGCGACGTCCTCAGCAGACGCAATGGCGCCCCGCAGCAGGTTGCGGATGACAGTCCCGGCGGCCTGCCAGTTGCGGAGCAACTTGTCCGTGACGACAACATGCGCCGCAACCTCATGGGGCTCCAGGGCGATCTCGACCAGCTTGGCGTCGGTTTCGGGCTTCTGCGCGCCCTCGCCGATCCACTGCACAGCCACCCCGCCGTAGATGCCCTGGCTATGGTCCAGCGCGGGGATGGTTAGCTTCGCGTCAGGCGGCGTACCGGGCGGGATGACCGTAGCCCGCGGACGTACCACGGCCTCTTCAGGCGTAAGCTGCAGCAGTTCGTCGCGGAATTGCTCGGGTACCGCATACCCGCCGCTTTCGCCGACGTCCATCCGCATCTCGGCCTTAACGCGGCCCCGGGGATCGCCAAACCGGACAGCAGCGATGAACTCTCCCAGCGACTCGAAACCACCGTCGTCCTTCTCCCGGCGGCCAGCACCCGGACGCGGGGCATGGAAGGCGAGGGTCTTCAGTCCTTCCAACCGCTGCTGAACCTTGGCCTCGCGATCCTCACGCATACGAGCCTTCTCGATCTCCCCGTCCAGCACCACGATCTTCTGCTCCAACTCCTCGAACCGAGCCGCTTCCACGTCGGTCAGGTCCCGGTTCTCGACCTTGGCGGCGTCAATTAGCGCCGCCTGCGCCTGCACCAGCTCGGCGCGCTCCTGCAGGAGTTCCTGCAAGGTCTTCATGTCTACCAGCCTCCTTTGTGCTTGTTGATGCGCACGCGGCGCTCGTAAAGTGTGAGTGGCGCCCGCTTGGGAGCGCCACCCGTTGGAATCACCGTTGGGTGCCGGGCTTCGGGGCCCGGCTTCTTGCGGCCGTTGGACAACGGTGACGCTGCACTCAACGCGTCGCGGATCCTGTCCGGCAACTTGTACCGCGACAGGTCCATCTCGACGCCGTTGATCACCACCTTGTCACCCTGGATGGTCGCGGCCACCTGCTTGGCCTCCTCGACCT
>JAKOVD010000162.1 GCA_029782215.1 Chloroflexota bacterium
ATTGTGGCGGTCCGCTGTGGCGCCGGCCCTCCGGCATCACCGAGTGCCTGCGCTGTGGCGCCGAGCTGGCCCGGGGTGCGGCGTAATGGCCCGCCGTGACGCTGCCCGCCTGTGGGCCGGCCGGCCCTGGAATACGGACACCGGCCGGCTAGTCTGGTGGCTGAAACAGCACAAGCGCACCGGGAGTTACGCCAGCCGGCGGGCGGTGTGGGCATTCTGGCAGATTGCCCTCCGGGACGCCGGCGAGGTGGCCACCCTGGCGGCTGTGAAGGCGGCCGGGCTGACGCTGCCGGACTTCCTCACAGAAGCCGCGCCGATTGCGGCCCAGGCGGCTTCTCAGCGGCCGCCTAAGGCGGCGTAAGCGGCAGGCCTGCCAGTCCACCCCCGCAATCGCACCCCTGCAGCCGCCCGCCTGTGTTGGAGTGCGGCGACCTTACGTTTTCCGTAAGGTAATAGCTGCCCCATGCACACGGCCCTCACCCGCCCGTTCCTCAATCTTTTGAGTAACGGGGGCCTCGTCACCCTGCTTGAGCAGGACTGGAACCCGTGGGTTCCAAATCCCCCCCCAGGGGCGCTGTGGCGCGCTGTGGCGCGCTGTGAGGCGCTGTGTGGCGTTCTAGGGTGATTACCCCTGTGGGGCTGTTTACGGGCCTCTCCGGGCATCCTGCGCGGTCGGGCTTCAGGGCGTCAGGGCGTCAGCTTGGGGCTTGACACGTGCCCCGTTCCGGGCGTATAATAGGCTAAAATAGATACCGATTATTTAAACAAATCAGAACGTTAGGACGGGGACACCATGACAGAGAACAGCAGCATCGTACCGAAGCCGCACCACTCGCTCGCCGGCCTGACCGCGGTTGGGCAGGCGGCAAATCAGGCCGCGGGCCGCATCGTGTTCGCCGAGTATCGCGAGGGCAAGGCGGCCAATACACTCCGTCAGCAAGACGCTGCGCTGGCGCTGTTCGCCGAATTCCTGGCCAGCGTGGGGGCCGCACCGGGCGGCGACCTCAGCACCACGCCGGAGGGCTGGCGGGGTGTGACGTGGGGGCTTGTGACGGCCTTCAAGCACTGGCTGAAACAGCAGGGCTATGCGATTGGTACCATCAACGTCAGGCTGTCGACGATTAAGACGTACGCCGCGCTCGCCTTCAAAGCCGGGGCCCTCTCAGAAGCCGAACACAGCGCCATCCAGGGCGTCACGGGCTACGGATACACCGAAGGCCAGCGCGTCGACGAACGCCGCACCCTGAGCCGTGTAGGGGCCAAGAAGGCCGCGCCGGTGCGCTTGAGCGCGCATGACGCGGCGGCGCTCAAAAACCAACCCGACACCCCACAGGGGCGGCGTGACGCGCTGCTGATGTGTCTCCTGCTCGATCACGGGCTGCGCTGCGGTGAGGTTGCCGCGCTCATGGTCGACAACCTCGACCTGCAGGCGGGCCGCATGACGTTCTACCGTGAGAAAGTCGGCAAAACTCAAACCCACCGCCTGACCCCCGACACCCTCAGGGCGGCGCGGGCGTGGGCCGCGAGCGGCGATATGCCCGCCGCCGGCGAGCCGCTGCTCAGGAAGTCGAGGAAAGGCGGGGCGCTGGGCACCCCGGGCATGAGCAAGCGCGCCATCACGAAGCGCGTCGAGGTCCTGGGGGCCGCGCTGGGCATTGACGGACTGAGCGCCCACGACTGCCGCCACTACTGGGCCACTCACGCCGCCGCGGCCGGGACCGACCCGTTTATCCTGCAGGAGGCGGGCGGCTGGTCAAGCCTCGCCATGCCGCGCCGCTATGTCGAGGATGCCAAGATTGCCAACGATGGCATCCGCGGCTTCGGGCTGGAGGGGGAAGCCCACCCATGAACGGGGCAGGCTTGATGACCCGTCATCAATGCACCCCACCATCCACGGGCCCGCCCGCACGGGGGGCCGGCTGGTCCCGCCGCTGTGTCCCGTGGGACACATTCCTAGCGCCCACCCGCACGGGGGCCGGCATCGGTTCCGGGATTTTTTCCGGAAGCGTCGGGCCGTGCCCGCCCGCACGGGGGGCGGGTTTTCCCGTTACTCAAAAGTTTGAGGAACGGGGGCCTCGCCCATAGGCTGAACGTCACCATTCCCGGGCCAGGGGTTGACAAACTTCAGCAGCGCGCGTATGATATGTTCAAGTTTGTTAGCAGTCAGTAGCAAGGAGGCACACAATGAACAGCACTCAGCAGTACATCGCCGAGCACCTGGACCCGATGGATACCGCGGCCGGGTGGAGCAGTGGTGACGCGTTCGCGGATGCCATCCTCGAGAACGCCGACGACGGCACGCCGCTGCCGGTGACACGCGAGGACCTGATTGACTATTGGCGGCAGGCCCGCCGCAAGGCAGAGGCCGAGCGGCTGGAGCGCACGCCGCTGCAGGTTTGGGTGGAATACGGCCTGCGCGGCAGCCCGCGGAGCGCGATTGTGACCTTGAACGGGTTCACGATGGCCGACCCCCTCACGCCGAAACTGGCCCGGGCCGCGCTGCGCGCTGTCGGGGCCAGCACCGGCGAAGTGTGGACGCTGGCCCAGCCGGACCCGGAGACGGGCGAGC
>JAKOVD010000210.1 GCA_029782215.1 Chloroflexota bacterium
GCCCGCGCCGCATCGCGCTCGGCGGTCACGGCGGCGAGCTGGCGGCGCAACAACCGCGCCTCGTCAGAGACGGCATTGTAGCGACGACACCACGCGCAGAACTTCTCATCGCCGGGCTCTAGCTCCCGGTGGCAACGCTCACATGACTCACTCATGACACAATCCTTATGTCACCAACGGTATCGTGGGCATATCTCGTCGTTGCCATCGCCGTACAAATCCACCGCTACACGGATGGCGGGCGCGCGGTGGCTATAGGTAAACGTCAAAGGACCTCCGATATCCTCAACACGGCGACCACTCAACCCGTCAGCCTCCGTGAGCCACTTCCCAAACGGCGACAACGGCGCGATGTACCGGTCGCCTACACGCCGCGCCACGACGTACCGCGTCCGGCCATCTGCTGGGTCGGTGTATTCGTGCACGAATTCACTGTAGTCGTCCATCGTGTACCTCCAATGTGCTAGGTCAGGGATAAAGATGACGCCTACGCTACGCCACTGTCGAGTGCGTACACCTTGCGCGCGCTGCGTGCGTAGACGCGATACCCGTAGACGTCCCGGTAGCGAAGCTCTCCTGTGACGGGGTCCGGCTGCGGAAGCGTCCACACCTCGCCGGCGGTGGCCCCGACGGCGCGCAGCGCGGCGCGGGCCAGTTTCGGCGTGAGGGTGTCGGCCATCGTGAAGCCGTTCAGCGTGACAATCGCCGTTCCGCGATTGCTGCGCGGGCCGTACTCAACGCGGACCTGTAGCGGCGTGCGCTCGAGGCGCGATGCCTCCGCCTTGCGGCGGGCCTGCCGCCAATACTCGATGAGGTCGTCGCGTGTCACCTCCAGCGGCGTGCCGTCGTCGGCGGTCTCGATGATAGTGTCCGCGAACGCCTCACCGCTGCTCCACCCGGCCGCGGTGTCGAGCGGGTCCAGGTGCTCCGCGATAAACTGGAGTTTCTGCTTGTCCATAGTGTGTCTCCCTTGTGCTGCTGATAAACCTGAACACATTATAGTACGGCTGTTTAGGTTCGTCAACCCCTGGCCCGGGAATTGGTGCCGATGCTGTGACGCCAGCTGGTTCCACTGATGTGTACCATGCGCAACACCCCCGGCTGGCCACTCACGGCCGGGGGTGTGTGATTCGTGCCGGAGCAGCTACTCGCCGGCGTCCGTGGGGTTTGATCGCGCCAACGTGTGAATGCGGGTGCTGCCGTCCAGCTTGACGCCCTCGTTAGCAACGTCCGCCTCGTCGATGTACCGGGCAACCGTTGCCATGCTGGCCCAGCCGCCGGCCTGTTTGAGTGAGAACGCGTCCGTGCCCGATTTAGCCGCATGGGTTGCCCAGAAGTGCCGGCAATCGTGGGGGGACAGCCCGTCAATACCGGCCCGCTCTCCGAGCGTCCGCACCCGCTTAAACACCCCCCGCCGGGAGATCCCCACCGCACCGGGCACCAGCTCCCCGCGCTGGTCCGTGGGGCGCAGTAGCGGGCCGGCCGCCGGCGCGTCCCCGCTGGCAAACCAGGCCCGCAGCGCCCGCTCCGTGTCGGGGGTCAGCCGGTGGGTTTGCGTTTTGTCCACCTTCCGGCGGTAGAACCGCAGCTCGAGAGCCTGCATATCGACGTCCGTGACCTGCAGGTCAACGACCTCAGACACCCGCAGCCCATGATCGAGCAGGAGGCACATCAGTACCGCGTCACGCCTGCCCTGCGGGGTGTCGAGAGGCTGGTTTTTGAGGGCGCGCACCTGCGCCGGCGTCAACCGTACCGGCTGCGCCTTCTTCGCACCGCGGCGGCGGCTGGGCCGAGCCTCGTCGATATGGCGGCCCTCATGGTGAGAATACCCCTCGACGGCCTGTATACGGGAGTATTCGTCAGTTTCGATAGAACCCGCCTTGTGGGCCAGCCCGGCGTATACCCGCACCGTCGAGAGCCGTGCGTTTATGGTATTGATTGCGTACCCCCGCTCGAGCTGCCACCGCTTGAAGGCCTCGACGATCCCCCACGTCACCACGGCCCACGCCGGCGGGGAGCTAGCCAGCTCGTCAGCCGTGGGCACGTCCCCGGCGGCAGCCCCCGTTGCCTGCAAGAACTCGACGAAGGCCTGCAGGTCGGCATCATGCCGCCGGCGAGTGCTGGCAGCCCGCCGCTCCCGGTAATCGGCCAGCACGCTGGCCGCGGCGTGCCGGTTGGCAACCTGCCCGGCAACGGCGAGGGAGTTCGGGGCGCCAGCTTCCCGCACGATCTCCCCCTCGACGGTTTCCGGTATGGTGAGCGCCCGTTCTGTGTTGTCTGTCATGGTATCCCCCTGGTGGGCTGGTGGGCGGGGACCTCGAGCCCCCGCCCGTGTGCTGCGCTGTGAGGTGTTATGCGACCGCCTCGACGGGCCGGCCATGCTTCCGGTACAGGAACGCGGTCAGTTCCTCGAGGCCGCGGTCAAGTGCCCGGCGGCTGCTGAACTGGCGAGTGGCACCGGTGTGATCGGCGGTCAGCCACCAGCAGCGGGGGGTTACCCCGGTGATGGTATAGCGGAACTCGCCGGCCGCGGTGTCAATGACGAGCGATTGTGTTATGATGGTCTCAGGCATGGGGTTCACTCCCTGTGCTGGTGGGGCACCCGTTCGGGCTTGGCGACTTCGGCGGGTGTCCCTGCTATTGTATAAGCAGTACCAATATTCTTAAAATATCGGTACCAGTTATGACCATTATAAGGCTGGTTTTCCGTGGTGTCAACCCCCAAGCCTGACGCCCTGAAAACCGACCCCACAGGAGGCCCGGAGCGGGCCGTTTCTGGCCCTGCAGGGCATAACACCCGCAAACTTCTAAGAACGCCTCACAGCGCCTTACAGCGCGTCACAGCGCGTCACAGCGCGTCACAGCGGGCAGCACGGGCGGAGCTATTCCACAGCTTCGTCAAAAAGTTGACGAAGCTGCAAAGGCCCGAGTCCCCCGTTAGTCAAAGCGTTGACGAACGGAGAAGGCCCGGGCACGAACGCTTACTCAAAAGTTTGAGGAAGCGTCCGGGGGCGAGGCGCCCGCTACTCAAAAAGTTGAGGAGCGGGAAAAGGGCGAGGCCCCCGTTGTGGAAAAACTTCCCGGACGGGCGGGTGAGGGCCGTGTGCATGGGGCAGCTATTACCTTACGGAAAACGTAAGGTCGCCGCACTCCAACACAGGCGAGCCCTACTCAAAAAGTTGAGGAGGGCTCGCTGCTGCCCAGGTGTCCGGTTTCGGACAGCTTGCCGCCGGCCGCGTGTGTATGAGGTTTCCCCTGCCGGCCGCGTGTGTATGAGGTATTGACGCCGACCCTCCCCTCCCCTCCGTTCCGTTGCCTTTCGTCTCTGTCCTTAGGGGTGTCATCTTTATGCGGACGCCATTTTTGAAAACCGGTTAGTGCAGCCCGCCGGTTTTGCGAGCTCGCCAGCCTCGCACGCGCCCACCCGTGCGAGGGGGCAGGTTGCCCTTTGAAGGGTCTGTAAATTTTTCAGACCCCACGAGCCCGCCCGCGCGGGGGGCAGGCTTTAGCATCATGGCGCTTAGTACGGCACAACGGCCAGCGCCCACCCGCACGGGGGGCAGGCGGAGGGAGGGAAGGGTGGAAAAATTTCCCACCCTCTAGCGCCCACCCGCACGAGGGGCGGGCGGGGAGTAGCGGGTGGGTAGGGTGTCGCAATCGCTGGCTCGCAAAAAATTTTTGACCGCACGGGGAGGTTGTTTTGGGGGCGTACGGGTTTGGGGGTTCCCCCCCGGCCAGTCTAGCACCCACCCGCTGTGACGCGCTGTGGCGCGCCGTGAGGCGTTTTCCAGCAATCGTGGGTGATTACCTCTGTGGGGCCGTTTGCGGGCCTCCTGGGGCCTCCTGCGAGGCCGGCTTCAGGGCGTCAGGTGTTTCAAGTGAAACAGGTGGCAGGCTTTCAACTGTGAAAGTCTGGGACCCATGGGTCCCTCAACTTTTTGAGGAGCCGAGCCGCCCGGCCAGCATCGTCACGCAGGCCGAGCCGATGCCGCCCGGCCAGCATCGTCACGCAGGCCGAGCCGATGCCGCCCGGCCAGCATCGTTACGCAGGCCCCGCCGATGCCGTCCGGCTAGCATCGTCACGCAAGCCCAGCCGATGCCGTCCGCCAGCATCGTCACGCAAGCCCGGCCGATGCCGCCCGCCAGCATCGTCACGCAGGCCCCGCCGGGCCGCCCCGGAC
>JAKOVD010000197.1 GCA_029782215.1 Chloroflexota bacterium
GACTTTTCTGGCTGTCATCAACGTGACGATGCCGATCGATCTGCCCATGCGGATCGTGGACGAGATGGGCAATCTCGTGACCACTGGCGGACCTGGGCTGCACAAGTCGATATCGTTCACGCCCGCCGCCGAGCATTACTATCAATGCCCTCTGCTGAGCGCGGCGGGAGCGGCCAGCCAGCCTACCTACCGTGGGCGGGAATACTACCTGGAGATCACGGCCACAGAGGCAGTTGAGCCAGGACAAGACTACCCGATTGCGATCGCTGTGGAGCGCCGAGACCAGGGCAAGCTGTACTTGCCCATCCTGCTGCGGCGCTGATTGACATGATCCCCGGCAACGGCCAGGTCAGAAGTAGAGTTCCACCCCACGGTAGCATGCGCAGAAGAGTGATACAATGATCCTGACAATCTGTTCCAGGAGAAGCTTATGAATCGCAACGTCGTCGTTGTTGGTCTGCTTGCCCTCTTTGTGCTCGTGGCTGTGCCCGTGCAGGCGATCACGAATGGAGAAGTCGATGGCGCCCGGCATCCCAACGTCGGCGGGCTGGTATCGCCGAGGCAGTATTCGGACGGCACCTGGCTGTACTGTTCCGGAACCCTGATCTCGCCCACCGTCTTCCTCACCGCCGCGCACTGTGACGAGGGCACACCGCGTGTGACGGTGACTTTCGACCCCGACTACCAGGCGGGGGACCGGACCTATACCGGAACGTGGTATGCGGACCCGCTCTACAGCCAGCAGCAGGATGATCCGCATGACATTGCGGTCGTCGTCTTCGACAAGCCCGTCAAGGGGATTGTTCCGGCGCGCTTGCCGGCGGCCGGGTCTCTGGCGGACCTGCCCGGCTCGCAGCAGTTCACGTCGGTCGGCTACGGCGCCTACGAGGTGACCAACCAGCCGGGCGGCCACCGGTACGTCTACAACGACGTGCGGATGTTTGCAGAAGGCACTCTGAACGCCATCAACCCCGCCTGGCTGCGCATCTCCATGAACGCAGCCAAGGGCGACGGCGGCACCTGCTACGGCGACTCGGGCGGGCCCAACTTCCTGGGGACGACCGACGTCCTGGCGGCAACCACCATCACTGGCGACGCCATCTGCCGCGCCACAAACGTCGTCTACCGTCTCGATACGCCGCCGGCGAGGGCCTTTCTGGGCCAGTTCGTTGCACTGCCCTGACCCTATTCGCCGCACACTCTTTGTCTGAACACGAAAGTCCACCCGCCGGTGGACTTTCGTGTTTCAGCGGATCTGGAAGCGAACCCGGCGGCAGTCGTCGTGGGCGGTGACAGGGGGAGCGGCCGGCAGCCGCCGTCCGCCCGGCGCCTTCGACAATGCGGCGTGGTTGGTGTAATCTCGCGCAAGCGCCAGATAGTGCCATGAGGCACAAACCGCCTTCCTCACTCTCGCCGCGAAGGTCTCAACATGCGCCGCCTGTTGTCGGTGATTCTGTTCCTGGCCGCCTCGCTTGTGGCGGTCCTCCTCCTCTCTCCGGAATCGCTCCTCGCCGCCAGCGCGCCGCCCGCCGATAGTTGGCTCGTCCTGCTCTATTTCGACGCCGATGACGAAGTACTGGAGCGGGACATCTTAACGGACTGCAACGAACCGGAGCTGGTCGGCTCGGCGGGGCAGGTGACGATCGTCGCCGAGATCGACCGCCACAAGCGGGGAAGGTCGTTCGAAGAAGCGGACTACCGCGGCGGCTGCAACTGGACGTCCCCCCGGCGCTACCTGATCCAGAAGGACCCCGATGGCGGCAGCACCCACGTCGCCGCCAAGCTGATCGCCGATCTGGGCGAGCTCGATCTGGGCGATCCCAAGACGCTGGACGATTTCGTGGAGCGGGCCATCTGCATCTATCCGGCGACAAAGCACGCCCCGATCATGTCTGACCACGGCATGGGCTGGCCGGGGGCTGGTCAGAGGACAAACGGACCGAGGACAGCATGATCTCCATGTTGGAGCTCGATGGCGCCCTGGACCAGATCATTCGCAGGAGCGGCATCGGGCAGTTCGACCTGCGCGCGCAGGATTGGCGCGTCACGGACGCACGGGCGCGCCGGGACCTGGTGGCCGAGGAGTTCGACGAGAGCAAGAGCTACACGGCGAAGGAGGTGGCCAACCTCATTATCACCCCATGCCGGCCGGTGTCGCCCGGCCCCTTACTTCGCTCCCTGTTCCCACTCCAGGTCGGCCAGGAAAAGGGCCCCGCTCGACGTCTGGTCAAACTGCACGGCGATCTCCCGCACGTCGGACCAGTCCACCCCGGGCAGGGCCGCAGCCGGTATCCGCACCGTCGTCAGCGGCACCCGGCCGGTAAACATATCGCCGAAAAGATCGTCCTCTGTCACTTGACCCTGGGGGAAGCGCAGCGCCGGCTCGTCCGGCCGCGTCACCACCGTGGCCGACCGCCCCGCCCCGTCTGTCACACGGATGGAAAACACCTGCGCCTTGCCCTTTGCGTTCAGCCTGGCTAGCGGATCGACGGCCGCACGCAGGCTGAGGGCGGCTGCCGAACTCAGGTCGCCTTTGCCCTGCGGCAGGGCGAAACGCAGCGTCGCGCCGGGCCTGTCCCAACTGACCACCGCCAGCGCTGGATTGCCGGGAATGACCACAGTGGCCCGCCGGCATGGCTCCGTGCCCGGATGCGTCGTCGGTGTATAGTAGCCCGCCTCGCAGAAAAAGACGCCTGCACCCTCCGCCCGCACCTCCCCGCCCAGGCGGTTCGTCTTGGTCTCGTCTGCCGTGACCGGCGTGAACAGGGCCCTCCGGCCGGCAGCGCCCGGCAACACGGCCACACGCGCCGCCTGGCCGTACAGCGCGGACGGCGCCGGTGTGCTGGCATCCATGCCCAGGCGGGTCTTGGCCGCGCTGGCCTCCCCGGCGCTGCCAAACAGCGTCACCAGGAAGTCGACGGCATACTCCTCCAGGAACGTTTGCTGCGCCTGCGCCTCGAGCCGCGCGTCGCAGTCGGGCCGCCCAACCCGCCCAAAAGGATCATCGCCCAGGATCGAGTTGAAATAGTTGTGATTGGCGGCCTCCAGGAAAGCAGACGTGACCCAGGCCTTCTGGTCAGGCGCCAGCCGCGCGCTCTCGTAGAAAGCCTGCCCATCCAGGTTGACCACGTCCGCGTCGCACATGGGCAGGAGGATGCCGAGCGGAACGGGCGAGCCCTTCGCAGGATCGGCGAAGACAGGCGACGGCGCGATCTGCAGCACGCCCGCCACCGGGCCATAGCCGTCGGCGCCCCCGGCTGCCGTTTGCAGCCCTCGCGCGAGTTCGAGCGCCATCTCGCCCCCGCGCGAATGCCCGGCCAGGGCCAGGCGGTGCAGGTCTGCCTTGCCCTTGAGGGCGACGCCGAACTGGTTCGCCCCGCCTGCCGAGGCCAGGGCCAGGGCACGCAGGTGCTTGTCGACGATCTGCCCGACACGTTCGCCCGGCGCCGGCTCGCCGAAGCCAAACGTGTTCTCAGCATTGATGTTGAGGGAGAGGGCGATGAAGCCGTTTGCCGCCAGATGCTCGGCCAGGTAACCGAAGCCCCGGTAATTGGGCTGCTCGTCCGCCGGGTCGCAGGGCCAGCGGTCGACGTGGTCGATCACGGGGCAGCCCGGATGCGTGCCGTGCAGGATGACGACGACCGGGAACGGCCCGTCACCTGTGCCGGGCACGGCAATCAGCCCGTTCAGCTGCACCGGCATGTGGCGGAAGCGGCTGTCTTCGGGAAAGCTCGCTTGGGTGACGGTCGTTGCACCCAGACTGTACTCGACGGCCCGTGGTCTCGCCGCTGCTCCGGTCGCAGGCGTCGCGGACGGGTTCGCCGGCTGTCCCGGTGTTGGGGGCGCTGGTGGCACGCAGGCGGCGACAAGCAGGGTCAGCAGGGCAGCGAGGACAAGGCGCAGGTGGCTCATGGGGGGGATCTCCGTCTTGGACCGCTGTCTGCGGCCCGGCGCCGCAGCCGGCGCCTGTCGCATGGCGCGACCGGCGGCCGCCGCGCGTCCATGATGCCGTCGATGATACCCCAGGCGCATGCCGGGCAGAAAAACCGCGCCGCATGGCGGATAGCCGTCAGATCATCCGGGTTGCGGGGCTGTGGGCCGAGGCCGATCCACTGTCGCACAACGACCTTCATCGCCGGTGGGGGCTGGCGATGGAGGTCGGATGCAAGAAGCGGCGCTGGACTGAAGAGGGTCTACGGTTTCCCCTGCCGGCCAAAGCCTGCCAGGGTCCCGTTGGGTGCGCTCAGGGGCCGCGCATGGGATGGCTGGGGTCCCCCCTCAGGATCATCGGCAGATACGAGGACGCCCCCTGCGCGGTGACGGCGGCGCTGCTGCTGTTATCGCTGTAGTCCGGTTCCACATCGGCGGCATTATCGCTGAAGATGGTCGCCCGATTGACCAGCACAGCGCCGGGGCGGACCGTGTCACGCAGCCGTACGGCCAGGAAGAGGTCATCCCAACTGCCGTCGGCCCACGGGCTGATGCACCAGCTCAACACCCCATCGCCGCTGACCTGCACCGTTTCGTGGCAGAAGTCGGGCCAGCAGCGCCGCCGCAGCAGCTCGACGAACTCCACGCCGGCGGGAAGCGTATCGGTCACACAGACGTCGCCCTGCGTGCCCCACGCCGGGCTGTGATTCTCCAGGTGCAGCGTGTAGGTGAACACGTCGTTCGGCTCGGGCCGCATCGGTCCGCCGCTCTGCCATTTCTCAATGCTCAGGTCAGGACCCGTGCCCACCACGACGGTCTCGCGGTTGTCCGCAGGGTTAGGGTCGCCCGGCGGGACGGTGATCGCGGCTGTGTTCGTGTACTGCGTGCCGTTCGGCACGTCCGGCGCGTCCAGCACCAGATGAATCCATGACGTTGAGGCTGGTTCCATCCGGTCGAACGTGACCGTGAGCTGGTTGCCAGTGAGGTCCCACTGCCAGCCTTGGCCCCAGTCCACATCCCAGTTGTTCAACGCCAACCCTGCCGGGAAGGTGTCGGTGAAGACGACGTTCGGCACGGTGGCGGTGCCGATATTGTCGGCGCGTACGTCAAAGCGCAGCCGGTTCTGTCCCACCCAACTCGGGAACGTCAGGACGCGCAGGTTGCGGCCAGCCGGCTGGACGGTTTCGCTGACGCATTCGTCGTTGTTGTACGGATTCTCATCGTCATCGCTGGCTCTGAGTTGGACGCAGTTCTTGAGCACGGAGCCGGGCGCGGTGTCGGAGTTGATGCGCAGACGGACGACGAAGCTCTGCGATGTATTCACTTCCAGGTTGCCGAGGTCCCAGGTTAACTGGTTGCCTGCGATGTGGCTGGGCGGGAAAGGAATGCGAATGCCCCAGCCAGCATCGATCTCGGCGGCGATGAACGTGACGCCTGCCGGCAGCGTGTCGGTCATTGCGACGTCGTGCGCCTGCGCGTTGCCCCGGTTTTGATAGCGGAGCCCGAAATCGGCCTCGCCCCCCGCGGCCAGCGTCTCGCTGCCCCAGGACCACTTCTCCACAGCCGGTTCGTAGCGCAGAGGCTCCGCCGTGGCCGCGTCGTTGGTGTGGATGTTGTTGTCCAGGTTGGTGTCGCCCGGTGTGCCGATCTCCACCTGATTGATGAGCTGTGTGCCGTATGGGACGTCGGGATCGAGCCGCAGGTTCAGCAGGATCTCAGTGCCCCATCGCCCCGGGACCGAGGGCGCGCAGTAGACCAACTGGCGGCCCGAACTGCTCTGGGGTTTCCACAACTGGTAGTTCTGCGACTGCTCCAGGCTCACGAAGGTCGTGCTGAGGGGCAGCGTTTCGGTCAGGCAGGCACGGCCGCTGGCCACCGGCCCATCGTTGCCGAATTCAATGCCATAGTGGAAGAGCTCGCCGGGACTCGGGTCGCCGGGACTGACGTTGGCGTTTACGTGCAGGTCGGGCATGCCGTCACCGACCTTCACGTCAGCCTCGGCGTGGTTGTCGCCCCAGTCCGTGTCGTAGGGCGCGGCGATGTCGATGATGTTGCGCAGCGTACCGCTCGCCGCCGGGCTGGGGCGAACGACCACCTGGAACTGGTGCGGCATGGTCATCGGGGATACAACGCCGAGATCCCAGACCACCTTGTCGCCGGAGACCACGGCCGGAAAGCCGCTGGAGTCAGCCACATAGGTCGCTCCGGCCGGCAACGTGTCGGTGAGCAGGGCGCTTCCCTCCACATCGCCCCGGTTCAAGTACATGACCTGGAACACCGCGCGCCCGCCGGCCGCCGCCTCGCCGTCGCCAGCGCTCCAGGTCTGGACGCTCAGGTTCGGCGCCGGCTCGCCGAAGCCGTTGCCCACCCAGTTGGCATCGGGGCCGATGTACCAGACCCCCACCACCTGGCCGGGGACGATCTTCCACTCGGTGGCCGGGTCCCACTGGCAGTGAAACGGCGGATCGCCGTTGGGTCCAGCCGTCGAATCCTTGGCCGGCGCGTTTGAGGGCGCGCCATTCCAGGGGTGGCAGGCAATGTCAAGCGTCTGCGTGAACCAGGAGGCGTAGACATGGCCGCCGACGCTGTTGGTGGCAGCATCGACCTGGCCCGTGAGGGTCCCGATGCGCACGCTGGCGCCGGCGCCGTCGTCCGCTGAGACATCAACGCAGTCGCCGGGGCCAAGGTTGGGGCGACCGGGCTGCCAATCGCCGGGCTGCACCGAGAATCCGATCTGGTTGGCATCCCACGGCAAGGGTCCGGTGGTGGCCGCAGCGGTCGCCTTGGTCACTGCGCTGCAATTGGTCACCGTGACCGCGACGGTGTGACCGGCCGGGTAGTAGCCATACAGATCGTCGTGGTAGTAGTCCACGCGTATCGTGAGGTCCGCTGTCTGGAAGGGCTGGTGATAGACGGCCTGGGCATAGCTTGCGAGGTCATCCACCCAGCGGATATAGCCCTGCGCACCGCGGGGGACATCGCCGTAGGTGGCCGTGAAATGCCCGGTTGCATCGGTGGTCACCTCCTGGTAGCCGCCGTCCCATTGGCCGTGTACTTCCACGGTCTTGTTGCTGCGCCCGCCGACCTGTCCCCACACCTTGTTGGTGGCGGAGTCGGCCTGTACATCCCACGGCTTGGCCACCGGCATCAGCACAAGCGGCAGCCCGGCCACCTCGATGGTGATCATATCGCCGGCCTGGAGCGGTCCGACATCGGGCGCGTTCCAACTGCGGTCATCGCCGGCGACGGTGTGGACCTGTGCATAGGCGGTTGTGACCGTGAGCGCCGCGCCCGGCTCGGTGTGCCCCCACATGTTGCTGTGGGCTTTCGGGTCGAACCAGATCTCGGCCTCGAGGCGGGACGTCGACAGTATCGTGCCCACCCAGTTGCCGTTGGCATCGTAGTACCAGACTGCAGCCTGGTCGCCGAGCTGGATGTCGAACTCACCGGAGACATCCAGGCTGTACGAGCCGTCGGCGGCAATGTCGATTTGGTGAAAAGCGGAGGACTGGTCGCTGGCGTCGCTCCAGACTCGTGCGCCGCCCTTGGCGGGGAAGGAGGCCTTGTACATCTTGCCAGTGAGCCGGTCGGCGTTGATTTCGAACGTTCCCTCGATGGGAATGGGCTCCAGGGTGGCCCGGAAGCCGGCGCTGGAGCGCACCTCGACTCTGTCGCCGGGCGCGATGTCGCAGTTGCAGCCGACGCCGCTCAACCAGCCGGCGGGCGCTTCGGTTGCGCCCTGCCCCGTCCCCTTCAGCTCGCCCTTGCCATTCGTAACGGTGTACTGGACCGTGACCGGGTAGCCGAAGTACCCATCCACCGTATCGAAAGCCGTGTTGGCGCGCGCATAGAACGGCTCGGCCGGCGTCAGCGCCAGTCCACCCGGCGTGTGGGCGCTGGCGCCGGCGCCGGCAGTCACCTGCGACACCAGGATGAAGAGAAGGAACCCAAAGAGACCAACTGCCAGCGCCAGCCGCAGCCAGCGCCGGATGGATAAAAGCACGCGCGAGCCCATCGCTATCCTCCTCGAAGCGAAGGCGGTCGTGCGCCGGACCCGAGCCATCCGCCGAGCCGCTCGGAAGGCCTCACGACTGCCCGGCGACTGTTTCTTTCATTGTACTCCTGTTTTGGCCATTCGCATCCCACGAATTTGGCCGGCGCCTGCATCTGATCATGGGTGTTCCCTCCTGTTTGTGTCGGTCGTTGATGCGCAGCGCGAAAGCATGCGCCGCTCCCCTTGAGCGCTGGCGTCAGCTTGAGCGCTGCGGATGGGTGGTACAATGGCGGCAGACAGCGGCCCCGCTGTGACCCTGCCCAGCCCCTCCGCACCGTATCAGAAGGTAAAGACTGAGTGCCAGCAGCGCCTTCGACGCTCCCGCTCGTGACCTGGAGCCAGGTCGCCGCCTTTCGCCTCGCCCGGCACCATCTCCTCGAACGGGCGTCCAGGCAGACGGTCGTTGAGGTCGCGGGCGACATGGCGGGGGTCCAGGCGCAGCTGCTTTCGGCGGCGCAGCTCTCGCTGTGGTCGCGGGTCCGCGACCTCCGCATCAGCGATGTCCAGCAGGCCCTTGGCGAGCGGACCCTGGTCAAAGCCTCGTGCATGCGTCGCACGCTGTTCCTGGCGCCCGCGCACGACCTGGCAGTCTTCATCCGCGGGGCCACCGGGCGCGCGGAAAAGGAGCTGCGCTGGACCCTGCGCAAGGGCGTGCCGGAGCGCGTCGTGGAGGCAGCGATCGCTGCCGTTCTCGATGCGCTGGACCAGCCACGTACACGCCCGGAGATCGCCGGGCGCGTGAGCCGGGTCCTGGGGGTTTCGATGCAGTCCATCCATGGCGGCGGCTGGGGAAGCCGGGGAAAGGTGGCTGCCGTTCCCATCGGCGACCTGACGTTTCCGGTCGTCGACCTCCTTCACCTCACGGCCGCGCGCGGGGTGGTCTGTTACGGTCCCCCGCGCGGGAATGAACCGAGCTTTGTGCGGGCCGATGCCTGGCTGCCGGACTGGCAGGATCTGCCCCGCGCCGAGGCCGAAGGAATCCTCCTGCGCCGCTACCTGCGGGCATTCGGCCCGGCGACCGCCGCCGATTTTGCCATGTGGACCGGGATCACCCTCACGGAGGCGCGCGCGATCTGGGCGCGCGAGCAGTCAGGCCTGGCGCCTCTCAGCGTCGAAGGTTGGCAAGCGTCGGCGCTGCAGGAGGATGTCGATGAACTGGCGCAGGCTGCACTCACGCGCCCTCTGGTTCGTCTTCTGCCATACTTCGACACCTATCTTCTTGGCCACAGGGAACGAGACCACCTCGTGGGAATAGAGCACCTGCCACGGGTCTACCGCAGCCAGGGATGGATCGCCCCTGTCGTTCTTGTCGACGGGCGCGCGGCCGCCGTGTGGGAGCAGGCGCGTAAGGGGTCGCGCCTGCTCGTCAAGGTGATGCCGCTGGGGGCGCTGCCTCCACACGCTCTGGCCGGTGTCGCCGCGGAGGCGCAGGACCTCGCCCGCTTCCTGGGTGCGCCGGAGGTTGAGGTTGAGTTCGGTTGACACGGGAAGGGTAAGACGCGCCCCGCTCCAACCGTCATGATTCGTGGCTTGCAGCAAGGCCGATCCTGCCTGCACCCGCTAACCCAACGGAGCTATGACAAAGTCACAGATCAAGATTTACGGCGCCTATTGGTGCCCTGACTGCCGCCGCAGCAAGCAGTTCCTGGCTGAACACCAAATCCCCTACGACTGGATCGATATCGAGCAGGATCAGGCCGGCGAACTCTATGTACTGGAGAAGAACGCCGGCAAGCGGATCATCCCCACCATCGAGTTTGGTGACGGTTCGATCCTGGTCGAGCCCTCCAATGCCGTCCTGGCGGCCAAGCTCGGCCTGAAGATGACGGCTGCGCGCAACCACTATGATCTGATCGTGGTAGGCGGTGGGCCGGCGGGTCTGACGGCGGCGCTCTATGCCGCCCGGGAAGGGATCGACACCCTGGTCATCGAGGCCTCTGCCCTGGGGGGACAGGCTGCTGTGACCGAACGCCTGGACAATGTGCCGGGTTTTGCGGACGGCATTCAGGGGGCTGAGTTCGCCGACCAGCTCCGCCGGCAGGCAGAACGGTTTGGCGTGGAGATGCTGCAGGCACAGGATGTGGTGGGCCTGCGCAGCCAGGGTCACTATCACCTGGTGGGCACGGCTGACGGCAGGGAGTACAGCGCCCATGCCCTGCTGCTGGCAAGCGGCAGTCGCTACCGCCGCTTGGGGGTTCCTGGCGAAAACGACTACATCGGAGCCGGCATCCATTTCTGTGCGACGTGCGACGGTCCGTTCTACAGGGGCCTGCCTGTCGTCGTCGTGGGCGGTGGGAACAGCGCGGCGGAGGAAAGCCTGTTCCTGGCAAACATGGCCGGACACGTTACCCTGCTTGTGCGCGGGAGCGAACTGAAGGCGAGCCGGGTCATCCAGGAACAGGTGCTGCGACGTCCTGAGATCAGTGTCCGCTTCAACAAAGAGGTGATCCGCTTCGATGGCGGCGGCAGCAAGCTCAAGTCCGTGACCATCCGTGACAACCTGACGGGCGAGACCGAGGTCATCCAACCGGCTGGCGTCTTTGTATT
Source organism: Chloroflexota bacterium (assembly GCA_029782215.1). GTDB lineage: Bacteria > Chloroflexota > Anaerolineae > J102 > J102 > SSF26. The sequence continues at coordinate 10,532 of JAKOVD010000197.1, forward strand.
CATCGGTCTGACCCCCAACACCGCCTTCCTCGACCCGGAGAGGGTCTTCCTGGATCAGTGGGGTTTTGTTGTGACCGGTTATGCCCTGAACAACGGCGGTAAGTGGCCGAGCGGCTTTGAGGGCCGGCAGCCAGGCCTGCTCGAAACCAGCGTGCCTGGCGTCTTCGCCGCCGGCGACGTCCGCTCCGGCAGCACCAAGCAAGTGGCCTCGGCGACGGGGGAAGGGGCAACAGCGGCGCTTCTGATCCGCGAGTTCCTCAGGGGATGGTGAGGCTGCCAGGGATGTGACATGCCGTGCTGCGGCTTCAATCGTCGCTGTGCCCGGTGCACGCAGGCAAAGGTTGCTCCAATCCGGCAATGCCCTTGAACGCGCAACGGTCCCAATTATCGTCTCCAGACGCCCGACCTCGCCCGGCCGCCACCAACCCGTGGGTGACGCTGGCGATCATCGGCATCACTTTGCTGGGCGCTGTTTTGCGTTTCTATCACCTGGGGCATGAATCATTGTGGCTGGACGAGATGTTTAGCTGGACGCTGAGCCACCAGGTGAGTCTGCTGCGCAGCATCGCCCGCGGCGCCCTGACGGAAACCAATCCCCCAGGCTACCTGGCGCTGCTCATCTATGTGCAGCGCTGCCTGGGTGATTCCGAGGTGGCGCTGCGGCTGCCTTCAGCGTTGGCGGGCGTTGCCGCCATCCCGGCGCTCTTCGCCCTGGGTCGCCGCATGTATTCCTCGTGGATGGGCCTGGCAGCGGCCCTGCTGCTGGCGGTATCGCAGGCGCCCATCTACTTCAGCCAGGAGGCCCGCACCTACGCGCTCGCCCTCCTGGCGACCCTGTTTACCTTCCTGGTGTGGTACCCGCTTTTCGCCTCCCCGTCCGGCCAGGTGACGGCGCCCCGTCGCTGGATGGCCGGCTACATCGCCGCCGCCACCGTCCTTTTGTATCTCCACTATTACGGCCTCCTGATCGTGCTGGGCCAGGCGCTGGGTGCACTATGGCTGCACCGCAGCCGCGGCGAGGCCAGGCGGCGCGTGCTCATGACCTACGGCGTGGTCGGGATTCTCTACTCTCCCTGGCTGCTCGTCAGCATCTACCAGTATGTGCGTCTCCATAACGTTGACTGGATTCAAAAGCCGCAACCAGGATTTGTTCTTGAATACCTTGGCTTCGCCTTCAATGATAGCACGGCCTTGGGGTGGATGGCGGCCCTTGCCGTCGTTGCGCTCGGTGTGCACCTGGTCGTACGCCGCCGCCATGGCGTCGAAGCGTCCCTGGTGCGCGAGGACGCCTCTATTTTGGCGTGGCTGCTCTTTCCCTTGGCCGCCGCCTATCTCGTTTCCATCGCCGGCCGTCCCCTGTTGGTGACCCGCTATCTCGTCATCGTCCTTCCGGCCCTCTATCTGGTCGTGGCCCGGGTGCTGGCGCTGCTTCCCGGCCCTCGCCTGGCGCGGAGCCTGGCTGTGGCAGTGCTGGCCGGGGCCATCCTTGTTGACCTGACGGGCCGCCTGGGGTACTACACAACGCCGCAGAAGGCGGAGCTTCGGGAAGCCGCAGCCTATGTCATGAAGCACGACATTGCGCACACTGAGTCCCTGGTCATCACATATCCCTGGCCGGACTTTGTCTACAACTACTACTTCGAGCGGGCAGGTTCGGCGTTGCGCGCGGATGTGGCTGTGCATATAGATTTGGACCTGGCCAGGGTCGACGCGGCGCTGGAACAGCGCCAACCGGAGCGCATCTGGTTCATCCACACCGATCAGCCCGTTCCAGAGGAGCTCACCGACCACCTCCAGCAGCAGTGGCGCCTGGTGTCGCAGCAGGAGTACTCTCGCGCGGGGGTCTGGCTTTACGAGCGCAAGTAGAAGTCCGCCGTGCCACGACGACGGCCCTCAGCATGCGCGGATGCCGAAGAACCGGCGCAGCCGCACCCTGGCGGCGCGCAGCCGGCGCCTGGCAATGACCCTGCGCGGAACGGTGGGGGCGACCCAGGCGGGCGCCGGATCGGGACGCGCCAGCTCCTCGATGATGCCCGCGGGGGAATGCAGGGAGAGGACCGATTCCAGGGCCACCAGCAGTTGCTGCAGCGAAGGGCGGGCATGACGCAGGCGCGCCTGCACCGTGAGCTCCGCCCAGTCCAGGGCCGGCGCCTGCCGCACCAGGAAGGCGGCGTCCGGCAGCCAGCGCGTCGCCGGTTGGCCCGCCTGCACGCCGTATTCGGCCAGAAAGAGGAGGTGATCGACGGGGTTCAGCAGATAACCGGTCTGGTCGCCAACGGCAATCGCTACGGGCTGTTGCCAGACGTGATCGGCGGCGTCGCCCTGGTGAACGATGCGCGAGCGCAGGGTCAGGTAGCCACCCTGCGGGTGCACAAGCACCGTGTCTTGCATCGGGTGGTCGTGGCGGGAGGCCGGAGACCAACCCCTGCCGGCGAGGAGGCGGCCGGCATGCTGCATGTTCTGGGGCCGTACCAGAACATCACCGCCGTCCAGTGGATAGAGGCCGGCGTCGGCGCTGTATTGCAGGATGGCCAGGGGGCCGCCCAGGATCCGCGTTTCGATGCCCGCGGCTTGCCACGTCGTCAAGGCGGCGGCGAGGTGCGGCAGCGCCAGTTGATTCGCGTACCAGGTGCGGCGGTAGACGCCGCGCAGGCGGGCCGCCAGGTCATCGACAGCACCCAGCGCCTGGAGATTGGCATAGAGGCAGGGCAGGAGACGGTAGGCCTCAGGATCGACGGCGGCGAAGGGGACCAGGCTCCGCCAACGGGCGTACGCATCCTGAGCTGCGTCCGCCGGCGCCAGCGCCGCCCGCAGCAGCAGGCGCTGGGCGTCCGCTACATGTAGTTGATCCATGGCTGGCGGCCTCTCAGCACGTCGCTGAAACGGCGAACCCGTTCGCGCAGGCGACGGCGGCGACCCTGGGGCAGGCGGGCGTAGTATGCCGCCTCGAAATGGCGGAGCAGATGGCCGTTGCGGTTGGCCGAGAAAAGGGTGTACTTGGGGCCGGCGTAGTGCATCAGCGCCCGGTGCGGCGATGCGGCATGCAGTTGCCGGGGCCGGATGAGCCGCGGCTTCAGGTAGCCGGCCCAATGGGCAAACTGCGTCGAGGCCAACGTCAGCCGCCCAAGCTGCACCCTCTTCTGGACCACGTAATTCAGCACGCCCTGCTCGCCCCTGGCAAAGACATCAGGGCGCTGCAAACGCGGCGGCTCCGCGAAGTCGATGAGAGGTTCGAAGTCGGAACGCTGCAGCAAGCCGCCCGTGGCAACAATGTGTCCGCCGCCGAACACCATCCCTGTGAAGGTGAAGTCGGGGTCAAAGTCCCGCAGTCTATCGGCATCAAAGTAGTGGAGGCGAACGGTCTCGGAGCGCTCTGCCTGGCCGTCGACGACGAAGTCCGTGTCAAATCCCTGCAAAAGGTCGAGGAGAGGTCCCAGGAAGACGATGTCGCTGTCGATGATGAAGATGCGCTCGCCCGCGGCGGCCATCAGGGGCTCCAGCTTGCTCATCCCCCAGCCATGGACCCGGCGCGCGGACACCCAGACATCGACATCCCAATACGTCTCCAACTCGCGGGTGTCGTAGTCGCCGCAAATGAGGTCTTTGACCAGGCTGATCGGGATCTGCGGGTACCAGCGGCGAATGCTGGCCACGCAGCACTGCGTCCAGCGCAGATCGCCCCTGTGACCGGCAATGTAGATGCGATCGATTGGCATGAATGGGTGCGATGATGATTGGGGTCAGCGCAAGCGCCGGCTGTAGGCTTCCAGAATACGCCTGAACCGCGGCGGGGCGCGGTGAGGAAGGGTGCGGACGCGGCCTCGCCAGTGATGGAGCAGGCGCCCGCGCGGGATCCGGTCGTAGTAGACCTTGTCGAAGTGGGCCAGGACGTACCCAAGGGGCATGCGGCCGAAATCAGACGTCTTGGGTCCCGCCCAGTGCAGGATGACGGGCGACGAAACACTGCCGAGATCATCCAGGGGGATCTGCCAGGCCTTCATGGCTTCGGGCCACCACATCAGCCCGGTGCGGCGCAGGCTGATCCGGCCTTCCTGGAACTTCTTGAGGATGACGTAGTTCAGGAAGCCCTGATCGCCGCCCAGGAACACGTCTGGGAGCAGCAGGCGTTGGGAATCCGCGAAGGTGACAAAGGGTGTGAAATCGGTGCGCGTGAGCAGGCCCGTGGTCGCCACAAACTGGCCGGTGTTAAAGAGGTGGTCGGCCAGGTTGAATGCAGGGTCATAGGCGCGCAGCAGGTCAAGCCTGAACCAGTAATCCTCTACGTGTTCAAACCGGTCCCAGGAGTTGACGACGAAGTCTTCATCGTACTGCTCCAACCTGTCGAGCACTTTGCCGAAAAAGACGGTGTCGTCGTCAAGAATCAGACAGCGTTCCCGCACGTCTTGCAGCAGGGGCTCGATCTTCCCACAACCCCGGTGGAACTGCCGCAGCTCCGTTTCCATGACATCCGTCTGCCAATAGGTTTCGGTTTCATTCGTGTCAAACGCACCTTGATCATCGTTCTTGACCAGGGTGATGGGGATGTCAGGATAGAGCGTGCGAATGCTGGCCACGCAGCAGCGCAGGAAAGGCATACTTAAGCGCGAAGTGTAGATGTAGATGCGCTCGATTCTCATGCACGGTCCGGTGTAAGTGGCGGGATGACGGAGGGTTTACTCAGGGGCAACGCCTTTTGCAGTGAGCCGCAAACCTATCTGAGCAGGCGGCGAAGCCGAGCCCGAATGGACCTCTTCGCCTGTGATCGAGCCGGCCCCACGGCTCCAAGGTGCGTCCGACCTTGTTGTAACAGGTCGGAGACGCGCCCCTGCAGATAGTCTCCAAGCAGCGCACGGCGGCGCCGCCAGCGGCCGTTTGGGATTCTCGCGTAGTAGAAACGTTCATAGTGATCCAGAACGGCCTGGTGCGCCATGTGGCGGAACCACGGCTGCTTGCGGCCTGCCCAGTGCAGCACATAGGGGTAGGCATCGCCGTCATCCAGCCGGCTGGGGTCGATCTGCAGGGTGGGCTCACCCGCCCACCACATCATGTTCCAGCTCGCCAGGGTGATCTGACCTTCCTGCACCTTCTTCAGTACAACGTAGTTCAGGACACCCTGGTCAGAGCAGTGGAAGATGCCTGGGTGCCGTAAACGCTGCGGTTCGCCGTCCGTCAGCAGGGGCGCGAAATCGCTTCGGGCAATGAGCCCGCTGGTGCCGATGTATTGGCCGGAGTTGAAGGCTTGGTCCCGGTAGTCAAACTCAGGAGCCAACTCGTGCAGCCTGCCGAGATCGAACATGTGCCGTTCGACCTGCTCGGGGACGGGTGAGATGTTGACGACGAAATCGGCATCGAAAAGGTCGATGGCCTCCAGCACTCTGCCGAGCATCACGGTGTCGCTGTCCATGATGAAGTAGCGCTTCCGTTCAGGCCGAAACAGCGGTTCGAGCTTGGCCATGCCGCCATCGAAACGCCTGCGCTCGCTCTGAACGCAGTCCACATCCCAGTAACGCTCGATCTCCGTTGTGTCGTAAGCGCCGCTGCTCTCGTTCTTGAGCAGAGAGATGGGAATGTCGGGATACCAGCGGCGGATGCTGGCCACACAGCAGCGCGTGTAGCGGATGTCCCCGCGAAATCCAGCAACATAGACGCGCTCGATCCTCATCAGTCATTCTCCAATCGTAGCCGTCCCGAGGAAGCCAGCGCTCACAAGGTGGGCAATGCCCTCGCTGGTGAGAAGGCGCCGGATGGGGGACGTATAGTGGCGGGCCACCACGCCATCCATCTCAGACCTGGGGTCGTTGTCCAGGACATACGTGTCAGGCAACAATTTCAGGCCGTGTTGGGCACTCGCATACAGGGCATGGAGGGTCTGCTCCAGGTGCCAGTGAGGCTGCGCCAGCAGGGGATGCGACAGGAACCGCTCGCAGGCGTCCAGGTCAATTCTTTCCGTCACCAGGCGCATCAGGCCTGAATTGGCGAACGGAACCAGCTCGACGCCAAGGTCGGCGGCGGCTTGCGCTGGTGTGACACAGTAGGACGGATACAGATCGCGCATGTAGAGATGGGGCTCTGCCGCCAGGGCCCCAGACCGATCCAGAAGCTCATGTGGACGTCGGAAGAAGAGGACGTCGGAATCGAAGTAGAGCACCATCGTGCTGCGGGCCAGGAGGCGAAGGTCGATCAGCTTCATCATCAGGAAGAGCTGCCGGCGCATGGCCAGCAGCCTGAGCAGACCGGCCTCGCGAAGCCATGCCTCGACGACCGCATCGGACTCATCTTGCGTGACCAGCCGCGCCTGCGGGAAGTGCAGCGGCAGGACGCGGCGCATTTCGGTCGTGTTCTGACCCTGCAGGTGGATGGTCAACGGAAACCGCACGCCGGCAAAATGGTAGAAGCTCTTGAGGGTCCACAGCATCGGCAGCAGATGGGCGTCCGATCCCAGCGTGTGCACGCCGATAGGGGCAGACTCGCCATCGTCGGAGGCGTGGCCGGCGGTGATGACAGGCGGCGTGTCCAGGATCGCCGCCAACGGCTCATCCGCAACCTCCGGCTGCGACGCAGGGACGCGCTGCCACACGCGGCGGCGGAGCGTCCGGGCGAACTGCATGAGGCGGCGGCTTGGGGTCACTTTCACGTCGCCCCTCACGATGTGGGCTGTGCGGCAGCAGGTTCGCCAACCACAGGCTTGCCGTACCGGATGCGCCTGCTGGCCCGGCTGCTGAGGCGCATGCAGGGCTTCTCTACCAGAAGGAAGAAGACGGCAGACACGATCAGGATGCACGGCGCCAACAGAAGGCACTGGATCAGAAAGTCGAAGCGCAGCGACCGGGATGCGTTCGTGAGCTGCACCGTATAGGGCGCCAGCAAGTCGATGACCAGGAAGTGATAGAGATAGATCGTGTAGCACATGCCGCCGATGGTCACGAGCCAGCGCCTGGTGATGAAGAAATGCCCCATCCGCCCCAGGAACAGGCCGGCATACAACAGCACGATCAGCACTGGCGTCCAGTAGTAGAGATCGTAGCGCCGGGTGAGAATGACGAAGATGCTCGCCGCCGCCAGCAGCGCTACGCCGTCCCAGGACAGCCGGCGCCGGAAACCAGCGTGCGATCGTTCATAGAAGAGATCGGCCAGCAGGAAACCGGCGAGGAAGAACTGGAGATAATGCAGCAGGCTCATGCTGAGCCGTGGGTACAGATTGTCCCTGAAGAGCAGTCCGCTGCCATAGGCGAAGCCCAGGATCGCGACCAGCAGCAGGCCCCGGCGCAGCCAGGCCGGACGCACGGCGAAGACGACCGCCAGCAGCGGCATCACCAGGTAGAACTGCACTTCGACCTCGAGCGACCAGGCAACGCCGTTGATCCAGCTTGCCTGGCCGAAGATAGGGCCGTGCAGGTACACCAGGCTCGCCGGGAAGTGGGGGATAAAGGAGCGCCACCCGTCGTTGGTCAGGACGATGATGCCGAAGGCGACACATATGTTGACGATGTAGGGCGGTTCAAGGCGGATCAGGCGGCGAACGTAGTAGGCGCCGAGATGGGGCCGCGGCGCCGCCTTCCGGTAGCTGCGCACAAAAGGCAGGGCCAGGACAAAGCCGCTGATGACAAAGAACAGGTGTACGCCGAAATGCCCTGCATAGGCCAGGGCGATCATGCCCGACCGGGGGAAGACATCCCACCACTGGGCAGGCAGGTCCACGGCGCCGAGTCTTTGGCTTGTGCGCAGATAGGAGGCCATCAGGTGGTGCAGAACGACGGCAGCAATGGCAATGAACCGCAGGCCATCCACTTCCGGAATGAACTCACCGGAGGAGGTGGTGCGGGAGAGACGCGACAGAAGCCGGCGATTGCCCTGGTCCAGCGCCGCCGTCACGCCGGTCCACGGCTTGTCCTTTGCACCCGCACGCGATGGCGCCATCGGTCTCAACCCGGAAGACCCCGGTAGATCGAGGACCCCGCCAGCGCCGCCGCAAAGGCTTCTCCGGAGAGCAAATGCCGGAACGGGTGCGCTGCCAGGTAGTGATGGGCGGCCTCAATCAGCATCATGTCCTCGGCTTTCGCGGCCGCCTGTGGGCGGCTGGTGAAATAGAACGGATAATCGCGGCCCAGGTACTCCACCACGGCTGGCAGCGGATTGACCAACAGGGGCGTCGCCCGCGCCAGGCATTCGACCACGACGTTGTTGGCGCTGCTGTCATACAGCTCCATGTAGATGAGGTTCTGTGACAGCAGCTCGTCGTAGCGTTCGTTGTCGAGGAACGGCAGGACCTCCACGGCGGCTTCGTCGACGTGCAGGCCGTAGACCTCGCGCTCCCTGGCGATCAGGTCATCGATGTAGGGCATGTGCTGGTGGACGATGCTGCGCTGCAGCCTGCGAACCGGCAGGAAGTAGATCGAGTTGAGCTTGCGCAGCCAGGATCCCACCTGCACGACTCGCTGCTGGGGATTGCGGACAAATGCCTCCAGGGAAAACGTGCGATCAGGGGTGATGGTGGGAAGGGCAAGCACTTCGATGGGGACATCGAGCTGTTGGCGCCACCATCGGGCAAGCGTCTCGGAGAGACAGAACATCCCCAGGCAGGCAGACAGGCTCTCCCGGAAGGCCACGTTGGCCAGGAGACTCTGCGGCGCCTGGTGGCGGACGAACCAGTCCGGCATGTGCGGAGGGTTGTGGAGAAAGCCGATCCACGGCTGATCGTAGGGACGGAGGGCCAAGGGTTCGGCGTTGCCGAAATAGTGTTCGACGAAGGCGTCGACCCAGACGCCGTCCTCGCGCTGCAGCGGCGCCAGGCTGCGCAGGCCATAGGTCCAGCCCGAACGATGCTTCCCAAAGTCACGCAGCAGCGCGCCCGCCAGGTTCAGCTTGGGTGCGGCCGGCGCGCGCGGGCTAGTCGCCGGCATGACCCAAGCCGCGGGGGTAGGTTCCGCCTGCCGGGCACGGCGCACCGGCGCCAGGTCGGCCAGTCGCGCCCGCGCCTGGCGCGCGCCCGTCTCGATCGCCTGGCGCGGCCTTTCGCCGATCACGAGTTCCCCAACCAGGGCCTGCCATTCCGGACGGCTTGTGAGGCTGAAGGCATCGAAGCGCTCGCCGTACTCGCCGGCCAGGGTCGACTCGAAGCCGCGCAGCCAGGCCAGAACCGTCGCCGCCGGCGAAGTCTCTGGCGAGTAGGGGAGCGTCGAGCGCAGGATGCGGGCCATGTCCGCATAGGCATGGGCGCGGAAGTACTGGAGCGCCAGCCACAGGCGCATCCCAAAGCGGACGCGGGGGGCCAGAGCGCGCACGGCAGGCGGCGCATCGGACCGGGCAAGGAACTTGTCCAGCACCGCATCGAAGTCCCTTTCGGAAGCTTCCAGGCGGCGCGTGGCGTTGTGCTCGTGCTGCCGGTAGGCGACTGCAATCTCAGGCCACCATGCCGTCTCGTAACCCGCGAGGGACAGGCGTAGGGCCAGGTCCAGGTCCTCGACATGAGCCAGGCCCGGGTCAAAGCCGCCCACGGCAAGCACGGCCTCCCTCCGCATCATCATGGCGCTGGGAAGGGCGGGCTGCCAAAGCAGCCAGCCCTGCAGGTTGAGCACGGGCGCCTGGCGCCAGGGCGTCCGTTCCACAGTTCCATGGCCCTGTTCATCCACGAGACGCCAGCCGCTGTGGACAATGCCAATGTCGGGCCGGGTGGACAGGATCGCCGCCTGGCGTGCCAGCTTGTCGGGATGGATGTACCAGTCGTCGGCATCGAGGAAGGCGACAGCATCGCCCTGGGCGGCGCCGATGCCGAGGTTGCGGGCGACCGACACCCCGGCGTGGGCCTGGCGCAACACGCGCACGCGGTCGCCATAAGCAGAAGCGACGGCTGCCGTGTTGTCGGTGGAGCCATCGTCCACGACGATGATCTCCACGGCTTCCAGCGTCTGGACGAGGACGCTGTCGATGGCCGCCGCCAGGTGGCGCTCCGCATTGTAGGCAGGGATGATGACGCTGACCCGCGTCCCCGACCCTGAAGGTGCGGCAGCGGCCTCGGCTGCATGGCCGGGGACGCGTGGCTCCGGCGCGTCTCCTGCGGGCGGCGGGGGTGTTCCCGTCGCCTGCAGGGCCGCACGATACGTCTCAAAGAGGGGCCGTACGTCGGGCCGGCTCTCGAAGGTGAAGTGTGTGAAGTGGCGGGTGATGGCGTTGGGTCGTTCCGGGTCGTAGCCGCTGAAGTGGTAGAAGATCAGCGGCTGGCCGTTGGCGCTGAAGCCTGGGCCTGCCGGCGCAAAAGTGCGTTCGTGCAGATTCCAGTACGCGGCATTGAGGCCGGGGTGGCGGCTGACATACAGCTTGAGGTCGAATCCCGGCAGCAGGTCCAGCCAGCGCTGGTCGCAGTTCAACCCTTCCTCCAGCTTCTTTTGGCCTAGCCGGCGCGTGCGCTCGCCCCACCAGGACAGGAAGCCGATGGCCTCAGGATGGCGGCGCACGGCGATGAAACCACCGTTGTAGACGCCGTGCTGGAGAACCGCCAGGTCCCGCCAGATCAGGTCCGGGTCCTCTGCCGGCAGGCGGCAGAGGTGCGGGGTGAGCAGAATGCTGCTCGTCTCCAGCTTGTCCCAGACCTCTGCCTGCAGCGACGCAAAAAAGTAGAGGTCGCCGTCTGCGTAGCACAGGCGATCGTGGGCCTTCGTGGCCAGAAGATGGCTGAGCAGGAAAGGCTTGAGGGCGTTGCAGAGCTCGAACAGGGTGTAGCGCGCCCGCATGGCGTTGAGGTCGGGCAAGCCCAGCTCCGCCAGCGCCAGCCGGACGATATCGGGCCGATCCAGGGCCGGTTCTGGCTCCATGTCATCTACGTGCAGGACGTAGCCGCGGCCGCCCGGATGCTGCCGCAGGTAAGACTCCAGCATGCACGCAGCCTGGCGCTGGTAGGAGGCCGTCGTGATCGTGCAGAGGGCGGTGGATGAGGGGTCCATCAACGTGGTCCCTCGGTCCACTGCAGCAGCGGGCGCACGAAGCCGGGGATGTGGCCGGGATAGTCGCCGCGGGCTGTAGGCCCACATCCCATTTCCGGCTTGGGCTCTGCCATGAGCACCGAGATGAGGCTAGACTCTTCGACGTGCTTCGCCCAGGGCTTGAACGACTGGATGGCGACGCCCACCGACAGGGGTCCATCCGCAAAGAGATGGGGCGGCAGCCAGGCGGTGGCCTGATAGCGTCCTGCGGGTCGCGCACGACCGCGCCATTCTGAATTGACCTCAAATGACCAGAACAGGCAGGCGCCTTCGGCGTTGCAGAATTCCAGGCGAGGAACAATCTCATGACCGTCGACGAGCACATCGAACACGATCTCAACGCCGAAGGGGGTATCCACCTCGCAGACGTCGCGGTCTTCGCCGTCCTCGCCGACGATGCGGGCGCTGCGCAGCCGCACGCAGTCATCGCCGGGAGCGGCAGCGATGTCGTCCCAGACACGATGTGAACCGCGGTTGGGGTCCGTCTCCAGGTAGGCGGCCACAGCGCTGTGAGGATCGCCGTCGAAGCGGACTTCACCCGCCTCCAGCCACAGGGCGCGCTGGCTCAATTGGTGGACGATCTGCAGGTTGTGGGTGACGAAGACGACGGTGCGCCCGCTCTGGCCGATCTGGCGGATCTTGTCCTGGCAGCGACGCTGGAACTCGGCGTCCCCAACCCCCAGCGCCTCGTCGATGAAGAGGATGTCAGGCTCAAGGTTCGAGGAAACGGAGAAGGCCAGGCGCAGGTACATCCCGCTGGAATAGAACTTGACGGGGGTATCGATGAACTTCTCGATGCCGGAGAAGGCGACGATGTCATCGAAGCGGCGGCGCACCTCGGCCCGCGACATCCCCAACACCGAGCCGCTGAGGTAGACGTTCTCACGGCCGGTCAGCTCGGGATGAAAGCCGGCGCCGACCTCGAGCAGGCTGCCCGACTGGCCGTAGAGGGCGACGTGACCTTCGCTGGGCCAGGTGATGCGCGAGAGGACCTTGAGCAGGGTGGACTTGCCGGCACCGTTGCGGCCGATGACGGCGACTACTTCACCGGGATTTACCGTGAAGCTCACATTCCTCAGCGCATAGAAGGAACGCATCCCGACGGGCTGGCTGCCGCCGTTTCCCGTCCGGAGCAGACGCCGCGTGCGCATGGCCAGGGTGTCACGCAGGGTCAGATAGCGCGGGGAGGGCCCACCGAGGCTATAGCGTTTGCTCACATGCTCGACAACGATCATAGCGCCGGAAGATGAAGCTAAAGGTAATCAGCCAGGTGTTTTTCCATCCTGACAAAGAGGAAGCTGCCGGTGAGGAGCAGGACCCCCACCCAGACAATCGAAATGGCCAGGTGCGACCAGGGGATGGGCACCGGCACCCACAGGGCGCGGAAGGTCTCGATGATGCCGGTGACGGGGTTGAGGACGAGCAGCCACTGCCACTCAGGGGGCACCGCCGTCCGGGCATAGACGACGGGGGTCAGGAACAGCCAGAGCTGGAGGATCAGAGGCAGCGCCTGGCGCACGTCACGATAGACGGTGTTCAGGGCGGCGAAGTTGAGGCCGATCGCAAAGACCAGGAGGCCGAGCGTCAGGGTGACCAGGGGCAGCAGCAGGAGCCGCCAGGTGGGCGTCACGTCGTAGGCAAACAGCAGAACCGCCAGAAGCATGCAGCCGATAAGGAAATCGACGAGCCCGGCCAGGGTGGCGGCGCTGGGAAGCACGAGGCGGGGAAAATAGACCTTGCTGATCATGCCGGCATGGCTCACAAGACTATTGCTCACATTGCCGGCGCCGCTCGCGAAATAGGTCCAGGGCACCAGTCCGGAAAGCACAAATAGGGCATAGGGAATCTCGCCGGTAGACACCTTCATGAAGCGAGTGAACACAAGGGTGAACACAAGCATGGGTCCCAGGGGCTGCATGACCGCCCAGATGACACCGAGAAGGGTCTGCTTATAGCGAACCCTGATATCACGCTGCGCCAGGAGGAGGACCATGTCGCGGTGGCGCCATAATCCCCGCAGATCGAGCTCGTACCAGCGCTTGCTCGGCCAGATGTCGACAACAGGCTTGCCACGAACGACTTCGGCGGCAGGGCGCGCTGCCCCCGGCGCAGCGGGCCCCATGCCTGCCACTTCGTCATGTGGGGGACGCGAGAGCACTTGCATCGACGGGGTCAGTAATCCTGGTAGCCGTGGACGACGGCTTCCGCATAGGCCGTCGCCGCCTCGTCCACGCGCCCGGCACGGACCAACACGTCCCCGAGCTCCCGGTAGACCGCGGCCTGTCCGGGCTGCAAGGTCAGACTGCGGCGATAGGCGTCTACGGCCTCGTCGACCAGGCCGGACGCGGCCAGCAGCGATCCCAGGAGGAGGTGAAAGCCAGCTCTACCGGCATCGAGGACGATGGCCTGCCGGCAGCAGGCGATGGCGTTGGGCAGATCGCCGTCCTGCTGCAGCACGGTGGCGAGGCGGACATAGGCGCCGGCGTCGTCGGGGCGGACCTGCAGCGCCAACTGGCAGGAGAAGATGGCCCTGGTGCGCTCGCCGCGTCTGGCCAGGGCGTCGGCAAGCTGCAAGCATAGATCGGGGTCAACCGACCGCAGGTCAACGACCTCGGCGTAGATAGCATCGTCGTCGGGGTTGAGGGTGTTTGCCCGGCGATACCACTCCTGCGCCTCGCGTTCCAGCTCCCGCGCCTGCTGCGCCAACGCCCGGCCGAGGCTGCGGGCGCCATTGGGCAGATCGGGCTGCAGAGCCAGGGCCTGACGGTAGCTGGCAATAGCGTCGGCCCACCGCTGCTGCCTGGCGCAGACCTCGCCCAGATTGAAGTGGGAGGCGGCAAAATGGGGGTTCAGTTCGCAGGCGCGACGGTAGGCCGCGGCAGCCTCGGGCCAGCGCTGCTGCAGCGCCAGAACGTCGCCCAGATAGTGATGGGACCAGGCGAAACCGGGCGCCTGGGCGATGGCAGTGCGGAAGGCGGTTTCCGCCTCCGTTACTTTCCCCAGCTTGAGCAGGTGCATGCCGTCGGCATGGACGGCGCTTTCCCCCGTCTTCTGCGCCTTGATCAGTGCGCGCACCTGGCCCAGCATTTGGCCGCTGTCAGGCGGCGCCGGTGGTTCAGTGTCCGGGGGTGCGTTTGTCTCGGGCATGGTCGTGGCAACCGGCAGCGAGTTGAGAAGACCCAGGGCCAGCAGTTGGCGGCTGTCTACATAACGTATCGACAGCGCCGGATCGCACAGCGCCAGAGCGGGCTGGCGTTCCAGTGCTGCCGCATAGGCAGCGTACTGGGCGCCCTCTTGCCAGTGCTCCCGGCGGTGGGATTCGAGAATGGCCTGGGTAAGAAAGTCACTTGTGAATTTGAAGTGCAGAAGGCCCGCCGCCAGGGGCGCCACCTGGCGGCAGCTCGTCCAATGAAAGTTGTCGCTGATGACGAGGGAGGGATCGTATTTCAGCAAGGGCACCTTGTTCAGGCAGTAGAAGAAGCGCTCGTCTTTGCCTGGCTCGCTCCCCCCGAAGATGCGGCGGCGGACACCGCCGAACAGGCTGGGATGTTCGTCGTGGCCGTAGAAGCGTTCGACCCTATCGTGATAAACCTGGCGGTCGAAGTAAGGACAGCTCGCCAGGAAAGATGTTCCCGGCTCATAGTGGGTATCCCGCAGTGACCGGTCGGAGTACATGTCGATCATGAGGGCCATGGCGGCCCGGTAGCCCGCCCCTTCCAGCGCCGCGCAGAAGGCATCCAGCGGCACGGTCTCGCTGTCGGGATAGACCAGCAGCTCGTCGGCATCGACCACAAGACACCAGCGTCCCTCTCCGTAGGTTCGCAGCAGCGCTTCGGTCCAGTCGGTGCCGCAGCGGGCCGCGCCAAAGGCGGCGCGCGTGTGCCAGAGATAGACGTCCGGCTGCGCCGACAGCCACTCGCGTGCGCCGTCAGCGGAGTCGTTGTCAACGACGAAGAAGCGACAGACCCCCAGCCGGCGGTAATAGTCCAACGCGAAAGGCAGACGCTTCGCTTCGTTGCGCACGACCATGAAGCAGAGGACGCCGGTGGCAGGCAGGTCGATGATCCGGTCGTCCCAACGTGCGAGGGCTGGCCCCGCGGCTGCCTGCGCGGATGCGCGCTCTGCTGTGGCCGCTGCCTCCGGACCGGTGGCTCTGCCCCTGCCGATATAGTCGGCCAGCGTGGGAAAGCCGGACGGCGCCTCTGCCGGCGCGGCGTTCTGCCGGCGTCGTGCGGCCGCCTGCTTGTGAACGCGGGCCATGCCGATCTCGTGCAGCGACCTGTTGTGGGTGAGCGAACCCGCGTGCCGGCGGTAGAGCAGGGTCGTCTGGGGGATGCGCTGCTTGGGCGCGCGCTGCTCATAGGCACGCAAGTACCAATCATAGTCCTCGCACAGCGGCATCGTCTCGTCGAACGTCCCCACCCGGTCGAAGACGCGGCGCCGGTAGACCGCGGCGCCGAGATTGAGGTAGGCATAGGGCAAACCCAACGGTGTGGACCGGCGCCCGGCATCCGCCGCGCTCCCATCCCCCCCGAAGTCCTGGATCAGCCCCTGCACGATGTCCAGCCCATCATTCGCCAGCAGCATGGGGAGCGCCTGCTGGCCGATGGCGGGTGTCCAGACGTCATCGGCATCGAGGAAGCCTACCACCTCGCCCTGGGCGTGCGCCAGGCCGCGGTTGCGGGCCGCGGCCGGCCCGGCATGCTGCTGCCGGATGACCTGGACGCGGCCGCCAAACGCGGCGGCAACCTGCGCACTGCCGTCGCTCGAGCCGTCGTCGACGACGACCAGCTCCAGGTTGGGATAGCCCGTGTCCAGGACGCTCTGCAGACACTGCGACAGAAAACGTTCGCCGTTGAACACCGGGACAATGACACTGAAGAGCGGTGCGGGCGCCATGTCAGATGCCTGCGGCAGCGACCCCGCCGGCCCGCTCCGGGCTGCGCTGCAGGATATCGAGCAGGATTGGGGGGATCCGATCGAGGTCAGAGGTCATCCCCAGGAGATAGCAGGGTACCTGCCGTGTCAGCAACGACATGGCCTGAAGGGCCGCGCTGCCCGAGCCGGTAAGCTGCGTGATGGTGGTCTCGGCCAAGGCTTTGAGCGCGCTCGAGGGCGCGACCGGAATCACCCTGGGTTCGTCCAGCTCGGCGATGTAGCGGGGCAGCACGACGGCCTTGAGAGGGAATTCCCTGATGAGCCTGGCGGGTAGATGTTCGTGCACGAACATCATGGGTTTCTCGGCCGCAGCCTCCTCCCCCTCCGCGACTCGATCGGGGTTGCTGATTCGTCCCGACATCCAGGGGAAGCGCACGAAGTCCGCCGTTCCTTTCACTTTGGCCGTGTTGTAGAGGCTGTAGACCTGCGGCGGCCGCGCCTGCTGGACAGCCACCAGGCAGTAGTCGTCACCGGCATAGCACAGCTCGGAGGCAAGGCTCGCCAGGGCCGCGGTGGATTTTCCTGATCCCCCGCGTCCGGCCAGGAGGAGGCCGCCCTCGACCAGCCCAACCGCCCCGCCGTGCAGCATGTGGAAGCCGCAGTGCTCAAACCACCAGGAAAGCAGGGTCCGCAGGGGCGCCCCGGCCTCATACCAGGGGAGAGTGCGCCAGTCGGGGGTCCAGAAGATGCCCTGGCCCTGTTCGAGATCGAGCAGGCTCAGGATGTCGGTGTCATAGCCTTCCAGGGCGGCGCGGCAGCGATCGCTGCTGTAGTCCAGGATCTCTCCGCGCACGCCGCGGTCCTCGAGCCAGGTGATGCGCAGCAAACGCATAAGGCTCGCGGCGAGCATTGGCAGCGGGCGACCCGTGGAAGCGCTGTCCCACACAAAGAGGGTGACATCAGGCTTGTCCGGGCGTTGGGTGCGCAAGTGCGCCAGGGCGCGGGTGAGCGCCGGCCTGAGCGCGGTCCCGGCAAAGCGCAGACACAGGACCTTGGGGCCGATTCGAAAGTAGTCCTCGACCCGGTCGTCCTCATTCCCTGCGCCCGCCAGCGCCTCGGCTTCCAAGAAGCCGTCCTGGACGATGCGGAACAGCTCCCGCCGATCGGCGTCCAGCAGCGCCGACATGGAGACCTGGCCGCCGTCGAAGGGGAAGGGGCCGGCTGCCTGGCGAGGCCGGGGGGGTGTCTGCTCAACCATGGCGTCTGGTGACGCGTCCCGGACCACTGTTCCTAGCCTTGGACACCGCTGGCATGAGGCCAACCCTGGTCGCCTACTTCGTGAATCGGATCGAGCAGCAGCAGCTCCTGCATATCGTCAAAGCGCTCCAAAAGGGGCGTTTTGTAGGGTAACCTGGCCGGCGGCGGGCTGCCGACAGACCGGTGGGCAGCCCCCGTGTGGCCGTCATGGGCTGCGGACGGCGCCGTCGCAATCAGCTCTTCGGCCAGCAGCGATGCCACCAGGGCGTTGACGTCGTTGATGATCTCCACCAGGCTGCCGTCATAGCGCCGGTAAGTGTCCTCGACGATCTCGCCCAGACTGTAGCCCTGGCCGATCAGCGTCCAGATGCTCGCGCCTACGGCATCGAGGCTGTAGTAGACGCCGCTCTTCAGGTTGATGATCGCCGCTTCTCCATCCTCGAAGACCTGGTGAACGACGTGAGGTGAGTTGACGCGATAGAGGGTAGCTGTGGTCAATGCGGTCCTCCGTTTGGGGGCAAAATACGGGCGTTGACAGCCCGGCAGAGTGGCATCCTGGGATGCGAAGAGGGCGTCGCTGTCACCAGCGTTCAAGTCCGGCAGGTGAATGACGATTCGCGGCAAGCTGTTGGGCCGCCATCCTCCAGGCCTGAACTTCAGCTTCCAGGCGGTCGATTTCCGCCCAGAGCTTCATGTGCTCGCCTGCCGCCGGGGCGGAGCGATCCGGGGCGGAGGGGGCGCCGGATGCCGTCAGGTCCTCCAGGGTCCTGGCGATTTCCCTTGTTTGCGCCAGCGCCGTCCCGAGATCGTCATTGAGCAGACTGGTGCGGATAGTGTCAAGCGCCCACAGGATCGCGCCCCGCAGACCGCTGGCGCCGGCGCCGGAGGTGGCTGATGCCGGCAGGTAGGCCTGTGACAGTTGGATCGAGCGGCGGCGATCGGCCAGGTCGGCGCCGTCCAGGCGGATGCGCGCTGAGGCCGAACCTTCGTGCTGGCGCCAGCAGGCGAGAGCGGCGGGCTCGTACCAGACCGGTCCGAGGACCGCGAGACGCTTGTACATGTCCCAGTCGGCGCAGTAAAGCAGGCCGGTGTGGTAACCGCCGATCTCCTCATAGCTGCGGCGTTTGACGACGATGCTCGGCGTCAGAATGCGCTGTTCGGCAGCCAGCCGCGCCGTCAGGTCGGCCAGGATGCCTGGGGATTCACGCTCTGGCTCCTGCACCCACCGCACCTGACCCACGTCATCGATGCCGGCGCCGCGGCAGTAGGCCGCCGTCAGGCCGGGCAGCGTCGCACAAGGCGAGTGCAGGCGCGCATAGAAGCCGGGCAGGACGCGATCATCCTGGTGCAGCAGGTGCACCCATTCGCCGTGCGCCCGCTGCACGCAGGTGTTCCAGTTCGCCACCAGGCCCACATTGGACGCCTGGCGATAGAACGAGACCCGGCTGCCGCCGCAGGCAGAGACCAGGGCGGCGACGTCCACGGTGGTGCTGGCGTCGTCCACGACTTCGATCTGCATGACATCGCTGTCCGGGGCGAGGGCGAGCAGGCCTGTGAGGGTCTCGACCAGGTAGTCGGGCTGCGGATTGAACGTCGGGATCATCACCGACCAGAAGGGCCTGCCCTCTTCCGTTGCCGGTGCGATGGCAGGGATGGCGTCTCCCTGGCTGGTCTTGAAGGCAAGCAGACCGCCGAGACGGCGCTGTCTGCCGGCATCGCCGGCGGTCTGAGCCGGAGCAGCGATGGCCGGTGCAGGTTCTTCCTGGCCGGGCTTCGAACCCTCCACCCAGAAATGGCGCCGCCACGGCCTGGACGTGTCAAAGATGGCGTCGAGGGTGCTGGCGCCGGTGGCGTCGAGCCGCGTCAAGTCGGAGCGCTCGGGCCAGCTCAGCGGCGCGCTGGCGGACACCCGGTCGCTGTGCCAATCCCTGGCGCGTTCTGCTTCCGCGAACCGGCGGTTGCCGTACTTGGCGGCAGCGTGCGCACGGCTGAGGAACATGTAGTGGCGAAGGATGAACGCCTGCGGGCAGACACGCCGGCCTGGGAAGAGCACCTGGTGGCCAGCATGCGTCACCAGGTCAACCCGGGCCTGCTTCTTCCAGGCGTTGATGCGAAAACGGTCCGGCGATTCCGGCTCGTAGTAGTAGTAATCGCGCATCTCTGCCACATAATCGCGCCCCGCGAACGATTCCTCGTCTGTCACCGGCACAAAGACGAACTCGTCAAAGTCGATGGCGTTCCAACCCTGCCGGTCGACGGCGGCGATGCCTTGTGCCAGCGTGCGGAACGGAGGCGGCGCCTGACGGATCTCATCCGCATCCTGGTGGATGAACCAGTCGGCGTCGATCTCCGTCGCCAGCGCCTCCTTCTGGCGGAGCTGGTCTTCGAGGCTGAACACGCCCGTGAAGGGCAGATGCTCGATGCGCATGACCCCGCGCTCCAGGTAGGATTCGGCGATGGCGAGAGTCTCGTCATCAGAGCCATGGTCGATGAGGCAGGTCTCGACGCCTTGCCCGTGCAGGTGTTGCAGGCAGCGGGCGAGGTAGCGCGCCTCATTCCGAACCGTCAGCAGGGCGACGATACGCACGGGTCAACGACCCTCATGAGTCAGTGAAAAGAGGGCTGGACGATCCGGAATGGTGTTCAAGGGTCCGGAGGCGTGAACGGGAACTGGGTTTGGATTGGGCTGCGCTGTCCGGCGCCGGCTCTGCACCGTAGTGACAGTACGGGCGAGACTATACCGTGCGCCAAAGCCGCAAGTCAAACGAGCGCCGGGCTCTGATTTTTTCCCTACTTGGTGGCCGGCAGCATCTGATCCGCGGGTTGGGGTCGGGCGGGACCTTTGCCGCGCACGAACGAGGTGACAATGCCCACGCAGGCCAGGGCGGTGGCGGCGAGCAAGCTGGCCTGAAAACCGGCATACAGTCCCGCCTCGCCCGCGTGGTTGGCCCGGATGGTCGTGAAGACAGCCCCGGCAAGACCCACGCCCAGGACCATGCCCACGTTGCGTGCGGTTGCCAGGACACCTGCGGCCACACCCTGACGGTGGCGCGGCGCCGAGCCCATCAGGGCGCTTGTGTTGGGAGCGATGAAGATGCCGATGCCGAGGCCGACGATGCCGAGCGCGAGCGGAACCATGTACAGGGGTGAGACGGGACCCAGGTGCGACAGATAAAAGAGCCCGCCGGCGAGGATGGCCATGCCCAGCGTGCTGAGCAGGCGCGAACCGATCCGGTCCGAAAGTGTGCCGCTGATCGGCGCCACGACGGCCATGACCAGCGGCTCGGCGGTCATCAGCAGACCTGCCTGGGCGGTGTTGAGCCCGCGGCCGTCCTCAAGATAGAAGGGCAGCAGGAAGATCATGGTGTACAGGCAGACATAGTTCAACACGGCCGACACCGTCGCGGCCGTGAAGATGCGATGCCTGAAGAGACCCAGGTCAAGCATCGGATCGCGCACACGTCTCTCGATGTTCACAAACAGCACCAACATGAGCGCCGAGGCGAGCAGCAGCCCGATCACGGCCGGGGAATTCCATCCCCAGGAGCTGCCCTGATTCAAGGCGAGCATCAGGCCTACCAGGCCCAGCATGAAGGTGGTGGCGCCGGCCAGGTCGAAGCGTTCGTCCGACCTCGAAGGGAGGTCGCGCGGAATGAAGCGGATGCACAACGCCAGCGCCAACAAGCCGATCGGAACATTGATGTAGAACACAGCCCGCCACGAGAACTGGCTGGCCAGCCAACCACCCAACGAGGGGCCCACGGTGAGGCCGAGGTAGGTCATGGTGGCCTGCAGACCCAGCGCCTGGCCGCGCTGGGCGGGCGGGAAATTGCGCGTCAGGATCGCTGGTCCATTGGCGAACAGGATCGCCGCACCGATGGCCTGCAAACCTCGAAACGCGACCAGCGCTCCGACCGACGGCGCCAGCCCGCACAGCGCCGAGCCGGCCACGAAGATGCCGAAACCCAACAGGTACACCGACTTGTGCCCGCGCAGGTCGCCGAGCCGGCCGAAGCTGAGCAGAAGGCCGCTGACGACCAGCAGATAGACGGTGACCACCCATTCGATGCTGGTGATGCTGCTGCCAAAGCTGGCGTTGACCTGCGGCAGGACAATGTTGACCACACTGCTGTCAAGGGCCGACATGAATGTGCCGACGCCAACGGCGACCAGCACCAGCCACTTGGCATTGGCCGCCGGCGCCGGTTCCTGGCGTGTCCTTTGATCTGCGTTCACGATGCGACTCCGGGTCTAGCCCGCATGGCGGCGTCCTTTCCCCGCACAGGGATCAGTGCTCATGGGTGAGGGGACAACGTTCTAGCGACAGGCGATGAGGATTTCGTTGTGCCTGAGAAAAGGCAGCGTCCACGGCGGATCGTAGCGGGCAAGCTGTGGCGAACCCAGGGGCTCCAACCCGCGCGCTGCCATCCAGGCAGAGAGAGCCTCGGTCTTGGTCTTGACTTTGGCTTCTCCGGCATAGCCGGAGAAAGAGATGGCGGCTGCCTTTCGTTCCGGGATCTCACGCAGCGTCACCCGCGGATTGTTGGGCAAGGGCAAGGTGGCCAGGCGATAGCGGGAAGGCATGACGAAGCTGACATGCCAACGCTCGGCGTCGCCCTGGACCAGGACCGGGGCCGTCATGTCGATCTTCTGCGAGGCAGCCTCCACGGTCACGGGCGCCGTCATGGCGATTTTCTCTCCCGATGAACCGGCCTGCGTGCGGTTGTCACCAAAAATGTAGCCGGCGATCAGCCGGAACCCGGTGTTGGTGGCCCGATCCAGGGAACCTTCGACCGTGGTTTCGGCCACGATCATGGGCGTGTAGAGCCTGAGCTCGAATTCGCCGGACTTCTCCAGGGATTGAAAAGCGGGCCTTTCTGTAGTCATGTGCGTGCCAGAAACCAGGGGGATGAAGGGGTGTGCCGAACCGCCGCAGGGCGACGCCGAGCCGACAGTTGCACGAGCTCTCGCCGCCGTCACGGTGCGCTCAGGCTAGCACTGCCTGACGCCGGAATGCAAGTATCCGGCTGCTTCCCGCCGGCCAGCCGGACCCGGTGTTCGGCATTCTATGTCGCGGTGACAGCCGGCGAAGGGGAGGGTGCGAACGTCTCCATCACCCTGGCGCCGCCACACCCAGGTCCGTCGGCGCGTAGACACGGATGGCCGCCTGCCCGGCCAGCGGGCAGTGGTTTTCGCAGATGCCGCAGCCGATGCAGCGCTCCTGCAGCACGTGCGGGCGCTTGAGGGTCGTGGGTTGTCCATCAGACGTCCACGCTTCGATTTCCTCAAGCTGGATGGCCTTGTCGGGGAGCGGGCACATCTCCTCGCAGGTGATGCAGTTGCGACCACTGGCCCACGGCAGGCAGCGGTTGCGGTCGACATAAGCATGTCCAATCACCGCCAGGCGTTTCTCGTCAAGCGTCAGCCGGGGGATGGCGCCGGTCGGGCATGACTGCCCGCAGGCGCTGCAGGAGAAATCGCAGTAGCCAAGGCGCGGCACCAGCACCGGCGTCCAGAGCCCGCCCCATCCCGCAGTCGTCAGGCTGGGCTGCAGGCCCGAGGTCGGGCAGACTTTGAGGCAGATGCCGCAGCGCACGCAGCGGGCGAGGAAGTCGGGGTCGGCGGCGCCCGGCGGGCGCAGCAGGAAGGGCTGGGGGTGTTCGGCTGCCGGTTCGGCTGCCCCCAGGCCCACGAGCGCGATGGCCCCCAGGGCCGACGCGATGAAGACCCTCCGGGAGGGATCATAGGGCTGCCAGGCTGCCGGCGTCAGATGGCCGCGGAACTGCTGGCCAGCCTTGGCGCAGTTCGGCACGCATTCAAGACACATGATGCACTCAGAGGGGTCGCTTGCGTAGTGCCGCGCAGCATCGATCGTCCCGGTCGGGCAGGCCCGTGCACAGCGGGCGCACTCGACACAGAGGCTACTCGTCGTGCGGCGCAACCAGGCGACCTTGCTGACCAGGCCGAGCAGGGCGCCCAGCGGGCACAAGTAGCGACACCAAAAGCGGGCGCGCCAGGCATTCAACGCCAGCACGGCCACGAACAGAACCACGGCCAGAACACCCAGACCGTACACGGGCTGGTACATCGGCAGCACCGCTCCCCGCAGGTAGTTGTCGACGGCTACGACCGCATCCTGCAGACCGGGGACCGGCAGTCCGGCCACGGCCCGTTCGGTGCCGGAGAGGTTCGCCACTAACGCCGGCCAGGCAGCGACGGCCGCGGTGCGGTAGAGCAGCGTGATCGGGTCCAGGAACATGAGGCTGAGGTTGCCCAGCAGAGCTGCCAGCAGGATCAGACCCAGCAGAAAATACTTGACCTGGCGCCAACGCGGCGCCAGGTCTGCTTCTTTCGGCGCCGGTTTGTGCGCTGGGACCCAGTCGAGTACGGTGCCCAACGGGCACAACCAACCGCACCAGGCCCGTCCGGCGATGAGCGCCAGCGCCAGCGCTATGATCGCACCGACGAGCAAAGCCGGCGCCAGGCGTCGCGCAGCCAGCATCCCTGCCAACCCGACCAGCGGGTCCAGGCGGAAGAACAGGTCCGCCGGGAGGAAAGCCACCCGCCCGGCGGCCACCAGCAACGCAACGAAGAGGACGAACGCCAGTCCCTGCACCCACGGGCGCAGCCGGCGCAAGGTGCTTGCGGTCATGAGGACCTTTCTCCGCAGCCTGCCTCAGGCAGTGATCTCCTCGATCTTGAGCGACTTGAGGTCCATGCTGCCCAGGCCCAGCTTGTCGGCGAGCCGGATATAGGCAATGTCGGCGCCAGTCTTGCCGAACAGCGTCGCGCCGTAGGCATCGGCCGCGACCACGTCGGCGCTGGCAATGATCGTATCCATCTGCCTGACGTCATCGAGGTTGCCGCCGGTCGGGCCGTTGGCCACCAGGATGCGGGTCGCGTCGATGAGGGTCAGAGCCGGCTTGACGATCGTCGCCAGATCGACAATGCTCTCGTGCAGGCCGCTGGCATGCATCGCGCCGCGATCCTTGACCACTCCCATCAGGTTCTTGAGACCGAGCGTGAGCGTCGCCATCCCGTGGTGCTTGGCGATGGGCACATTGATCAGCACGTCAGCGTTGAGGATGTCGCCGTAGACAGCGGTCTTCTTCAGCCGCTGGGCCCTGGGAATCTCGACGGCTTTGTACTTCAGCGCGTTCATAAGCTCCATCTGACCGCCGGCTGCCTCGACCGCCTGTGCAATCCCGCTCGTCTTGTAAGCGTTCTGTGGCGTCCCGCCAAACGGGAAGTCCATCACGCGCACGCGTTTGGCGCCCGCGCCCAGACACAAGGCGACGATGGCGGCCACCACTTCGGGGTTTGTGGTGCTGGCGTATTCGGGGCCGTGGTAGGCATTGCAGATATTCGGCTTGACGATCACGTCAGCGCCCTTGTTCACAAAGCGCTCGATGCCGCCCACGGCGGCGACCGCCCGCCGTGTGAGTTCTGCCGGGCCGGGTCCCTTGCCGCGCACGACGGCCAGGTAGGCGCCTGCGGCTCCGGTCGCCTGCGAAGCGGCAGCGGGCGCAGTTGGGCTCTCCGGCGCGACCTGAGCGCCCGGCGTAGCCGCTTGCTCCTGCGCAGTTGGCGTCGGTGCGGTGGCCGCCGCCCCACAGGCGCCCAGGCTCACGGCAAGGCCGGCCACCTGCAGTGCCAGTAACCGACGCAGAAAGCTCCGACGATCAATGTGGTCATTCATGGCCGGGTTCTTCCTTCGGGCGCGGCACCAGCCTGATGGTTGTCGATCGAGCCTCGGGTGTTACGGTCGTCTCGACAATGCTGGCGGCGTAGCGGCGGTATTTGGCGCGGTACGCAGCGTCGATCTGGGCGTTGACCTCAGGATCCCCTTCTTCCACAAAGGTGACGTCCTTGTCGATGCCGACGGCCCGGATGTGGCCTTCGTGGCGGACCTGGGTGCCACGGAACCAGGCGGAGCCACGCCCGTATACCGAACGGACGTAGAGGTCATCCCCGATGCGGACGACCCAAATCGTCACCGGTTTGCGCAGGGTGCCGTCGCTCCGCAGCGAGGCAAGCTGCAACTCTTCTGCTCTGCCGATTCTGTTGATCTCATCGCTCGTCCAGGTGGTCATCGGGTATCTCCTTTGTTGAGGTCGTCTGTGAGATGTCATCTCACTCGACACGGATCTGGCAAGCGTTAGTACATTGTCGCACAAGAGGATACGCCACACCAGCAGCGTTGTGGCGGTATCCTGCCTCCGCGCGCTGAATTTCGGGGACGCCCCTGGCACTCGATTGCCAGACTGGTTTGCCAACTGCGGGTCGCCAAGCGCGGCCAAGGGGCACGGCGCAGTGGCGATGCAGCCGGCGCACACGGATCGAAAGTGTGAGCGAGACTGCGGGTCGAAAACCCCATGAGTGGGTGTATGATGTTGGCAGGGATCGTTTGGTTCCCGTTCGGAGCAACACGAATATCAAGTTGGAGCAACGGCCTGACGGCGCCAGCGCTGTCGCTCGCCGGCAGCTTGTGACGAGGCGCGCAGCCCTTGACGCCGCGGCTCCTGCCCCGTAGACTAAGCAAGCGGGTCACAAGAGCTGCCTTGTTGACATCCGACTTCGGCGGCTGCACATCGCCACTGCGCGCAAGGAGGCGGGCATGAAAAAAGCCAAGAAGATCATCAACGACCCCGGGAGGGTCGTGCCGGAGCTGCTGGACGGCCTCGTGGAGGCCTACCACGGCGAGATCAAGAGGCTGGAGGGGCTGTACGGCTTGGTGAAAACGACCTTGCCCGCGGGCAAGGTCGTTTTGCTGATCGGCGGTGGAAGCGGACATGAGCCGCTTTTTCCCGCTTTCATCGGCCAGAACATGGCCGACGGCGCCGCCTGCGGCAACATCTTCACATCGCCCACGCCTGACGTCGTCCTGGCGGTGACCGAAGCGCTGGACCAGGGCAATGGCGTGCTGTACCTCTACGGCAACTACACCGGCGACGTGCTCAATTTTGACATGGCGGCGGAGATGGCAGCAGAGCAAGGCATCCGCGTCGAGACGGTGCGGATCTGGGATGACGTCGCTTCGGCGCCGCCGGCCAGAATTCAGGATCGCCGCGGCGTCGCCGGCGACGTGTTCGTGATCAAGATCGCCGGCGCCATCGCGGCTATGTCAAAGGACCTCGATGAGGTAGTGCGGGTGACGGCCAAAGCACGCGACAACACCCGCTCGATGGGTGTGGCCCTCGCCGCCGGATCCCTGCCCGAGACGGGGGAGCTAACCTTCGAGCTGGGAGAAAACGAGCTGGAGATCGGCATGGGCGTACATGGCGAACCCGGCGTGAGCCGCGAAAAGATGATGCCCGCCGATGTCCTTGTCGACAGGATGATGGACATGATCCTGACCGACCTGCCCTTCCGCTCGGGCGACGAGGTGTGCCTCCTGATCAACGACATGGGCGCCACGACGATGATGGAGCTGCTCATCGTCAACCGCAGGATTCGCCAGATCCTGCGCCAGAGGGAGATCGCGGTCCACCACACCCTCATAGGCGCCTTCGCCACCACACAAGAGATGGCGGGGTTTTCGATTACCCTGATGAGACTGGATGAGGAGCTGAAGCGCTACTACGATGTGCCGGCGGCGAGCCTGGGCTTCAAATGGGTCTGAGCCCGCCAGACACCTGAGGAACCGCTACCGTACCTTTCGGAGCAGGCCCCACACCTCGCGGTCGACCTGACCCTTGTCGACTCCCGCTTCATCCAACAGCGTATCCACCGCTTTCTGGACGAAGCGGTGGAGCGAGCTGGCGAAGGCCTGGGCCCGGTTTACCTGGTTGAAGCTTACTTCCTGGAAGATGGTCGTGGCGAAGCCGTCGCCAGCCGCGGCTGCCCTCTTGATCAGGGCCGGATCGTCGAGCGTCAGACACCAACTCAGATAGAGGTCGTGTCCGATGGTTTCGGCGCCTACATACGCGACCAGCTTCCCTTCCGGTCCTTTGGTTTCCAGGTAGGGCTTTCTGCTCCCGATGGAGCCTGTCCCCATTTCGACAAGCTGAACGGGGTGGGGCCACCCGCACTGCTTCAGGTCGTGCTGCACCAGTCTGACGAACTCATCGGCTTTGGCAGCCTGCCCAACCACGAGGCTGCCCCATCGTGCGATGACGCTGATCTCTTTAACGTCCTTGGCCATATTGTGGACTCCTGAGAGAAAGCGCGTTCTGATCTTGGATACGGCGATGTCTGCATTGAGGCGGTGTTGCTGGCGAGTGTGCCACCACCCTCGGCACGCGTGATGGTATGTTAGCACCTTCTGCGGCAGGGGTAAAGGCATCGTTTGCAGTGAAGACTTCAGTCGTTCCCTTGCTCATGTAGGGACGGAAGTCACGACTACGTGGCTGGCAGAGTGTCTGGGCGGACGCACGGGGCCACGCCTATGCCAGGCGGGCGTGGGGCGATAGGTCATGCGGCCTATCGGTCTTTGGCCTGACGGCAGATGACAGCGCCACCGGCATTTCGTAGACTCAGCACGCGGCCATTTGCCGGTGACACGCAGCGCGACACCCCCGAGTGTCATGGTGTCGGCGTCCCGCTCTGCGTCCGAGTTCTTCGAAGCGCTTGTGGCACCGCCCAACCTGTGCCCGCCATCCGGAGGCTACCCCAATGCTCAATCGAATCCTGTGTGCCACAGCAGCTCTGGCGATTGTCCTCGCCACCGCCACGCCGGCCGCGGCTGCAGCTCTCGCCGATGATGCCGGCGCTGGCGGAGGACAAATGTTCCTACCACTTCTCACTGACCAGCCGCCGGCCCATGCGGCGGGGCGGCTGACAGAGCGCCTGCCTGATAAGCCGGGTGCGGAGAGCCGACTGGCGACCACGGTCCTTGGCGAGACCGGTCCCGGCGGCAGGACGCCTGCCATCTACATCGTACAGCTTGGATCGGCGCCTTTGGCCAGCTACCGCGGCGGCGTACCTGACCTGGCGCCTACCAGCCCGTCCATCACAGGCGAGCCGCTGGACCTGGGGCGGGCGGCCGACAGAGCCTACGCCGCCTATCTTGGCGGCCGTCAATCCGCAGTCTTGGCGGATATCGAGCAGCTCCTGGGTCGCCAGGTAGAAGTGAAGTCTACCTATCAGGCGGCCTTCAATGGCTTTGCCCTCGTGCTTTCGCCCAAGGAGGCCGCTCTTGTAGGCTCTGTTCCCGTCGTCCTCCGCATCCAGCGCGACGCCATGGCGTACCCGCAGACGGACCGCGGCCTGGGTTGGATCAACGCCCCCGCCGTGTGGAGCGGTGAAGGCGTCACGAACACGATGGGCGAAGGCGTCGTCGTCGGCATTCTCGACACCGGCATCAATTTCCAGAGCCCCTCGTTCGCCCGCGTGGGCGGCGACAACTTCATCCCTGCCAACCCGCGGCTTCGCTATTATGGCGTCTGCGACCAGAGCAGCGACGTGTACAGCACCAAATTCGCCTGCAATGAGAAGTTGATTGGCGCCTGGGACTTTGCCGACGGCTTGGGTTCCGGTACCAACAACGAATCCGATGGCCCGGCCGACAACAATGGTCACGGCAGCCATACGGCCAGCACGGCGGCCGGGAACTTCGTCAGCGCCGCGATGGTGGCTCCGACCCTCGTGGTCACCGCCAGCCTCAGCGGTGTGGCGCCGCATGCCAGCATCATCGTCTACGACGTCTGCCTCCCCTCCGGTTGCCCGTACAGCGCCCTGGTCGCGGGCCACAACCAGGCTGTCATCGACGGCGTGGACGTCATCAACTTCAGCATCGGAGGTGAATCGAGCGACCCCTGGCAGCGTCCAGATGCGCTTGCGATGTTGGCGGCATTGGATGCGGGCATCTTCGTTGCCGTCTCGGCCGGCAACGACGGGCCCGACCAGGGAACGACTTCCTCCCCTGGCAATGCACCCTGGGTCACGACGGCGGGCGCCGTTACCCATGACCGCCGCTTTGCCAACGAGCTGACGAATCTGACCGGCAGCACCGGGCCGCTGGCGGACATCTCAGGGCGGAGCATCACCCGCGCGGCCGGACCGGCGCCCATCGTCGATGCGGCCGACTACACGAACGTGATCGGGATGAAGAGCGCACGCTGCACAGCGCCGTATCCTCCCGGCACGTTCACAGGCGAGATCGTGCTTTGTGAGCGCGGCGTCAACGGACGCGTGGAAAAGGGCGACAACGTGCTGACGGGCGGCGCCGCCGGCATGATCCTGATGAACGATCCGGCCAGCGGCAGCTCGCTGAGCGCCGATGCCCACTTCCTGCCGGCCGTGAATATCTCCAACGCAGATGGCATAGCACTGCGCAACTGGCTCGCCACGGGATTGGGTCACAGTGGCGCCATCAGTGGCACGGTCAGGGAAGTCAATCCCGGTTTCGGGGATGTCAGGGCCTCGTTCAGCTCGCGCGGCCCGGACTCTACATCACCTGACGTGCTTAAGCCGGATCTGGTGGCGCCCGGCGTGGACGTCCTGGCCGCCTCGCATCTGGGCGGTAACTATGCGGTGATGAGTGGGACCTCGACGGCCAGCCCGCACCTGGCTGGGGCCGCGGCGCTGTTGGCAGCCCAGCACCCCGCTTGGACGCCGGCCGAAATCCGCTCGGCGATGATGCTCTCGGCGTCTGCCGGTGTGCGCATGGAGGATGGCGTCACTCCCGCCGGTCCCCTGGCGGACGGCGCCGGACGCATCGACCTCGGCGCTGCCTCACGCCTGGGCCTGGTTCTCGATGAGTCAGCCTATGCCTTCGAGACCGCCAATCCGCGGATTGGAGGCCAACCGCAGACCCTCAACCTGGCAAGCCTGGCCGACAGCAACTGCATCCAGACGTGCACATGGACACGTACGCTCCGCAGTGTCCTCGACCGATCGGCCACCTACACGGTGTCTGCGACGGGCGGCAGCGGTCTGGCTTTGAACGTCGAGCCAGCGGCCTTCACTCTGGCGCCAGGCGCTACCCAGGCGTTGACCATCACGGCTGACGTCTCCGCCGCGCCCATCGATGTGTGGGTTCTTGGCTCGGTTGGCATCCAGGGCATCGCAGTCGCGCACGGACCGGGAGCCACTGCAGCCATGCCGCTGCTGGCCATGCCGGAGGCAGCGCGCGCTCGCGTCAGCTCCGTTCCTGCCGGACTCGACGAAATCCAGATCGAAACGCGCCGCAGCGCCGGCGTTTCTGCCGTCGCAGGGTTCCAGGCCATCACGACGCCGACCCTGGTTAAGAACCTTTGGGTGGCCAGCACGGAGGATGTGACCGGTACGGTGGCGCCGGACCCGACCCCCAGCGATGTCTGGGACATCGAGGCCGGCGGCGTCTACACCCGGCTGCTCACCGTGGCCGATCCTGGAGCCGCCATGCTGGGCGTGCAGATCGTGGATTCGACGGCGGTCGACCTTGACCTCTACGTCGGCCGTGACGACAACGGGGACGGCCAGCCCAGCGCAGACGAGATCCTGTGTAATAGCGCCACGGCGACTTTCCGCGAGTCGTGTGGGCTATCCGACCTTGGAGTTGGGACCTATTGGGTGCTGCTGCATAGCTGGCAGGGTTCCGGCGCCGCGGCCGATTCCTTCACCATGATTATCGAGAGGCTGGAGCGCAATCACCCCTCCGCAGCGATGACAGTGACCGGGCCCGAGGCTACGACGGCGGGCGTGCCGTTCGCCGTAGACATCCACTGGAACCAGCCGGCGCTGCGGACAGGAGACAGGGTTCTCGTCCTGCTCGAGCTTGGCACGTCTGCCAGCCGGCCCAACGACATAGCCTCATTGCCCGTGAAGCTCATCCGCCTGGCCGATGACGTGCAGATCACGTCGACGGCAGATGCTGAGAAGGGCAAGTTCGCACAGCCGGGCGAGCGCGTTGACTTCACTATCAGCATCGATCCTGAGCTGACGGCGACGAGCCCAACCAACTACGTCGTGACGGCCACACTGCCTGCCGGCATGACCTATGTGCCGGGGACAGGTGGGCAGCGTACGAGCGCGGGCGCGGTCCCCCTTGAACCGGTGGTTGACGGCGCCCAGTTGGTCTGGACGGTGACTGGCGTGGAAACGGCCCCGCACTATGTCCAGAGCACGAACGACCCCGAGAGCCCGCTCTACAGCCCCTCCTGTGATACGCCCTTCGGCGGATACATCCACCTTGAGGACTTCGGCATCCCCCTGCAGCCGCAGGTTGAGGGCGATGGCCGGACGTGGAACATCGATTCCTTCTATGAAGGAGGAATGCCCTATTCGTTCTTCGGCAAGTCGTACCCGCAGCTCTTCTTCACGGACGATGGCTTGCTGTCCGTTGCCGGCATGGACCCGCACCTGAATTCGGGCGCCAACGCCCCGATCCCCACGGCGGCCTTGCCCAACGGCCTTCTGGCGCCGGTGTGGGGCGCCTTCAAGATCGTTTATGACAAGGCGACGGGCAGCGGCGTCCGTATCGCCGGGATGGGTGGCGGCCAGGTCATGTTCCTGGAATACGATGGTCTGCAGAGCGCAGCGACGCCAGGAAGCATCAACGTCGAAGCGATCATCCGGCGCCAGGTTGACCCCGATGCACCCGAGATCACGTTTGCCTTTGACGGCGCCACAGGCGTCCTGCCTGCTACCGTCACCGGGCTGGAGAATGCCACGGGAACGGCGGGAATCGCCTACGACGGTCCGGTGGGCGCCAGTGGTCAGGTGATCTGTTATGAATGGACGGCGGATCAGGTGGAGCTGACCTTTTCCGCCACGATCGACGCCGATGCGAGCCTCGACGCCCAACTGGAGACGACGGTCGCCAGCACCCTGAGCGCGCCGGAGGCAAAGCAGGCTGCCGGCAGCTCACAGGTATTCGTCACGGGCGTTGTGCTGTCGGCTGCGCAGACGGGTCCGGCGCGGGCGCTGCCGGGCTCTCCGATTACGTACACGTTGACCGTCACCAACAGCGGGGTGGGGGCTGCAACCGGCGTGAACGTCCTGGCCGAGCTGCCCTACGATTCCAGGCGTCTGGCTGGCGGCGAACTGCTGCCCAACGGTGTGGTCTCCTTCACCATCCCATCGCTGGTAGCCGGCTCCGCGGCCAGGCTGGACTACAGCTTCGAGCTGGACACAACTGCACAGGCCGGCCCGGATGCGGCATTAAGAGCGCAGTCTCCCTCGATCATTGGCGGCGAGGTGGCTGCCGATGGGGCCTGGCCGTGGCAGGCGGCGCTGTGGAACAACTCGCACGACACCCAGTTGGGCTGTGGGGGCTCGCTGGTTGCTCCCACCTGGGTGCTGACGGCTGCTCACTGCGTGACCGGCGCCGACGACGTCGTTCGCTACTCACCTTCGCAGATCAGCGTTGTGCTTGGAGTGAACGACCTGACCAAGATCGATCAGGGCCAGCGCATCCAGGTGACCGAGATCATCGCTCAACCGCAGTTTGAGCGCTACACCTACGACAACGACATTGCCCTGCTGCGCCTGGCGGCGCCGGCAGTGCTGAATGACAAGGTCCAAATCGTACCGATGGCGGCCCCCTTTGACGCGGCCTTGTTTGCCCCCGGCGTCCCGGCGGTGGTCACCGGTTGGGGAACGCTGACGGCCGGCAAACAGGACTACCCCGATCGTCTCTACCAGGTCGAGGTGCCGATCGTGGCGCAGAATATCTGCGAGTTCGCGTATGCGTCCAGGTTCGGCGATGGCGCCATCACCCCCAACATGATCTGCGCCGGGCTCCCCGAGGGTGGCAAGGATGCCTGCCAGGGCGACAGCGGCGGCCCGCTGGTGGTGCATGAAGGCAGCGGCTGGAAGCAGGCCGGCATCGTGAGTTGGGGCCAAGGCTGCGCCTTGCCTGCATTCCCCGGCGTCTACACCCGGCTGGCGAACTACAGTGAGTACGTCAGCGACGTGCAGCACACCCTGACCAGCCGCGGGTTCTCGGCGAACGATGGCACAGGAAGGCCAGGCCACGCCGCCGCTGGTATGGGCGTCATCTCCACCCTGGTCAAGCCGATTCGCTTGTTCCTGCCCGCTCTACGCGCCAGGTGAGACAGTGGCAAAGGGGCAGCGTCCTGAGGTCGTGACTGAGGCTGGCGTTGCCGGTGGTTTCATGGATAACGCGAATGAACGCGAATAGACGCCAATGAACGCGAAAAATGCGAAGGAATGCGAATAGACGTGAAGGAACGCGAATAGATTAGGAAGGGCGCAGATAGACGCAGATGCGAACGGAAAACGCATCTGCGTCCATCTGCGGAGGGAGGAGGTCAGTGGGAAGAGGTGTTGAGAACCACCCGGCGCTGAGCTAGGACAGGCATTCACCGAAATCGCAGCGGCCGTTGCCGTTTGAGTCCGTGTAGCGGCCGCAGTGTCCGGGATAGGAGCATCCTCGGGGGCAGCGCACCGTACAGGTCGATGAAGACGCTGCCGGCGAACTGCTGTTCACGGAGCCTGCGCCGGACCCGGAACCTGAGCCTGTGGCGGCCTGCGTTGCCTGTGTCTGCGTTGAGGTGGCCGGCGCGGACGATGCTTCCACCTGGCTGCCTGAAAGGTTGCCCAGGGCATGGGCGCCTGTCAGAAGGGCGACGGCGCCTACGCCTGCCATCAAGCGCAGGAACTCACGCCGGCCCAGGGAGTTGGCGGCGGCAGCGGTGACCGGCTGCGGCGTCTTGGCGCGGTTGGCAGGCGCCGGGGTCGAAGAGACCATCTTGCGCGCGGTGCTGACAATCCAGCGCCAGTGCAGGCCGATCTTGGTGACGACGAGAATGAGCGTCATGATCGAGACGGTGACGTGGATGACGCGCCAGGCTGCGTAGCTGGCCAGCGCCAGATTCAGCCAGGTCGAGATCGCCAGACCGGTGACGATGATGGCGGCGAGACCGGCTGCCAGACAGGCATCGACCAGGTAGAAGAGGCGCGCCTGGCCGCTCGTGCGGCCGAACAAGCGCTGCGTGACGGCCACGACCCACTGCCGGTGGACGATGAGGTGGTAGGCGGCGAGCGCTCCCACGGCCACGCCAAGCCACTGGTGGATGGCCAGACCGGTCAGGTCCAGCCACAGCGAGAGGAGGAAACCGCCGAACAGCACGGCGGCGATGATCCACTTGAATGAAGGCTTGCTTTGCATGGGAGAGGGCTCCTTGGGAAACGAAGCTGGGCCAGGTGGCAGCCCGGCGTCGGGAATCGAGCTTACTGCGTGTTCACCCCCAAGGATACCGGCAAGGTGTTTAGAACTTGTGAGGTTGTGATTGGGAGAGGATGAGGAATGGCGGACATAAAAACTCCCCGGCGCCACCAGGGGCGCCGGGGAGTGTAGGCGTCGAGCCGGGAACGGAGCTGCGAGACTATTGGGCGCCGGCGCTGGCGGGATCCTTGAGTCGCGCCTCTGCTCCGGCGGGAGCTGTCGGCTTGGGCGCGCTGGAGGGCGCCATGTCGATGTCGACAGCGCTGCTTGCCTCGGCAGGCGCTGCACTGTCGCCTGGCAGCAGGGTTTCGCCGCCGAACTTGCCGGCGCAGGTCAACGAATCGGTAAGCGCAGTGTCGTCCAGATACCAACTGCTCGACAGCGAACTGTCCGTCGCAGCGCGGAAGGCGACTGTGATCGTCTTTCCTGCATAGACGCTCAGGTCGACCTGGTTCTTCACCCACCCAGCGGTCACGGTTGTCGCACAGAGGTTGATGGTCTTGACCGTGGTCGTGGTGGTTCCTACCTGCACCTGCACATAGGCTTTGTCGTAGCCACAGTAATCGCCGGACCGGACCTGGTGCCAGAATGTGAGATAGGCGGGCTTGCCCGCCGGCAGCGTGACGGCCTGCTTCAGGACCGATGTCTCGCTGTTGGCCCCGGCCAGCCAGGCCAGATAGATGCCCTGGCGCGGGGCGACCCCGCTGGACCCGCAGCTTGTGCTGGTGCAGATCAGGGGGAAGCCGAGCCGTGACGATTCGACCCAGGTCGTGCGGCCCAGCTCGAAGCCAGGATTGGCCAGGCGATTGGAGCATGTGCCAACCGGCGTTGCTGTGCGCGTGGGCGTGGCTGTCGCGGTCGCCGCGCGTGTCGGCGTACGCGTGGGCGTGGCCGTGGCAGGGGGCACGGGTGTCGGTGTACGCGTGGGGGTGACCGTGACATTCGGCGTGGCGGTGGGTGTACCGCTGCCGATGAAGCCGGTGTACAAGAGCAGGTTTGGGGACCCCGTGCCGGGACTGGTGATCTTGCCGCTGGTGGCATTGCCGGTCAGTGCCTGTACGACCTGGGCCGCCGTCGCCGTTGGGTTCGCCGCCAGGTAGAGTGCGGCTGCACCCGCCACGTGCGGTGATGCCATCGAGGTCCCATCCCAGGTGTCGCTGGCTGTGTCGCTGGTATTCACCGCCGATGTGATGCCTGCCCCCGGCGCGAAGAGGTCCAGGCAGGTGCCGTAGTTGGAGAAATAGGCGCGAGCATCCGTGCTCGTGCTTGCACCCACGGTCAGCGCTTCCGCCGTGCGCCCCGGCGAATCATTACAGGCGTTGGCGTTGGCGTTGCCCGCGGCGATGGCATAGACCACGCCGCTCAGAATGGAGTTGCGCACCGCCGTATCCAGCGACGTAGACGCTGAACCGCCCAGGCTCATGTTGGCGACGGCGGGCTTGACGGCCTTCGATGTCACCCAATCGACGCCGGCGATGACGCCGGAGTCGCTGCCGGAACCGGTGCAGTCCAGGAC
Organism: Chloroflexota bacterium; assembly: GCA_029782215.1. Lineage (GTDB taxonomy): Bacteria > Chloroflexota > Anaerolineae > J102 > J102 > SSF26. Next base: position 46,272 of record JAKOVD010000197.1, read on the forward strand.
GCGCACCGGGTGGAGGATCACACCCTTGGCGATGCCATAGGTCGTGCCGCCGACCGTGCCGGAAACGTGCGTGCCGTGCCCTTCACAGTCATCTGTGCCCCAGCCATCGTTGATGGCCGTATAGCCATTGCCGATGCGCCCGGTGAATTGGGTGTGGGAAGCGCGAATGCCGGTATCGATGATATAGGCGTTGACGCCAGCGCCGTTGACGTTGTAGGTGTAGGTGCTGTTGAGCGGCAGATTGCGCTGGTCTACGCGGTCGAGCCCCCAGGTGGCCCCGGTCTGCGTATCCAGGAGCGGAGCTGCCTGGATACGTTCCACGGTGTGAATCACGTGGTCGGCCTCCACGAAGGCTACGCCGGGGCTGCGCCGCAGGACCTCCAGGGCCGTGGGCGACAGATTGGCGGCGAAACCGGTCAGTGCCGCCGTATAGCGCTGTGTCACCTCGATGCCAGCCTGGGCCAGGATGGCCGGGCTGGCAAACGCCGCCTGGTCAGCCGGGGCCTCCTGACCTGAGGCAAGCAGCGAGGCGCGGGCGCCGTGGTTAAGGGCAAGGTCAACAGCGTCGACGCCCAGCCCTTCCTTCATCACCACGATATAGGCGCTGGGTATGACGTTGGCTTCGTCCATGCCCAGGAGCGGTGCAGGCGGCGCCTGGTCGGCCAACGTTTGGGGTGGTTGCACGTCTGCGCCCGCAGCAACGTCTGCGCCCGCAGTACCGTCTGCGCCCGCAGCAGGGGCTGCGCCCGCAGCAGCATCCGGTGGCTGCGTGTCGGCGCGGGCTGCGCTCGTGCCGAGTGCACCCGCAGCAGAGATCACCACGACAGCACAGACGACAAGAGCGATCAAGAGGTAATGGCGTGACGCCGTGGCGCTCTTCACTACTATTGACGACTTGGACATGGTCCTACCTCACTTACAATACTTACAATCTGATGACGTGACAGGATGACATCAAGATACCCGGACCGTGTGTCATGCCGCGTGGCAACAAGATACCGGTAGGGCCCCGCACGGGCAGATCCGGAGAATTGGGTTCATCCGGCAAAGGGGTTCTATGATAGCATCCAACCTCAAATCGACCATCCACCAGTGGTTGTGGGCGCAGGAAGAGCGCTGCGCCCTGTTTCCGCACCACTCGCCAAGGGATCACAATGCACTACAACTTCGACGAGATCATTGACCGCCGCCATGCCAGGTACAGTTACAGCGTGAAATGGGCCGCCGACCCGTCGATTGCCGAGATGCTGCATGTCGACCGCATCGACGATGACACCATCGCCATGTTCACCGCTGACATGGATTTCCGCTGCGCCCAGCCCATCATCGATGCTTTACGCGGCGTGGTGGAGCACGGCATCTATGGCTATTCCGGACACTGGTTTGTCAAGGACTACAGCGCTGCCATCATCGACTGGTTCCGGCGTCGCCGCAACTGGGACATCAAGGCCGAGGAGATCGTGTATGTCGACGGGACAGTGGAAGCGCTGAAGCAGATCGTCCTGGCCTTCACCGAGCCGGGCGATGGGGTGATCATCCAGCGCCCGGTCTACTCTCCATTCTCGCGGGTCATCGAGGCCACGGGGCGGTTCATCGTCAATAACCAGTTGATCGCAGGGCCGACCGGCCACTACACCATGGACTTCGCCGATCTGGAGCAGAAAGCCAGGGAGCCTGGCACCAGGCTCCTGCTTTTGTGCAATCCCCACAACCCTGTGGGCCGGATCTGGAGTGACCATGAGCTGGCTGAGCTGTCCCGCATCTGCCGCGAGAACAACGTCCTCATCGCCGCCGATGAGATCCACGGTGACCTGATCCGTCGCGATGCCGCCTTCCATCCCCTGGCCACGCTGGCCGATCCGTCCAACCTGATCACCTGTACGGCCGTGAACAAGACCTTCAACCTCGCCGGCCTGCACTGCACCAACCTGGTGATCACCAACCCTGAGCTGCGGCGCCGGTTCCAGAAATCGTTTGGGATGGTGCTGCCTTCGCCCTTCACCATCGCCGCCGTCATTGCCGCCTACAATGAGGGGGAGGACTGGCTGGATCAGGCCCTGGATTACCTGGATGGCAACATCGACTTCGCCTTGGGCTTCCTGGCCGAGCGCATGCCCAAGGTGACGTGCCGGCGCCCGGAAGGCACCTACATTCTGTGGATGGACTTCCGTAGGTACCGCCTCAGCGTCGAGGAGATCCACAACCGGATCTACCGCAGGGCCAACGTGCTGCTGGAGGGCGGCAAGGTCTTCGACCCCGATCATGGCGGCGGCTTCGAGCGCATCTGTCTGCCATCCCCGAGGGCGGTGGTGCGGGAAGCGTTTGAGCGCATCGCGACCCAGTTCGAAGGCCTTTAGGCGGCGCTCCTTCATCCCGCGTCCTGTCAGACACGCGGTTATCCGGGCGTGCCCGGCGTCTGCAACGTCCTCACCTGCGGAGGAGCGGCAGGTACGTGGGGCGCACAGTCTCGAAATCGGTCCACGCCTCCCCGGCCAGTCCACGACTGTCGGTCGCACTCACCACCATCTGGTGCGCGCCCACGAACAGGCCGGCTGTGCCGACTGTTCCCGTGTAGTGACCGGAGGGAGACTCGGTGAACGCCACGGCGCGAGCAGCGCCGTCCACCTGCACGACCAGCCGCGATGCCAGCCCGGCAACCGCAGCGCCATTCTCATCCCAGGCCTTCACCATGAGCACGACGGGCGCACCCACCCCTACTTCTTTGCCCGTGAGTTCGGCGTCCAGCCGCAGACCGAGCACCTCGATGCTGGCTGAAGCGGTATCCAGCGTCCCATCCGGACCGATGGCGGTGACGGACAACACCTTCGGACCCGGCGTCCAACCGGTGGCATCCATCGTGAGCTTGACCTGGCTGGCGCCCTTGGGCAGGTTGGTCGTTGCCAGACCGGAGCCGATAGAGAAGCCAGAAGGGGCGTTGAGGGCATAGGTCATGGTGATGGGTTGGGCGGTGCTGCTGGTCATGCTGACGCTGAGCGGTACGGCGGCGGCTCCGGAGCGCACGGCCTGTCCGGCGTTGACCGCCAGGCCGGTGATCGCGACCGCAGGCGCCGCGGGGAGCTTGTAGGCGATAGTGAACTTCATCGTCGTGAAGAGAGTGAGATCGCCTGCCGCTGCCACCTGGGCAGGGATGGCTGCCAGGGTCAGGACGATGGCGTCCCCTCGCTGCTGAATCTCGGTGGTATAGGCGCGGGAGGGGTAAATACCAGCGATGGGGACTGATGCCGGTCCGGCGCCGATAGTGCAGTCTCCCTCACAGTCCGGACGCAAGCCGGCAGTCTGCAGCCGGACAGCGCCGTAGGACTGCGTGACCCGCGCCGCCAGGTCCTCGGTCACGATGATATCGTTGGCATCTGGTGGAAGGGCGAAACGCTTGATCACCTGTGGCAGCAGCGGGAGACCGGGACCTTCGGCGAAGGTCGCACCGCCGTTGGCCGGGAGCACGAGCAGGGCGCCGGTCGCATCGGCATCCACCTGGAAGGCCGGAACGTTGACCTCGACGGAGAGGCTGCGGTCCACAGCGGGCGCCTCCTGACCGTCGAGGCTGCGCCCGTCAGTGGCTGGCCCAGCGGCTCCAGGCGCCTCCAAGGCGGTGGGCACCGGCGCGGCGGTGGGCACCGAAGGTGACGAGTGCTGGATGGGCTGCGTAGGCAGCCCCCACAGGATCATGCCGTAGGCGGTGCTGCGGGCCGCTGCTGTGTTGTTGCCCGTGGTGGTCCAGTAGCCGTCCCATGCGTGGACGAATGCGTCCCCCACCGTACTGTTGCCGTCGTTGAGCGCCTGGGCGGCGAGATTGGACATCAGGTAGTCGAGCAGGCCGGTAGAATGGTTGTACCCAAGGGCCAACCAGGTCGTGCCCACCTGTGTCCGGTGTACGGACTGCAGCCAACGGGGGATGGCGCTGCCGAAGGCGCCCCCGCTGCCGCTGGGTGAGTAGAAGGCGGGGGACATGCCGCTGAAAGTTGCCTCAAGGATATACAGCCTGCCTCCAGCGGGCGCCAGCTTGCCATAATCCGAGCCACAGATCCAGCCCGGCTCCATGGTACGGTCGCAGCGATTGTCGCCGTGGGTTACCAGCACCGTCAGATCGGTATCCCCCAGTGCCGAGAGGATATCGTCCGAGTCCCATTTCACAACTGCACCGTTGTAGCGGTAGTAGCCTGGCTCGAAAGGGGGCGCCGTCCGGTAGTCCCGCAAGGCATAGCGGCGCGTGAAGAGGGGGGTCCACAGGTCGTGATCAAGCCACTCCCAGTGCACCTGGTCGTCGGCAGGGATGAAGAGTGCGGCGCTGGCCCTCCCCGGTTGCAGCACGACGGGCTTGGCGTATGCACTCATGCGCTCGATCATGCCCATGGGGATGGCTGCGGTGATCCGGCCCACGGGAATCTGCGGGGAAGGGCGCGGGACGGCATCCTGGCTGGCGTAATCCACGGTGCCAAAGGGCACGTCGGTCACGAGATAGCCCGCCGCCAGGTCCGTGGCTGTGGGCGTGTCGACGCCAGGACCCACGCCGATAGGCATTCCCGACGCATCCTTGATGCGATAGAAGGGGATGACATCATCGGCGCCGATGATGGCGATGTCGCCAATCGTGTGTCCCGAGTCATGGTGCATTCGGGTCAGCGCCTCATCGATCAGTTTCGCCATGCGGAACCGATTTGAACTGGGGTCGCTCCCCGCGAACTCAAGGCTCGAGTAGTCCAGCGGGAAGCCGTGCAGCGTGTCGATATTCTCCCGGACATCATAGACAAGCCCTTTATGGTCTGCCGCATATTGGGCGAGCCGGTCGAGCATCTGATAGAAATCGATCTCCTTGTTGCCGTCGTCATCCTGGCCGGGGGGCATGCCGGTGTGACGAAACTCCTGGTAAAGTGCCTGGATATCGGTGAGCGCCACCAGGTGGGGGTGCGATGTGACGGTGAAGTCGATGCTGTCGAGCTCATCGCCGCGGTAGTAGAGGGTGGCTTTCTTAGCGCCCTCTCCCACCACGTTTTCCCATCGGCTGTAAACGCCGTCGCCCGCCTCCAGGTCGCCCGCATCGCTCTGGTCGTACAACCGATACGAGCCAGGCAGGTCGGAGAGCGTCATGCTCACCTCAGTTGAGGAGCGAATCGGGAGTCCGTTGTTGTCCTTGAGCGCCGCATAGAACAGAACACTGTCCTCATCCCGGGGGTAGAGGGATGACATGCCCAGTTTGCCGGAAACGCCGGTCACTTCCAGCCGGACGTCATCGAGGGTCACCGTGGAGGCGTGGATACAGGCCGTTTTCGGCATGACGCACAGGTCGCTGACGCTCACATAGTGGAACCTGACCGACCTGACTGCCTTCAGAATGGCCGCCATTTGTTCGTGCGTCAGCGGGGTCGGGGAATAGGGCGGCCAAAGCGGCATGTTGAAGACGTCGAAGGCATTCCACGTGCCATCGGCAGCGAGCGCGAAGGTCACAGGTCCATTGGTGACGGGGCGCCAGAGGGTGCACGGCAGATAGCCAATCGGAAGGGGGTTCGGACTGGAATAGTGCAGGCAGACGCTGAAGAGAACCCCGTAGATGCCGCCGCTCAGGGTGTGGGTGAAGGAGAGCGAGCCTCCTGTTCCGGTCAGGGGTGGGTCGAGACGCGGCGACCAGAAACTCGCAAAGTCCTCGGGCTCGTGTGCGCTGCTTGTTCGGTTGGTGAAGCTTCTGCTAATGGCACCGTTGGCCCAGGTTGCCGCCCCGTAGTCGCCAAACACGTCCCGGCTGCGCCAGCCCATGTTGTCGGTGTCGAAGGTCCAGGTGACAACGCCTGCACCCCCCACCTGTTCGGGTCCGTCCGCAGAACCTGATGTCGTGATAGACGGGGGCACCTGTGGCATCGGTGCAGGCGCGAGCGACGAGGTTTGTCCACTCGCGGCGGTAGATGAGGCGACTGCCCTTTCCGCCACAGCGCCGTCCGACTGCGCAGCGTCTCGTGGGGCCTGCGCAGCGGCGGAGGTGCTTTCGCTCGTTAAACCGCCCATCGGGAGGGGCGGCGTAGGGACACCCGTGCTGGCGGCAGCGCCGGCGTGCGCTGTCACCACGAGGAGGCAGACGAGCAGCAGCCACGCCGCTGCTGCCAGCAACGAGAGCAAGCGCAACTGTCGTTTCATAGCATAATCCCCCGATTAAGCCGCAACGCCGCCGGAGCATGCCCGCGACCAAACCTCGGGTCGTGACAACCCGCAATCCGTGATGCAGTGGCCCCGGAGAGCAGCATGGGTTTCTACTCCTGTGCAGGAGCAGAAGGTTGTGCTTCGATGCACAAATCGGATAGCCTATTATCGCGATGGTTTCGACCACGGTCAAACTGCGAACGGGAGGCAGCCCCCGGCGTCTGGAGTGACGACGTGACGCTCCGCAAGGACGTGGCAGCGTCCGGCCCTGCAAGGCCGTCAGAGGCGCGGCCGTAGCGTGTGATTACGGCCAGCCATTCCGCAGCCTGGGAAGGAATATCTTGCTTCCCGGCAGCGCTTCGCCCAGCACCGCCCAGAGGCCAAAGTGGTTGGGCGCGGCCGTGACCGTATCTGCCCCGGCGTCGAGCGTGCTGCTTGGCTCTTGCACCCAGCCCGAACCGTTCCAGGAGTACAGCGCCAGGGTGTTCTCAACCACGGCGCCGGCGTCCAGGTCGACAGGGCCGTAGACGACCGTGACCGAGTAGGGCACGAGGGGCTGCACCCACTGGCCGCCGTCGTCGCGGGCAGACACCTGGTAGAAATGCCGGACGCCGCCCAGACTGCCCGTCGACGGCGCTGCCCCCGCATCTCCGGGTGTGTGGGTGACGGTGACGGCGCTCGCAGAGGCGAGCGCGCTCGTCACTGTGAGCGTGCCTGCCGCGGCAAGGGCCGCGGTGGAGGCGCCGAACGTCCCCGGCGCGAAGGTGTAGGTGGTGTCATCGGCTTCTGAGGCCAGGGTTCCGCCTGCTGGCCCGACCCTGGCGGAAACCGGTGTTTGGGGGCAGAGGCGGTTGCGCGGCCGCATCAGGGAGGCCGGATCGGTATGCACCAGGAACCACTGGAAGGGGACATCTCCCCACTCGCACAAGTCGGTGTAGTTGAACTGGAGAAGATGGAGATGCGACAGGCTCATGACGCAGCGCGGGAGCGGACCTGTGAGCTTGCTGTTCTTCTCGAGGGTCAGCTCCTCCAGACCGGTCAGGGCGCAGACGGTCGCCGGAAGTCCCCCTGACAGTCTGTTGTAGTCCAGGTGCAGGGTTTTTAGCCCCGAGAGCGTCCATTCCTTGGGCAGCGCCCCGCCGATCTCATTGGAGCTCAGATCGAGCGTTTCCAGGCCCGCCGGGCCGATCGTCTCTGGCAGCGCCGTGAGATGGTTCTCGGCCAAGTTCAATGTTTTCAAGTTCGCATGAGAACTGAGCGTGGGCAAGGCGCCGCTGAAGTTGCAGCCGGCCAGGTCGGCCGTCTCCAGGGCGGTCAGACTGCCCAGCCAGTTGATGGGGCCTCCCACCTTGGGACTGCCGGACAGTCTCAGCGTCTTCAGGGTGTGCAGGCGACCCAGCCAGGAGGCGTCGGTGTTCATGTCCTTGCTGTGCGACAGGTCCAGGTCCTCCAGACTGGAAAGGTCGCCCAGGGCGCTGGGCGCCCCCGCTAAATGCGTCCAGGGCAGCCACAGACGCTTGAGGGCGGAAAGACCGCCCAGCTCGGGCGGGATGGCGCCGGACAGCGGGTTCCCGCCGAGCTCGAGCGCAGTCAGCGCCTTCAACTCTCCCAGAGTGGCTGGAATCTCACCGGTTAGCCCACATTGAGCGCAGTTGAAGACCTGCAACTGCTTGAGGTTCCCGATCGCCGCAGGGATGGACTGTCCCTCCGTGACAGGGCCAGTGCTGAGGTCGCAGTAGCGCAACTGCGGCATCTGGACGACGTCGCCCAGCGACAGCCCGTCCAACTGCGGGCTCAACGACAGGTCCAGGTACTGTAGGTTGGTCAGGCGGCGGAAACCATCCGGCACGGCGCCCTCCAGGTGGTTGTTGCCCAGGTCCAGGTGCGTCAGGCCTGTCATGGTGGCCATCCCGGCCGGCAAGGCGCCTTCAAGGCCCAGCCCGTTGAGGTCTAGGAACTCCAGATGCGCCAGCGCACCCAGCCCGGCCGGCAACCGGCCGCCAAAGGGATAGGGCTCGATGTCCCTCATGGCCAGGGACTTGAGGCTGGTCAGCGCCCCCATCCACTGCGGAAATCCGCCGCTGAAACCATTCCGGCTCAGGTCCAATTCCTCCAGGTTCACCAGGTTGGCCATCGGCGCGGGAAGGGCCTCGCTGAGGTCATTGTCGTTCAGCCTCAGCACCTTCAGACCTGTGAGCAGCCCGACCTCGGGCGGGATTGCCCACCACAGTTTGTTGTGGGAGAGATCGAGGTGGTAGAGCTTGGGCAAGGCGCTGGTCGCCGGCAAGTCGAGAGTGCGGTCCAGAGCGTTGTGGGAGAGGTTGAGCACCTCCAGGTTGTGGAGCGCATCGAGGTTGATAGGGATGCCGCCGGACAGATGGTTGTGGTCCAGCTTGAGGGTCTTCAGGTTGGACAGCGCGGCCACGTCGGGGATGTGGCCTTCCAGCTTGTTCTCGCCCAGGTCGACGAACTCCAGGGTGGGTATCTGGAACAAAGCGGCAGGGATGCCCTGTGCGATCTGGTTTCCGCGCAGCGAAACGCTCTTCAGGGGGACGCCCGTCCCCCAGTTCAGCTTGATGCCCGTGAGCCTGTTGTAGGAGACATCGACGACCCTGAGCTTGCTTGCGGCTGGCGACGTGCTCTCCGCCGAGGCGATGGCGGCGCCAAACGCCGGCAGCTCTCCCTCCAACTGGTTGCCCGCCATGTTGAGCACTTCCAGGTTGGCCAGGCTGCCCAGTTCGGGCGGGATCGGGCCTGTGAGCGTATTGGTATAGACCTCAAGCGTCTTGAGAGCAGCCAGAGAGCCGAGCTCGGAGGGGAGGCTGCCCTCCAGGTGGTTGTTCCCGAGCTGGAGAGACTCAAGCATGGCAAGCTTACCCATGCTGGTGGGGATGCTGCCTTCCAGGTGGTTGTTCGCTGCCTGGAACTGCACCAGGGATGCCAGATCGCCCAGCTCGGTGGGAATCTCACCGCTCAATTGATTGGAGCCGATGCTGAGGGTCTTGAGCTTGCCAAGCGATCCCATCTCCCTGGGGATCGGGCCTGACAGCGAGTTGCCTCCCAGGTAGAGGTAGTGAAGGCTGGTCATGCCGCCAAGCTCGCGCGGGATGCCGCCGGTGAGCCCATCGTTGTAGAGGGACAGCGTCCTGATCTTGACCATGCTTCCGAACGCCGCGGGAATCTCCCCCTCCAACGGGTTTGACCCCAGGTTGAGATACCACAGGTTGCTCGTGGCGAACGCGGTGGGAATCTGGCCCGTGAGCTGGTTTCCGCTCAGCTCGAGGACCTCGACACTGGGCATCCCGGCAAAGAAATCGGGCGCCGGCCCCTGCAGATGGTTGGCGAAAAGACTCACGCTCTGCAGCAGCGAAAGAGCCGCCAGGGCGGAAGGAAGTGTCCCATTCAGGTTGTTGTTGCCCAGGCTGATGGACCGGACTCTGCAGGCCGGCTTCCAGCTTGAATTGCAGTTGCAGCCGATCCCGTACCAGGGGTTCGACAGCGTGCACACCCCGGTCGTACCCCACCAGTTGGCCTGCTTCGTCCATGCAGGTCCGCCTGTTGACTGGTACAGCGCCACGAGTGCATTGCACTCTGCCACGGGGATGCCTGTCTGCCCTTCGTTGCTGCAATCGAACGTGGGATGCGGCGAGACAGCCGCCGGCGAAGCATCCGGCTGAGGGAGGCAGACGGCTGCGCCCGTGAACGGGACCAGCGTGAACATCAGGAGCACGAGCGCATGCGGCAGAAAAGCGATTCTCCTCATCATGTTCATCGCCTCCTTGGCGGAACGCCCTGCTCGACTCGAACCGTGAGGCTGCGTGCCGGGGATGCACGCTCGCCCACGGTGGCATCCATGACCATTATAAGCCTGTTTTGGCATTGTTGATCTCCCACTTTGAGGCGTTGGCGATTCCAGCCTGCGGCATAGGGCGATGCAAAGAAGACATAAGCAAGTATGTGCGGCAGTTAGGCCATGTTGAATCGGCGTTTCTGGCCATTCGGCATAATGCTATTAGCCACCTGGCAGACGACAAGAGCCCCCGTTTTTGGGTTTAATGGACGACACCAACAAAGTAGTTCCGTTTGCCGTCTGTACCTCGCTCACTTGGCCGCAAGAGACACCCACTGATCTCGGACCTGTGTCAGTGACGCCAATGGGTCCGCCTGTCATGAATTCCTCACTTCGCCATCTGCGCAACGTTGTTGTTCTCGGTTTCCTGCTGTTGGCCGGCGCTCTTCTGTTGGCGCCAGTCACGGCGGCGGCTTCGGGACCTGATGCGACCCCGCAACCTGCGCCTGCTGCAGCCGTTGGCGCCGCCCCTGCACCGGTCGCCTGCGCCACCCAGCCCGGCGCCAACACTTCCGATCCTTCATTGTTCGTGGCCGCCTACGAACGCAACCAGGGCCAGGTGGCCCTGGGCTGCGCTACCAACACTGCTCATTGGTGGCAAGGCCTGGTGGTGCAGGATTTCGGCGGCGGGCAGTTCGGAAACGCGGCCATCTTCCATGACGAGAACAAGCACGAGGCGATGGCCTACATCCTTTGGGGCCGGACCCTGGACCTCTACGTGGCCAATCCCCAATGGGGGCCTCCGGTGGCGGACATGGAGCAGGCGCCGGTCTCACCGTTCGGGACCGCCGGCAGTGCGGCGACCTTCAACGGCCTGGCGGTCTTTGACGCCGCCAGGCTTGAGCGGCCCTCTGTTCTGCGCGGGGTCACCCAGACGAAATTCAATGCATTGGGCAGCACGGGCGGCCTCCTCGGCTTTCCCCTTGGCAATGGGCAGTTCGCCGCCAAGTCACCGGCCGGTGTGGAAGGGTACTACCAGACCTTCGAGGGCGGCACGATGTACACGTTCTATCGCAACGGCGAATGGAGCGCTTATGCCGTGGCCGGCGCTATCCAGGCCAAGCACAATGCGATAGGCGGCTCCGGAAGCGCCCTGGGATTTCCCGTCGGGGACGAGAAGGAGGCTCTGGCGTCGGCCTATGGAACGCAGGGGCGTTTCCAGGAATTCGAATCCGGGCACATCTATGCCCCCAGCAGCGGGGCCTTGAGCGGCAGTGCCTTTGTAGTGAGCGGCGCCATCCTCCCGCTGTATCTCGGCAGCGGTGGGCCGGCAGGGACGTTGGGATTCCCGGTCAGCGATGATTTTGGCTGTTTGAGCGTATTCGAAAACGGCTCGATCAAGTGCGATGGCGCCGTTCGCGTGGGCGTGGAGGCCAAGGCGGCCATCGAGGGCGACTACCTCCTGAGCACCCAGTACCGGGCCGATCCTGCACACCCTGGCTATGGTATCCTCAACAACGTGTTTTCCCCGTTGGCGACCGACCCGCAGGCTTGGTCGTGGATTGTGCCGCGGGAGAATGGCATGGCCATCCTGGGCCTGGTCCTGGCGTCCGAGCTGACGGGCAGTGGGGACTACCGTATGGGCGCAGACTTGGTCGCCGAAGCCCTGGTCAGGTTGCAGCAGCCGGAAGGCTACTGGTACAACCAGTACCGCTTGACCGTGACTGGTTTTGAGCCGGCGCCCGACAACAACGGCACGGGACGCTCTCCAACGCAGACGGCCGAAGTGATGATGGCGCTGCACAAGCTGGGCTATGAGGCCGCCAGCGACGCCAGAAAGCAGGCGATGCAGAAGGGCGCCGAGTGGCTGCTGACGAAGGCAGCCTACGGTTCGCCGCAAGGTGACTGGCTGCTGATCTACGACCCTGGCGTGCCGGGCAGGTTCTGGACGCACGACAATGCCTATGCCTATTGGGCCCTGGTGGGGGCGGCAGATTGGGCCGGGCAGAGCGGTGATGCCGCCGCGAGCGCGAGGTACGCTGCGGCTGCCCGCGGCATCCTCGCTGGCATCGATGCTTTTCTCTACGACGCCAACGCCGGAGCCTGGCGCCGCTACGCCGACCTCGAGGCGGGCGTTCCCCGCGGCGCCGGCGATGGCGCTTATGACTGGATCAACTATGCGCCCCAAATGCTGGACCTGCCGGCCCGCGGCGTAGGCTCCGCTGTGGTTGGGCAGTGGATGCATGCCACGCTGCAGCAGGGTGACGGCGCCGTGGTCGCCAGCCCTGCCGCCGCCAATCCCTTGAAGTCACCCGGGTCTTCCTTTCAGGCCGCGCTGGCATGGCTTGATCTCGGCCAGCCGGACTTTGCCGCCTCGGCGCTGGACTGGACCGGCAAGAGCCAGCTATGGTGTCTCCCCGGCAGCGCCTGCTGGCTGGAGAACTCCCGGTCGACGGGCGGCTGGGTGGATTGGGTGGCGGCGAATCCTGCGGGTGGGGCCGCCGAACGCGCTCCTTCCTGGCAGCGGTTCACCGACACAAGTTTCTACGCCATGGCGGCCTGGAGCGGCGGCTACAGCTTCGCCATCCCCTTCACCGGGCTTCCGGCCCCCACGGTAGCATCGACCGTCCCTCCGACCCCGATGCTGGCGCCGGCGCCCTTGCCGACAACCACACCCACGCCGACGTAGGTGCCGACGTCCACCCCCACCCCTGCCCCCCACTTCTACACCCACGGCTGCGATGCCTGTTGCGCGCGTCAGGAGCGTCCAGAACGGCGTCGCCCCCACGACGAGCTATGCCGGTAACATCGGCAGCTATCTTACCGAGGCGCAGGCAGCGGCGGGGACGGCTGCCTCCTGACAAACGTTTTGGGCCAGGGCTGCGGCCGCTGCTCAACTCTGTCTGCACCAGAACCAGACTGGCACAAGGTCTGGACGGTTCCGGTGATATGTGCCATCACGAACGACCGTCCTGTTGCCGGCCTTGACTGACTGGCCTGGGCATGGCGTGGTGTCTTGGCGGATTCTTCTCCTTCACCGTGGTGCGAAGCCCGGCGAGAACACCCTCGCCGGGTTTTCTTTTGCCAGGCGCCGGGCGGGAGGCTGGGCCGGGGCCCGGCGCTCCCAGGGACGACTGGAGTCGTCACCACGAATGCCGCCGTGCAACGGTATAATGGACGCCACGGAACGTGCCAGGGAGTGGATAGGCGTATCTACCCGCTCCCTGGCGTTTGATTCGAGACCTTTAGCCCCGCCGTGCGATGGAGCCGATTTCTCTTCATCTGTATCTGTCCCCTCACCTGGATGACGCCGTCTACTCCTGCGGTGGGCTGATCTATGCCCAAGCGGCGGCGGGCCAGCCGGTGACGGTCATGACCCTGTGTGCGGGTTCACCCGATCCCGACCGCCTTTCGCCACTGGCGCAGGGTTACCACCGGGATTGGGGTGGCGGCCCGGATCCCATGGCCGCCCGGCGGGAAGAAGATCGGGCGGCGCTGCGCATCCTGGGGGCGTCACCTCTCCATCTGTCCACGCTCGATGGCATCTACCGCTGGCACGGAGACCAGCCTCTGTACCCAGAGCGTGACTTGCTGTTTGCGGGGCCGGACGGGCGGGAGGCGGAGGCGCTGCCCGCGGCCTGGCAGGAGGAGGTGGAGAGCCTGGGCCTGGATCGCCTGCGCACCTGTATCTACGCGCCCCTGGGGGTCGGTGGACATGTCGATCACGAACTGCCCCGGAGGCTTGGGCTCCGGCTGCTTGCGTCGGGCTGGCGGGTCCGGTTCTATGAGGACTATCCCTACGTCGAGCTGGCGCCGGGCGGCGCTGCGACTGCGCAGGGGGCCTTCGGCCAGGGCGCCTGGCAGGCAGAGGTGGCGCGGGTCGACGCGGAGGTGAAGATCGCGGCGATGATGGGCTACCGCAGCCAGATCGGGCGCGTGTTCGGCACCGGGCACGACCTGGTGCGCCGCGTCAAGGGTTTCATGGCGGAGACATCCTGCGCCGTGGATGGCCGCGAGCGGCTGCGACGGCGACTGGTCGGCGCCGGGGGGCCGGGAGAACGTTGGTGGCGCCGTGTGCTGGGCTATCATGCTTACGCTGAACGCACCTGGAGCTGGCATGGATGAGGAGCTGAACCAGCGCCAGTACTGGGATGGGCGCCTGCGCGAGCACTGGGGTCCGGAAGGGGTCGGCTCGGTCGTCTACGGACGGCGTTTCAACCAGTGGCGCTACCGGGTGCGCCGTGTAGCGTTCCGGCGCCTGGTGCAGGAGCTCGGTCTCGATCTCCCCGGCCTGAACGTGCTGGACGTGGGCTGCGGCACCGGCTTCTACCTTGAACAGTGGCGCGCCCTCGGGGTCAGCAAGCTCGCCGGGCTGGACATCGCCGACAGCGCCATCCGGCGTCTTGCCCCTGCCTTTCCCGAGGCGGCGTTCTACCGCTGCGATGTGTCGGCGACTCCTTCGCCCCTTCCTGCGGACAGCTTTGACGTTGCCAGCGCCATCGATGTCCTGCCCCACCTGGTGGATGATGCCCGCTATGCGACGGCGCTGCGCAGCCTCCACCGCGCCCTGCGGGAGGACGGCCTGCTGATCTGTTCGGATGCGTTTTTGCACGGATCTGACAAGCGCTATGAGAACTACTGGAAGGGCAGGTCACTGGCAAACGTCGAAACAGCCATGCGAGGGTGCGGGTTCCGCGTCCTCGGACGCAGGCCCATGTCGGTGCTGATGGCGGCGCCCAATGACACGCGCCGGCCTGAGCGGAATGAATCCATCTGGAATTCCCTGACCCTGCCGGTCCGGCGCAGTGAGGTCGCGGGCTTCGTGGCCGGGGCCCTGCTCTACCCCATCGAACTCAGCCTCGTCCTCCTGCTGGACGAGAGTCCGGCCATCGAGTTCATGATCTGCCAGAAGGTAAGCCACCCGGCAGAGTGACCGAATGGTTGCACTCAGCATGGACGCTGAACCCATCGACGCCGTCTATACCTGGGTGGATGGCAGCAGCCGGGCCTTCCGCCGGAGCCTGGCCGGGGCGGCGGCCGCTCCTAACAGCGCTCTTGCCGGCAGGTTTCGGGACAGCGGCGAGCTGCGCTATTCGCTGCGTTCCCTCTTGGTGTACGCGCCCTGGGTGCGGCGCGTGCACATCGTCACCAATGGCCAGGCGCCCAACTGGCTTGACCTGACCCATCCCCGGCTGCGCCTGGTCACGCATGCCGGCATCTTCGCCGACGCAGGGCTGCTGCCCACCTTCAACTCCAACGCCATCGAGCTGCACCTGCACCGCATCCCCGGCCTGTCGCAGCGTTTTCTCTATTTCAACGATGATGTCTTCCTGGGGCAGCCGGTGACACCTGAGCATTTCTTCGTGGGCAGGGTGGGCCAAAAGCTCTACTTCCAACCTACCCTCTTGCCCGGCGACGTCGCCCAGGGTTCGGTCCGCGACCGCGCCTGCGCCCACACACAGCGCGTTCTCGACGGCCTTTGGGGACTGCCGGCGGCGCCGCGCCTGCTGCCTGCTCACAGCCCGCAGGCCTACGATTGCGGGCGTCTGGCCTGGCTCGCGGGCTTGCTGCCGAGCGAATTCGCGCAGTGCGCCTCACATCGTCTGCGGGCAGCGGATGACCTCGTGCTTGCCGCTCTCTACGGCTACTCTCTCCTGGAGTCCCAGCAGGAGGCGGGCCGGCATCAGGCGTGTGTGCTGTCCGAGCATTCCGCCGACTATGATCTGTTGATGCTGGTGTCCCAACCGGCGACGATGGCCAGGCGGCTGCGCGAGCTCTGGCGGCGGCGTCCGCGCTTCTTCTGTCTCAACGATGATCTCGAGTCGGGTCCGTTCCGGCGTCCCATTCTGGCGGGGGCCATCGCCCTGCTGCGCCTGCTCTACCCACAGCCTGCACCCTGGGAGAAGGATGTGAGGACGCGGCGGCGTTGACGGGGGCGGGCGAGGGTCCCCTCGCCCGCTGGCTGGAGCGCGAGACGCTGATCCACACCCGCCTCAACGAACAAGAGCGCGGAGACCCCACCACCGGCGGTGTAACTGGGCCGGAAGGAAGCGGCGGGCGACCAGGTTATAGGTCGTGTCCACCGTGCGGACGTACTCTTCAGTCAGCCGGCCGGCGTGAAACGTGGAGAAGTCAACCCGCCTTTGCGACCACCAGAGGTGGGACCAGAGGTGCATGCTGACGACGCCGCTGTAGTCGGCATCGCAGCCCTCCAGGAGCGTCCACAGCTCGTGCGGTGTGCAGCCGTGTTTGTAGAACGCGGGCCGCGGTGCCACGTGGATCAGGTGGGGATGGGTCTGGCTGAGGCGGTAGGGCAGGAGGGTGGAGTGGTTGCTCCAGGTGCCGTCGAAGGCCGGCTGCAGACCCGCAAGCCAGAGAGCGCCAAACTCCGCGCCCGGCTCGGACATGATGAAGGCGTTGCACAGGGAGGGCGTGGGCGCACCGCCGGCGACGATGACATCCGGTTCCTGCCCCAGGACAAAAGGCTCGTCGTACAACTCGCCGGGGATAGGATGGACGAAAACGGTGTCGATATCGGCGTAAATACCGCCTCTGGCTGCCAGTATCTCTAAACGTATAAAATCCGAATGATGGGCATAACGGAACTGGTTGAAGAAGGGTAAAGGATAGCGGTATTCTGATACAAAATCGACAAGATCGACCCGAACCAGGTCTAGACGGTCTTTGATTGCCCGCCAATAGGGGCCAAAGGGTTCATAATGGTAGTAGAAAGAGATTTCTTCCGGCTGGTTGACCTGCAAGCAGGACTCAAGGCAGAGGTAGTGCGCCAGGTGAAAAGGCTCCTTCTGGGGCCTGAGACCAAAAACAAAGTGAAAGCGCTTGGGGATGCGGGACATTCTCGCAGTGCACCAACTGAGCGAACAGGGCCGCGCCCATTCTACCGGACAGGTCTCACGCTCCCAAGCCGGAACGTGTTGGCGGCAGCGGAAGGAGAGGTGTCGCTTTCCCAGACCTCCGGGATGCGGCTGCGCGCATCACCCGATGGCGAGGTGTTTGTGCCGCCTCCTGGAGGTGTCTTCCCGTTCGCTGCCTGGGCCGTTTCAGGGTATACAATAGCGACACGATGGCCCAAGGCCGCGCCGATGTGGGCCACGAACTCCCTGGCCCATTAAGAGCCATGCGATGCGAATGACCAGAAGCGCTTCCTTGATTCTCTTTGTTGCCGGCTTGTTCGCGGTGCTCGCCCCATCCGGCGCTGCGACCGCCGGGTCGGGACAGGCCCCGGCGACGCCCACCGCGGTCGCGACCCCTGCGACGCCTCCTGCCCGCAACGCGCTCGGCATGTGGCTGCTCTGGCCCGACGACCAACCTTCGGCAGAGACCATGCGCCGCGCCGGCGCCGCCTGGACCCGGGTGGTGGCGCCTTGGGCGCAGACTGAGAGCCGTCCGGGCGTCTATGATTGGTCATCTGTCGATGGCCAGTTGCGCGCTGTCGTCAACCAGGGCTACGAGGTCGTACTCGCGGTGATGGGGAGCCCTTCCTGGGCAGCGGCGACGTGGTGCGGGCCGCTCTATCCCCAGCACGTGGCCAGCTATGCCCGCTTCATGCGGGCTGTGGTCGCCCGCTACAGTGCGGCGCCCTATCACATCCGCTACTTCGAGCTGGGGAATGAACCGGATAACGCCGACGCCGTTGGCAACGCCTGGGTGGGTGGGTGTTGGGGTAAAGGCCCCAACCAGGCTGCAGGCGCGGGGGGCGAGCGCTACGCCGCCCTGTTAAAGGCCGCCTACCCGGCCATGAAGGCGGCCAATCCCGACATCGTGGTGATGACGGGCGGGCTGGCCTATGACTTCTGGGGCGATGAAGGCGGGCCTTTCGATCGCGGCTTCCTCGACGATTTCCTGACGGCGGGTGGGGGCGACGCCATCGACGCCATCAACTTCCATTTCTATGAGGCCATGGCGCCCAGGTGGGGAAGCGTGGCGGGCAAGGGCCAGGAACTCCAAAGCAAGGTCAAGGCGGCGACCGGGAAGATCAAGCCGCTCGTGATCACGGAGATCGGGTCACCGAGCGACAAGCCCGCCGGCTCTGCGGATGCCAACCCCTACAGCGAGGACCAGGAGGCGCGGTTCGTGATCAAGGGCCTGGTGCAAAGTCTGGCCGCCGGTGTCGCTCCCGTGTTGTGGTTCCAGGCTGTGGACCGCCCAAAGCTATCGGGCGGCTATGCCTATGGTCTGCTGTGGCCCAATCTGCAGCCGAAGCCGGGTTTTGTCGCCTTTCGCACGCTGGCCAATGAATTGGGTGGCGCTGTCTACCAGGCCACCCTGGACGACCTGGGCGCCGATGTCGAGGCCTACCGGTTCACGGAGCGAAACCAGGTCAAGATTGTGGTCTGGCGCAATGCCAGCGCCGCCCGGCCGGCGCCCTTCAAGGTAGGCGCGGCGGGCGGAGTGCTGCGCTACGTCAACCGCTTTGGCGTTGCGCACGCGGTGGCCGATGGGGGCAAGGGCGACCTGGACGGCGCCCGCAATGCTTCGGTGAGCCTTGCCGTCGGCCCGGAACCCTTGTTCGTGGGCATCGCCGCCGTCCCGCCCGCAGGGACGCCGTCCACACCTGTTCCTGCCGCCACGCAGGCTCCCACACCCACGCAGACTTCCACACCCACGCCGCGGTGAAAACGCGGCGCCGACCGCTGGCGCGGCGAATGAGACTGCCGCTGGCCAGCCATCTACCGTGCCGTCATGGAGTGAGAACATGCCCCTCTGGTTGAATGCCGCCGACGTGGAAGCGCTGCTGCCGATGGAGGACGCCATTGCCGCGGTCGAAGAGGCCTTCCGGCAGCTTGCCCTCGGCGATGTGGTCATGCCCCAACGGGTCGGTATCGGCCTGCCCAAGTGCGGCGGCAATGGCGCCGCCATGCCGGCGTACGTCGGCGGCGCCATTGACGGGCTGGGCCTGAAGGTGGTCACCGCCTTTCCCGGCAATGCCGGCCGTGGCCTGCCGGTGATTCAGGCGGCCCTGCTGCTCCTCGATCCACACACGGGGCAACTGCTGGCGGTGATGGATGCAGCCGCGCTGACGGCGCTGCGCACGGGCGCAGCGACAGGTGTGGCCACCCGCTACCTGACGCGCACGGATGCTGCCACCGTGGCCCTATTTGGAGCAGGGGTCCAGGCCCGCGCGCAGTTGGCGGCCCTCTGCGCCGTCCGTCCCATCCGGCGTGGCTGGGTTATCGCGCGGCGGGCCGAAGCCGCCGGCGCCTTTGCCGCCGAAATGAGCGAGAGGCTCGGCAACGAGGTTGTCCCGGCGGTCGACGTCCAGGCTGCCGTGGCTCAGGCCGACATCGTCGTGACCGCTACCACGTCCCCCCAGCCTTTGTTCGATGGCGATTGGCTGCGGCACGGCGTCCACGTAAACGGCGTGGGCTCGCACTCGCCAGGGGCGCGCGAGCTGGACACCCGAACGGTGCAGCGAGCCAAGGTGGTGACCGATCAGACCGCGGCCTGCCTGGCGGAGGCGGGCGATCTCATTATTCCCCTGGCTGAGGGCGCCATCACCGAGGCGGACCTCCAGCTCCAACTGGGCGAGGTCGTCGCCGGGCTCCGGCCCGGCCGCACGAGTGCTGACGAGATCACGCTGTTCAAGTCGGTGGGCCTGGCAATCCAGGATGTGGCGGTGGCCGTCCAGGTCTACCGCCAGGCGCTCGCCACCGGCCGGGGACAGGCATTGGAGCGTTAGCTCATTGGCCAAGGCGACGCCTATTTGTGGAGCCGGATGTGGAGAGAGACCGGTTGCACAAGGGTTCGCGGCCTGTTAACGCAGGAGCATTGGCAGCCAGGTGTGCAAATGTGCGGCCGCCAACGTAGGCGTCGCTGTGGGCGAACGCGTTGGCGTCTGCGCTGCCACCGTGGCCCGCGTGGCAGTGGGTGTCACCGTGGGCTGCGTCGAGAAGCGCTGCTCGTCCGTTTGGGCCTGGAGCGGATGCTTGAAGTAGGCGTAGTAGGCGGCGCCGACGTTGGGCTGGTCGGGCGGCAGAATGTAGTGCGTGACCTTCAGGTAGAGATACTTGATGGGGTTGGTGACGGTCACCCCCATCTCGCCGTAGGACTTCTTGTCGCCGGTGTCAGCAGGGTCGATCGTGCTACTGTCTTTGTAGTAGGTTGTGACCGTGCCCTGCATCTGCGAAACGTCATCGGTGTGCAGAACGGTGCCCGTCGCTGCGCTGATTTGCTGCCACATGCTGGCCGGGGTTGTGGTGATCGTGTCAGGCACGCCGTCCACCGGCACCCCTCCCGGCGTGTTCGCATCATAGTAGATGCCGCCGACCACGCTCTGGTTGAAGTCGGCGGTTGCACGCGCCCACTCGAAAGGCTTTGGCGACCACGAGAAGTCCACCGTCACCTGGTCGTAGAACTGGGAGCGATAGGCGATGGTCAGGATGCCCTGCCCCAGTTCCTGGTAGCCGGCGATGGCGCGCACGCGGCCGTCGAGGATCTTGGGCTGTGGTTCATCGAGCTCCAAGACCTCTTCGGTGTAGGGATCGTCGCCGGGCACTTTGAGCCGGAACTTGGAGCGATCAAGCACGTTGACGCCGCTGCTGTTGAGCTCGAGGCGATTGCCGCCCAGGTACTGAGGGAAGAAACCTAGCTTGTAGATCGGGGTCGTAAAGACGCTGGTGGGAAAGTCAAACGACACGTAGTCCTGGGTGACCATATCCTTGAGGGCGCTGGATTGGTACACATAGACCCAGGCCGATCTGGCTGCGTCCAGGGGGTCGATGACCGTGATTTCATAGCGCGGATGCGAGCGTGCGCTGCCATCGCTGACCCAGTTGTCGAGCGCCGCCCGGTCGCCGCAATCGCCGCCCATCACCACCAGCTCATCGGCGACGTCCAGCTTGCCATTGTCAGAAGCGATATACTCGCCGTTCTTCACCTCATCGAACTGCCAGGGGATTTGCTACCATTGGCCCTCCCGGAAGGCGTAGACAAAGAGCTGGTTGAGGGGCGCCCCAACCAAGCCGGGCATGGCAGCACCGGTGATGATGATCGGATCGGCATCGCGGTCGAGCGTCCCGGCACGGGATGAGGCGCCTGCCGGCGCCACGCCCGCGCACGGCAGGACGATCGCGACCAGGGTGATGGCAATGAGAACAACCTGCGAAATGCTCTGCATCGCTCTCTTCGTCCCGTTTGGGTGAACGTTGCGGCGTACCTGCTCCGTTTCCCGGTGCGGCATGCCGCCCGGGTTGGCGTCTGCGCCAACTACCAGAAGAAGGCGCCTGTGCGATCAGGGCAAGCCGATCTCCTACTTCTTGCGATAGGCCTCCAGGAACAGCGCGTACGCCACCAACAGGTAGGCCAACGTCCGGATCACGATCAGGATCGCATTCAGGGAAGACGCCAGGCCGAGCAGTGTTGCCAGGTGCGAGAAGCCGAACAGCCCAAAGGCGATGCCCACGAAGAGCACCACGTGGTTCTTCGTCCTCTGCCAGCCGACGAGTCCGAAGATGAAGATGAGAATGGAGAGGACCAGATTGATGAACGTCAGGGTGTTCCAGGTGAACTGCATCGTTCCGCCTCCGTGGGGTAAGGCGCTGAAGGGAACTTGTGACAAATCCTACAAGCCTATTTTCGCGCCCTGGCGGCGGCGCGTCAAGTGAATATTGCATCACCCGCGGAAACGACTTTGGTCGTTTCCTGTGCAAGCGAACGACTAAAGTCGTTACGACTTTTTACCCTCACAGCCCCTCACGGTCTCACGGGGAGCGTGAGCGTGAACACGGCGCCGCCCTCGGGGCGGTTGGCTGCCTCGATGCGTCCCCCCAACAGATGCGCCAGCTCATGGGTGAGCGCCAGGCCCAGGCCCACGCTGCCTCCGTGATGGCGGCGGGAGGGGTCGGCGCGGTAGAAGGGCTCGAAGATCTGCTCCAGGGCCTCCGGGTCGATGCCGGGGCCTGTATCGCTGACCTGGAACGTGACCATGCCGGCGTCCTGGGCAAGGGATACGTCGATCCGCCCCTGCC
This sequence comes from Chloroflexota bacterium, assembly GCA_029782215.1. Taxonomy (GTDB): domain Bacteria; phylum Chloroflexota; class Anaerolineae; order J102; family J102; genus SSF26. The sequence goes on from JAKOVD010000197.1 coordinate 68,196, forward strand.
CGGTATAGGCGATGGCGTTCTCGAGCACGTTGAGCAGGATCTGGGTCAAACTGTCGGCGTCGGTGGTGAGGATGACGGAAGGCGGGGCAGTCACCTGGAGGTCGACACCCTGGGCCACGGCTTGGGGCGCCAGGGTGTCGACGAGGGTGCGAACGACCGCGACGGCATCCGTCGGCGCGAAATCCAGGATCTGCTGCCCGCTCTCTGCGCGTGCCAGGGCCAGCATACGTCCGATCAGGCGCTGCATGCGCTCAGCTTCGCCCTGGATGCGTACGAGGCTCTCCTGATAGACTTCCGGCGTGCGCGGCCGGCTGAGCGCCAGCTCGGCCTGGCCGAGGATGGCCGTGACGGGGGTGCGCAGCTCATGGGAAGCGTCCGCAGTGAAGCGGCGCTGGCGGGAAAAGGCCGCCGCCAGGCGCTCAAGGGTGGCGTTGAAGGAGAGGGCCAACGCCTGCACCTCATCTCTGGGCTTGGGAACGGGCAGCCGTCGTTCGGCCAGCGAATCGGCGCTGATGGCGGCGGCGCTTTCGCTCATCATCGTCAAGGACTGGAGGGCCTTGCGCGAAGCGATGAGGCTGGCGAGGCCGGCGATGGCCAGCGCCAGGGGGATGCCGATCATGAGGCTGCGCCGTATTTGATCGATGAGCTCGAGGATCTCTTCGGGCTGCCTTGCCGCCTGCACATAGCCGATCTTGATCCGGTTTTCCCCGTTCAGGGGACGGTCAAGGGAAGAATACACGGGTTGGTTGAAGACGCGCAGCAGCACGCCGTCCGCACGGCGTTGGTTGTACGCCGAGCCCCCATCGGGCGCCGACAAGGTTCTGTCCGCCACGCCCAGGCGGTCATACTCCCCTGTGCCGCTGAGGACATTGCCCCTGGTATCGAGCAGGCGGACGAAGCCGTGGCTCCCCAGGGCCATCTCGCCCTGGTCGCGGTCGGGCATCAGAAGCGGGCGGCCGTCCTCCAGGAGGACATGGGCCATGGCGTGCATGCCGGCCTGGGCCAGGTCCCGGTCTAGCTGCTCGTAGAGGTGTCCCAGGATCTGGTTGCTGATCACCGCCACCAGCACGATCAGGGTGATCAGGAACACCAGCAAGTTGACCAGCACCAGCCGCCAACGCAGGGTGAGCATGCGTCAGCCTTCCGCCGAAATCTTGTAGCCGACGCCCCGCACGGTGCGGATCAAGGGGTGGTCGCGGCCGTCATCCACTTTGCGACGCAGATAGCCCACGTAGACGTCCACGATGTTGGACTGGTTGAAGAAGTCGTAGCCCCATACCTGTTCCCCGAGCTGGGTGCGGCTGAGCACCTGGTCGGCGTGAAGCATCAAGTACTCGAGCAGGGCGAACTCCTTTGAGGTGAGGATCACCGGCTGGTCGCCCCGTTTCACCTGGCGTGTCAGACGGTTGAGGGTGAGATCGCCGATCTCGAGCTCGTTGGGCGTGGCCGGACCCTGGTGCGTGCGCGTGCGGGCGCGGATGCGGGCCAGAAGCTCACGGTAGGCGAAGGGCTTGACCAGGTAGTCATCGGCGCCGCTGTCCAGCCCCTCCACCCGGTCATCCACGGCATCCAGGGCGGTGAGCATGACGATGGGCGCGGTCACGCCTCGCTGGCGGAGGGTGCGGGCCACCTTGCGCCCGTCTACCTTGGGCAGCAGCACATCCAACAGGATCAGATCGTAGGCGTAGGTTCGGGCATAGTCCAGGGCCAACTCGCCGTCGGCGGCCATGTCCACCACATAGCCTTCTTCGGTCAGTCCCTGGCGGATGAAGTCGGCAACGTTCTGTTCATCTTCGACAACAAGGATACGCACGGGTTCGGCACCGGAGGGGAGGAAGGCTCAGTCACCGCGTGATGATAGCGCCCTCTCCCGGAATCTGCCAGCGCAAGCAGCGCTCAACGTCTGTCCCTGGAGGGTGACTGCGCCGGCGCCGGCTGCCGCAAGGCCGCTGGGGCAGCCACGGTTTTGGCCGGTCTTCCCTGCTTCTCGCGTCGTGTGGATGCGATCCGCGTGACGATCAACACCACGACCGCCGCCAGGCTGGCCGCATAGAGCCACCACAGGGAGCTGGTGTCGGTGCCCGAGAGCAGACTGTGCAGGGTCACCAGGATGAAGACGCCGAAGCTGCCATAATGGAGCAGACGGAAGTTCTTCTGCCCCAGGTGCATGCGGGCATAGAAGCTCAGGCTGAGCAGCAGCATCAGGTAGAAACCGATGACTCCCAGCCCGACGGGAATGGGACGGTAGGGGGAGGTGAAGGGGGTCACCACCTGGGGCAGGTCGATATTGATGTAGCCGTCACCGATCAGGATGATGCCGTGCAGCGCCGCCAGCCCTAAGCCAAACCAGTTCAGATAGCTGTGCATGCCCAGGGACAAGATGGGCGAAATGCGTGTGCGAAAGAGGCTGCCGCTCTGTACCAGGCCCCACAGCACGCCCAGGGTGAGGAGCACGTAGGCGACGATGCCGCTGCTGCGGGAGATGAACCAGTAGGCCTTGGCGCTGGCATCGGGCAGGTAGTAGGCGACGACCACGATGGCGGCGACGCCCACCATGCTGAGCAACAGGACGAGCGCGAAGCTGACCAGGATGCTGGGCAGGCTAGACCGGGATGCGGAATCTATCGGCGTAGTTTCCTGACGATACATAAGCTTGTTCCTCAAAGGTGGCGCTCGGCACCTGGCGGCCATCCTCTGTGACGAGGAGGCCGTAGATGCCAGGCAGCCGGTTCAGGTAGGCCAGACCGTCCTCTTCTCCGAGGATCAGGGCAGTTTTGGCATGGATTTCGACATCGGGCAGGGCTTTGCCCACAACGGTGGCGCTGAGGATGTTGGTGCTGGCCGGCGCCCCCGTCCTGGGGTCGATCAGATGATGGGCCGGTTCGCCGCCATGCATCCAGTGACGATAGGCCCGGCTGGACGTGGCCACGGCCTGGCTTTTCAGGTTCAGGACGGCGAGGTCGCGCTCCGGCGCCGACGGGTCTGCCACCGTGACCAGCCACGGGCCGGTGGGCGGCTCACCGAGGCAGGCGATATCGCCCCCCGCATCCACCAGACACGGACCCCACAGGGCCAGGCGGTAGGCTGCCTGCTGGATCGCCCAGCCCTTGGCGATTCCACCCAGGTCCAGTCCGACCTCCGGGGGGAGGGTGATGCGGCTGGCGGCCTCGTCCAGGTGGATGGCGCCGGCAGCCGTCAGCGGAGCGCCGGTCAAGGCCGGGGCGCCGTTGCCGGCGTCCGCGGCCATCCCGGCTTCGTCTTCGAACTGTGAGGCGAGCACGTCGGCGAAATTGCGGTCATAACCCCAGGCGACCAGGGAGCCCAAGACCGTGGGATCGAAGATGCCGCCGGTCGACTCCCGCCAGGCCAAGGCGCTCCGCACCAGGTCGAAAAGCATCTGCGAGGCGCGAAAGGGACGACCTGCGGACTGGTTGAGCTGAGTGAGCTCACTGTGTGCGCGAAAGCGGCTCAGCCTGGCCTCGGTCTCATGGAAGAAACGCTCGGCCGTGCGCAGGGCGCTGTCCGCCTGCTGGGCATGGGGATGCCACAAGGTCAGCGCCACCTCCGTGCCCATCGCACGGAACTGGCGGGTGTGGGGACCAGGCCCCTCCGGCTGTTTCATGACCGCCGGGTGCGGCCGCTCCGGTTCACCGGCTGGGGCTGGAATTCGGGCTGCTGGCCGTTCTCGATGCGCGGGATATCCGTGCCCATCACGTACCAGAGCTGGCCCTGGTTGTCGCGGACGACAGCCACGTCCCGGCCATCCTGGGTCTGCACCCACTGCACCACGTCCAGCGTAAAGAGGGGAGTGGGCGAAGGTGCGGGTGTCGACGCGGGTGCATCCGCAGACGCGGGTGCATCGGTGGCCGTTGGCGCCTTGGGCAGGGGAGTCGGCGTCGCCGTCGCCTTGGGCAAGGGCGTCGCCGTCGCCCTGGTCTTGGCCTTGGGCTGGGAAGCCGGCGCTGCCGCAGAAGCCGTTTCGGACGCTCCGGTTTCCTCCACAGCGGACGTTTCGCCTTCCTCTTCGGCAGACGCAGCGGCGGCGGACCTGGCCGGGCGTACGTTGGCCCGATTGCCGTCCGCCGGCGCCGCGGCGACCCTGGCCGCGTCAGGCGCCGGGGTCGCCAGGTTCTGGGCGGCGGTGAGCGTGGCCGGGGTCGCTTGCGCCGCCTGGGCCACATTGTGCGCTTCGGCGCGTGAGAGCAGCCCCCAGCCGGCCAGGGTCAGGCTGAGCGCACCGATGGTGGTGGTCATCTTCATGGCGGTGAGCAGGGTCTGGCTTTCCTGCTTCCGCGAGGGGGGTGTCTTGACGGGCTCGTTCATGGCGTTGCCTTCCCTGTCACGAGCCCGCGCCGGAGGCCTGCGCCACGACGGAGGTAACATGGGTCAGGCTGTTTGCCTGGATCGTATCGCCCTGTACGCCGGCATCAAGGGTGGCGTAATCGAAGAGCCCCACTGCCGTCAACGTCAGGGCCGCCGCTGTCACGACGACGAAGGCGGCCATGGCGAGGTGGGCTTTCAACTTGGTCGCTGTCTTCTTGTGGATAAGGGTCTTGCTCATTGTGCGCCTCTCTGAGGGGACAGGCCGGTGTGCTGCTGACCGGACGTTACAGAGAAGCATAGCGGCCCTGAATGAAAGCACTTTAAGAGGAGTGTAAGAATTTCCTCACGATTGCCCGCCCCGAACCCCTTCTCCCTGGCGCCGCGGATGGGTGGGGAATCCGCGGCGCCAGAGCAGGCTACCCAGTCCACATCGTGAGATGAGCACCAGCTTGCGCACCCGGCCCGGGTGTTGGATGGCCGCACGCAGGGCCACACCGGCGCCCAGTGAATAGCCCATGAGGTCCACCTGTTCGCAGCCGAGCTGGTCAATCAAAGCGGCGACGTCGTCCGCCATCAGCTCGTAGCGCAGGGGACGGTCGATGTCGGCCGTGCGCCCGTGCGCCTGCAGATCGGCGGCGATGACATGCCGGGCGGCGGCCAGCGGCGGCAGCAGGCCGGAGAACATGCTGGTCGAGCCGAGGCCCCCGTGCAGCAAGACGAGCGGCAGGCCGGAGCCATGCCGCTCGTAGTAGAGATGGAGGCCATTGACGTCCGCGTACCGCCCCGTAGGCTGGCCTGCTGGCGGCGCGGCGGTGAATGACAGACCCGCCTGGAGATCGCTTGTTGACGCGTCCATGCGAAGGGTTCAGCCGGCTGGGGGCTGGACGACCTTAAAGAAAGCGCCGAAGGGATCGGCGAGGGCGGCGATGCGACCGAAGGGCGACTCATCGATGGGGCCCATCGCCTTGCCGCCGTGCTCACGCACGCGGGCAACGGTTTCGTCGGTGTTGGCCACCGTGAAATAGACCATCCACTGCGGGCGAAAGGCGCCCCATGAGGGGTCGATCTGCATGACGCCGGCCAGCGTGTCATCGCCGCGTTTGAGCACGTAGTACTCCATGCCTCCCGGCATCGGTTCGGCCGTGGCTCCAAGCAGTGCGGCGTAGAAATCACGCGCTTTTTTGGCATCCGGCGAATAGAGCTCAAACCAGGTGGCTGAACCCGGCTCATCGGCGACCTGCCAGCCGATGTGTTGGCCTGCCTGCCACAGGTTGAAGGTGGCGCCGGTGGGGTCTTCACAAACCGCCATGCTGCCAAACGTTCCCACGACCAGGGGCGGAAAGAGGACTTTTCCCCCCAGGCTGCTCACACGTTGCACATCGCTGCCGATGTGTTCGCTGGCGAAGTGCAGCGCCCAGGCCGATGGCATGGGGGGGACGCCGGCCGGATTGGGCGACATCCCGGCCGTGGTGTGCGGGCCGAGGCGGGCGGTGGTGTAGCCGCCAAATTCAGGACCGCTGATGTCATAGTCCCAGCCGAAGACGGCGTGGTAGAAGGCGCGTGTCTTGTCGATCTCCGGCGACATCAGATCCACCCAGGTCGGGGTGCCCGCCGGTCTGGGCTGTGAGTAGGTTGTCATGTCATTGCTCCTTGGTTGCTCCGAGACCCGGCACGTCGACGGGTCAAGCACAAATGTTCTACACACGATAGATCATCGCGCCGCTGGATGCTGTGGCGCTGCTTCCTGAAGCCTCAGAAAGCCATCCGAGCAGCGACCGTAAGGGAGCTGCAGTCCTTCGCAACCACTCCCTGACGGCTGTGGCTCAGCAAGCCATCAGAGCAGCAAGTCGTCCGAGCAGCGACCGTAAGGGAGCTGTAGTCCTTCGCAACCACTCCCTGACGGTCGTGGCTCAGAAAGCCATCCGAGCAGCGAGCCATCCGGGCAGCGACCTTGCAACACCCATCCCTCGTGTAGGGGCGAGGTTTCCTCGCCCGCCGGTCATCACGCGCTACTCTGAGCCGCACCCTCAAGACCGCAGGGGGTGATGGGTTTGGCGGCGGTCTGCCGGTGTGCTACTATGTTTGAATGTAGCGCGCCTTACATAGGGTTTCCGTCGTCGCACCGGCGCTGTCGACCCCCGTAGGCAGGTTCGTCACCGCAGTGGGTTCTCTGCCCCTCGTTGAACGCTATAGGCTGGAGCTGGCCGAAGCGGTCAGGAGCGACGCCAGCGATGCGTCTGGCCGCGCCGAACGCCTGGGCGAGGAGGCGGTGGCCGCGGGTGTGCTTCTCGCCACGGTGTTGGCGGCGCACCAGGCCGGTGTGGCCGTGGCCGACCTCGATGGCGACGGGTCGCCTGAGATCGTGGTTGGCGCCGCCGATGGCAGGCTCTATGCCTGGCACGTGGACGGAACGCCCGTGAGCGGCTGGCCGGTGACGTTGGATGCCGCCTATCGCGTGCTGGCTACCCCGGCCGTCGGTGACCTGGAAGGCGATGGCGTGAAGGACGTGGTGGTGCCGCTGGCGAACGGCAAGCTCTATGCCGTCGATGCGGCAGGCCATCTCAAGGCCGGCTGGCCCGTGGGCATTGGCGACGTCGCGGATCAGTACGGCAGCCAGGTGATCAACAGCTCGCCCAAGATCGCCGACCTCGACGGCGACGGCAAGCCCGAGATCATTGTCGGCTCGACCGACAAGCAGGTCTACGTCCTCAACCACGATGGCGCCGTGCGCTGGACCTACAAGACAGGCGACATGGTGCTGTCCACACCGGCCGTGGCCGACATTGCGCCGGGCACGCCCGGCCTGGAAATCGCCGTTGGCTCCGGCGACAGCTATGTCTATGTGCTCAGCGCCAGCGGCAGCCTGATCTGGCGGCGCCCCACGGGCTGGACGGTGCGCTCCTCACCGCTGGTGGCCGACCTGGATGGCGACGGCAAGCTGGAGATCGTCATCGGCAGCGATGACGACAAGATCTGGGCCTGGCACGCCGATGGCTCACTGCTAGCGGGATGGCCGCAAGCGACAGGCGCCGAGGTCTTCTCGTCGCCGGTCGCCGGCGACGTCGACGGCGACGGTAAGCCGGAGATCGTGGTGGGCTCGGATGACGCCAGCCTCTACGCCTGGCGGCTGGATGGGACGGCACTGCCGGGCTGGCCCAAGGGCGCGAGCCAGTCGGTCAAGGGGACGCCGGCCCTGGCGAACCTGGATGCCGATCCTGAGCTCGAGGTTGTGGCTGGCGATCTGAGCGGCGCCCTCTATGTGTGGGGCCAGGACCAGGGAGTCCTCTCCGAGAGGCTGTACCTGCCTTTTGTCACGAAGGCGCCCTGATCCTGCCGTCAAACACCACAAACCCGCCACCGCACGGTCCCAGGCCGTAAGCGTGGCGGGTTTGTGGTAGGGGCCTGACGCCGTACAGAGCATACCCGGCACGGCGCCGCCCCCTGGCTTACGGCGCCGGAATGCGCTTCAGCGTTTCCACCATCAGGTCGTAGACCTTGGGCACGCTCGCCGTCTCCATGCGCTCATCCGGCGTGTGCTCGTTGACGATGGTGGGGCCAATCGAAATCATGTCGAGGTCAGGGTACTTCTGGCCGGTGACGCTCGTTTCCAGCCCGGCATGGATGGCGGTGACTTCCGGCTCGACCTTGAACAAGTCCTGATAAGCCTGCTTCATCAGGGCGACCAAAGGTGAATCGGGGTTGGGAGGCCAACTGGCGTAGTCGTCTGCCAGGGTTGCCTTGGCGCCCGCCAGCTCGAAAACGCTGCTGAAGCGCGCCGCGGCATCGTCACGGGCTGAGTCAAGGGCGCTGCGTACGTAGACCGTGGCATCGAACTTGCCATCTTTGATCGAGAGCACGCCGATGTTGCCGGACGTCTCTACCAAACCGGGCACGCTGTCGCTCATGCGGATGACGCCCTGCGGCGCGGCGTAGAGGGCGCTGATGATTTCGCGCTGTGTCTTGGCTTCCATCACCTTCGCCGGCGTGCCAGCCGCGGCCACGGTGACCGTGAGACCGGGATCGGTGGCGGCAAGCTCCTCCTGGACGGTCGCGGCAAAGTCGTTCACATAGGTCTTGAAGGCATCGACCTGTTTCTCCGGCAGCGCCACGACCGCCGTCGCCTGGCGCGGGATGGCATTAGTGGTATCGCCGCCCACCAGGCTCGCCAGGCGCACGCCCATCTTGCCAGGGGTATTCCACAGGAGCCGCGCCATCAATTGGTGGGCGCTGCCTCGGCCCTTGTCGATGTCGATGCCGGAGTGGCCGCCGGTCAGACCATCGATCGTGACTTGAAGGCCGGTGAGACCCGGCGGCGTCTTCTTCTGGGCGTACGCGGCCTCGACGTTCACATAGACGCCGCCGGCGCTGCTGATGAGGAACTGGCCCTCCACCTCATTGTCGATGTTGATGTAGTAGTGGCCCTGAAGGACATCGTCCGCAAGGCCGTTGATGCCGTTGAAGTCGGTCTCCTCGCTGGTGGTGAAGAGTGCCTCCAGGGCGGGATGGGCGATCTTGTCATCCTCCAGCAGGGCCATGATGATGGCCACGCCGCTGCCGTCGTCGGCGCCCAGGGTCGTGCGGTCGGCATGAACCCAGCCGTCCTCGACGTAGGCGTCGATGGGATCGGTCTCGAAGTTGTGGGTGGAATCGGACGTCTTCTGCGGCACCATATCCAGGTGCGCCTGCAGGATGACGCCGAGGCGATCCTCCATGCCGGGGGCGGCCGGTTTGCGGATGATGACGTCGCCGACGTCATTGACGATGGTTTCCAGGCCTAGTTTCTTCCCGAAATCGGCCACAAAGGCCGTGGCCTTTTCCTCGTGGCCGGAGGGCCGGGGCACCTGCGTCAGGTCATAGAAGTGCTGCCAGACGGCCTGGGGTTCCAGGTTTGCGATGGCGTCCTTGAGCGGGACGTCACCCGCACTGGCGGGCGCTGGCGTGGCAGCGGGCGCAGGCGTGGCAGCGGGCGCAGGCGTGGCAGCGGGCGTAGCAGGCTCAGTCCCCTGCACCGGCTCCTGCGCAATAGGCACGAACTCAACCGGCACGGTCTTGTCGGCCTCGTCCAGGAGCGCCTGGAGCTCCGGCGACACGGGCATGTAGCGGTCCAGGAAAGCCTTTGCCGCGTCGGCGTCGCCCTTGCCCTCGATGGTGAGAAGCGTCGTGACCAGCTCCTCGACGGCGGCGGTCATGCGCTTTACGTTGACGTCAAAGCGACGGTTGGCCTTGTTGTAGACCAGGGCGTCCTTCTCGACAAAGTAGTTCCAGGCCGCGGAACGGATCTGGCCGTAGGCCGACCCGGGTCCGAAGCGGATGGAGCGCAGGGATTCGGCAAGGTAGCCGGTGTAGTAGGAATCCAGGTTCCCGGTGAGGATGCCCTCGTCCAGGAGGTAGGGCAGGTCGTAGAGACCGCCGATGTCGGCCTTGCCCTCTTCAATCGGGGAATAGTACTGGCCCAGGGCCTGCTGGACCGTCACTTCCTCGCCGCCTTTCGTGACGGTGCGCGGCCCCAGGGTATGCGAGACCTCGTGCAGCAGGACCCAATCGAAGTAGTGCTCGGCGTCCAGTTTCTTGGCAACGGATTTGGCCAGAATGGCGTTGGCAAGGGGCGTCAGCACCTGGGTTCGCCGCGCGTCGAGGTAGTTGCCCATCATCACTTTCTTGGCGCCCTTGGCTTCCCAGACCTTCGGATCGTTGGGGAGGCTGAAGGCCACCGATTCCATGATGGCGCGCGCCTGGCCGGAACGATGGATATCGTCGGCCAGTTCCAGGGGCGTCATGGTGCCGGTCTGGTCAGGACGGAACTCGGCCGGCACGGGAAGGCGGGCCTGCAGGGCAGGCACGGCATCCATCAGCGCCTTCAATTCCTCTGCAGCCGGCCGGTCGACGATGAGGACATTGGCCTTGTAAAAGGTCTTCTGGCCGGTAAGCTGGTCGTCGTAGGTCTCATGGGGGCCGATGCTGACGTCCAGGTTTGAGTCCAGGTCCAGCCAGGCCATATCGGCGTCGAAATACTCGTCCGTCCGCAAGGCCTCCGCCTGGAGTTTCAGGTAGGTGGACAGGGACTGGTTCTGGCTCAGCTTGGCCGCTTCATCCAACAGATCGGCCGCAGGGAGAACGAATTTGGCGTAGGCCTCGTGGTAGGGCACGGCGACGAGCTTGTCTCCCTCCCGGCGGACAACGGTGTAGGGGCTGAGGAGGGCTTCTTTTTCCTCGGGATGAGCGGCCACATAGGCGTCCAACTCTTCCTTAGTCAGATCAGGAGGATAGACGTAGCCGCCAGTCGGCCGGGGCTGGTCGCCCAAAAAGGGCGCAAAGTTGTCGAACCGATCCCAGCGGCCGTAGTTGGCATCCAGCAGTAGGCGCGAGGCCTCTTCGGTTGGGTCGGTCGCTCCCGCCAGGCTGCGGAAGATCGGCTCACCCTCTGGGTCTGCCTGCTGCCAGTACGCCTCGTCCATGAGGCCGGCGGCCTGGTGCAGTTTGTCCAGCACGTCCATTTCCCAGTCCGTCAAGCCCTTCTCCAGCTTGCTCTGGGACATGTCCATGTACTTGAACATGGCGGCGCGGGCGATGATGTCTGGCGAAGGCTCGGGCAGAGCGACGGGCGTGGCCGGCGCCTGGCCCGGCTTGCATTCGCCGCGCATGTAGGCCCATTCCTCGCATTCGCTGCCGTCGGGGAAGGTGCAGATGCCGGCCTGGCCGGCGGCGGTGTCGCGGATGTCGAGCTTGCCGCCGTGGGCGACGCAGTACTCCGAGGCGGGGTTGGCCAGTCCCGTGGCGGGCGTCGCCTGCGGCAGAAGGCCGGTACAGCGCCAGTTCACATCCACGGCGCCGGTGTCGGCGTTGACGACGCAGGCGGGACTGCACCCCGGTTTCTCGGCGTCAATGTCGATCCACCAGGTCAGGGTAACAGGATTGTAATCGGGCTCACCCACCAGCTTGCCTACCTCGGTGCAAACGGCGCTGCTCGACGCCAGGTCCAGCGCTTCTTGGGCTCCCATGGGCGAGATGGCGCCGGTGCAGCGCCAGTTCACCTCGGCCGTCTTGGCGGCCACATCGACCACGCAGGCCGGGTGGCATCCCGCCTTGGGCTGGAGCTTGTCGCTCAGCTTGGAGATGTCGATGTTGAACCACCAGGTTTTGGAGTTCGGGTTGAAATCGGCGGTGTCCTTGAGCGGTCCCACCTCGCCGCAGACGCTGCTGCTGGTGGCAATGGCGCGTGCGCTCGCTTCGCCGGACTGGCATTCGTTGCGGAGGAGGGCCCACTCGTCGCACTCGCTGCCGTCCGGGAAGACGCAGACGCCTGCTTCGCCGGCGTCGGTCTTGCGGATGTCGACCTTGCCGCCCTGCTTGACGCAGTTCGCCGAGGCGGGGTTGGGCATGCCGGCGGACGGCGCCTGACCGGGCTGGCACTCGTTGCGGAACAGGGCCCACTCGTCGCACTCGCTGCCGTCCGGGAAGACGCAGACGCCCGCTTCGCCGGCATCAGTCTTGCGGATGTCGACCTTGCCGCCTTGCTTGACGCAGTTCGCCGAGGCGGGGTTGGGCATGCCGGCAGCGGGCGCCTGGGTTGGCGGCGGCGCCGCGGGTGTCTGGGCCACAGGCGCACAGGCCGCCAGCACTGCCAGCACCACCAGCAGGAAGCCAATCATGGATAACCAACGTTTCACAGCACTGCCTCCTTGTGATTGGGCATCTCCCGGCGCCGTAAGCGGCGGGAGGCTTGAATGAGATCGGTGAGGACCACCTGAACATCATCGGCAGGTAGAGTTGGGCGGCGCAGTGGTCGACAAGGCCGAGGCGGGAAGCCAGGATGTTCTCCTCGATCTTACTATCGGGATCGGCCCAGACAAAGGCGCCGCAGACGGTTGGACGGGGGGATGCGCCCGTCAGGATCACCTGGTCACCGGGTCCCAACTGCGGGATGGTGCGGGTGAAGACCTGAGAGGCGGCGTCCATCTGCCACTGGTCGCCGGTGGACAGCTCAAAGGGAGGGATCGTGTCACAGGCCATTGGCCCACCTGGCTTTCAGGGCCATGATCCGGCGATAGGAATCGTCGATGCGCTGCTCACTCAGCCGGCCGTCCGCGACGGCCGCGGCGAGGAGGTCGATGATGCGGGCGGCGACGTCTGGCTCGTACTTGAGGTTGTTGCCAACCGTCACCACGTCCACGCCCGCAGCGACCGTGCCGACCACGGCGTCCTCGAAACCATAGTTGTCGGCGATGGCGCCCATCTGCATGTCGTCGGAGAAGACCACGCCGTCGAAGCCCATCTCCTCGCGCAGGATGCCGGTGATGATCGGCTTGGACAGGGTGGCAACCGTGTCTGGGTCCAGCTTGCCGTTGAAGACGTGCGCCGTCATGACGGCGTCGGCCAGGCCCTGGGCGATCAGGCTGCGGTAGGGCTCTAGCTCCAGCGGCTGCCAGGTTTCGGTCACGTCGACGAAGCCTTCGTGCGAATCGTCGCGGCTGCTGCCGTGACCGGGGAAGTGCTTGAGCGTGGTTGTGATGCCCTGGTCGTGGTGGGCGCGGATGAACGCCGCCGCCTGCTCTGTGACGATGGCCGGGTCGGCGGAGAAGCTGCGCCCGATCCCGCCGATGACCGGGTTGTCGGGGTTCGTGTTGACGTCGATGACCGGCGCGAAGTTGTGGTTGATGCCCGCGGCCCTGAGCGTCTTTGCCATCTGGGAGGCGGCTTCGTAGGTGAACGCCGGGTCGTTGCGGCTGCCCATTTCCTGCGCCGATAGGGTAGGCGGAAAGCCGTGCTTGTCGTTCAGGCGGGCGACCTTGCCCCCCTCTTAGTCGACTGCAATCAGCAGCGGCGTCGACGCCAGGGCTACCAGACCGGCGCTAAGCGCGGCGACCTGTTCAGGCGACTCGACGTTGCGCACCGGGCTCTGCAGGGCGACGTCATAGCTGAAGAGGACGACCCCGCCGGCGCCGCGGTCGCGGACATCGGCCACGATGGGGTTGGCGGCATCCAGGGTGGTCCCGCGGAAGCCGACCAGGACCATCTGCGCCAGCTTGTGCCGCAGGTCGGGTCCGGGCGTTGGGGTCGCGGTCGGCGCCGGCGTGGGCGTGGGGGGAGGGGCAGCAGCAGACGGCGTGGGCGTATTGGGGACGATTGCGGTGCAGCCGGACAGCAGCCAGGCGGCGAACATGGCGCCCCCGGTCAGCACCTGGCGGCGGGTCCACAGCGCTGCAGATGAGGTCGTGTCTGCGCTTCGTGTGTTGGGAGGTTTCATGGCGAGTGGTCCCAGGGCACGGCGCGCTGTGCCCTTCATTTGTGTCTGCTATCTGTGTCGATCTGTGACATCTGCGGATCGAGGAGGTTAAGTGCCGTGCGCAGTGATCAGCGGGAAGTAGGTCTGGGGTCCGTGCCATTCGTAGGCGCCGATGTCCACGCGCGGGCCGAAGGGACGAGGGAAGTTCGTGATGTCCACCGGCGGCGCCGGAGGCGTTCCGGCGGGGTCGCCGGCGTTGATGGCGGCGGAGCCGGGCAGCAGGGAATAGTCGCCGCCGTCCGGGTTGGTGAACGCCGGGGGCGCCGTGATGCCCTCTGTCTGGGTGACGCCCTCGCTCACATCCCGGCCATTCCCGTGCCACCGCGTATAGCGAACATCGAGGAGTGAAGCATCGGTCACGCTGACGCCCACCGTGTGGCTGACGATGATGTTGTTGGCAAGCTGTATGGGCTGGGTCAGCCAGCCGCTGGCGGCCACCGCGGTGGAGCCGTTGCCGGCAAGGGTGTTGTTGGCGAGAAGACGCTGCGACTCCTCCAGAACGCCGGGGCCGGCAAGATCAACAATCCCGCCCTGGCCGGCATTGCCAACAAGGAGGTTGTTGGTCAGGTAGAACTCGCCGGGAGACTTCAGGTAGATTGCGACGGCGCTGCCGCCGAGGGCATGGCGGCGAACAAGAGCAGCAGCAGAACTGCGGCGGCGCCAACTGTGAGGCAAGAGCGCCCCAGTTGTTGGCTGACAACAAGTCTACTCATCGTCTCTCCTTGTCGAATTGCGAGCGAATGCTTTGGGGGGGGGCAGGAGCTAGCGTGTCAGGAAGGCCCGGCGCGTGGCAGCGACAGTAATCCTACTTTCATTTTCCTCCATTCTACAGGCACAACACCACGCCTTCGTCTGCCGAACGGCTATATCTGCCTATGCCGTACGGCTGATATTTGGTTGGCCCCGGCGCCCCCAGGCCAAGTTCGGCGTGGAGTCCCCTGTGTGCCCGCTGGCTGCTAGGCAGGACTCGGGGTTCGTAGGGCGCGGCTTACCCCAAACAGGACGGCCTGGCCATCCCACTGCCCTTGTACCAGGCGCATCTCGACGGCGATACGCGAACCATCCCGCGCCAGCAGCGGCAGCGTGCACACGGATGTCGCTGCTTCCCGCCACCGCGCCAGGCACTCTGCAACTTCGGCGCGTTGTTCGGGAGGATGCACGAAGGTCACGGCTTGTCCCCGCAGCTCGGCCATCGGATAGCCGAGACGCCGCTCGACTGCCGGATTGACCTGCAGAATGACGCCGTTCGTGTCGAGGATGAACAGCATGTCGTCGATCGCATCGAACAGCGCCTGGAGGTTCTGTTGGCTGGTGCGCAACCTTTCGGTGGCGCGCACGCGGGTAATGGCGCCGCCGATGCGCTCCGCGATCGTTTCGATGGCATCGCGCGCCGGAGGCCCGATGACGTCATCCGTGTGCGAAGCGAGGTTGAGGGCGGCGATCACCTGGCCCTGGTACTTGACGGGGACGAGCGCAAACGCGCGCAGCCCGAGGCGCTGGCGGTCGGGGCCGGACAAGACGGCGAGGCGGCTGTAGTGTGTGTAGATCGGGAGCCCAACCATCACCAGTTCTGTTTGGCGGGCGTCGGCGGGAAAATGCCGTGCAACCTCGACAAACCAGTCGGGCAAACCGCGCATGTGGGTGAGATCGAGGGCGCCGGAAGCAGGATCGACAAGGTAGATGCCGCCACAGGTGATCCCCTGGATCTGGCTGGCCGCACGCAGACACAGGTCCAGCACCTCGAAGAGGTTGTCCGTTTCGGCGAGCGCCAGACTGAGGTCACGCTGCATCCGCAGCAGCGGCTCGATCGCGTTCGTTGTGTTCCGGTCATCCACATTGCCTGGCGAAGACGTCATATTCAGTCCATATCCAATGAGAGATCAGGCGTCAACCGAAGCCCGGGCTGCGCCGGGCCGGACACGCGCCGGATACCGCCGGCTTCGAGGCAGACGATTTGGCGAAGCAGCGGAGCACCATCGGTGAGCTTCAGCGCCGCGGTCACGCTCGCCGGCCGGAAAGAAACCCGGGGCAGGGGCCGCACGCGTTGCCCAACGACAAGGAGTCCGCGCCGCCTTCTGAAGGTGCAGGAGGAATCTCAATCTATCCAGGTGGCGCCCAACGGGCTCGGCCCATGAGACCTGGCCAGCGGGTTGTCTTATCAAAGCGGGCGCCTTTCAGATTGGCGCCTTCCAGTTGAGCGCCGCAAAGGTCGGCGTTTTGCAGGCTGGCCTTGTCCAGGCGGGCATTAGCCAACCTGGCCCCGCGCAGACTGGCGTCCTCGAAGAGAGCGCTTCGCATCATGGCGCCGTTGAGATTGGCGCCAATGCAGTCGGCTCCCTGCAGGTTGGCCCTCGACAGGTCCATCGTACGCGGCCCCAAAGGACGGGGCTGGCCAAGCAGCTCCCGGATCTGTACGTCAGTCAACTTCGCCAATGTCTGCTGTCCGCCGTTCGATGAGCCGGCAATTGGGTACGAGAAGCGCTGCGCGCAGCGCCCGGACCTGAACCTTGTTCAAGTCCGCCGCTTGGGTGGGCACCGTGACGAGCGAGAGTATTTCCTACATCCAATTCACAAATGTACATCGCGTGCAGAGCGCAGTCAACTTTCCTGACGAACCTTTCTGAATAGGTCGTCAGGCCTACGCTGTGGGAAGGACGATCAGCCTGTTTCGCTCGAGCAAGACCCCATCGACCTGGAAATTGACGCCCAGGATGGCGGTCCATCCGGCTGTCGGCAGCGGTATTTGTCTCCCAGTGACGAGGTGGTGGAGGTTGAGGGTAGGACTATGCCGGTTGGCATATTGTTTTTTGGCCACAAGGCGTAGGCGAGGATAGCCGTCTGGTAGATGACGCAGCATGGGGAACTTCCTACACTAGAGGATGTAAGCCAGGCAGCATTTTGAACTGCCTGGCTCCAGCCCAAGGAGGTTCGGACTATGTCCCGCCACGCCGTCCATTTTGCCCGTCCTGTTCGTGGCCACCGGTGGTTGCCGGTTGCTTTCATTGCCTTGTTTGCCATGGCAGCTCTCGCCGCCGTTCCTGCGAGAGCGAGCCTGGTGTACGCCGCAGCCAAGGGAGATGAAGGCGCCGTGGCGCCATTGGTCGGCGTCGATGCGGCCGGCGCCATTCCTGGACGCTACGTCGTGGTCATGAAAGAGGGTTACAGCGCAGGGGAGATGGAGCGTGCCCTGGCGCGCGGCGCCCGTGCGGCCCTGCAAGCCACAGGCGAGACGCCGCCGGCCGATGAGGCGGCGCTTGCCGGGCCGGACATCCTGGCTCAGGCCGGGATCCAGGTGACGGCGCGCTACGGCACGGCGCTGACCGGCTTTGCCGCCAGCCTGCCCCCGGCGGCCCTGGCGGCCGTGCTGCGCGACCCCAACGTGGCCTACGTTGAGGCTGACCAGGTGGTGACGGTCGAAGCGCCTGTGCAGGACGCACAGGCGGGCGCAGTCTGGGGTCTGGACCGGGTCGACCAGCGCGACCTGCCGCTTGACGGCATCTACAACTATGCCAACATCGGTGCGGGCGTGAACGCCTACATCATCGACACCGGCATACGGGCGACGCACGTGGAGTTCAGCGGGCGGGTGGGCGATGGCTACACGGCCATCAACGACGGCCAGGGCTGGAATGACTGCTATGGCCACGGCACCCACGTGGCGGGCACGGTGGGCGGCGCCACCTACGGCATCGCCAAGGGCGTGACGCTCCATGCGGTGCGCGTGTTGGATTGCACCGGCTCCGGCACCGTCTCCGGTGTGGTGGCAGGTGTGGACTGGGTGACGGCGAATGCGGTTCGGCCGGCGGTGGCCAATATGAGCCTGGGTGGAGGCGCCTCCTCGGCGCTGGACACGGCCGTCCGCAACTCGATTGCGAGTGGCATCGTCTACGGCATCGCCGCTGGCAACAGCGGCGCCGACGCCTGCAACAGCTCTCCCGCCCGGACGGCGGAGGCGCTGACGGTGGGCGCCAGCAGCAGTGCAGATGTGCGGGCGAGCTGGTCGAACTACGGCGCCTGTCTGGACCTGTTTGCGCCCGGGGTGAGCATCACGTCGTCGTACTACAGCAGCGACACGGCGACCGCTTCGATGAGCGGAACGTCGATGGCGGCGCCGCATGTGACGGGAGCGGCGGCGTTGTACCTGGCGGTGAACCCGGCAGCGACCGTAGCAGAGGTGGCGCAGGCGCTGGTGGGAAATGCGACGAGCGACAAGATCACCGGCCCTGGCACGGGCTCACCGAACCTGCTGCTGTACATGGGGTTCGTGAGCGGGATTGCCACGGCGACGCCGACGCTCGAACCCACCGACATACCTGCGCCCACGGCGACGCCGACGGTCCAACCCACCGACACGTCGGCGCCCACGGCGACGCCGACGCCCCAGCCTACTGCCACCCCAACGCCCTCCTGCAGCAACGCCATCGCCAATCCCGGCTTCGAGCAGGGGCGCACCCTTTGGACTGAAACCTCCAGCCTTGGCAATGCTCTGATCTGCACCGGAACGAGCTGCGGCGCCAGCCCCGTTCTGCCGCGGCAGGGAAGCTGGTTGGCCTGGCTGGGCGGCGTCAATCGGGAGACGGACGAGCTGCGGCAGACGCTGACGCTGCCAGCGGGCAAGCCAGCCTACCTCACCTTCTGGCAGCAGATCAAGTCCAGCGATGCCTGTGGCCGTGACAAGGCCTATGTCCAGGTCAAATCCGGGAACGCCACGAAGACCCTGGCGACGATCAACCTGTGCAGCACAACCAGGACCAGCGCCTGGGTGAAGAACCAGATCGACCTCAATGGTTACGCCGGCAAGACCATCACCCTGATCTTCCGCACCGTGACCAATGCTTCCGTCGTCAGCAGTTGGACCCTGGATGATGTCGCCCTCACGCAGTCGCAGATCTGTGCCACCAGGTATGGCAGCCTGGATTCACCGGCGGGCATTGGCAGCCTGGGGATCACTGCCGCTGGCGACAATGCATCGCCTGCGTCCCCCACTGCTTCCGGGCTCGTCGATGCAAGCGGCTTTGAGCAGTGGTTCAAGGATCCGGTGCTGGCCGCGCAATGATCACACCCGCTGCCGTTCGGCGCTCAGGCTTGCCGCACGCAAGGCTGAGCCCGGTCGGCCTGGATCGATAGCCTGCCGTAAATGTTCAAGCGAGCACTGGCCAAAGTGCTCGCTTGAACTGCTTCTCGGGGTGCGGCGCCGATCTCACTCTTTAGCCCTGCCGCGGCCGGCCAACGCCATGAAGACGTCCTCCAGGGTAGGGCCGGCAGGTTCCACCACGACGGTGAAGCCCTGACCCTGCAGGGCCACCTGCAGCGAGTCGCGGCTGTGGGCGCCGCCCAGGGTGATGGCGTGCAGATGGTCCCCGCGCAGCCCCACCTGGAAGATGCCCGGCATCTCCCGGAGAGCGTGGAGCGCGGGAATGAGGCGGTCCACCACCAGGTTCCAGGCCGGGCCGGGCAGGGTGTCGCGTTTGAGCGCGGCCGGGCTGTCCATGGCCAGCAGGTGGCCATCGCTCATGATCCCCAGGCGGCCGCAGTACTCGGCCTCGTCCATGTAGTGCGTGCTGACGAACACCGTCACGCCGGCCTGCGCCAACTCATCGATCAGGTCCCAGAACACCCGCCGCGCCATGGGGTCGACGCCGCTCGTGGGCTCGTCCAGGAAGAGCAGTCGTGGCTGGTGGACGAGGGCGATGGCAAGGGCCAGGCGCTGCCGCCAGCCGCTTGACACCTCGCCAGCGCGTTCGCCCTCGCTCCCACGCAGGCCCACCCAGTCCAGGACTTCGGCCTGCCGGCGGCGCTGGACGGCGGTGGACAGGCCGTAGACGCCGGCGTAGAAGGAGACGTTTTCGGCAATGGTCAGCTCGTCATAAAGCGCGAACTTCTGGCTCATGTAGCCCACGAGGGGGCGAAGGGACGCCGTCTGGTGTTCGGCGTCGTAGCCGAGCACGGTCGCCCGGCCCGCCGTTGGACGCAGCAGGCCCAACAGGAGCCGGATCGTGGTGGTCTTGCCCGAGCCATTAGGGCCCAGGTAGCCGACCACCTCGCCTGTACGCAGCTCAAAGGATACGCCATCCACGGCGGTGAAGTCACCGAACCTCTTGACCAGGCCCTCGGCCTGCACCGCCAAGTCAGCCATGTGTCCCCTGTCCGGCGCCGGCGTGCGCTTCCTGCAAGTAAGAGATGAACACGTCTTCCAGGGATGGCTCCACCAATGTCAAGGCGTGCACCTGGACGCCGGCCGCCGCCAGCGCCGACTCCAGGCGCGCCTTGACGGCGTCCGCCTCCGGCGCCGCCCCTGCCTGCATGCGCAGGTGCAGCAGTTCGCCGAAGTTGGCGACGTCATCCAGGTCGGCGTCGGCCCGGCAGACCTGGCGCGCCAGCGACCTGGGCTCGGCCTTTAGCTCCAGGATGCGCCCTGCCAGTGGTTCCACCAGCGTGCGCGGGGAGCCTGTGGTGAGAATCCGCCCGCGGTGCATAAAGCCAAGCCGGCTGCAGCGCACGGCCTCGTCCATGTAGGGCGTGCTCACCACCACGCCGGCCCCTTCCGACAGCAGACGGATGATCAGCTCCCAGAAGTCCTGGCGTGTGATCGGGTCGACGCCGGCCGTGGGCTCGTCCAGCAGCAGGAGCGGCGGGCGGTGGATGAGGGCGCAGGCCAGGCCCAGCTTCTGCCGCATGCCCCCGGAAAGGGCACTCGCGCGCCGGTCCCTGAACGCGGCCAGGCCCACGAAGTCCAGCAGCTCCCGGCTGCGTTCCGCCAGGAGCTGAGGCTCGACGCCGCGGACCGAGCCAAAGAAGGCCAGATTCTCATAGACGGTCATGTCGCCGTAAAGCGAAAAACGCTGCGACAGGTAGCCGGTGCAGGCCCGCGCCGTCTCCACGCGGCGCCGGATGTCATGTCCAAGGATGTGCACCTCACCTGCTTCCAGGCTGAGGGCGCCGATCAAGAGGCGCAGCGTCGTGGTCTTGCCGGCGCCGTCCGGACCCACCAGCCCGAAGGCTTCGCCCGGTTCGACGGTCAGACTGACATCATCGACGGCTGCAAGGGCGCCGAAATGCTTGCGGAGACCGGCAGCTTCCAGGAGCGCCATGGCTGGCTATTGGCCAAACGCGACGTCGGCGGGCATGCCTGGTTTAAGCTCTCCCGACGGGTTGTCGACGGCGACCTTGACGGCGAAGACCACGGCCCGCCGCCCCGAGGGAGTCTGCACATTGCGCGGGGTGAATTCGCCACGGTCGGCGATGCGCTGCACCGTGCCGGGGAAGGCACGGCCGGGAAAAGAGTCGACGGACACACGCACCGGCTCCCCGATCTGGGTGGCGCCGTAGCTGTCTTCGGGCAGGTAGACGGTGACGGTGGGTCGGGCCAGATCGGCCAGGACCAGGAGGGCGCCTCCCGGCAAAGCGGTTTCCCCGGGTTCGACGGCCCGTGTCAGGACCACACCATCGATCGGCGCCCGGTAGGTTAGACGGTCCAACTGCTCATCGATCAGCGCCACGCCGGCCTGCGCCAGCGCCGCCTGGCCGGCCGCGGCCTGGACCTGGGCCGCGGCTGCTGCCACCTGGGCCTCCGCCGCCCTGACCTGTTCCGGGCGGGCGCCGGCGAGCAGCAGCTCCAGCCTCGCCTCCTCTGCGGCCACGCCGGCGCGCGCCGTGACCACTAAGGCTTCCGTCTGGCTGACCGCGGCGGAGGCCTGGACGACCCCTGCCACTGCCTGTTCAATCCCCGCCCTGACCTGGTCCAGCTCCGGCGCCGTGGCGCCGTGCAAGAGGCTCTCGTACGCTGCTTTGGCGGCTTCGGCGGCCAGGGTGGCTCGTTGCAGGGCCAACGACTGGGGCGTGCCCGCCAGATCGGGCTTCCAGGCTACCTTGTCGTACTCGGCCTGGGCCTGGCGTACGGCGGCAACGGCCTGCTCGTACTGGGCCAGGGCGCCCTCCAGGGTCTCCGGTCGCGCCCCCTCCTTGACCTGGGTGAAGCGGGCCACCGCCTGGGTGCGCTGCGCCTGCGCCGCCTGCAAGCCGCCGCGCACCTGCGCCAGCCGCGCCTCGGCCGCCGCCACGTTGCCTTGAGCGGCGGCGACAGCCTGCTTCTGGGCGGCCACTTCCTGTGGTCTGGCGCCGGCGCGCAGCTGGTCGAGCTGAGCCTGGGCCGCGGCCTGGGCGGCGGCGGCCGCCGCCTGCGCCCCTTGGGCCGCCTGGAGCTGCGCCTCGACCTGCCGCCGCTGCGCCTTCAGAAGCGTGTCGTCGAACTGCACCAACGCCTGTCCGGTCTGTACGGTTTCGCCCTCCTGCACCAGGACCTCCTGGACGCGGCCCATCGTCTCGGCCGCCACGGTCACCTCCGTCGCCTCGATCGTCCCCGAGGTGGAGTCGCTGCTGACGGCGGCCGTCCGCCCTTGCCAATACCAATAACCTCCGCCCGCGAGGGCGAGGATGAGCAAAATTGGGATGATCCGGCGGCGTCGGCTGGCCATTCAGCCCTCCAGGAAGAATGTAGGGGCAACCCTTGTGGTTGCCCGGAATCGGGGTCGGGCACGGGGGGCAGGCACGGGGGCCCGCCCCCACGAAATCAATCCATGCGCTTGCGGAAACGCAGTGCGGCGGCGCTGACGATGAGGACGGCGAAGATGCTGAGGGCGATGACCTCGGTCCAGAGCATATCGATGGCGACGCCCTTCAGCATGATCCCGCGCACGATGATCAGGAAATAGCGCAGGGGGATCAGGTAGCTGACCATCTGCAGGAACCAGGGCATGCTCGCCAACGGAAACAGGAAGCCGGAGAGGAAGATCGCCGGCAGCAGGAAGAACAGGCTCGTCAGCATCGCCTCCTGCTGCGTGTTGGCAATGGTTGAGACGAACAGACCCAGGCCCAGCGTGCTCACCAGGAAGAGGCCGGACAGCAGCAGAAGCAGGGGTAGGCTGCCGTTGATCGGCACACCGAACATGAGCACGCCGGCAAGGAGGATCTCGGCCATGTCGAACATGGCGATGAGGACGTAGGGGATGACCTTGCCGATGATGAGCTCCAGCGAGCTGAGCGGCGTGACGATGAGCTGTTCGATCGTGCCGCGCTCTCGCTCCCGCACGATTGAGGTGGAGGTCAGCACCACAGCCATCATCATCAGGATGAGGCCGATCAGGGCCGGGATCATGTAGTAGGCCGAACGGAGGTCGGGGTTGTACCAGACCTGGGAGCGCACGTCGATCGGCGCCGTAGTCAGGGCTGACTGGCCGCGCGCAGCCGCGCGCTCGACGAGCAGATTCGTGGCCCTGGTCTGGCCGACCATCGTGGCGGCGGACAGCGCCGTCCCGGCGATGGCGGGGTCGGTGCCATCGATGACCAGGGCCACCTGGGCCGTTTTGCTGGCGGCCAGCCGCGTGGAGTAGTCCGGCGGCACGATCAACCCGACGCGTGCCGATCCCTTGTCGATCAGGCGGCGCAGCTCGCCCTCACTGTCGACGTCGTAGTTGACCTGGAAGTAGTTCGACGCCCGGTAGGCATCCACCAACTGCCGGGATGCGGCGGAGCGATCTTGGTCCCAGACCGCCAGAGACACATCGCGGATGTCATTGGTGGCGGCATAGCCCAGCAGGAAGATCTGCATCACCGGCATGGCGATGGCCAGGGCCAGGGTGCGCGGGTCGCGCACGATCTGGATGAATTCCTTGCGGGTCAGCGAGAGCAGCCGGCGGAGGTTCATGCGTCTGCTTTCTCAGGCGCCGCGAACTGATAGCCCATCCCCGCCAGGAAGGTCTCGACCGTCACCGCCAGCATGGTTCCGGGCGCCAGGGTAGGCAGGTCGGGCAGGTAGAAGACGCCGCGGGAGAGGACGTAGATGAGCAGGGGGCCGACGAAGCAGCGTGCAGCGGCGCCGGCATCGGTGCGGCGCAGCAAGCCCGCGTCCATCTGCGCCTCGAAATACCGCGTCAGAAAGGCAAAGACCCGCAAGGGGACCAGGTCGTTGAGCATGTGCGCCACGGCGGGCTGCCGCAGCGCCTCGCCGAGGACCAGGCGGAACATGGCGAGGCCATCATCATCCAGCAGGGTGCTCATGAAGGCATTCCCCAGCATCGTGAGGACTTCGTGGGGCGGGCGCTGCATCAGGGCTTCGCTGTGGCTGATCAACTGCAGGCCGGGAGAACGGCTTTCGATCACCTGGCGCAGCAGGTCGGCCTTGTCCTTGAAGTAGTGGTAGATCAGACCCGGCGACCCGATGCCCGCAGCGCGGGCGATGTCCCTATTGGTGGCCTTCTCGAAGCCCTTCTCTGCGAATACGGTCAGGGCGCCGCTGATGATCTGCTGGCGTCGTTCTTCGTATTCATGCTCGTCACGCTTGGGCACGATCAAACCTCCTTGTTTGATTGATCGGTCAATCAAGATTGTAAAACAGACCCCCATGACTGTCAAGCGGTCTGCGCCGATTGGGCGTGGAGGTCTCTAGCCCGAAGGGTCTTCTCGCCCGTGCCACACGAACACCCATCCCTTGCTATAGGGCTGTGGTCTTGTCACTCCCCCTCCCGTCCATCCATCCTCCCTGGTCCGGCCGTTTGGCCTGACGAGGACAGCGGCATGACGCCCTCACTTTGGCCGCAGGTCCCCGGAACCGTGTCGGGCGGCAGCGGACGGTTACGCCGGATGCTTAACGATGTAGCTCACCCCTTCGACGCCCATGAAGTGCTCATCTTGTGTCCACAGCTTCGCGCCGTGAACGAGGACTGTGGCCAGAATCATGCTGTCGGCCATGGCGAGTTTCAGCCTGAGGGAGACTTGAGCCGCTTCAAGGGCAATGGCGCGGCTGAGTTCCACTTCGTTCCCCAAGGCCATGACTCCGACGGCCTGGAGAGCGGATCCCTCGCCTAGGGTCGCGAGGAGACGCTTGAAGACTTCGCACATGCATAGGGTGGGCACGATCAGAATGGCCAGGTCTCGGATGGCTGGAGCGAAGAAGCCGGCATTCCGTCCACCTGTGAAGTACTCTATCCAACCCGAGGAGTCAACCACATTCAACATCGTGCCTCATCCTCTTCCTCGCGCAGACCCTTTGTGCTGATGGTGGGGAACATCCCTTGCGCCTCCTCGACGCTCGGAACGATGACCAGGCGGATGCTCTTCTGATAGGGAATGAACATTACCTTCTGGCCTGGCTTGAGGTGAAATTGCTCGCGGATTGCCCGCGGGATGACGATCTGGTAGTTGGTCGAAATGCTGGTGACGGTCGCCATGGCCCTGCAACTCCTGATCGCTTCATGATCGCTAAATAGTCTTATCCGATCGCCATCACAAAAGCAAAACTGCCGGCAACCGATGGCCGAATCCGGCTCCCTGTCTGCGAGCCAATCACGGCAATAGTGGGACCTGGTTCGTGAAGGATGGTACAATGGCTGGCATTGTCCCGGTGCACTCAACGAGGAGAATTCGATGCCGACGGCCAAACGCCTGTTCTTCCTGGATAACCTGCGCGCCTTTGTGGTGATCCTGGTGATCGTCCTCCACGGTTCCATGAGCTACATGGCCTATGCGCCGCAGTGGTGGTACGTGCTGGACCCGCAGAACAGCCTGCTGTTCACGATGCTGGTGCTGCTCATCGACGTGCCGATCATGCCGATCCTGTTCTTCATTGCCGGCTACTTTGCCCTGCCCTCGCTCGACCGGCGCGGCATCAAAGCCTTCGTCAGGGAGAAGACCGTGCGCGTCGGTCTGCCCTGGGTGTTCGGCGCACTCATCCTGGCGCCACTCATCGCCTACATGACCTACTTCTCGCGCCATGTGCCGATGGGTTACCTGCAGTTCTGGGCCACGGATTTCTGGACCAAGCTGTACCAGCAGGCGGTCTACTGGTACCTGGGCATCCTGTTCGCTATGTTCCTGGTGCTGGCCCTGGTCTACAAGTCCAGCCCCCGTCTGCGTAAAAGCGGCGCTGCCGGCGCGGCGCCGACGTGGAAGCTGTTCGTTCTCTTTGTGGCGCTGACCGGGGCGGGTTTCCTGCTGGGAGGCCTGATCTTTCCGCCCGACACCTGGTCCCACGTCTACGTCTTTGTGTTCCAGCCCCTGCGCCTCTCCTTTTATATAGGGTACTTCATTCTCGGTCTCTATGCCCAGCGTCACGGCTGGTTCCGGCCTGACGGCTACCACCCTTCGGCCTGGCCCTGGGTGTGGACTTGCGTGATCAGCGGTCTTGCCTACCTGGGCATCCGCATGGCGGCGCCAAGCTCGCCGCAGGCGCCGATCCACATCCAGACCCTGACGGCGCTCCTTTTCAGCGTGTTCTGCATGGCCGCCCTGTTCGCCGGTGCCGCGGTGTTCCAGGAGAGGTTGAACGGCGACGGCCGCACCTGGAAGAGCCTGGCGGCCAACTCGTACGGGATGTATTACGTCCACCCCCTCATCCTCTACCCCCTTGCCTACGTGTTCGTCGCCCTGACGCTCCCGGTCTTCCTCAAGGCGTTCCTCGTCATCACCCTGGCCGTCGTGGTGTCCTGGCTCGTCAGCGCGTTTGTGCTGAAGAAGCTGCCCGGGCTGCGCAAGGTGTTCTAGCTCGACAGGCGCGGTTGTCATTCTTAGGAGTGAAACGACGAAGAATCTCCCGGTTTCTACCATGCAAACCGGGAGATTCTTCGCTCCCTCCGGTCGCTCAAAATGGCAAATTGGATGGCAGTCCAGGTAAACTAATAGTATTAGTATAAAGACTTACATCATTAGTCTTTGTCAGATGGTATTCTGTGCCCAACATCCTTCCTAACTGCGAGGTCAGCAAACGTCATCAATGGTCACAGAGTATCTTGAACGAGAGGGCGGAAAAGTCGCCTATGATGTTGCCGGCGCCGGACCGCTGGTCATCTGCGTGCCTTCGATGGGGGATTTGCGGGCCGAATACCGGTTTCTGGCCCCGGAACTGGTCAAGGCCGGATATCGGGTGGTCACGTTGGACCAACGCGGCATCGGTGAGTCGAGCGTCCAATGGTCCGACTATTCCGTCGCAGGCGTTGGCTCTGACATCCTGGCCCTTGTCCGGCGCCTGGATGCCGGCCCGGCCGTGGTGATCGGCGACTCCTCAGGCGGCGGGGCAGCGGTATGGGCAGCGGCCGAAGCGCCGGAGCTCATCGCCGGCATCGTGCTCGTGGACGCTTTCGTGCGCGATTTTCCCAGCGCCAAGAACAAGTTCTTCGACCTGCTGGTTCCCGTGTTGTTCGGTGGTTCCTGGGGGCCGGGGGCGTGGGTCAAGTTCTACGGCTCCCTTTATCCCACTCGGCAGCCAGGTGACTTCACTGCTTACAAGGCAAGCCTTCAGGCCAACCTGGCCGAACCGGGACGCATGGCAGCCCTCCGCGGGCAGATCCGGGCTTCGAAGGCAGCATCGGCTGCCAGGCTGGAGCGCGTTCGTGTGCCCGCGCTGGTCGTGTTCGGCACACGCGATCCTGATTTCCCCGATCCACGGGCAGAGGCAGACTGGATTGCCGGCCGGATGGGTGGAGAGGTGGTCATGGTCGATGGCGCCGGACACTACCCCCATGCCGAGATGCCGGATGAAACGGCGTCCGCCATCCTCCCCTTCCTCATGCGGGTATTTGGAGCCGAGCAGCATGGCGCCTAGACCGGGGCTGGACCGTGAGCAGGTTCTGGCCGCTGCTGCTGAGTTGGCAGACGCCGAGGGCACGGAGGGTCTCACCCTCGGCCGCCTGGCCCAGCGCCTCGGCGTGCGGACGCCCTCACTTTACAACCACATCGACGGTCTGTCCGATGTGCAGCGCGAGCTGGCGCTGAGGGCCAAACGCAGTCTCGGTGTCCAATTGGCCCGCGCCGCGGCGGGCAAGGCCGGTGACGACGGCGTTTTTGCCCTGGCCCAAGCCTTCCGGCAGTTCATCAAGGTACACCCAGCCCAGTACGCCCTCACCGTGCGTGCGTCACTGGTGGACCAACCCGAGGATCGCGAGATGCAGCAGGCTGAAGCCGAGATCGTCGATGTGGCGTTGGCCGTCGTTGCGTCCTATGGTCTGAGCGGCGCCCGGGCCGTGCACGCCGTGCGGGCCCTGCGCTCCGTCGTCCACGGTTTCGGCACCCTCGAGCTGACCGGCGGCTTCGGCTTGCCGTTGGACGCGGATGAGAGCTTTCAGGTCCTGTGCCGGATGTTGGCGACCGGGCTGCGCGCCCTGGCCAGGGAGGGGCAGTGAGTCCGTCCTTGTGTGCGATGGCGGGACCAGCGCCCACGCCCGCGGTCGGCTTCGCACATCTTCGGAAAAGGCGGTATTCTCCCCGATAGAGCGGTATTCAGCTTCGGGTCCGCTGTGAGCAGACCTGAAGCCACCTGTTTGATTTCCTGGAGTTCCCACCCATGGACTTCCCATCCCTTATTGCGTTTCTGGCCGAACTGGCGCTGAACAACAACAAAGCCTGGTTCGACGAACACCGGCCCACCTATGAGAGACTCCGCGGCGAGTGGCTGGATTTCGTCAGCCGCGTCATCGACGGCATCACCGAGTTCGACCCCAGCGTGGGCATTGTCTCGCCGAAGGACGCCCTGTTCCGAATCAACCGCGACGTGCGTTTTGCACGCGACAAGCGTCCCTACAACTCGACCTTCAGCGCCGCCATCTGCCCGCAGGGGCGCAGCAGCGGGCAGCCGGCCTACTACTTCCAGGTGAACGAGGAGGGCATTCTCATGGTCGCGGGCGGCGTCTACATGCCTGCCTCCGCCATCCTGGGCGAGATCCGGGACCACATTGCCCGGTACCCGGAGCGCCTGGAGGCGGTACTGGCGGATCCGGCGTTTGCCGCCACCTTTGGGACCATCGAGGGCGAGCGGCTCAAGCGGCCGCCGCAGGGCTACGATGAAACCACGCCCGGCATCGAGTTCATCAAGCTCAAGAGTTTCACGGCCGGCGTGGAGCCCCGGGACTGGCTGGCGCGCCAGGAGGGCGTCGCCGGCGAGATCGTGGCGGGGTTCCGGGCCATGTTTCCTTTGATCCGGTGGCTGCGCGAGGCGCTGACCAGCATCCGCGACCCCGGCGTGCTCACGCCGCAGGAGATGGACCGGCTGCTGGGGCTGTGACTGCCGCCGGGGGAGGCGGACTTCCGGATCTGCCGCCGGGCAGCCCATAGCGTCCCTGCCGTCAGGTCAGCAGGACTTCCCGGATGCGCTCGGCGTAGGCTCGCCCTTCCTCATCGCCGGTGACGAAGGCGATCTTGTCCGGTGTGCCCACCCCCAGCCCCAGCTCGACGGCGCGGACGATCTGTTCCTGCGCGAAGACCTTGCCGCGGCTGACCTCGGGCGTGGTGCCGAACAGCCGCAGGACGGCCACCCCGGCGGCGTCAATTGCCACGCGATCGGCGCCGGCCATGACCACGCCGGTGGCGGCCACGACGCCCTTGTCCGGCCCGCCCTTGACGAAGGCCTGGACGCCGTCGAGGACGACGAGCGCCGGCGCGTAGGTCGTATTGATCTCGGCGATCATGCGGCGCTGGTCGGGGCTGCCGTGCAGCTCGTTCATGTAGTTGTAGCCCTTCACGTTCTTGCCGGCGAAGCCGACGGAGTTCTTCAATGAGAGCGTGAAGTGCCCGCCGAAACGGTGGGTCTTGAGGTTGCAGGTCTGCACCACGCACTCGGCCTCGGCCAGCAGCTTGGGGATGGGAAAGCCGCGTGACCAGTGCCAGCCGTCGCCGTTGGCCATATCCCAGGCATCCGCCGCCAGTTCGTCCAGGACCACGACCCTGGCCCCGAAGCTCTTGGCCAGGTCGAACACGCCGCGCTGCGCCAACACCTGGGGCGTGGCGCCCATCCCGCTGCGGTCGGCCAGGGTGAGGGAGCGGGCGCCCATGTCGGTGAGGCTGGCGAGCAGGGTGCGCAGCGTGTCAGGGTGTGTGGAGCCGGGCGCCTCATCGGCGCTGTTGTAGTTCGGCTTCACCAGGACGTGCCGGCCGCGGACCGGGTTGGCGCCAAAGAGGTCGAGCGCTTGCCGCACCCCAGCCGCCCGATCGGTCGTGCTGGCCAGCGCCACGGCTGCCATCCCTGCGGCCGCGGTGGCGGTGGGCGAGGGCGTGTCCGTGGGCTGCGTTGTGGCCGTGGGCGATGGATCTCTGGTGGCGGTGGATGCTGCCGTCGCCGTCGCGGCAGGAGTCGCCGCCGGCGAAGGAGTGGCCGTGGGCGGCGCCGGTGTGGGCGTGGCTGCCGGCGCCGTTTCGCCGCAGGCATCGAGCCAGGGCGCCAACGCCAGGACGCCGCCCAGCCCGATCGCGTTCCTGCAAAATTGACGCCGGTTCATCGCTCTGTCCTGTCTGGCTGTTCCAGCCTTCGTTCCGCCGTCCTACTGGCCGGCACGATCTGTCAATAGCTTGACGAGCGGGCCGACCAGGAACTGCGTTTCGCCAAAGCCTGCCCCGCCAAAACGGCTAAAGCCGCCAGGGCCAGGCGTGCCGGACGGCGGGGTGCCGTTGCCAAAAGGCCGCTGTCCCTGGCCCCCGCCGCCGCTCTGCCGCGACGCCTGCGCCGTGGCGCGGCGGGCGGCCCGTTCGGCGTCGCTCAGGTTGGCGCCGGGAGTGCCTCCCGGACCCCGGTCGCCGGCGGGCGCCTGGGGCATCCCGTTTTCCTGCATCCAGGTCCGCAGGTCGGCGTCCTTGAGCTGCATGGCGGCTATGGCCTGAACCTGCTCAGAGGTCATGGCGCCTTCGATCTGCTTGAGGACGGCGTTGCGCTCGGTCTGGTCGCGCAGGGCGGCGCCCTGGAACGCCTGCCAAAGAGGCAGCAACGTGCGCGCCTGCACCGGTGTGACGGCGTTGTCCGTGCCCTCCAGCTTCAGGGTTCCCAACTCAAGCTGGGCCATGGCGGGCAGGGCGCCCTCGTAGGCGACGGGAAGCGCCTGGCTGACGTAAGGTGTGATGGCGATGGGCGTGCTGCCGGCGGCGCCAGCACCGGCCTGGGCGCCAGGAGCGGCCGTACTGGCGCATCCCGCCCCCAGCAGGGCGAACGAAATCAGGAGGATGGAGAACTTCAGAAAGCGCATGGACTGGATGCTCCGGTGTGAGATGAAAAGTCAACCTGCACGCAGGTGCTATTCGCGCCGCAGGGCCTCGATGGGGTCCAGGCGTGCTGCCCGCGTGGCGGGGTAGTAGCCGAAGAAAATGCCGACGCCCGCGGCGGCGGCGAAGGCAAGGGGGATCGAGGCCGGGACCAACTGCGTGCGCATGGACCCCAGGGCGCCGAACAGATAGGAGCCGCCGACGCCGACCAGGACCCCGACGATGCCGCCGACAAGACTTAACATAAGCGCTTCGAGCAGAAACTGGAACTGCACGTCGCGCGGGCGGGCGCCCAGCGCCTGGCGCAGGCCGATCTCGCGCGTGCGCTCGGTCACGCTGACCAGCATGATGTTCATGATGCCGATGCCGCCCACCAGCAGCGACACGGCTGCCACCCACGCCAGCAGATTGCGGAAGGCGGCCGTCGTGGAAGCGCGGGCCTCGATGATGTTGTCCTGGGTGACCAGGCTGAAGTCGGGGGAGGAGGGATCGACATCGTGCCGCCGTGCCAGCACGTCGGTGACGCCGGCCTGGACGCTGGCCATAACGTCCCGGTTGGCGGCGGAGACATAGATGACGCCGACCCGGTCGCCGCCGAAACGCGCCCGCATGAACTTCTTCAGGAGGACCTGCAGGGGCAGGTAGACGCGTGTGTCATAGTTGGTGTTGCCCACCACACCCTTGGGCTTCATCACGCCGACGACGGTGAACTCTTGCGTGCCCACCTTGATCTTCTGGCCGAGGGCGACCCCATCGCCGAACAACTGCGTGGCCAGATCGGAGCCCAGCACGGCCACCCGGTTGTTGCGGTCGTTGTCTTCGTCGGTGATGAAGCGTCCGAGGGCGACCGCGTAGTCACGAACCTGCTGGAAGCCCGCAGTCGTGCCGAGGACCGAGATTTCGTCGAGCGTGTTGCCGCCGCCCTTGACCGTTTGCATCGTGTCGCGCTCGGCGGAAACGCCGTTGACGTTGGCCACCCCGGCGCTGATGGCGCTGATGTCGCTGTAGGAGAGCTGGGACTGGCTGCCGGCACCGGGGCGGACGCCGCCGCGCGTGAAGTTGGGCGTGACCATGATCAGGTTGGCACCCAGGGCGTTGATCTGGTCGGCGATGACGGCCTCGGCCCCGGCGCTCACGGACAGCATGATGATGACGGCGGCGACGCCGATGATGACGCCCAGCGTGGTAAGGAGTGACCGCACCTTGTTGAGCATGACGCCTTCCAGCGCCGCCCGGATGGTTCGCCACAGACTCATGGCCGTTCTTCCTTGTCCCCTTTGCCGTTGAGCAGGTCGGACACGATCTGGCCGTCGCGCACGTGGATGACGCGCCCGGCATGGCGGGCGATGTCCGGCTCGTGAGTGACCATGACGATGGTCGTCCCTTCGTGGTGCAGCTCGTCCAGCAGGCCCAGGATGTCCTCGCTGGAGGCTGTGTCCAGGTTGCCCGTCGGTTCGTCTGCCAGCAGGAGGGAAGGGCGGTTGATCAGGGCGCGGGCGATTGCCACGCGCTGCTGCTGCCCGCCGGAGAGCTCGTTGGGACGGTGCTGCATGCGTTCCGCCAAACCCACGGCTGCCAGCGCCGCCTCGGCGCGGCGGCGGCACTCGGCGTCAGAAACGGGCTGGCGGCTGTTGTAGAGAAGGGGCAGCATCACGTTCTTCAGCGCCGGCAGCCGGGGCAGCAGGTTGTAGGACTGGAACACAAAGCCGATCTTGCGGTTGCGCACAGCCGCCAACTGGTCCTTGTTCAGCTTGCTGACATCCTCGCCTGCCAGCCAATAGCTCCCGGAGGTGGGCCGGTCGAGGCACCCCAGGATGTTCAGCAGGGTGGACTTGCCGGAACCGGAAGGGCCCGTGATGGCCACGAACTCGCCGCCCCGCACCTCCAGGTCAATGCCGCGCAGCGCGTGGACTGAGACCTCGTTGGTGTCGTAGACTTTGCTCAACGCCTTGATCTCGATGACCCGCTCCTTTGTCATCGCGGTGGTCCTCCACCCTCAAAGAAGGGCATCGGGCCGCCGGCGCCCTGTTGTTGGCGCTGCGAGGCGCTGGGCGTGGCCGAAGCGGAGGTGCTGCTCCTGCTCGTCCTCACGCTCACCGTTTCACCTTCCTGCAGCCCGGAGAGGATCTGGGCGTTGACCAAGTCCCTCAAGCCCACCTGCACCGGACGCAGCGCCAGTTCGCCGTCGTCCTGCACGACGAAAACGGCGTAGGAGTCCGTGGCTAGCTCCCGCAGGGCCTCGACCGGGACCAGGAGGGCGTTCCGGGCCTCCCCGGCCACGACCTCGACCTCGGCGTTCATCCCCGACAGGAGGCTGACCGGATGGGCGCTGAGGTCGATGCTGGCCAGGGCTTGCACGGCCGGCGTGCCGTTTTGGGTCACCAGGACCGGGTCCACGCTGACGATCTTGCCGGGGAACGTGAGGTCAGGCAGGGCCTCGAAGACGATGTTGACGGAGTTCCCCACGACGACGCTGGCCAGGTCGGTTTCCTCGACCCAGAACTGCAGTTGGGGATGGTCCAGGTCCGAGAGGGTCACCATGGCGCCGGAACCTGCCGCTTCGCCGGGGTGGCCCGTCAGGACAGTCACCATGCCCGCAATGGGAGCAATCAGCGTCGTCTCGGTCATGCTGCGCTGGGCGCTGACCAGGTTCATCTCCGCCTGGCTGACGGCCAACCTGGCCTTCTCGAGCTCGGTGGTTGTGGCGCCCGCCAGCAAGGCATCCAGGTCGCCCTGGGCTTTGGTCACCTGGCCCTGGGCGGCCGCCACCTCGTCGGCGTTCGGCTTCTCCAACAGCGAGCTCACCTGCGCCTGGGCCGAAGCGACCTTGGCCCGCGCATCGGCGATGGTGTCGGCGGTGGGCCCGGCCTTGACGACGTCCAGCTCTTCCTGCGCCTTGCGCACGGCGGCGTCGGCGTTGCCGACCGAGGCCTCGGCCTGCTTGCAGCGGACGGCGTCACTGCCCCCGCAGGCGGAGTCACGGGAGACCTGCTGGCTCCACAGGTTGTTCTTGGCAGTCTCCAGGGCGTACTCGGCGTTCTTCAGTTCGGTGGCATCCGGCCCCGCCAATAGCTTGTTGAGCTGGTTCTGGGCACTCTTCAGGGTCTCGCGGGCGGCGAGGAGCGACTGGCTGTCAGGACCGGCGGTGAGCTTGGCCAGGCTCGCCCTGGCCGAAGCCAGGCTTGCCTCGGCGGCGGCCTGCGCGCCGAGTTCGACGCCTTGGTTGAGGTCGTCGAGACTGAGCTCTGCCAGCTTGAGATTGATCTCGGCCTGCGCCACCTGGTTGGCGGCGCTGGTGTCGTCCAGGCGGGCCAAGGGCTGGCCAGCTTCCACCCTGTCGCCGATCTTGACCAGCACTTCCTTGAGGGTGCCGCTGCTGCCAAAGCCGATGCTGACCTCGGCTCCCGGCACCACCGTGCCCGAACCGCTGGCGCTGATCACCAGGTCGCCGCGGGAGGCCCGGGTGGTCGTGGTGGTTGCCGCCTGGGTGGCGGTTGGCGCCGTCGCCTGGCTGCGCAGCACGAAATAGTAGTAGGCGCCAGCCGCGGCCCCAATGACGACCGCAATCAGGATGATCCAGGTAACGATCCTTCGCAACACGGCTTGTCTCCTCAGGCACAGTTCCGGCGGGGCAGTCTGGACGATGCAAGAGAAACGGCGGTCACAGGCCGTCGTTCCTAGCGTTCAATCTAGCACAAACTTGTTAAGAACTGATGAAGACCGGTGCTTCCCTATGCCGGACTGCGGCCTGGAAGGCTCTGTCCTCCCGTGGCTGTTACTTCAGGAAGATCCGTTCCGGGTCCACCACCTCGCGCAGAATCCGCAGCTCGTCCGGCGTCGGGATGGGCGTTTCCTCTGCTCCGTCGATGTCCAGGGGGAAGCCGGTCTCGCCGGCCACGGCGGCGGGGCTGAGGCCGAGATGGTAGCTGGCGAGGTATATCTCGTGGGTGTCAGCCCGGAAGCGCATCACTCCGCGCGTGGTCACCACCACGCTGGGGCCTCCCCGCACCAGGCCCGCCTGCCGCCGCGACTCGCCGCCCTGCAGCCAGCCAGGACTCGTCACGTAGTCCACTCGCTCCGGAAAGCGGCGCTTCTCGTGCTGGGCGATGATGACCGTGCGCCGCGCCAGGCAGGCGATGTCACAGGCGCCGCCGCTGCCCGAGAAACGCACCTGGGGGTGGCAGGGGTCGGCCCCGATGGCGGTGCTGTTGATGTTGCCGAAGCGGTCCACCTGCGCGCCGCTGAGGAAGCCCACATCCACCCGGCCCGCCTGGAGCACAAAGGAAAAGACCTCCTGCAGCCCGGCGGCTGTGGCCGCCCCGCGCATGACCCGCGGATCCCCGACCGACATCGGCAAATGGGCGAGTTGGCTGGCCACCGTGCCCGCTTCGAAGATAATGCAGCACCGGGGCGCGTGGGTGCGCTGTGCCAGCATGGTCGCCAGCATCGGCAGGCCGGTGCCGGCAAACACGATCTCGCCGTCGGCGATCTCGCGGGCGGCGGCGACGGTCATCAGCTCGGTCAAGGTATAGGTGGGCGCGGCCATCAGTCAAGCCTCCTTCGTTTCAGGTCGGGACGGTAGCCAAAGTCCGGGTCCGCCCGCAGCCTGTCCAGGCGCGCCGCGCCTCCCACTGCCGCCAGGTAGCCGGCATGGTCGGCGACGCCGTACACGAACTGGTCCAGGTAGCGAGCGAAGGCTTCGTCGTCAGCGGCGCTTTCGTGATACCGCTTGAGCTGCTGCGGATCGTAGTCATAGTAGTTGAAGACGGCGTAGGGGTGGGCGCCCCAAGGGACGTGACACACATGGTTGACGGCGAAGAACGGGAGGGGATTGCGCTCCGGCTGCCCGCGCAGCTCTTCATCGTCGACGATCTCCTCGGCCGTCACGATGACGACCTCGGCGCACAGGGCCTGCTGCACGTCGGCGAAGGTCTGGCCTTCGATGCGGATGATGCCCTCGGGGCTGGCCTTCTGCACGTGGAGGACGGCGAACTCGGTGCGGATGGCGGGCACGAGCACAAGCCGCTCTGCGGGATCGAAGGGCGAGACGATGACCGCAGCCTTGAGCGGCGGTGTGCGCGGGTCGGCGGCGCGCTGCGCCGGCGACATCGTTTCCCTGGCCAGCAGGTCGCTGCCCAGCAGGCTGCGCATGGGCAGGAAGGGCAGGCCCATGGCGCCGGCGGCGAACCTCGTCACCATGGCGAAATTACTGTAGTCCTCCCACTCGATCAGACCCCGTTCGACCGCCCGGCGCCAGCGCGGGCCGACCGTGTTGAAGGCCTCATCGGCCTCATAGGCCAGCTCGACGCGCTTGACGCACCCGGCGCCGATCAGGATGTCCCAATCGCCGCCGGGGGAATGCCCCAGGAGATAGAGCTGGCGCCGCTGCAGCCGCACCAGCTCGTAGACCAGCGCCATGGGGTGGCGCTGCGTGGTGAAGCCGCCGAACGAAACCGTGGCGCCGTCCGGAATGAGGGAGGCTGCCTGCTGCAAAGGGATGAGTTTCTGCGCCATGCCTGTCCTCCTGAGTTTCTCTATGCTTTGGGCTCAGTATTACCCGCCGAGCAGCGACCGTGAGGAAGCTGCCTTTGTTCGCTACCACTCCCTGACGGTCGTGGCTCGGAAGCCTGCATGACATAGCGATCTACCTTTGTCCGGGACGTGCCCGGTGTGCGGAGATGATCGTAGGCGGAAACGCCGATGCTGGCAACCTGCTGCCCGCGGGGCGGACGACACGCACGGAGGCTCCAACTTCCTTTGCTCCATTTGACACAGATGCGAGTCTGGCCTACGATGTTGTGGTAACAGTACGTATTTCTTTCACTTGAAGTTGTACTACTGCAAAGGTTGCAGGCGCGATGCATGCTGATGACGGTGCGCAGGCCACCGCTGCCAAGGCGTGGTCTTCCATCAATTCACTCACTCGCATACGGAGCAGCTATCCGGCGCTTGCCGCTTCGGAAGCGCGGGTGGCGGATTGGGTGATGCAGCAGCCGGAGAAGTTGATGCACATGTCCATGGCGCAGGTGGGGCAGGTGTGCGGGGTGAGTGATACGACGGTGCTCAGGTTCTGCCGCAATGCGGGCTTCCAGGGCTACACCGATCTGAAGCTGTCGGTTGCCCGCGACCTGGTCAGCCCCACGCAGGTCATTCACGACGATATCATGGCCGGGGAGGCGCCGGCCGTGATCGCCCGCAAGGTGTTTCTCTCCAACATCCAGGCCATGTACGACACGCTGGAGGTCCTGGAGGAGGGCGCTTTGACCAGGGCCATCGAGCTCTTGAGCACCGCCAACCGGATCCTCATCGTCGGCGTCGGGACATCGGCGCCCATCGTGCTCAGCATGTACAATATGCTGATGCGCCTGGGCCTGAACTGCAAGGCGCAGACCGACTCCTACATGCAGCTCATGGAGGTGGCGCTGCTGGGGCCGGGCGACCTGGTGATCGCGGTCTCGCAGTCGGGTACGTCGATGGACCCAGTCCTGACGCTGAAACAGGCCAAGGCGAACCGGGTTTCCACCCTCTGCATCACCGGCAATGCGCAGTCGCCGATCACCAAGTACGCCGACGTCACCCTGCTCAGCGTCGCCCGCGAGGCGCGCATCGAGGCCATTGCCTCCAGGTTGGCGCAGATGAGCATCGCCGATGCGCTCTACGTCATCGTGGCGCTGAACAACCTCGATGCGGTGGTGCAGAACGAACGCCTGATCTGGGATGCTCTTCTTCCCAAGATGTTCTAGCGCTGAAACCCCCCGTTATGCCCTACTCTGAGATCGCTCATGAATGTCCAAGGTAAGCACTACCGTACCATCTGGTTGAAGCAGGATGATCCGACCGTGGTGCAGATCATCGACCAGCAGCTCCTGCCCTATCACTTCGTCGTCGTCGATCTGACGACGGTCGCCCAGATGGCCACGGCGATCGCCGACATGCAGTTGCGCGGCGCTGGGCTCATTGGAGCAGCGGCAGGCTACGGCATGTATCTCGCCGCCCTGCAGGCGCCAACCGGCTCGGTGCCGGCATTCATGGCGTCGGTGGCCGCGGACGGGGACACGCTCAAGGCGACGCGCCCGACAGCCGTCAACCTGGCCTGGGCCGTGGACCGCCAACTGCAGGCCATCGCTGCCGCGCCTGATGACATTCGTGCTAAAATAGACGCTGCGCGCCGGACAGCCGAGGCGATTGCCGACGAGGACGCCGAGTTCTGTCGTCGCATCGGCCAGCACGGCGTGCGCCTGATCGAGGAAATCAGCCGGCGCAAAGGCGGCCAAGCGGTCAACGTGCTCACACACTGCAACGCCGGCTGGCTGGCTTTTGTCGACTTCGGGTCGGCCACTGCGCCCATCTATGCCGCTCATGACGCAGGTATCCCCGTGCACGTGTGGGTGGACGAGACCCGTCCCCGCAATCAAGGCGCCCGGCTCACCGCCTGGGAACTTGGCCAGCACGGCGTTCCGCATACGGTGATTGCCGACAACACCGGCGGGCACCTGATGCAGCACGGCATGGTCGATCTGGTGATCGTCGGCACCGACCGCACGCTCTACACCGGCGACGTCGCCAACAAGATCGGCACCTATCTCAAAGCGTTGGCTGCACACGACAATGGCGTCCCCTTCTACGTGGCCTTACCCTCCTCCTCTTTCGACTGGGAGAAACGCGATGGCGTCAAGGAGATCCCCATCGAGCAGCGCGGGGCGACCGAAGTGAAGTTGATGCATGGCCTCTACCGGGGCGAGGCGGTGGAAGTGCTGGTGACGCCGGAGGACAGTCCGGCCGCCAACTATGCCTTTGACGTCACCCCCGCGCGCCTGGTCACCGGGCTTGTGACCGAGCGCGGCATCTGCGAGGCCAACGAAGGCAGCATCCTCAACCTTTATCCAGAGAAGAAGCAGCACTAGAGGTCGATCGTATGGCGTACCATCCCCTGAACGAGACCAGCGTCGTTGCCTATATCAAAAAGCTGCCGGCGATGGCGGAGATCTTCTCTGACTTTGACCACATGTCGGTGGACGAAGTCGGAGACGGCAATCTGAACCTTGTCTTCATCGTTCGGAACGATGGCCGGCCGCAGGAGAGCGTTGTCCTCAAGCAGGCGCTGCCCTATCTGCGGGTGGCGGGAGATTCGTGGCCGCTGACGCGCGAGCGCATGCGCTATGAGACGCTGGCGCTGCGGAAGTACAACGAGCTGGCGCCCGGCCTGGCGCCGATGGTGTTCGCCTACGATGAGGAGATGTCGCTGGTGGTTATGGAGCACCTCCGCGACCACGAGATCATGCGCCGCGGTCTGGTTGCGCGCAAGCACTACCCGCACTTTGTCGATCACATCTCCACTTTTCTCGTGAATTCTCTCTTCTTCACCTCCGATCTCTATCTGACCGGTCCGGAGAAGAAGCTGCTCCAGGCGCAGTTCGTGAACGAACAGCTCCGCAAGCTGCAGGAAGACTTCGTGTACACGAACCCCTACATGGAGTCGCCCGAGAATCACTGGAATCCGCTGATCGACGATGCCGTGCAGGGGGTGCGGTCGGACGCACAGCTCAAGATGGCCATCGTCGAGATGAAGCAGGCGTACATGACGCACGGCGAGGCCCTGATTCATGCCGACCTGCACACCGGCTCGATCATGATCAACGCCGGGGATACGCGCGTCATCGATCCCGAGTTTGCCTTCTTCGGGCCGATGGCCTATGACGTGGGGGCGGTGCTGCAGAACCTGGTCCTCAACTTCCTCTCGCACTACGGCCACACCGCCGATCGGGGGGAACGCGAACGCTACCAGGCCTATGTGCTGGACCTGATCACCGGCATCTGGAACGAGTTCGCCCGCAAGTTCGACGCGACTTGGGTAGCCAATCATCGCGGCGAGCTGGCCCCCCCGGCGTACTGGCAGTTCCCCGGCGGCGGTGATGCTTTCACCGCCTTCCGGCAGCAGTACATCCATCATCTCCTGCAGGAGACGGCCGGCCACGGTGGCGTTAAGTTCCTGCGGCGCATGATGGGTATTGTCAACGTCTGGGACATCACCAGCATCGGCGAGATGGAGAAGCGCGCTGTGGCCGAACGGCTGGCCATCCGCATCGGCCGCCGCTGGCTGCTGGAACGCCACGCCATTTCCGGCATCGGCGACCTTGTCGGCATCGTCCGCGAGGAAACGGCGGGTGTGATGGTCTGAGCCGCACGAGAATCGCTCTTAGCCTATCCTTATTTGCTCACAATCCAAGTCCTTTCCTTTCACCAGGGAGCCGTCAGATGAAGAAGATCATCAACAATCCTGCTGATTTCGTGCCTGAAATGCTGGATGGGCTGGTCAAAGCCCACCCCGATCAATTGGCCTATACCAATGACGTCCACTGCATCGTGCGAGCCGACTCTCCGGTCCAGGGCAAGGTGGCGCTCGCCACGGGCGGCGGCTCCGGACATCTGCCGGTCTTCCTGGGCTATGTGGGCAAAGGTATGCTGGACGGCTGCGCCGTTGGCGACGTCTTCGCCTCGCCCAGCGCCGAGCAGATGCTGTGGGTGACGCAGCGCATCCACGGCGGCAAGGGCGTGGTCTACATCTATGGCAACTACGGCGGCGACGTGTTGAACTTTGACATGGCCGCCGAGCTGGCCAGCTTCGAAGATATCGAGGTGCGCACCGTCCTGGTCAAGGACGATGTGGCCTCGGCCCCGCCGGAAGAAGCCGCCCGGCGCCGGGGCGTGGCCGGCATGGTCTTTGCCTTCAAGATCGCCGGCGCCCGCGCGGACAAGGGGGGATCGCTGGATGAGGTCGTGGCCGCGGCTGAGAAGGCCCTGGCCAACACCCGCACCATGGGCGTGGCGCTTTCACCCTGCACCGTGCCCCTGGCCGGGAAACCCACCTTCACCATCGGCGAGGACGAGATGGAGATCGGCATGGGCATTCACGGCGAGCCTGGTATGAAGCGCGAGAAGCTGCAATCTGCCGATGCCATCGCCACCCGCATGACCGAAGCCATCCTGGCCGACCTGCAGCCGAGCGCCGGCGACCGCCTGGCGGTGATGGTGAACGGCCTGGGCGCCACACCGCCGGAGGAACTCTACGTGCTGTTCCGCAAGGTGAACGATCTCTTTGGCGAGCGCGGCCTGAAGGTCTACCGCGCCTATGTGGGCGAGTACGCCACCTCGATGGAAATGGCCGGCGCCTCCTTCACTTTTATGCGCCTGGATGACGAGTTGGTCGAGCTGCTCGATCATCCCGCGCACACCCCTTTCTTCATCCAGATCTAGCTCCCAACCGAGGAGGCGCCAGCGTGACAGAACCGATTCAAGGACCGGCCGTCGCAGAGGCAATGAAGCGCGCGTGCGCGGCGCTCAACGAGCAGAACGAGTATCTGACGTCGCTTGACCAGGCGATGGGCGATGGCGATATGGGCATCACCCTGTCCAAGATCGCCACGGCGCTGCTGGCCTATGTCGACGCCACCCCGACCACCGACATCGCCAAGTTCCTGGTGGGCGCGGGCATGACGGCCAACCGCGTCGCCCCCTCCACGATGGGCACCCTACTGGCGACGGCGCTCATGCGCATGGGCAAGGTTGCCAAGGACAAAGAGGCCCTCACCCTTGCGGACGTGGCCACGCTGCTGCAGGCCGCAGATGAGGGCATCCAGCAGAGCGGCAAGGCGAAGCCCGGCGACAAGACCATCGTCGATGCCCTGCATCCCGCCAGCGAGACCTTCGCGGCGGCGGTGGCAGAGGGCGCAAGCCTGGCCGAGGCCGGCAAGCGCGCACTGGCTGCCGCCGAACAGGGTCGCGACAGCGTGACCGCCCAGCGCAGCAAGATCGGACGTGCGAGCTGGGTAGGGGAACGCACCGAGGGCAAGGTCGATCCCGGCTGCGCCGCCTTCGTGGTCATGCTCTCCGCGCTCGTCATGCCTGCGGCCGGCTAGCCGGTCGCAGCCGGCACGTCAAGTTGATTCTGTTCATCCATCGCTGCGACCGCCGCGACGGGTGGACTCTTTCGAAATCGCAGAAATGGATGCGATGGCAACGTCGCACAGGAGGTGAACCACTCCCACGGAACCACACTCCCCACCGTTTACCCACCATCACCTAGCAACTTCATCACAGTCTCAACATCGAGGAGAATCAACCCAATGAAACGCATTTCCATCGTGCTCGTCGTCATGGTAGCGCTTGTCGTGGCCGTGGCCGCCTGCGCTGCCCCCTCGGCGACTCCTGCCCCCGCCGCGACCCAGGCTCCTGCTGCCGCCGCCACCCAGGCGCCCGCCAAGCCGGCCGCCGGCAACCCGCTCAACTTCGTGACCGTCGTCAAGATCGCCGGCATCAACTGGTTCAACCGCATGGAGACCGGCGTCGTGAAGTGGGGCAAGGACAACGGCGTGAATGCCACGCTCGTCGGCCCGGACCAGGCCGATGCTGCCAAGCAGATCCCCATCATCGAGGACCTGATTGCCAAGAAGGTCGACGGCCTCTGCGTCATCCCCATGGACCCGGCCCAGCTTGATCCCGTCCTGAAGAAGGCCATGGACGCCGGCATCCCCGTGGTGACCCACGAAGCCAGCAACCAGAAGAACATGAACTACGACATCGAGGCCTTTGACAACACGGCCTTCGGCGCCGGCCTCATGGACCAACTGGCGAAGAAGATGGGCGAAGAGGGCGAATACGCCGTGTTCGTCGGCAGCCTTGGCTCCAAGACCCACAACGAGTGGGTGGACGGCGCCATCGCCCAGCAGAAGGCCAAGTATCCGAAGATGACGTTGGTCGGCGACAAGAATGAGAGCTTCGACGATGCCGAGAAGGCGTACGC
Organism: Chloroflexota bacterium; assembly: GCA_029782215.1. Taxonomy (GTDB): domain Bacteria; phylum Chloroflexota; class Anaerolineae; order J102; family J102; genus SSF26. The sequence continues at coordinate 110,615 of JAKOVD010000197.1, forward strand.
CAAGGCCAAGGAAATCCTCGCCGCCCATCCCAACATCAAGGGCTTCGAAGGGAGCGCCTCCACCGACGTGGCCGGCATCGGTCGCGCCGTTGAGGAAGCCGGCCTGTCTGACAAGGTGTCGGTTGTGGGCACCAGCCTGCCCTCTATCGGCGGTGACTTGCTGACCAACGGCGCCATTGACGCCATCGGCTTCTGGGATCCCGCTGCTGCCGGCGCTGCCTGCAACAAGATCCTCCAGATGATCAAGAACGGCGAGAAAGTTGGCGAAGGCACCGATCTCGGTATTCCGGGCTACAACAAGCTGAAGCTGGTCGGCACCAACGTGCTCTACGGCGACGCTGCTGTCTACGTGGACGGCACCACCGCCAAGGATTACCCGTTCTAACTGCCTTGCACCCTACCTGGAAGCCGCTACGGCTTCCAGGTAGGGCCCACCTGGAAGGAAGGCGCCCTCGGGTGGCCTTCCTTCCACCTACTCGACTCGAGGCGGTGGTCTATGGCCGATGAACTGCTGTGTCTGGCTGGCATTAGCAAATCGTTCGCAGGTGTACACGCGCTCCAGGATGTGGATCTGACCATCGAAAGCGGCAGAATTCACTGCCTGGTGGGCGAAAACGGCTGCGGTAAATCGACCCTGATCAAGGTTATTGCCGGGGTCTATCCGCGGGACGCGGGCAGTCTGGCCATTCGGGGGAAGGAATATGCGCACCTGCACCCCATCGAAGCCATCCGCCAGGGCATCCAGGTGATCTACCAGGACTTCTCCCTGTTCCCCAATCTCACGGTTGCCGAAAACATCGCCCTGAATGAAGAGCTTGCCGACGGCAGGCGTGTGGTCAATTGGCGCCAGGTGCAAAGCATTGCCGCCGATGCGCTGGCCCAGATTGAGGTCAAGCTCCCGCTCGATGCGCTGGTCGAGGAGATGTCGGTTGCCAACAAACAGCTCATCGCCATCGCCAAAGCCCTGCGCCAGAATGCCCAACTCATCATTATGGATGAGCCCACGAGCGCCCTCACGGAACGTGAGATCCGGGCGCTCTTTACGGTGATTCATCGCCTGCAAGCCCGCGGTATCGCCTTCTTGTTTGTGAGCCACAAGCTGAATGAAGTGCTGGAAATCTCCGAGAAGATCATCGTGATGCGCAACGGCAAGGTGGTCAGCAGCGGCGATCGCAAAGAGTACGATAACACTCGTCTCATCTTCGAGATGACCGGCCACGCCATCGCCGACAAGTTCTACGAGTTTGAACCCGATCTGAGTCAGGTTCCTCTGCTCAAGGTTGAGGCCCTGAACCTGGGTCTCATCCTGCACGACATCAACTTCGAGCTGCGCGCAGGCGAGATCGTGGGCATTACCGGGCTGCTCGGCTCGGGCCGCACCGAGCTTGCCCTGAGCCTCTTTGGCTTGGCGCCTGCCGACTCGGGACGCGTTTTCGTCGACGGCAAGCCCGTCCAGATCAGATCCATCCAGGATGCCATTGCGAACGGCATTGGTTACGTGCCCGAGGATCGGCTCACCGAAGGGCTGTTTCTAGAGCGGTCGATCAGCAACAACGTGGTTGTCCGCATACTCGACCGCCTGCGCGGCAGGTTTGGCCTCACGGAACCCGGACAGATCAACGGCCAGGTGGCGGAATGGGTCGGCTCCTTGCGCATCAAAACCGCGGACCCCGAACTGCCGGTCAAGACGCTGTCCGGTGGCAACCAGCAGCGTGTTGTCCTCGCCAAATGGCTGGCCAGCAAACCCCGCATCATGATCCTGAACGGTCCCACCATCGGGGTGGACGTCGGCTCCAAGGGTGAGCTGCACGACATGATGCGCGACCTGGCCGGCCAGGGAATGGGAATGCTGGTGATTTCGGATGACATCCCTGAGCTTTTGCAGACGTGCAACCGCATCCTCCTGATGCGCCATGGCCGCATCGTCGCCGAGATGCGGTCGCAGGACACCAACGAAAACGAGCTCTCCGCCAGGCTCGTTGAGGAATGATGCCGTGAAACGACTCTTGCGCCGCAATGAAACACTGGTAGGACTGACGATTATTGGCCTGTGCCTGGTGATTGGCCTCAGCAATCCGACCTTCTTGAGCATCGGCTATTTATTTGACCTGCTGCGCAGCAGCATCGTCATGGGCATCTTCGCCATGGGCGTGCTCATCGTCATCGTGTCTGGGGGCATCGACGTGTCGTTCACGGCCGTGGCGGTCTTCGCCATGTACTCGACCGTGAAGCTGATGCTGGCCTACGCGCCGAACTCGCCGATCTGGGTCGGTTTTGTGCTTTCAGCCATCATCGGCCTGGGGCTGGGCCTGGTCAATGCCTTCTTCATCGCCAAGTTCAGGCTGCCGACCCTGATCGTCACCCTGGGCACGTTGAGCATGATCCACGGCTTTCTGCTCTTTGCCATCGGCAACCGCATCATCCGCGACGTGCCGCCATCGTGGACAGCCTTTGCCCGCACGGCGCTGGTGCAGGTGCCGCTCGAGCGCGGGACCGCCAGCCTGCACCCAGCAGTGTTTATCACGTTGAGCGTTATCGTCATCACCTGGGTGCTGTTGAAGTACACGATGCTAGGCCGCAGCATCTATGCCCTCGGCGGCGCGCCCGACGCTGCCGAGCGCGCCGGCTTCAACATCACCCGTATCCAGGTGTTCATCTATGCCTTCGTTGGGCTGCTTTCGGGCATCGCCGGCATGACGTTCGGCTCACTGGCGCGCCAGGCCAATCCCCAGGACATCGTCGGCCTGGAAATGGGCGTGATTGCCGCCGTCGTCTTGGGCGGCGCCCAGCTCACCGGCGGCAAGGGCACCGTCGTGGGGACGGTCCTCGGCGTCGCCCTGGTGACCATCGCCAACAACAGCCTGATCCTCATCGGCGTGCCGGCGGTGTGGCAGCGGGTGGTCATCGGTATCATCATCCTGGTCGGCACCGGCATCCCTGCCGTCCAGGCGCGCCGGTCGGGCACGCGCACCTACAGCATGGCCGACGTCTGACGCTTGCCACAGCACGAGACGATCTCGCACCGCTCATTCAGGACATCCACCATGAGTCCATCCGCACCCCGTAAGCCGTGGACAAGCCGTTTGCCTGTCGACAGCAACACGCTGCGCCTGTTCGTGATTTCGGTCGTCATTTTTCTGGTGTTCAGCGCCCTGCAGCCCGGCACGTTTCCCACCGTGCGCAACCTGCAGTCCATGGCGGTGCAGTTCCCCGAGTACGGCATTCTGGCCTTCGGCATCATGATCGCCATGCTTACCGGAGGCATCGACCTGTCGATCGTGGGCGCCGCCAACCTGGCCGCCATTGTGGCGGCGCTGATCCTGACGCGGCTGGCCGGCGAGGGCGGCATGGGGATGTCGCCCATCCTGGTCGTGCCTTTGGCCCTGCTTGCCGCCCTGCTGGTGGGTTCGGTGTGCGGCCTCTTCAACGGTTTCCTGGTCTCCTACGTCGGCATCGTTCCCATCCTGGCCACGCTCGGCACCGCTTCGCTCTATACCGGCCTGGGCTATGTCGTGACGGGCGGCCCGGCCATCACCACGACGCAGCTCGATTTCATCGGCAGCGGCGATGTCCTCGGAATTCCCATCCCGGTCATCATCTTCTTTGCCATTGCCGCTGTTTACGCCGTCCTGCTCAACCGGACCGTCTTTGGGTTCTCTGTGTACATGCTGGGCTCCAATGCCACGGCAGCGCGCTTCTCCGGCATCAACAACCGGAGCGTGCTGCTGCGGAGCTACTGGCTGGCGGGCCTGGTGGCCGGCATCGCCGGCATCGTCTTCCTCGCCCGGGCGAATTCCGCCAAGCCTGACTACGGCGCTTCCTTCGTGCTGCTGGGGGTGCTCATCTGCATTCTGGGCGGCGTGAGCTATACCGGCGGCGCCGGCACCGTTGCCGGCTTGGTGCTGGCGGTGCTCAGCATCCAATTCCTCTCCACGGGCCTCAACTTCCTGATGTTGACCTGGTTCCCCTCCAGCGCCGCCATCTTCTTCAGCAAGTTCGCCTGGGGCGGGCTGCTGCTGCTGGTCATGGTTCTCACCTTCCTCATCGATCAACGACGCAAACGCGAGAAAACGACGAAAACAAGTTGAAGGTTGAGGTTTTAAGGCTAAAGGTTGCTTGTCTCCGACTTTCACCTCTTAACCTTCAACTTTCAACTTATCACCTTCAACCTACCAAAGGAGTTTGAAATGAAGAACATCGCCTATCTCGGAATCGGTATCATGGGCAGAGGGATGGCCGCCAACCTGCTCAAAGCAGGCTATCCCGTCACCGTGTGGAGCCGGACGGCTTCCAACTGCGCACCGCTGGTCAGCAAGGGCGCCAAACAGGCTGCCACGCCTGCCGAGGCAGTGGCCGGCGCCGACGTGGTCATGTACTGCCTGAGCGATGATGCTGCCGTCCTGGACCTGGTCTTCGGCCAGGGCAACCTGGCCGCCGCCGTCAAGGCGGGCCAAATCGTCGTGGATATGACCACCATCCATCCCGACACGACCCGCAAGGAAGCCGCCGCGTTTGTCGAGAAAGGCGTTCGCTTCCTGGATGCGCCCGTATTCGGCAGCAAGAACGAGGCCGCGCAGGGCGGTCTGTGGATCGTCGTGGGCGGCGATAAGGCCCTCTACGAGGAAGTCAAGCCGATCCTGGAGGTGCTGAGCGAGACCACCCACTACATGGGCGGCACGGCCAAGGGCACCTCCATGAAGCTTGTCGGCAACCTCGTGGTGGCGGCGCAGTTGGAGGCCCTGGGCGAGGCCATGACCCTGGCGACCAAGGCCGGGCTTGCCCCCGAGGACGTGCTGGGTGTGCTGCACGTGACCGACTTCAAGTCGCCCATCTTCGACGGTGTAGGCCAGGCGCTGGTGAACCGTGACTTCAGCACCCACTTCGCCCTGAAACTCATGCTGAAGGATGCCAATCTGATCGCTCGCTTTGCCCAGGATCTGAACGTGCCCACCCCGGCCGCCGCCGCCACGCGCGAAGTCATCAAGACCGCGATCAACAAGGGCTGGGGCGAGGAGAACGCCTCCGCCTTCATCCGCGTCCTCGAGGACATGTCCGGCGTCGTCGTCAAGAAGTAGCAGGTGGCAGGTAGCCCTCTGACGACTGACTACTGACGACTAACGACTGATGGAGGTCGCGATGCCAGGTCCCTACGTGATGGGCATTGACTTCGGCACGGAGAGTGCGCGTGTCGGTATCTTCGATGTCGAGGGCCGGCCCGTGGCCCTGGCATCGCGGCCTTACCCTTTGCACCATCCCCACCCCGGCTGGGCCGAGCAAAGACCCGACGACTGGTGGATGGCCCTGGTGGGGGCGGCACAGGCGGCCCTGGCCGAGAGCGGTGCGGCCGGCGAGGAGATCGTCGCCGTCGGCGCCGACTGCACGAGCTGCACCGTCTTGGCCATGGATGCCAGCTGCCGGCCCCTGCGCCCGGCCATCATCTGGATGGACGTGCGCGCGGCCGACCAGGCGCTGCGGGTGGCTGCCACCGGCCACCCGGCCCTCAAATACAACGGCTTCGGCAACGTTTCCGCCGAGTGGATGCCGTGTAAGGCGCTCTGGCTCAAGGAGAACGAGCCCGATACCTTCCGGCAGGCGGCGCGGGTGGGCGAGTTCATCGACTGGCTCACCTACCGCCTGACTGGCGAGTGGACGGCCAGCATCAACAACACCAGCATCCGCTGGTATTACGATCGGGCGGAAGGGGGCTGGCCGGAAGGCCTGTACGAGCAGATCGGCTTGGGCGACCTGCTGGGCAAATTTCCGCCCACGGTGCTGGACATGGGCGCCATTGCCGGCGCCCTCACGCCGGAGGCGGCCGCGGCGCTGGGCTTGCAGCCCGGCATTCCCGTCGCCAAGGGCGGCGCCGATGCCTTTGTGGCCATGGTGGGTCTGAACGTGGTGCAGCCGGGCAAGATGGCCTTTATCACCGGCTCGTCCCACCTGCACCTGGGCCAGAGCGCCACGCCTCTGCACGCAAGGGGCATCTTCGGCGCCTACACGGACGCCGTCCTGCCGGGCCAGTACACGGTGGAGGGTGGACAGGTGTCCACCGGGTCGGTCGTGAAGTGGTTCAAGGACCAGTTCTGCAGCAGGGAATCGGCGCTGGCCGCCGAACGCGGCGTCGACGTCTACGCGGTGCTGACGGAACAGGCCGAGCGCATCCCGCCCGGCTCCGAAGGCTTGATCGTGCTGGACTACTGGCAGGGCAACCGCACGCCCTACGTGGACCCCGAAGCGCGGGGCATCATCCGCGGCCTGTCGCTCAAGCACACGACCGGCCACCTGTTCCGAGCCATCATCGAAGGCATTGCCTACGGCACCGAGCACATTCTGCGCACCTTCCGCCAGAACGGCTATGTGGTGGAAGAGATGGTCGCCGCCGGCGGGCCCACCAAGAGCCCCTTCTGGATGCAGATCCATGCTGATGTCAGCAACGTGCCCATCACCCTGACCGCCGTTCCCGATGGTCCCGCCCTGGGTTCGGCCATCCTGGCGGCGGCGGCAGCCGGCCTTTTCCCGGACGTGCAGACCGCCGCCGACCGCATGGTCCATGTGCGCCAGCGCATCGAGCCTGACGCGGCCCGGCACGAAGCCTACCAGTTCTACGTGCAGCAGTACATCGATACCTATCCTCCCTTGCAGGGCATGATGCACGAGACCGTGCGCCATGCCAGCGCTCAGGCGGCATGATCTTCCCGGCGACATCGCTCGACCTGTCGGGCGAGCGCTTTAGCGTCGCTTACCGCATTGCCGCCGCCGGCCTGGAGGAGGCGATGGCCCGGGCCTGGGGCATCTGCCTGGAGCAGACGGTGGAGGTGCCGGACGAGCTGCTGGCCGATGACGATATCCGCGCCCACGTGGTGGGGCGCATCGAGAGCCTGGACGAAGTGGGGCCGGACCGCTTTGCGGCGCGGATTAGCTACGCCGTCGAAACCTCGGCCTTCGAGCTGACCCAGTTCCTGAACGTCGTCTTCGGCAACACCGCCATGCAGCCGGGTATCCGCGTGCTGCACCTGGACTTGCCTGCCAGCCTGCGCCAGCATTTCCCGGGACCGCGTTTCGGCCAGGAAGGCATCCGGGCGCTGGTGGGCGTCTGGGACCGGCCCCTGCTCTGCACGGCGCTTAAGCCGGTGGGGTTGGGCGCGCGGGACCTGGCGGCGCTTGCCTACCAGATCGCCCTGGGCGGCTTCGACCTGATCAAAGAGGACCACGGGTTCAGCGACCAGCCCTTCGCGCCCTTTACGGAGCGGGTGGCGGCCTGCGCCGAGGCGATCGACCGGGCCAACGGGGCGACGGGCCGGCGCTGCCTCTACGTCCCCAACATCGCCGCCCCTGCCGACCGCGTGCGGGCGCGAGCCTTTGAGGCCAAACGCCTGGGTGCAGGGGGGGTGATGGCGGCGCCGGGACTGGTGGGCTGGGACGCGCTGCGGCAACTGGCCGCGGACGACGGTTTTGCCCTGCCCATCCTGAGCCATCCGGCGTGGCTGGGCACCTATGCCATCCACCCCGACCAGGGGGTGGCGCACCATGTCATCTTCGGGCAACTACCGCGCCTGGCCGGGGCGGACGCCACCATCTTCGTCAACTACGGCGGTCGTTTTGCCTACAGCCAGGAGGACTGCCGGGGCATCGTCAGCGGCGCTCAAGGTGAGATGGGCGGTCTGCGGCCCATCTTCCCGGTGCCTTCCGGCGGCATGACCCTGGACCGCCTGCCGGACATGGCTCACTTCTATGGCCGCGAGGCCGTGTTCCTGATCGCCGGCGGCCTGTACGCCCGCGGTCCGGACCTTTTGGAGAGTGCGCGGGAGTTTCGTCGAGTCGTGGAACGGCTGGGGTAAAGTGCGACGCACCTCCGAGGTGCGTCGCACTTCTGATTTTTGGCGCCGCCACTTCTGGCGCACGTGCTGGTGCTCGACCGCGACAACTGCGTGCTCTGCGAGGTCTATGCTGCCTATCCCCAGGCGAACGGGAGCTGGACCGCCGGTTCGAGCGCTATCTTCGACCTGAAATCGCACGCCCTGCGGCCGGCAGGCTGGACATCGGCCGATCCCGCCGGGCTGCCCATCCTGCCCGGCCTGGTGCGCTACGATGAGGTGGCGAGCGGCGAGATCTGGCATGCCATCCGCTTTACGGCGCCTCAGACGCGCCGCGCCTACGTGTGGCCCGGTCGCCACTACGCCTCATCGCTGACCGGCAGCCAGTACCCGCCCATGGGCCAGCGCTTCCGTCTGCGCGCCGGTTACGACATCTCCGGCGCGCCCGACCAGCGCTGGAACAACGACAACCTCCACCAGCTCAGCTCGTTGAGCGGGGCCCAGTTCGAGGCGGTGGACGTCTCGGGACTGCAGCTCAGCGCTGACTCCGGCCAGGTGCGCGTGCGCGGCGGTGCTGCGTCCACGCCGACGTCGACGCGTACGCCCACGGCAACGCCGACCCGCACTGTAACGGCAACCCCCACACGTACCCCAACGCCGGGCGTAGCGGCGACGCCAACACCCACGCAGGCCGGCGCCAAGGTCAAGTCCTTCCAAAATGGCGTCGTCCCGTCGACGAGCTACGCGGGAAACATCGACACGTATGTGGCCGAGGCCACTCCCGCTGCCAACTATGGCGCGGCCATGACCGTCGTTGTGACCGGCAGCGATCCCGCCGCCGGCAAAGACAGGTGGGCCCTGCTCAAATGGGACCTGTCCAGCATTTCCGGCTGGGTGCAGTCGGCCACGATGACGCTCAACATCACCGATCACTCCGCCGGCCAAACCTATGAGCTGTACGAGGCCCTGGCGAGCTGGAGCGAGACGACCGTCACCTGGGGCAGCAAGCCCGCCAGGGGCAGCGTCGTGCTTGGGGTGGCGGCGCCCAACAAGACCGGGACCCTGGTGGTCACGCTCAATGCCGGCGGCCTGGCCGCCCTGCAAAGGTGGCTGAATACGCCGGGCAAGAACTTCGGCTTCTACCTGGTGAACACCGCCAACACAGACACGCTGGCCTTTGACTCCAGCGAGGTGGCGACGGCCACCCTGCGGCCGAAGCTGTCGGTGACCTACAAGCCGCCCATCCTCACGAAGGGGCCGTGGATCGAGAGCCCTACGGCCACGTCGGCCAACGCGCTGTGGGAGACCGACATTTACGGAAAGGGGACTGTCAGCTACCGTGTCAAGGGCACGTCGACGTGGAGCAGCAAGACGGCGGCGACGACCCTGGTGAGCGGCAAGTGGCAGGCCAAAGCGGCGCTGACCGGACTGGCAGCGAAGACTACCTACGAATACCGGGTGCGCGCAAGCGCCGACAGCGCCTGGACAAGCATCGCCACCTTTGCCACGACGGCCGCAGTGACGGCCGTCGCGCCCACCGGCGACATGGCAACGGGCATCCTGTTCATGCCGCTGCTGCAGCGATAGAGGGTCGTGCCGGCCGGCGTGCGGGTAGCCGGCGGCACGGCAGGGTGCAACGATAAAGACTCTCTCCCCTGGCGGTCCTATGGCTGAAGCGACCGCCAGGGGAGACTCTTGCGAGTTCCCAACGGTGTCGCCCAACATGTGTGCGCCAAGAAACACCTCAGTTGTCATACTCAACGAAGTGGAGTATCTCAGGGGGCTGTCTGGGCAGCGCCTGATGGGGTGGCGGAGATGCTTCACTGGAAGCTTGTCGCGAACAGGGTTGACCGATCGACCCGTTCAGCATGACATAAACCTGTCACTCTGAGCCCCTCCAGGACCTCCTTTTCGCGTCATGCTGAGCGACCCCTCGGCCAACCTTCGTCTCGCCGCCAACACAGCGAAGCATCCCCAACCCGCCCTATGTCGTTGCAGAGCCTGCAGGGCCGAAGCAATCCCTAACTGGCACGTTGGCGACTGCTTCGCTGCGCCCGCAGTGGCATAGCGAGCGGGAGTTCCCCGGCAGCGCAGGGCCGGATACTGCGGCGCTGCCCAGAAACTGTCTCTTGACAAGCCATCTGCCTCTTGCTAGACTACGCATAATTGCACGCTGGCTGTGCAATTGCACACTGCTTGGGACCATGCCTGATTCTGGACTGCACGAGCTGCTGGCCGAAGTGGCCTCGCTCTACTACGAGGAAGATCTCACCCAGGGTGAGATCGCGGCGCGGTTGGGGTTGTCCAGGGTCAAGGTCTACCGGCTGCTCAAACAGGCGCGGGACGAGCAGGTGGTGACGATCCTCATCGACTGGCCGATCAAGCGCGACGCCCGGCTCGAACGCGAGCTGTGGCAGGCCTTTGGCCTGGCCGACGTGCTGGTCATGCAGTCGGTCGCCGCTGACCAGGGCGCGGGCTTGCACCAGCTCGGCCAGCTTGCCGCCCGCTACCTGGAACAGGTCCTGCAGGACGGCGCCACCCTGACGGTCTGCCTGGGTCGCTCCACCTGCGAGACGATCAGCGCCATCCGCCCCGGCTTTCGCGCCCACGTGCGGGTGGCGCCAGCCCTGGGCAGCATGCCGTTCGCCATGCGGGAGCTGGACAGCGGCGCCCTGGCGCGCCGGCTGGCGCAGAAGCTGGGGGGCGACGTTCTCGATCTGGCGGCGCCGGCCATGGCCGACAGCCCTGCCGCCGCCGAGGTGCTGCGCAGCCAGCGCGATATCAGGCGGGCGCTGGAGGCAGCCGAGAACGCCAATGCAGCCCTGCTCGGCATCGGCAACCTGGACCCCGCCCAGTCAGTCTTCGTCAAGGGTGGCTTCATGACGCCCTCCGAGCTGGCGGCGCTGGTCGAGTCCGGCGCCGTGGGGGATATCGCCGGCCGCCTCTTCACCGTCGAGGGCCGGTTCCTCGACAACTCCTATGGCGACCGCATCATCGGCGTCAGCGTCGAGGCGCTGCGGCGCATTCCCCGCACGATCGCCGTGGCAATGGGTCCGGAGAAGACATCCGCAATCTGTGGCGCTCTGCGCTCCGGCGTCGTGCAGGTATTGTGCACCGACGATCGCACCGCCAGCGCCGTTCTCGAAAGGGTAGGTGGTCATGGCGACTGACATGGTCGTACCGATCTTCCGCGGCGAAGGCCGCATTTCCTACGAGCGCCGGCCCCGTCCCACGGTGGACGCCTCTGACGACGTCGTCGTCCAGGTCGAAGCCTGCGGCATCTGCGGTACGGACCTGAACATCCTGTCCGTGCCGCCCGCGCACAAGGCCACCCCCGGCATCATCATCGGCCATGAGGGGGTGGGGATCGTCGCGGAAGTGGGCAGCGGCGTCTCGGGTCTGCAGCCCGGAGACCGGGTGGTGATCGCCAACCGCCTGACCTGCGGCCGCTGCGCCTACTGCCGCCGCGGGCTGGACAACCAGTGCACCGACTACCAGACGATCGGCACCACCCTGGACGGGGCTTTTGCCCCCTACCTGCGGGCACCGGCGCGGGCGCTGTGGAAGATCGCGCCCTCCGTCCCGCGCGATGACGCCGCCCTGTTCGAGCCCCTTGCCTGTGCCGTGGGCTCGGTCAAACGCGTGCCCTTCCAGGTGGGCGATAACGTCGCCATCATCGGGGCAGGGCCGATGGGCATGCTGTTTGCCCTTCTGTACCGCGCCCTGGGCGCGGGCGCCGTCTTCCTGGTCGACATCGCACCCTACCGGCTGGACTTCGCCCTGGCAATGGGCATGGAGGCCGCCCTGGACGCCGCCAGGGTGGACGTACCGGCAGAGGTGAAGCGGCTGACGGGCTTGGGCGCCGACATCGTCGTGGACGCCGTGGGCAATCAGGTGGGCCAGGCGGTCAAGCTGGCGCGTCGGGGAGGTCAGGTCATCCTCTTCGGCCTCCGACCTCACGACAACCCGCCCGTCAACCAATACACGATCACACGCTATGACCTGACTGTCCACGGCACCTTCGTCGGGCTGCATCCGTTCGCCCAGACGATCCAACTGCTGGAGAGCGGGCGCGTCCGGCCATCCGTTCTTGTCACCCACCGCCTGCCCCTCGCCGATCTGGAGCGGGGCGTCGAGCTGATGCGCAGCCAGCAGGCGATGAAGGTGCTGATTGATTTGAGTTTGTAGACCGGGAAACCGGGTCTGCGGGTCACCCACCCCTTCTCCACACCACACGGAGCATTCGATATGGCTGATGAAATTGGCAAGATGACACAAAGGTGCAAGATCGCCGCCGGCCTTTTCTGGGCCGACTATGCCGTGCTCGGCGCCCAGATCAAGGACCTGGAAGCGGCAGGGGTCGACTGGCTGCACATCGAGGTCCGCGACGGCAAGTACATGGACTTCGGGATGCCGCGCGGTGGCTTTGACATCATCGAGGCGACCTGCGCCAGCACCAGCCTCCAGGTCGAAGCCCAGTTGCAGATGGTCCGCCCTACCTTCGACGTCTTTGACCAGCTCAAGGAGCTGGGCGTGAGCCTGATCAGCCTGCCGATCGAAACGACCGGCGAGATGATCTTCCAGCAGATCACCTATATCAAGGAGAAGCTCGATCTCAAGGTGGGCGTCTGGGCCTGGCAGGGCGTGCCGACCACGGCCTTCGAGCAGTTCCTGCATCCCTACGTCGACATCATCGAGTACGAGAGCAGGGCGCCCTTCTGGGTCAAGCCGCAGCCGGGCAAGAGCCCGCACACGATGGACCCGATCATGGTCAGGACCATCCGCCGCCTGCACGACATGATCGTGGACGCGGGCATGGAAGGCCAGATCGAGCTGATGGAGGACGGCGGCCTGAACGCAGGCAATGTGGCAGAGTTCATCGCCGCCGGCATGACCGTGGGTGAGTTCTCTTCGCCCCTGTTGAAAGGGCCGGGCGGCAAGCTCAAGCCGGGCACCGGTGACATTGCAGCCGCGGTGCACAACCTGGCCGCGGCCATGGATGCTGCCAGCGCCGAGCACCGCACCGCCGGCGGCCGGCTGCGTTCCTAAGGCCACATCTGGGCGAGGTTCACGACTATGAGAACACTTGGCATCGGCATGATCGGTTACGGCGGCATCGGACGTGTCCATGCTATGGCCTATCGCTCGCTGCCCTTCCACTACGGCTTGCCCCAGGACACGTTCCGGATCGCCGGTGTGGCGACGACGCGGCCGGAGACGGCACGGGCCGCCGCCGCCGAGATCGGCTGTGACTTTGCGACGGCCGATTACCGCGAGCTGCTGGCGCGGCCGGACGTGGACGTGGTGGATGTCAGCGTACCGAACCACCGCCATGCCGAGGTGGTGGTGGCGGCGGCGGCGGCAGGAAAGCACATCTACTGCGAAAAGCCGCTGGCGATGAACGTGGCGGAGGGCAGGCAGATGCTCGCCGCCGTCAGGGCTGCCGGGGTGCAAACGCAGGTGACCTTCAACTTCCGCTTCTACCCGGCGGTCATGCGGGCGCAGCAGCTCGTGGCCGCGGGCTTCCTGGGGCGGGTCTTCTCGTTTCGGGGGCGCTACTACCGTTCGAGCTACATCGACGCCCGCAAGCCGCTCACCTGGCGGCAGCGCAAAGAGATCGCCGGTGGAGGCGCCCTCTTCGATATCGGCTCCCATATCCTCGACCTGATCTACGCCCTTCTCGGCGACTTCGGCGCCGTCCAGGCGAACATGGACACCCTGATCAGGCAGCGCCCGGCGGCGCCGGGTGAGGACGCCACCCAGCCGGTGGACGTCGACGACATCGCCCTGCTGAACCTCCGCCTGGCCGACGGGACGCCGGGCGTCGTCGAGGTCTCGCGCATGGGCACGGGGCTGACGAACGACCTGGGCTTCGATATCTTCGGCGACAAGGGCGCCATCCGCTTCAACGCCGTCGATGCCAACTGGCTGGAGGTCTACGATGTGCGCGACGCCGAACAGCCCATCGGCGGCATGCGGGGCTTCCGCCGGATCGAAGCCGTGAACCGCTACCCCGGCCAGAAAGCGCCGGACTGGTCCATGACGCCCGACTTCGTGCGCACGCACGCCGAAAGCCAGTACCAGTTCCTTAAGGCGGTCGCCGAGGGCCGGCCTGCCCGGCCGGACCTGGCCGATGGCCTGCACATCCAGGCGGTCATGGCGGCGGCGGAACGCTCGGCGGCAGAGGGCCGCTGGGTCAGCGTCGCCGAGGCCTTGGCCTGATCTCGCAACCTTCACGCCGAAGTTCTCTGGACGCATCCGTCAAGGGCTAACCTCATGGCAGAGACCTACGATCTCATCATCGCCGGCACGGGCGCCGGCGGCGGCACCCTCGCCCACGCCCTGGCCGGCAGCGGCATGCGCATTCTCCTGCTCGAACGCGGCGACTACCTGCCCCAGGAGGCGCAGAACTGGTCCCCTCCTGCGATTTTCAAGGAGAAGCGCTACAAACCCAGGGAAGTCTGGTACGGGGCCGACGGCAAGCCCTTCCAGCCCGGTGTGCACTACTTCGTGGGCGGCAACACCAAGGTGTACGGGGCGGCGCTGCCCCGTCTGCGCCGCCAGGACTTTGGCGCCGTGGAGCACGAGGGCGGCACCTCCCCGGCCTGGCCGGTGACGTATGAGGACCTGGAGCCCTACTACCGCCGGGCCGAGGTCATCTATGGGGTGCACGGCGCCGCGGGTGAGGACCCGACGGAGCCGCCGCGGTCCGGTCCTTTCCCCTTCCCGGCCGTGCCGCACGAACCCGCCATCGAGGACTTGGGCGGGCGCCTGCGCCGCCAGGGCCTCCATCCCTTCCACCTGCCGATGGGCGTGGACCTGCGCTCAGGCGGGCGCTGCCTTCGCTGCAAGACGTGCGATGGCTTCCCCTGCCAGGTGCTGGCCAAGGGAGACGCCGACGTCTGCTGCGTCCGCCCCGCCCTGGCAGCGGCCCAACGTGACGGCCCCGGCCTGACCCTCTGGGTCCGCACCACGGCGCGGCGGCTCCTGACCGGCCCCTCCGGGAAGCGGGTGACCGGCATCGAAGTCGAGAGGGATGGCGAGGTCCAGGTGGTGAGCGCCGATCGCTATGTCGTCTCCTGTGGGGCAGTGAACTCAGCCTTGCTGCTGCTGCGCTCGGCCAATGAGGCGCATCCCAACGGGCTGGCCAATGGCTCGGGCCTGGTGGGCCGCAACTACATGGTGCACAACAACACCGCGCTCATGGCCATTGCCCCCATGCACAAGAACCCGACCGTCTTCCAAAAGACGATGGCGGTGAACGATTTCTACTTCAAGGGCCCGGACTTCGCCTATCCGATGGGCAACGTCCAGATGCTGGGCAAGCTGCAGGCCGGCATGCTGACCGCCGCAAAGGCCTTTGTCCCCAGGCCCATCCTCAAGGGGATGGCTGATCGCAGCGTGGACTGGTGGGTGATGTCGGAAGACCTGCCCGATGCCGGGAACCGGGTGGCGCTCGCCGGCGATGGCCGCGTGGTAGTGCATTGGCGTCCCAACAACCCCGTGGCGCATGGTAAACTGATCGACGCTGCCCGGCGCATGATGAAGGAAGCAGGTTACCCGGTCGTTCTTGTCGAACGCATGGGCATTGACACCAATTCACACCAATGCGGCACGGCCCGCTTCGGCGTCGATCCGGCCCAGTCGGTCCTCGATCCCACCTGTCGCACCCATGAGGTGGACAACCTCTACATCGTCGATTCTTCCTTTTTCCCCTCTTCCGCCGCCATGAACCCGGCGCTCACCATTGCCGCCCAGGCTCTCCGCGTGGCCGATCACCTGGCTGCTGCGGCCTGAGACAGGCGCCACTCCCACCGCAAGCTTATGAACGCAGCCCTGGAGGCCGCACCCCCTCTTTCCACCCCTGCCTCGGCGGACGCTTCCAGCCGGGGCTTCCCGCGCGAGGCATGGGCGCACACGCAGCCCAGCGCCGCCGTGGCCCGCATCAAGAGCGAGGTGGTCGCGAACGAGCGCCAGATCGACGTCGAACGAGCGCGCTTTGCGACCGAGAGCTACCGGCAGACCGAGGGCCAGCCGATGCCCCTGCGCCGCACCAGGATGCTCCTCCACCTGGTGCGCTCCATGTCGATCGCCATCGGGCCCGATGAGATCATGGTCGGCAATCGCTCCCTCCTGCCCCGCATGGGGGTCATCGCGCCCGAAGGTGCGGTGGACTGGGTGGACCGCGAGCTGGAGATCCTGCCCACGCGGCCGCAGGATCGCTTCCAGATCACGACGGCCCAGATCGATGAGCTGCGCCGGGACATCTTCCCCTATTGGCGCGGCAAGACCATCGAGGACATCGTCGCCCGCCGCGTGCCTGAGGACGTCATGGTCGCCGTGCGCGGCAGGGCCTTTTCTCTGAACCAGACCGATCACGCCCAGGGGCACATCCTGCCCGATGTGGAAACGTGGCTGCGGCTGGGCATCGGCGGCCTGCGCGACAAGGTGCTCGCCGCTCGTTGCAGCGCCGCCGCCCGTAGCAGCGCCGCCGCCCGCAGCAGCGCCGTCGTGCAGGAGGCGGACGCCGGGGTCATCGTCCACTATGACGCTGCCCTGATAGCCCTGCAGGCTGCCCGGGAGCTTATGCTGCGCTATGCGGACCTGGCGGCGGCGATGAGCGCTGCCAGCCCCCTGCCAGAACGCGCCGTCGAGCTGAAGCGTGTGTCCGCCGTCTGCCGCTGGCTGGCGGAGAACCCCGCGCGCGATTTCTGGGAGGCGCTGCAGGCCGTTTGGTTCCTGTTTGTCCTTCTCCAGATCGAATCCAACGCCAGCAGCTTCTCGCCCGGCCGCTTCGACCAGTACATGCTGCCTTACCTGGAACGAGACCTGACGGCCAGTCGGCTCACGCTGGCGCAGGCGCAGGACCTGCTCGAGCATCTCTGGCTCAAGTTCAACGAGATCGTCCTGCTGCGCAGCAGCCACAGCGCCCGCTACTTCGCCGGCTTCCCCATCGGGTTCAACCTTGCCCTGGGAGGCCAGTTGGCCGGCGGCGGCGATGCCACCAACCTGCTCAGCTACATGTGTCTGCGCGCCCAGGCCGACCTGGGGCTGACCCAGCCCAATCTCTCCCTGCGCGTTCACGCCGGCAGCCCGCAGGAGTTCCTGGAGGCTGCGGCCTTCGTCATCGGCAAGGGCAGCGGCATGCCGCAGGTCTTCAACGATGAGGTCATCGTGCCGGGGCAGGTCAACCGCGGCCTGCCGCTCGCGGAAGCGCGCAACTACGCCATCGTGGGCTGCGTCGAGCTTTCGACGCCCGGCAAGGCCCTGGGCTGGAGCGACGCCTCGATGTTCAACCTGACACGGGTGCTGGAGCTGACCCTGTTTGGGGGCCGCGACCCCAAGAGCGGCGCCCTGGTCGGCCTGCCCACCCCTTGCCTGGATGAGATGCAGTCTTTTGCCGAATTGGAGGAGGCCTACGACCGCCAGATCGCGCACTTCGTGGCCCTGATGGTCAAGGGCTGCAACATCGTGGACCAGATCCACGCCGAGGTCCTGCCCTCGCCGTTCCTGTCGCTGGTGATCAACGACTGCATCGAGCGCGGGCGTGATGTGACTGCCGGCGGCGCCCGCTACAACTTCTCCGGCGTCCAGGGCGTGCAGATCGCCAACGTGGCCGACAGCCTGATCGCCGTCCGCCAGGCGGTCTTTGATCAGCAGTGGATCGGCGCCGGCGACCTGCTGGCGGCGCTGCGGGCCGACTTCGCCGGGCAGGAGGTGCTGCGCCAGCGCCTGATCCATCGCCTGCCCAAGTACGGCAACGACGATGACCGCGTGGACCGCTATGCTGCGCGTTGGGGAGACCGCTACTGCGAGCTGGTGGAGCAGTATCCGACGATACGCGGAGGCGTTTACCAGCCGGGCTTCTACACGGTTTCGGCCCATGTGCCGATGGGCGCCAACGTGGGCGCGACCCCGGACGGCCGCCATGCCGGCGCCCCCCTTGCCGACGGTGGGCTGTCGCCGGCAGCCGGTCGTGATCGCCGCGGCGCCACCGCCGTGCTGCACTCGGTCAGCAAGCTCGACCTCAAGTTGGCTTCAAACGGCACCCTACTCAACATGAAGTTCCTGCCGAGCTTCTTTGAGGGTCCCGCCGCTTTGAGCAAGTTCGCCGACCTGCTGCGCGGCTTTTCACAGCTCCACATCCCCCATGTCCAGTTCAACGTCGTGGATGCCGCCACCCTCCGCGCCGCCCAGGCGAACCCGGACGAGTACCGCTCCCTGGTGGTGCGCGTGGCCGGGTACAGCGCCTACTTCACCGAGCTGGACAGGGACCTGCAGGAGGAGATCATCCGCCGCACGGAGTTCGGTGATGTCTGAGATGGTGGTCTCCCTGGGACCGCCGGGCGCCAGCCCGGCCGCTTTGGAAGCGCCGGCGGACCTTGCTTCGACCAGCGGCGTGGTGTTCGACGTCCAGCGCCACTCGCTGCACGACGGCCCGGGCGTGCGGACCAGTGTCTTCCTCAAAGGCTGCCCCCTGCGCTGCCAGTGGTGCGCCAATCCCGAGTCGCAGGTTCGCAACCCGGAGCCGATGCTGCGCGCCGCCCACTGCATTGACTGTGGGCTGGTGAGCGACAGCAGTGGCGCCACACCGTCCTGTCCCCTCTGCTGGCCCGCCTGGCAGCAGGATCGCGCCAGCCAGGCGACGCACGCCGCCATCGCCGCCCGCGTCGACGTCTGTCCGACGGGCGCCCTGACCTGGGTGGGCGTGCGGCGCACGGCGGGTGACGTGGTGGCGGAGGTGCTGCGCGACCGCGTCTTCTACGGCGCCGGCGGCGGCCTGACCCTGACCGGCGGCGAGCCCACGATGCAGCCTGATTATTGCGAGGCCTTGCTGCGCCTGGCCAAAGATGCGGGCATGGCCACCGCCATGGAGACGTGCGGCCACACCTCCTGGGCGGTGTTTGAGCGCCTGGCGCCCTGGCTGGACGTCTTTCTCTTCGACGTCAAGCACGTGGACCCCGACCGTCACCGCCGCTTCACGGGCCTTGACAATGCGCTGATCCTTGATAATCTGCGCCGGCTGAGCGCCGCCGGCGCCAGCGTGCGCGTCCGGGTGCCCTTGATTCCGGGGTTCAACACCTCCGGCGGGGACATCGCTGCCCTTGCCTCCTTCGTGCGCAGTCTGCCCGGTCCCGTCCAGGGCGTCGACTTGCTCCCGTATCACAGCATGGGTAGGGCCAAGTACGAGGCGCTGGGGCGCGAGTATCCCTGGCGCGACCACAAACGCCTGGCCGATGCGACGGTGCAGCAGCTTGCCTCCCTCGTCGCCGACCACGGTCTGCCGTTGACCATCGGGGGCTAGCGCTGTGAAGTCCAACTCCCGCCCCAGCACCAGAGTTCATCCCAAGGCAGAATGAGGAGGTGCGTGTGGCATCCTGGGTGATCGGCATCGATCTGGGCGCCACCAAGATCCGGCTCGGGCTTGTCAGCCCGGAGGATGTCGTGGTGGCCGTGCGCCAGATTCCCACGAATGCTCATGAAGGTCCTGACGCCGTGGTCGGCCGCATGGCGGCGGCCGCGGCGGACCTGACCAATTCCGTGCCGGCGGGCGTCCGGCTTGCCGGCGTTGGCGTCTGCAGCCCGGGGCCTGTGGACCACAGCACGGGCATGCTGCTCGACCCGCCCAACCTGCAGGGCCTGCACAATACGCCCCTCCGTGACCTGTTGGCAGCCCGGCTGGGACTGCCAGTCGTGATCGAGCACGATGCCAAGGCGGCGGCGCTGGGGGACTACTACTTCGGCGCCGGCAAAGGCTCCCGGGAGATGTACTTCGTCGTGGTGGGCACCGGGGTGGGCGCGGCCTTGATCATCGATGGCCAGCTCTTCCGCGGCGCCCACAATTCCGCCGGCGAGATCGGCCACACGACTCTTGACCCCCATGGCGACCTCTGCCCGTGCGGCTCGCGCGGCTGTGTCGAAACCCACCTGAGCGGTCCCTGGCTGGCGCACCGCTACCAGCGCCTGCTTGAGGCCGCCGGCAAGCCCGAAAGCGCTGTCACGGGCGGGATGGTCACAGAGCGCGCTGCTGCGGGGGATCCGCTGGCCTTGCAGGTGATGGCGGATGCCGGCGAGGCCCTGGGCACGGCCGTCGCCACGATGGCGATGCTGACCGATGTCGACCTGTACGTCGTCGGCGGCAGCGTGGCCAAGGCGGGCGATCTGCTGCTCGGCCCGGCGCGGGCGGCCGTGCCGCGGCACAGCCACGCCTCCGTCGGGGCCCGCGTACGCATTGTGCCCACGGCGCTCTTTGATGACGGTCCCATCCTGGGCTGCGCCTGGCTGGCGCGGCGGTAGCTGCCACTCCCTGACGGTCGTGGCTCGGAATTGCCATCCGAGCGGCGACCCCCTCCGAGCAGCGACCCCCTCCGAGCAGCGACCGTAAGGGATCTGTTGCAAGCTGCCACTCCCTGACGGTCGTGGCTCGGAAGGCCCGTATGGCATAGATTGCGGGCGTTTGCACACGCGTATGGCCGCCGCTATACTCGCTGGGAAGGACACCGGTCCCCGTCGCGGCTGCCGCATGCTCGCTTGAGGTTTCCATGGAAACAGGACTTGCCATACTCGCCGTTCTGATCTTCCTCTACGCCGCACTGGCGACGAAGCTGGGACGCTGGTCGGTCACCATGCCGATGGTGTTCGTCGTCGTGGGCTATGTGCTGGGACCAGGCGGCACGGGGCTGCTGCCGATCGCACCGGAGGCGGAGTCGATCAAGACCCTGACCGAGCTGACCCTGGCGCTGCTGCTGTTTGCCGACGCCTCAACCTTGAGCCTGGGCGAAGCGCGGGATGACGCCGGGCTGCCGGCGCGGCTGCTCGGCATCGGGCTGCCGCTCACCCTGGTCTGCGGCGCCATCATGACCCTGATCCTGCTTCCGCAAGAAGGGATCGCCTTCGCCTTCCTGTTGGGCGCCATCCTGGCCCCCACGGACGCCGCCCTGGGCCTGCCGATCTTCAACAATCCCAGTGTGCCCGTACGCATCCGGCGGGCGCTGAACATCGAAAGCGGTCTCAACGACGGCATCGCCACACCCTTCGTCCTGTTCTTCCTGGCCTTCGCGGCGGCGACGGAAACACAGTCGCACTCCAATTGGATCAGCTCGGCGCTGTTCGAGATCGGAATGGCGGTCGTGGCGGCGGTGGCGGTGGGCGTCATCGGCGCCTGGCTGCTCGGCCAGACCAGCCGCCGGGGCTGGACGTCCGAGAGCACCGAACCGATTGCGATCCTGGGACTGGCCCTGGCGGCCTATTTCGGCTCTGTTGCCGTGGGCGGCAACGGCTTCATCGCCGCCTTTGCCGGCGGCATCATCTTCCGGGCGGCCTCGCGCGGCCGCTTTGTCGAGCCGACCGAGTTCACGGAGACCTTCGGCTCCTTCCTTTCTTTGATGGTCTGGGCCATATTCGGGGCGACACTGGTGACGTATATCACCCTCCACAGCGGCGGGTGGCATCCATTCGTCTATGCCATTTGCAGCCTGACCATCGTCCGCATGTTACCGGTGGCGCTGGCGATGAAGGGCGCCGGGATGCGGCGCGACACGGTGGGCCTCATGGGATGGTTTGGGCCGCGCGGCCTGGCGTCGGTGGTCTTCACGCTACTGGCCGTGCTGAGATTCCAGGAGGCCAGCCGGTCGACAGAGACACTGATCACAACCGCCACGTGGACCATCCTGTTGAGCGTCATCGCACACGGGTTGTCGGCGGGACCGCTTTCTGGCTGGTATGCCCGGCGCCTTGCGGCGGCGGAAACGGCGCCAAACGAGCTGGTCGATATGCCGGAATTGCGGCGGCGGCGCACGGTGCTTGTCGGTTCGCCAAAAACATGACGCCTGGAGCACGCCTCGTCTCGTTCAAGTTCCCCGGCTGCCAGTAGCCCCCCCGGCTTCTCCAAGCTGCATCACCAGAGGCCGCCCGGCGCCAACCGGGCGGCCTCTGCGTGTTGGCGTGACTGGACTATTCCCAGCGGTTGTACGATTCGATCGTATACACACTTGTCGTCCGTGCCTGCACGACGATGCCGGCCACAGCCACCACGATGGCCAGGAGGGCCAGGATGGGCGAGGCCTTGAGCACGGCCTGGATCGGGTTCTCGAGCATGGCGGCGTGCGGGTTGAACAGCAGCCCGATCGTGCCGGCAATGGTAGCAGCGCCCAGGATGGCGGTGGCGGCGACGATGACCCACTTCTGCAGGTTGAACATGAAGGTCACGACGATCACGACCACGGCGGCGGCCATCGCGATCAACCAGACCAGGACTCCCATGCCCAGGCCGATGGCGCCCAACAGCCCAACGGCAAGGCCATAGCCTACGGAGCCGGCAATGACGGCCACGGCCACGGCATAGAAGAGATACGATAGGATGGCGAATACGCCCCCCACGACGAAGCCGACGACCCAACTGGTGACCTCGGCCAGGAAGCCGGTGCCGAAGATGGCCTGCATCGTCTGGGCCCCGAAGACAAGACCGAAGAAGAAGCCCCAAATGGGCAGCAGGATGAGGAACAGGCGGTAGCCGCCGAAACTGAGGGCCATGCCGAACATCAGGGCGATGACCCCGCCACAGGCCAGGGCAAGAAACGAATCATTAGTCATGGTTGCGATCTCCTGAAAGAATGAACATGAGTGGAGAGGGTGGGGAAAACGAACGTGACAATGAAGTCTTTAGCTTGGGCTAGCATCGGGATATGGCGTTGGCAGCACCTCCTTGGTGAACGACCCCCGGCTCGCACGCAATGATTCGATGAAGCTACAGGCGAGGCGAGAGTGCACGGCTGTGTGTACGGAGGCAGTATAACATAAGTCGCACAAATGCCGAACGTGTACCCCAAATGGCAGGGGGAACATAGGCCGGAGGGTCGCACCGGCCCTGGATGGACACGCCATCGTGCCCAACGGCCCTCTTCAGCGTTGCTGCGGTGCGCAAGCGCGCTGGCGCCGCCCGCGGACACGCCCGCCGGCGGCGCCCTCAGTGCTGCTGGGGAGGGCTATTGCCCGCCCGTCTTCTTGATGCCGTCGAAACGAACGTAGAAGAGTTGCGTCTGCTGCGACTTCTCATCGTTGGCGGCGATGATGAACAGCGCCGAGCCTTTGTCGCCATCCTGTTTGCCAAACACGCAGAACCCACCGGCAAAGCCGGCGGTGTTGCCGCCCGCACCCGCGCATCCGGGCTGGTCGGCCTGGTTCCAGCCCGCAGCCGCCATGCGCTCCTGCGTGTAGAACGCCGCCACGTCCTCGGGTGTCTTGGGTGTGGTGTAGGCGATAAAGTCGAACTTGTCGAGCTGTGTGTCATTGCTCTGTGCCGACGCCTTGACGATGCCCTGGATGGCCAGGCGCATGGGCAGCGGCAGGTCGATATTGCTCTTGGTCGCGCCCTCGAAGACCGGCACATCTGGCCACATAGTCGAGACCGTTCCGCCCTTTCCCCCCGTCAGGCTCGAAACGGCGCCGCAGGCGGTGACCGTGATGACAAGGGCGAGCAAACCAAGCAACAGCAATCCTCGTTTCATGTGAGTTCTCCTGAGAGATAGATTCGTCCCAACACCATCTGGTCGCCAGCGCCAGGCCCGATTGCCTGGATGGCCCATGCGGATGGCAAAATCGAGTCTACCACAGACATCGCCCGCCTTATGTAGCGTTGCTTTCCGACGACCTGATTCTGCCTTGGCCGCAGACGGCAGCGCACCCCGGCGAAAGCCAACCACCCGCAGGGTGGGAACATTTGTTCTGTTATTGGAACGTGCGCCACTGTGCGGGATGGCAACATCCCCTATACTTTTGGTCTGATGCATTTTTAGCTGCATCAACTATTCTGAAAGGAGACACACCAATGGGCAAGTATCTGTTGTTGTACACCGGAGGGAACACAAACCCTCCTCAAACCGACGCCGAACGGGCGGCCGTCATGCAGGCATGGATGGACTGGTTTGGCAGGCTCGGCAGCGCCGTCGCGGACGCGGGCAACCCCACTTCGCCGGCGGGGAAGACCGTTGCCAGTAACGGTTCCGTATCTGCAGTCCCGGCCGGACTGATCGTCGGCGGCTATTCCATCCTTGCCGCCGACTCGCTTGATGCTGCCGTGGACATGGCCAAGGGCTGCCCGCAGCTCGATGCCGGCGGTGATGTTCAAGTATTCGAGACCTTCGACGTGATGTAGGCAGGAGTCGGGGGGGCCCCACCCCCCCCCTGGGGGTTGGCGCCCGGAGGTTTTGGGCGGGGGGCGTCAGTGACCGGCGACAGGCAGGTCGGCGGCGCGTCTTCCTCCCCACGAGCGGGGCCAGCCGGGCAGCATCAGCCCCAAGATCAGGGCCACGAAGCTGGCCACGAAGGTGACGGTGTAGGCCTTCTCGAAGCCGGCGACGCTCTCCAGGCAGGCCTGGTGGAGCAGCGCGGCCATGTCCGCCGGCATCGCCGCCAGGGGCCGGGTGGCGCCGTCGGCGGCCACCGCAGCGACCGGCGCCACCCCGTTCGTTGCGGGCGACGCCTGCGCGATCTGGACGGGCTCACACAGACCGGCGACATGGGTAGAGGTCGCGGCCGGTCTGGGGGCGTCCTCGAACGACTGTTCAAAGCGCTGGACGGCGGGTGACAGGGTGCTGGCCAGGATGGTAGCGAGGATGGCGACGCCGATGGCCTGGACCAGGTTGCGGGTGGAGTTGATCAGGGAGGAGCCGCGTGCCAGCTCCCGCATGGGCACGACGGAAAGCGCCGTCACCAGCGTGGTCTGGACGGTCAGCCCCAGCGCTACCCCGCGCAGGGCGAGCAGGAAGGCGATCCACTGCAGGGAGGTATCGGCTCGGATCTGGCTGAGCTGCCAGGTGTTGACCATCAGGATGCCGAACCCGACCGCCACCAGGGGGCGCGGTCCGAGCCGGTCATACAGCCTGCCGGCCACCGTGACGGAAATGCCGCCAGTGATGGCTAAGGGCAGCAGCATGAAGCCCGTCTGCATGGCGCTCAAGCCGCGCAGCGCCTGCAGAAACAGGGGCATCAGGAACTCGGCCCCAAACAGGGCGATGACGCTGACGTAGCCCAGCAAGGAAGCATTGAGGAAGATGCGCTTGCGGAACAGGCGCAGGTCGAGCAGGGGCGCCTTGGCTACATAGAGCTCGACGATGGCAAAGAGAATCAGCCCGATGACGCCGACGATGAAGGCGCCGATCACCGGCGGCGAATCCCAGCCCAGGCTGACGACCGTCGAGGCGGCGTAGAGGATGGCGCCAAACCCGATCACCTCTGTGATTAGGCCCAGGACGTCAAGCGGGGGCTTGCGATCGCTGTGCCGTTCGCGCAGGAAGCGCCGGCCAAGCGCAAACCCGATCAGGCCTATCGGCGGGTTGATGAAGAAGATCAGCCGCCAAAGGCCGTGGTCGACCAGCCATCCGCCCAGGATGGGACCGATGGCGGGCGCCACGATGGCGGCGATGCCAAAGATGCCCAGCGCCATGCCCTGCTCGGCGACGGGAAAGGCGGCAAGCAGCAGCGCGATGCCCAGGGGCAGGGCCAGACCGCCGCCAAACCCCTGGACGGCGCGGGCAACCACGAGGGTGCCCAGGTTGGGGGCGAGCCCGCAGGCCAACGAGCTGAGGGCGAAGATCAGGAGGGCGCTGAGGTAGATGCGCTTGATGCCAAATCGATCCGCCAGGAAGCCGGCGAGCGGTGTGCTGATGCCGATCGCCAGCACGTAGACGCTGATGATCCACTGGGCGTTGTTGATGTTGGAGCCGAATTCCCGGCGCAGCGTCTGGAAGGCGACGTTGACCACGGTCGTGTCCAGCAGCACCATGAAGATGCCGAATACCACGGTGGCGAGCACCTTCCATTTGTATCCGGGGGGCGCTTCGGCGGACTGTCTGTGGGCCGGGTGGTCCTGTCCGGGGAATGTCAGCGGCACTGGCTCAGCGTGCAAACGGATCTCCTTGCAGTACATCAGACAAAGACCACCCCGCTCGGCACGCGAGCGGGGTGGTTGCCCTCGGGACAGGGCTTCTAGCCCTGTCATCGGTGCGGGCATGGCGGCTAGCTTAACCGGCTCAGCGCCCTCTCCGTGAGAGAAGGATACTTGTTCATGATCTTGTTCTCACGCGGGGTCTTAGTAGAGCTGGATCGGAAGTGCACCGCCCGGACCGGCGATCAGCCCCCAGGTCTGGCCAGAGCCGACGTCGATCTTGTCCTTGACGGCGGATTGGCCGGCCTGGGTGAGGGTGTAGTCCAGACTGCCAGGCGCCACATCGACGAAAGGCACGTTCTTGAACGATCCTTTGACCGGATCCTGCGATTCTGGCTTGAACTCCTTGCCGGCAATGACGAACACGACGGGTCCGCCGCTGACGTTGCCCAGGTAGACGCGGGCTTTGCCGGGCGGGGGCAGGATGCCATCGTTCTTCGCTACCTGCTCCAGCTTCGTGCTGACCTCGATGTCAGTGCCGCCGCCGGAGTTCTTGGCGAGCTTCACTTCGAGGGGCTGCTTGTTCGCGTCTGCGAACGCCAGGAGCGCGGCCGTATCCGTCACCTTGGCGGCGCCGGGCAGCTCCTGCCATTTTCTGTCCGCCAGCTCCTTCCGGTAGAAGGGCACCAGGGCCTCCAGGGCCGTGGGCGAAGTGGCCGTGAGGGTGCGGCGGTAGGTGGTGCTCTCGCTGGAATAGTTCTCGTAGTCGGCCGGCACAGGCAGGCCGTCTTTGTCCTCGGCCTTGGGTGGCTCTGTGCCGGCCTGGCCGCCTGAGCTCTCTTCAGCGGAGGCGGGCGTCGCATCTGCTATGGCTTGTCCGGAGGTCGGGTAGTTGTCGAGTTCGGCGGTGACGCTTGTGGCGTTGCCATCGGCAGGGCGGGCAATCGTGAAGATGATGGAAGCGTCGCCTTTGGTAAACTCCAGGTAGCCCAGGTACTCGTTGACCACGGCGCTGTCCTGGGTCTCGGTCCAGCCCTTGTCCGCCAGCTCTTTCCGGTAGAAGGCGACGAGCTCGGCAACGTCCGAGGCGCTGGTGTAGGTGATCTCATTGATCGCGCTGTCGTAGGCCAGGTTTTCGACGTCGGCGGGAGCGGGCAGATCGGGCTGGACGGCCGCACCGGGTTCCGCCGTCGGGCCGGCTTCCGTGGGTTCGGCGGTGGCAGTGGCCGTCGCTTCCGTCGTGGCCGTCGCTGTAGGGACGGCAGTGGGTTTCGGGGTCGGGCTGGGTGGCAGCGGCGTGGCCGTGGGGGCTGCGGTTGGGACCTGCGTCGGCGCCGCCGTGGGCTGGGCAGGCGCTGCCGTCGCCGTGGGCGCCGCCGCAGGCTGGCCGCCGCAGGCCGCCAGGGCGGCGACGAAGAGGGCGAGGGCGAGGAATCGGATAAGCATTCGCGAGGGGTGAGTGGGGGAACCGGCGACGGTGCGCATACGCGTGTGCTGTGAGCTCCTGTGAGTGGGTGGGCCCGGTCGTGTGGGGCATAGGCCGTACGGCCTATTCATGCCACTATAGGCCAAGCCCCAGCGCGTTTCGCTAAGCGGG
Source organism: Chloroflexota bacterium (assembly GCA_029782215.1). Taxonomy (GTDB): domain Bacteria; phylum Chloroflexota; class Anaerolineae; order J102; family J102; genus SSF26. The sequence continues at coordinate 137,910 of JAKOVD010000197.1, forward strand.
ACTCCAATCAGGAACACGGCGGCCCTGACTCGGTGTCGTTCCGGCCCCTGGCCGGCCCACAGTGTCCCGCATTGCCCGATACCTCCGTGCCGGCGGGAGGTCTGCGGCCCGCGCGACCATGCGTACCCTATCCTGTTGCGGTCGCCGATCTGCGGCCCACCGGGCCTCTTGGGGCCTGTGAACCCGACACGGTACAATGCCGGGACGGTGCGGTTCCTTGCCGGGCAGGAGCATGTTCTGAGGGCGCACCGGTCGCGACAAGCCCGCCGCGCGCTGAAGGCCCGCGCGCTCTTTCACTCCAGGCAGTTCGATGGCAAGGAGTACGGCCTTATGGATCTCCACCGCTTGCGCATACTGGCGATCTCCGACCTCTGTATCACCGAATCGATGTACCGGGAGGCCTTTGGCGAACTGACCGGGCGCGGCGCCGGCCTGAAGGTCATCGACTGGCGCGTGCGAGACCTGAACGATCTGCGTGCCAAGGTGGACAAGACCGAACGGGAGGGCGCCGAAGCGGTGTCTCCGCCTGAGGGTCTTGAGGAATACGCCGCCGGCGCTGACATCCTCGTGACGCACCTGAGTCCGGTGCCGGCACGCGTCATCGCCGGCGCTTCCTCGCTGCAGCTCATCGGCTGCGCACGCAGCGCCTGGGAGAACGTGGCTGCCGCCGCCGCCAATGCCAGGAACATCCCCATTCTCTACTGCCCGCACTCCAAGGTGTCCACGGCGGCGGACTTCGCCATCGGCATGCTGCTCATGGAGGGCCGGGGGATGGCGCGGTCGCACCAGCAGATGTCGCAGGGCATCTGGGATACCACCTTTTCTTTCTTTGGCAATTCGATGAGCCTGACGGGGAATACCGTGGGTCTGGTGGGCTTCGGCAACATTGCCAGGGCTGTGGCCCAGCGCCTCAAGGGCTTCGAAGTCACGACTCTTGTCTACGACCCCTTCCAGCCCGCCAACACGGTCCGCGCCCAGGGCTGCGAGCCTGTCTCATTGGACGAGCTGCTGTCCAGGTCCGACTTCGTGCTGATGATGGCCCGCGTGAGCGAGGAGAGTCGGGGCATGATCGGCCGGCGCGAGTTGGGATTGATGAAGCCCACGGCCTATTTCGTCAACACCGCTCGCGGCGGGTTGGTTGACTACGCGGCGCTGCGGGAGGCGCTGGCCCAGGGCAAGATCGCGGGCGCGGCCCTGGATGTCTTCGACGTCGAGCCCATTCCTCCCGGCGACCCGCTGCTCAAGATGGAGAACGTCAGCCTGTCCCCCCATGTCGCCGGGGTCTCACGGGAAGGCTATCGCCGTTCCGCCCAGGACCTCGCCCGAGATATCACGGCTTTCCTGGACAGAAACAAGCCGCGTTTCGTCGCCAATCCGCAAACGCTGAAGTAAGGCCGCCACCGCCGTTCACACACCGCTCAGACACAGCGAGGATGCTGGTATGGCTTACAAGAACTACCTGATCACCGACTTTGGCGCCAGCAACGGCCGCGTCGCCGTGGCCCGCTTCGACGGCAGCAGGTTTACGCTCGAGGAAGTGCACCGGTTCGACAACACGCCGGTCTACGCCGCCGGTTCGCTGTACTGGGATGTCCTGCGCCTTTACGCCGAAATGCAGAGGGGCATCCAGGCGGCGGTCCGCACCTACGGCAAGATCGAGTCGCTGGGCATCGACACCTGGGGCATCGACTTCAGCTTCATCGACAAGAACGGCCGGCTGATCGCCAACCCCGGCAACTATCGCGATGAGAAAAGGTGGGCGATTGCTGGCGAGCTGTACGAAAAGGTCCCCCTGTTGGACCTCTACCGCAAGACGGGCGGGATCACGCTGCCGGTCGCCAGTATCTACCAGATGTACTACCTGCGGAGCATCGATGCGCCGGAGCTGGCCAACGCCCATCGCTTCCTGATGATGACCGACCTCTTCAACTACTTCCTGACGGGACGAGCGCTTAACGAGTTTTCGGCTGCCGCCATTACCCTGATGTACGACCAGAAGCAGAGGCGCTGGGAGCAAAGCATCCTGGACGCCATCGGCGTCCCCGCCAGCATCTTCCCGGAGACCTTGATGCCGGGCTCTGTCATCGGCCCGATTCAGGCCAGCGTCTGCCGCGAACTGGATATCGAGCCCATCACGGTGGTGGCTCCCTGCACGCACGACACGCCTGGCGCCATCGCCGGCATCCCTGCCGTCAACGAGACCAGGAACTGGGCCTTCATGCCCATCGGCACCTGGTGCGTTCCCGGCATCCAGTCGGACGAGCTCATCGTCAAGGAGGAGGGCCTGGCGGCGGGCTACTACAACGAAGGCGGAGCTGAGGGTCAGAACCTCTTCGTCAAGAACACCACCGGACTGTGGCTCATCCAGCAGTGCCGGAACAAGTGGATGGCGGACCGCAAGCGCGAGATCACCTGGGACGAGATCGTCCAGGGGGCCGCGGGCGCCCGGCCGTTTGGCGCCTTCATCGACGTGGACGACGCGGCTTTCGCCGAGCCGCAAGCGGACATGGCCGCGGTCATCCGGTCCTACTGCCGGCAGAAGGGCATGCAGGCGCCCGGAACCGAGGAGGAGGTGGCGCGCTGCATCTTCGAGAGCCTGGCCCTGCGCTTCCGCTACGACCTGCAGATGCTGGAGCGGCTGGCAGGCGTCCGTCTGGAAGCCCTGTACGTGGTCGGCGGCGGCGTCAGGAACGGCCTCCTGTGCCAGTTGACCGCCGATGCCACCGGGCTGCCGGTTTCGGCGGGGCCGGTCGAGTCGGCCACCATCGGTAACCTGCTCATGCAGTTGCAGGCGACCGGAGAGATCACCAGTCTTGAGGAAGGACGTAGGCTTTCCCTGGCTTCTTCCGAGGTGGCTCACTATGAGCCGCGTGACCGGCAGAGGTGGGAGGAGCACTACGGCCGCTATCTAGACACCCTGTTTGCAGGCCGCTAGGCGATTCGATATGCACTTTAGTCTTGGAAACCTCCGCAGCCAGGTTAGGCGCTATGTGCCCATCACGGCCTGGCTGCCGGCCTATGATCGCCAGCAGTTGAGCGCCGACGCCATCGCCGGGGTCACGGTCTGGGGGGTGATGACCCCAGTGGCGCTGGCTTATGCCCAAATGGCAGGGGTGCCGGCCGTGGCCGGGCTCTACACCGCCTTTGCCGCCCTGATGGCCTACGCCATCTTCGGCACCAGCCGCCATCTCAAGGTCACGGCCAGCTCCACGATGGCCGTGATGTCGGCGGCGGTCGTGGGCGCCCTGGCGGGGGGAGACGCCGCCCGCTATGCCGCGCTCACCGCCGGTCTGGCCGTGACGGTGGGGCTCATTCTCCTCGCGGCGGGGATCGCGCGCCTGGGCTTCATCTCCGACTTCCTCTCGAAGTCGGTGGTGACTGGCTTCGTGTTTGGTCTGGCGTTGACCATTGCCATTGGCCAGGCGCCCAAGCTCTTCGGCGTGCCGTCGACCAGCGGCAACTTTTTCCAGCAGGTCTACGGCCTGGTCGTCCAGATACCGGAGGCCAATCCCAGGACCATGGTCATTGGCTTCGGCACCATTGCCATCCTCCTGCTGATCAGGCACTACTATCCGCGCATTCCGGGGGGGCTGGTAGTCCTGGCGATGGGCATCCTGGCCGTCACCTTCCTGCACCTGGATGAGAAGGGCGTCAGCACGATCGGCGTCTTCCCCACCGGCCTGCCCACACCCAGGCTGCCCGATGTACGCCTGATCGATGTCCCCTACCTGCTCACAGGGGCCGCAGGCATTGTCTTCCTGGCAGTAGGAGAGTCGCTGGGCTCAGCCCGGGCTTTTGCCGCCCGCCATCGCTACGAGATCGACGCCGACCAGGAGATGATCGCACTGGGCGCCGCCAACCTGGGCACTGGCCTCTTCCAGGGCTTCACTGCCGATGCCAGTCTCTCATCCTCCGCCACGGGCGAGAACGCCGGCGCCCGCACGCAGGTATCGTCCCTGGTGACGGCCGCGCTCATCTTCATCACCCTGCTGTTCCTGGCGCCCCTGTTCAAGAACCTCCCCAACGCCGTCCTGGGCGGCATCGTTATTGTCGCCGTGATCGGCCTGATGGACGTGGCCGAGCTCAAGCGCTACTACGCCTCCAACCGCAATGACTTCCTTCTGGCGATGGTGGCGCTGTTCGGCGTCATCACGACGGACGTCCTGATGGGACTGATCATTGCCGTCATGCTTTCGCTGCTGATCATCCTGTACCGTTCCAGCCGGCCTCACGTGGCGGTGCTGGGCAAGATTCCGGGCCAGGTCGTGGGTTACGGCGACATCGGCCGCCATCCGGAAAACGTCACCGAATCGGAGCTGCTGATCGTGCGGCTTGACGCCCCCCTCTATTTCCTGAACGCCAATGTGGCGCGCACCCAGGTGCTGGACATGGTCGCCGCCAGCCAACCCCCTCCCAGGGCGGTCATCTTTCACCTGGGCGCCAGCGCCGATCTCGACGTGGCCAGTCTGGACATGCTGCGCACCTTGCTCGTCGAGCTCGAGGAGCTGGGCATCCAGGTGTTCCTGGCTCAGGTGCGGGGCGGCGTGCGCGACCGCCTGCGCCTGACCGGGGTGATGGATGTCCTCGGCGCCGGCCACGTCTATCCCAGTGTGGACGCTGCCGTGTATGCCTTCCGGCAGCAAGCCGGGACGGTCGCCGGAGAGGCGGCCGCGGCAGGAAGCTGAATCTCTGTTAAGAGTTGTACGCCACGTGGAGCGCCCTTACGAGGTGGCGGTTACTTCGATCCCCTCAAAACCGCAGGAAGATACAGTCTCGGTTCGGAATACGTGACGAAGAGCTCGTACTGGCCCTTCACGCGCTGGTCGGCGCGGTAGACCACTTCTTGCCCGCTAGGGCTGATGGCGAAGGCGCCTGTGCTGCCGCCAGTGACGAGGGGGCCATTGAGCTTGGAAACGGGTCCACCGGCGATCGGCGCCCGGAAAAGCTCCTTGACGCCTTTCGTGTCCTGGTCGGCGGCGTAGACCACGCTCTGGCTGTCCGGGCTGATGGCGATGCGGTAGAGATCGATGGCGCCGCCGGCGGTAAGGGGACCGTTCAACTTAACGGATGGGCCACCCGCCACCGGTACGCTCCACAGATCAAACATCTCATCGATCTGCTGGTCGGCGACGTAGACCACGCGGCTGCCGTCGGGACTGATCGGCAGCGGCTTGCCGATCGCACCCCGCATACTTCTGCCGGCCGGATAAGGCGGATTGAGCTTGACGTCGGCGCCGCCTGTGATGGCAGCGCGATAGAGCTCTGTCACGCTGCTGATGTCCTGGCTGGCGTTATAGACCACCACGCTGCTGTCTGACGTGACGGCGTAGTTGTCGCCCACGTTGCCATCCTTGACCAGAGCCCCGTTCAACTGCGTGACTTGACCCCCTCCGATGGGGACGCTGTACAGGTTCCACGTCTTGTCCGGCGGACGCTGCCAGGTGTAGACCACGCGGCTGCTGTCCGGGCTAATGGTGAATCTCCAGCTTAGGGTGATGTCCGCCACGGCGCCTGCGTCCAGCTTGACCGGTGCCCCTCCCGTCGCCGCCACACTGTACAGCTCAGAGCGATAGTCGACAACAGCAGCTCTTACCTTGTAAACGACCCGGCGGCTGTCGGGCGCAAAGGCCCAGTCCTGCAGAAAACCGCCGCTAAAGAAGTCACCGCTAAGTTTGACCACACTGCCGCCGCCGATGGGGACCCCGTAAAGGTCATAGCGGCCATCGACCTGCTGGTCAGCAGAGTAGGCCACGCGCGTGCTGTCGGGACTGATGATGGCAAACCCGACGCTGCCGCCGCTCACCAGCGGGCCGTTGAGCTTGACCGGGGCGCCGCCGGTCACTGCCACACTATACAGTTCGGTCCTCCCTGCCGTTTCCTGGTCCGCAAGGTAGACGACACGCTTGCCATCAGGACTGGCCCAGAAGGAAGAGACGCTGCCGTTCACGGGCAGCGGCGAGTTGAGCTTCGTCGGGACGCCGCCCTGAATGGGGATGCTGTAGAGCTCGTTGGCGCCGGGAGTGTCCTGCGGCGCCAGGTAGACCACGCGTTGGCTATCGGATGTAATGCGGAAGCTGGAAACCCTGGCGTCGGTGGGGAGGATGCCACTGAGGCGGGTAGGGGCAGTGCCGCCGCGGATAGGGACGCTGAACAACTCGTGCGACCGGGCGGCGCGCTGATCGGCGACGTAGACCACGAAGCGGCCGTCAGGACTGATGGCAAAGGCAGGGAAGGAATCGACGCTGCCGCCGGGCGGCAGGTCGCCGCTGATGCGGACATTGAGCTGGTTCGCCAGCGCGCGACGGCTGAACAGCAGCACGCAGGCCAGCACCAGGCCGGTCAGTACGAGCCGGCGCCGGGAGTAGGCATGGCGATATTCCTGAAGAGGTGTCATGAGCGGCTCTCCTCGCTCATGAATCATCGCTCAGCGCTGCAGCCGTGGCAAGAAAACACTCGCGGGAGGCGTGATCTCGAAGGACTTCGCCTCTGAAATGCGCTCCTGCGGCGTCTGGTTGCGCACCGCCACGCCCACTGTCTGCCCGGCGGCGAGCAAAGCGGGCGCAAGCTGCACCTTGAGCTGCATTGCGCTCACGACCTGGGTGTTTAGGGGAGCGCCATTCCACAGCACCTGGGCGTCAGGGGCGAAGTGACTGCCGTTGATCGTGAGGGTGGTGGCCGGACTGCCCGCAGGCACACTTCCGGGTGAGAGGCTGGTAATGGTGGGAGGCAGCGCCTCGACCTCGAAGGGCTCCTTGTTTGATTCGAAGTTGCCCGGCGCCGGCGACCGCACGCTGACGAGCGCTGTGCCCGCGCTGGCCAGTTGGTCCGTCCCCACGTCTGCCGTGAGGTGGGTCTCGTCCACCACGACGGTAGGCAGGGCGGCGCCGTCCCAAAGGACGACAGCGTCGGCGGCGAAGCCGGAACCGCTCACGTTCAGGGTGAACGCTGAACTGCCGGCGGTGGCCGTGACCGGGTCGAGCGCGCTGACAAACGGCTGGTCGCCAAGCGCGGTGGTGGCCCACGTATTAGGCTTGTTCCAAACCGCCTTGTACGGCCACACGTGGTCGTCGCCCTGCCCGCTGACCGCGTAGTGGCCGGCGGCCAGGCCGACCAGGTGGTCCCACCCGTTCAGCATTCCCTTGTCGATGCGCAGCTCGGCGCTCCAGGCGCCGGCCGTGGCGCTGATCTGCGCTTGCAGCCCGCCTGGTCCCGGATCGGTGAAGCCGCCGCCGCCATCGCCAGCGTAGGTCAGGACTGAACCGTCCTCACCGGCGAAGAAGGCGTAGTCGCTGGGCTGCGCCTGGGCGTTGCGGCTGCGATCGACGTCGACGCGCAGCCCGGCGTAGTCACCGCTGGCCGCGCCCCTGGCCAGCCCGGCGAAGCAGGCCCAGAGATAGGGGTCGGTGCGTAGGATGCGCACGGTCGCCTGGGAGCCGTCGGCGTAGGGCCGCAGCAGGACTGTGGCGGCGTTGGCGTAGCTGCTGTCGTCGCACTTGCCGTCAAGCGCCGGCGCCGCGGTGATGGGAACGCTCACCGGCGCCACGTTGAAGGCAGCCTCCGCGGTGCCCTGGTTGCCGTCGCCATCGGTGGCCGTGAGCACGGCGGTGTGGGCGCCGGGCGCCAGACCGGCGGCGGTGCTGGCTGCCCCGCTGCCGCTGGCGCTGCCGTCAACCGTCCATGCCAGGGCGGCGCCGTTCAGGCCGCCGTCCTCGGCGTCGGTGGCGCCGCCCTGCAGCATGACCGTCTGGCCGGCAGGGAAGCTCTGTCCTGCGGACGGGGCCGCAACGTAGGGCTCGGGTTTGCGGTTGTTGACCGTGAACGGCTGCGAAACGGCGATGCCGGTGTTGTAGCCGTCGCTGGCCAGCACACGGATGCGCGACTGGTTGGCGCCGCCGCCGGGCAGCGAGCCCAGGTCGTCAAGCGTCAGGGCGCCGCCGCCGTTAGGCGAACCGGGATCGTTGGCCACGATGGTGTGCCAACTGGCGCCGTTGTTGTGACTGTACTGCACCGTGTAGAGCAGATGGTCGCCGGGATCGGCGTCGCTGGCCGTCCACTGGATGGTGAGCTGGTCGTCAATCACACTCCCGCCTGTTGGCTTCTGGATGGCGACGGTGGGGGTATGGCTGCCCGGCGTCAGGCTGTCGAGGACCGTGTTGTCTGCCAGGAGCTGGACGGTCGCCACCTGGCCGGTGGGCGGCGCAAAGACGTCGCTGAAGAGCGCCGAGTCCGCGCCGGCGGCGTGGTTGTCCATCTCAAGGGGAGTCAGGGTGCGGGTCGCCAGGACGCCGCCCACCGCGTCGAGCAGGCGCAGGCGGAAGGTGGCCTGCGGGCCGGAAGGCTGCGCCGTCGCGCTCGCGCGGGCGGCCGCCTGCACGGTGGCGGGCGGCACCGAGGAGGTGGGCAGCACCAGGACGGAGCCCAACTTCCCGCGCAGATTGGTCGCGTCGACCCAACCCGTCACGAACACACTGTTGCCCGCCAATGGCCCCGCCTGTGGCCCCGCCTGTGGCCCCGCCTGCGCCGCCGCTGCCTGCACGGCGGCGAAGCTGTTCATCAGCGCCCGCCAGGTATAGTCGCTCACCCACTGGGCGCTGCCGTAGCTCATGAAGTCGGAGGCCTGGTCCGGGCGGATGGGCGTCTGGGTGACGGAGTCAAAACCGTAGTATTGGTCTGGTCCTACGGGCCCGATCTGGCAGGGTGGGTAAGGATAGTTGGTGTCGATGCCTTCTGGGTTGCCGCAGTCGACGTGTTGGCGGCCGTAGTTGTGCGCGAGTTCCTGGGCCATGACGCGGCCCGGGCGGACGTCGTTCCAGCCGGATGGCATGGGGTCGGGGGTATGGGCCGGCAACTGCACCCACGAGTCGGTGGTAGAGAGGCTGGCATAGCCCGAGGCGCCGCCGTTGTTGGCGTCGGGGTGCACCATGCCCATGAAATGCACCGGTGCGCCGATGTTGTCGCAGGCGTCGGGGTTGAACGTGAGCTGCGATCGCGCCCACAGCGACATGATGACCTTGTCGCGGTCAGGCGGGCCGTTGGTCACACTCCAACCATCCTCCAGCTCATAGGCTCCGTAGCAGGGATAGGGCACGCCGTAGTAGGTGCAGACCTGGAGCTCTTCCACCGGGTCGGTGTCGCGATAGATCCATGTTCCCGGCACGGGCCAACGGCGGTCGAAGTGGCTGACCATGGGCCAGAAATTGGGGTCGTTGACCGAGGGCAGGGGCGTGTGGGTGCGTACGGGCACCGTCCAAACGCACACCGGCGGCTGGTTCTGAAAGGTGAGGGTCTTGGTCAGCTCATTGTCGGCACGATTGGGGTCGGTGTGGATGAGGCGCGGGTCGACCTCGACCTTCAGCGTCACGGCGCCGGTGTTGGTCCACGAGGCGGGCAGCAGGAAATACCAGCCGTCGTCCAGGTGAGCGCGGTCGTAGCCGCCTCCCGTCTTCAGGGCGCGGACGCCGTTCACCGGCGCCAGCGGCGAACCGGGCAGCGGCGTTCCGTTCTTAGTTCCGGTCAGGCGGGCTTCCACATTGGGCGCATCCGGGCCGGAGACCTGCCGGGCGTAGGCGCGGACGTAGGTCGTTTTCTGCGCCACCAGGGGAGCCGCGTTGGCCAGGTTCTGGATCGCCTGCGTCACCTCGAAGGCGTCGAGGGCAAAGTCTCGCGTGATGGCGGCGGCGTTGAGAGGGAGCGTATAGATGCCAACGCTGCGGCGGGCGAAGAAGAGGAGATCGTTAACGGCGAACAGACGGGAGTCGATGCCTGATTGGTTGATGGTCAGGGTGTCGGCGGCGTTGGAAGCATCAGTGCGGGCCTTGCGCTTGACCTCGCCGGTGACGTTGTTCACCGTGCTGATATCACGTTCGGTCCAGTAGAGATTGCCGTTGGCAGAGATGGGGCTGCCGATCAGCCAGTTGGCGGTGGCCGTGTAGAAAGTGGTGGGCTGCACCAGGGTGCAGACGGTGATCAGGTTGCAGGAGCGGTAGCGGATTTGGTAGCTGTAGGTGTTGCCGCTGGTCGTACGCTGCACCCAGTAGACGTTGTAGCGGCTCTGGACCCCGCCGAGGAAGACGTAGAGCAAGCCGTAACCATTGGTGTTGGCGCCGAACGAGGCGAACGACGCCTTGGCGCCCGTGCAGGGGAGGGCGCCGCAGTTCGTGGCGATCGTCCATACGCCGCTGCTGTCAGTCCAGTACACGGTATTGCCAACCACCATGACATCGGCCGGGGAGGAGGCCGTGTCGGCCACGGTCTCGATCGCGCCCGTGCCGTCCTTGAGGGTGCGGAATACTTTGTCGAAGCTGTTGACCCAGTAGAGGTAACCGCCGGCTTCGACGAAGGCCCTCGCGAGATTGGGCGCCTGGCTGTTGGTCAGCGTCTTCACGACCTGGGCCGTGAAGGGTTCGCCGAGCGGCATGCGCTCGATACGGGTTTGGGAGCTGCTGTAATAGTAGAGGCCGTCCCCCGAACTGAGCTGGTTCTGATAGGTCGAACAGCGACTGTAGTCGTTGATCGACTCCAGCGTGCGCCCGAGACCTCCACTTGCCGGCTGCCGGTTTAGCTCGGCGAAAGGATTGAATTCGTCGGCGAAGCAATTGTTGGCCCAGTAGACCAGCCCCTGTGCCGCCGTCCACTCCTCCACGTTCCCGGTTGCAGAGGGTGTGGGCGTATCCGTCGGGGCCGCGGACGCAGCTTGAAGCGGGACCGCCGGCAGGACGGCGGCCGACCCGGCAGCGATCCCCAGCACGGCAATCAGCCGCAGCAGTGTTTGACGTAGGTGCATCTCAGGCAGCTCCTTGGGGTTGATATGGGATGGGGGCGGCAGATGAAGGCGCCAACAGGCGGAACTATGGCCGGTGTTCGCGTGCCGGCGCGATGCGCGCGGCTTCAAAGCGTGAACGAGCGCTGCCACCCCTGGACAACCGGCGCTGGAACCCTGATCGCTGCGCCGGCACTCGCAGCGAACGAGCGACAAACAAGTCGTCTACAAGTTCCACTGCCAGATGCAACTATGACGCAATCACGCTCGAATGCAGTAGGCGCTATTGCTTTCTCAGCGCGGCTTCATCCAGGACCTGGCTGCCGCTCTGCCCCCATCCGCCCCACGTCCCCGTGTACCTTGTCTGGGCGTGATGCGGTTGGGAAGGTCGCTCTACCCTTTTTTTACCCCCAGGCGGTATAATTCCCGTCAACAACCTGTTACAGCAACAGACCATTCATCTGGAGGCAAGTCAAGTATGCTACGCAGAGACAATCGCCAGGAGCGGCGTGAGGAACGTCGCGAGGGCGGACCGGGTGGTTTGGGCGGCGGCGGCGCCACCCACTATCAGATGCGCCAGAAGATGTTCGCCATTGGCGACGATTTCTGGATCGAGAACGACCGCGGCGAGAGGGTGTTCAAGGTCGACGGCAAGGCGTTGCGCATCCGCAGTACTCTGATCATTGAAGACCGCAGCGGCCGGGAGGTGGCCAAGATCCAGGAGCGCATGCTGCGGATCAAGGACTCGATGGAGATCGAAGGGCCGAACGGCGAGCGCATCGGCATGGTCAAGAAAGCCTTGATCACGCCGATCCGTGAGCGCTGGGTGGTGAACATCAAGGGTGGTCCTGACCTGGACGTTCAGGGGAACATCCTGGACCACGAGTACACGATCGGCGAGGGGCGGAACAAGGTGGCGGAGATCTCGAAGAAGTGGTTCCGGGTGCGGGACACCTACGGGATCGAGGTGGAGCCTGGGCAGGACGACGGGCTGATCATCGCCATTGCCGTGGCCATCGACGAGATGGCGCACCCCAGCCGGTAGGCGTAACCAGGTGCGACGCACTTTCAAAGTGCGTCGCACCTATTAAGACCATGAGGAGATAGTGTTTGATGATTAGCAGAGGACCCGTAGATGTGATCATCCTGGCGGCAGGAGAGCCGCGCTTCGACGGCACGGTGTTTGCCGAGCTGCAGAAGCGGGCAGCGGCGGGGACGATCCGCGTGCTGGACGCCATGCTGCTGATGAAGGATGCGAACGGCGCCTGCTGGAGCATCGATCTCGAGGACCTGCCGCCGGAATATGCGGCGGCGGTGGGCTTCATCGACACCGGCACGCGGGGCCTGTTCGACTCCGAGGACGCCGAGGCCCTGTACGAAGGCATGGCGCCCGGCTCGGCGGTCGTTGCCCTCGCGATCGAGCATGCCTGGGCGGTGGACCTGGTCAATGCCATCTACAATGCCGGCGTCGAGATGGCTGTGAATTACCGTGTGCCGGCAGAAGTTGTCGAAGAGGCGTTCGCCTCTCTACCAGCCAGAGCTTGAAGGAGACTGACATGCCAGGACTCGTACGTGGAATGGTGCGCACGGCGGCCGTCGTGGGGACGGCGACGGCGACTCGTAATGCCGTAGACCGCCGGCAGGCGGAGAAGAATGCGCAGGCGTATGCCAACGCGATGGATTCGGCAGGAATGACGACGGCGCCAGCGCCGCAGTATGCGCCGCCGCCCCCGGTCCAGTATGCGGCGCCGCCTCCGGTGCAGTATGCGCCGCCTCCCCAGGAGGATCTGACGGCGCAGTTGGAGCGTCTGGGCAATCTCAGGGCGCAGGGGCTTCTTACCGACGAGGAGTTCGCCGCCGCGAAGGCCAAGCTGTTGAACGGCTAGTCAGGTCGCGCAGCTCATCCGGCGTCTTGCCGGAACGATCAGGCCGGTTGCCGGACTCCTGCATGGGGCGTCGGCAACCGGCCTTGAACTGAAAATCCAGCATTAGGCAGGGCCGCCCGGGATGATCATCTTGGGTGGCCCAGTTTGATCGCAATCGTTGTGAATCGCTCGTTAGCTACCCATTCTCAAGGAATCAGGAACATGTCGGAAGTCCCCGTTGAATTCATCGTCGCTGCCTTTCAGGACCCCTACGGGGCCGAAAGAGCCCTGCAGCAGCTCAAAGAAGCAAAAAAAGATCGCCTGATTGCCATTGAAGACGCCGCCGTTCTGACCAAGGACGCCGACGGCAAACTTCGCATCAAGGAAACCGGCGATATGGGCGGCGGCAAGGGCGCCGCCATCGGCGGCGTCGTGGGCGGTGTGATCGGCATTCTTGGCGGCCCGCTCGGCGTCGCAGCCGGCGCCGGCGTCGGCGCCACCATCGGTGGACTGGCCGCCAAGCTGCACGACGGCGGCTTCGCCGACGATCGCCTGCGCCAGGTGGGCGAGTCGCTCAAACCCGGCACCTCGGCACTGGTGGCGGTCATCGAACACACCTGGGTACTTGAGGCCGAGCGGGCGCTGCAAGAGGCCGGCGCCGACACGGTGACGGCGGCCATCAGCGCCGACATTGCCAAGCAGTTGGCCGCAGGCAAAGAGGTCGCCATCTCCGCTCTCAGCACCTCCGAGGGTCTGGCTGTCAGCCGGGTCGCGGCCGGCGGCGACGAGGCGGAGGCCACCAGCGCTGTCATCACCGACCAGGGCATGTACGTCGAGGACGTGGTCAAGAACAAGGATGACATCAGCGCTGCGGCTGCCGTCATCACCGGCGAGGGCGCTGTGGTGGTCACGGCCTCCGGCAAGTTGACCCCCGAGGCGCTGCCCGCAGCCGAAGCGCCCGCAGCACCCGAAGCTCCGGCGGCGCCCGAAGCCCCGGCAGCCCCCGCTGCCGCAGAGACGGGCGAAGCCAAGGCGTAACCCCAAAACCCCTATTGCCAGGCTGGCAGGCCTTGACGACCTGCCAGCCTGTGTTTTCTAGCCGCCGTTGCTTTCGTCGACGATCTTGCCGTCGCGCAGCCTCACCACCCGCCGGGCAAACGACATCACACGGGGATCGTGGGTCGCAAACACAAAGGCAGTGCCCAGTTGCTCGTTGAGGCGCTGCATGATCTCCATGGCCTGATGGCCGTTGGCGGTGTCCAGGTTGGCCGTCGGCTCATCTGCCAGCACCATCAGGGGGCGCGGCGCCAGGGCGCGGGCAATCGCCACGCGCTGCTGCTCGCCGCCGCTCATCTGGTCCGGACGGTGATGGGTGCGGCCCGCCAGGCCGACGGCGTCCAGCAGCTCGGTCACCCGGGCGCGCCGTTCCTTGGCCCCGACGCCGCTCAACAGGAGCGGCAGCTCGACGTTCTCGTAGGCATCCAGGACCGGGATCAGGGCAAAGAACTGAAAGATAAAGCCGATCTTCTCTCGCCGCAGGTCGGCGCGCTGGTTGGCCTTGAAGCGCGTAACATCTTCGCCGTTGATCCTAATGGCGCCGCTGTCAGGCTGGTCAAGGCAGCCCATCAACTGCAGCAGGGTGGTTTTGCCCGAACCCGAAGGACCGACGAGCGCCGTGAACTCCCTGGCGCCGATGCTCAGGCTCACCCCATCAAGGGCGCGCGTCTCCACCTCGCCGATGCGATAGGTCTTGACCACGTTCTCCAGCTCAATGACGTCCATTGTATGCTCCTCGGCAGTTGACTTGAACTCAGCCTTTTGCGGGTGGCTTTCGGCCTAAAGCGCTCGCAGCGCCGCTACTGGTTCCTGGCGGGCGGCGAACCAGGCAGGGTAGAGGGACGCCAGCAGCACGATCAGCAGCGTCCAAAAGGAGAGAGAAAGGATCGAACTCGGCACCAGACGGGCATACAAGGTCGAGCCCATGGCGATGCTCCCTGCCGAAGAGACGGCGTCGCCAAAGTAGATGCCGACGTTGGCCAGGTAGGCGAGCCCCACGAGGCCGATCAGAATGCCGGCGATGATACCGGCCAGCGACAGGAGGGCGGCTTCCAGGAGCATCATCACCATGATCTGACGGCCCTTCATGCCCAGCGCCGCCAGAATGCCCATCTCGCGGATGCGCTCGAACACACCCATCAGCAGGGTGTTGGCGATGATCACCGCCACGACCAGCATGACGATGCCATTGAACAGAACGTAGTACCCCTGGCTCGACTGTAGGGTCTGCAGAACCACGGCGTTCAGGTCCTGCCAGGTGACAGCGGCGGTGTCGGCGCTGCTCAAGGCAGCGGCAACCTTGGCGGCGTCATTCTGGTCGTGCAGCAGGATCATGATGGCGCTGGCGCGATCGCCGGCGCCGGTGAAGGCCTGCGCTTTGGAGAGCGGCATGAAGACGGCGCTTTGGTCGTAGCCCGGGATGCCGGTCGAGAACAAGCCGCGGATCTCGAACACACCTTCCTGCGGCCTGCCGTTGGCGTCGACCACGGTCAGCGTCACCTTCCGCCCCACGCCGATCCCCAGGCTGTCAGCCAGGTGCTTTCCGATGAGGATGCCGCTGCGGTCGTCCGCAGCCAGGAAGGCGCCGGCTCGGATGGCGTCCCGGATGGGCGCATACAGGGCGGACTCGGTGTCGATGCCGTAAACCTGGAGACCGGCCGAGTCGTCGTTGGTGTTGAGCACACCGCCGGCCCACAGCACCGGCGCCGCCGCCTTGACCTCGCTCATCGCCGCGATCTTCGCCGCCAGAGCCCCGGGCTCTGGCAGCAGATCCTTCCACTTCAGGCTCATCTTCTCCGTCTCATACGACGTGGCCCGCACCTGCACGTGTCCCGTCTGCAAGCGGATGCTGTTCTGGATCGCATCTTCATAGATGCCCGCGATCAGACCTTCCATTGCGATCAGCAGCCCCAGACCCAGGGCCACGGCCAGTCCCGTCAATAGGGACCGCCGGCGGTTGCGGCCCAGGTCCCGGTAGGCGATGGTCCACAGTTTACCAAGTGCCATGACGCATTCCTCCCTCGTCACCTCTAAACATGGTGCAGCGCCTCCGCCGGTTGCTTGCGAGCGGCCTGCCAGGCCGGGTAGAGCGATGCCAGCGCCGCAATCAGGGTCACGGCGATCGCCCGGCTGATGAGGTCCGACACGCGAATGACGGGGTACATGCGGTCGCCCATCAGGGCGGTGACCTCTCCCACGCCTGAGAACTTTGAGATGTCGATGCCGACGCGTCCCAGCCAGCCCAATAGCAAGACCCCCAGGATGCATCCGATCACGGCGGCCACGGCGCCGATCAGGGAGCCTTCCAGCAGGAATAGGGCCATCACGCGGCGGCCCTTCATGCCCAGCGCTGCCAGGACGCCCATCTCGCGTGTTCGCTCGAAGACGGCCATCATCATCAGGTTGAGCACACCGATGCAGGCGATCAAGACCACGATCAACCCGAAGACGCCGGTGAAGCCCGCCTTGGCGTCGATGGCCTGCCGGATTTCAGGTCTGAGCGTGGCCCAGGAGTCGATCTCGTAGGCCGGCAGCACGCGCTTGAACGCTGCCACCGCGGCGTCTTCCTGGCCGACGCTCTCCAGCGAAATGCTCACCTCGGTGGCCTGGTCGCGCAGGTTGTAGAGCGTCTGTGCTTCAGGCAGCGTGAGATAGACCATCCGTTTCTCGATATCCGGCGCCCCCAGGTCGTAGATGCCCACCACCGTCATGCTGTGCTGCCGCATCGTCTCGTTCTTGCTGCGCCCCAGCAGGACCAGGTTGTCCCCTGGCGCAACCTGCAGGCGGTCGGCCAGGCCCTTGCCTATCAGGATGGCGTCGCCGTCGTCCCCCTGGAGGAAACGGCCCTGGACGATGTTCTTCGCCTGGATGCTGAGAGGCGCCTCCACCTCCGGTTCGATGGCTGTGATCTCCACGGCGTAGGTGCCTTCGCGGCTGCTGGCGATGCCAGCGGTGTTGATGCGCTTGGCCGCGGCCACAACGTTGGGTTGGACGCGCGCCGCCTGCACGACGGCGTCGGCGTCCTCGAGCGGCAACATGGGGAGCCGGCTCGCCTTGGCGCTGTAGCCGGGCGCGTGCACCATGACGTTGCCGCCGTAGAGCCGCACGGCGTTGCCGAAGACCGCCTGGTCGGAGCCCTTTATCAGCCCATCGAGCAGCAGCAGGAGGATCAGACCGGCCACGATTGCCACCAGGGCAATCACGGTGCGGCGCCAGTTGCGCCACATGTTGCGCCAGGCCATCTTGAAGGTTTGACCCATTCACTCACCTCCTGGCGTCTGCGGACGCCTTCGCATGCCATATTCGAGGATGGTGACCGTCTGGTTGAACAGCTCCGCCACCTCTGGCTGCTCCATGAGCAGCCGTGTATCCTGGCTGGCGCCGATGCCTTCGCTCTCCAGGCGGTTGACGATGTACCTGCCCGCCGTATCCATGAGGGCCTCAAAGACGACGGCAGCCAATCCTGAGTCGATATCGCCGGCGATGTCCCCATCTTGTTTGCCCGCTTCAACCAGGCGCCGGTAGAAGGTGCGGGTCGCCTCACGCATCTGGGTGGCGAACCCTTCGGGCAGGTTTGAGGTGTTGTTGGCCCGGATCCCGATTCGGGTCAGCTTGGGGTAGGCCAGCTCAAAGGCCAGTCCCGCCTGCACCGTCCAGCGCAGATAGGTGAAGATGCCGATGTGCTGCGGGTCCGGGTGGTCGAGCGAGAGGAACTGGGTCTTGGCTTCGGCCAGAAGGCCGAGCAGGTAGCCGTAAAGGTCCTCTTTATTTTCGAAGTACTGGTAGAGGCTACCCTTGGCGATGCCCGCCCGCGCCACAATGCGCGAGACTGAGGCGTTGTCGTAGTCATTGTCGGCGAACTCGTCGATAGCGACCGCGATGATCTGGTTGCGCTTCTCGTCGGGAAGGTTGAAGAACGTCTGCTTCGGCATCGAGTCCATCCCGACCTTAATGTGACCATGTGGTCACATGACCGATCAGTCACATTATGGCCAGGAGAGAACGTGCTGTCAAATGCTCGATCAAGGTCGCAAGTAGCTTCCGGTGCCAGGTGCCCTGACATGAGCAGACCCGCCAGGGGCATCCCGGCGGGTCTGCTGAGGTGGGTGTGGTGGAGAGCTTTGAACGCTATTTGGCGGGGTTGAGGCTGACGATGTAGGCGATGAGGTCGGCGATCTGCTGTGGGGTGAGCTTGCCGTTATCGCCCCAGGCAGCCATGACCTGTTTGGGGTTGGGACCGGCGGGTTTGGAGCCGTGTTCGATGAAGAGGTCGACGTTGGTGGCGTAGACCTTGGGGTCGGAGCTGATGAGGGTTTCGTCGATGGGGTTGAGGGAGGGGATGGTGCCGTCGTCGGAGCCGGGGTTGTCGATGCCGCCGGTGCCCTGGGGGCCGTGGCACTTCTGGCAGTTATCCGTGAACAGCTTTTCGCCGGTGGCGGCGTTG